>ONFA01000004.1 GCA_900316975.1 uncultured Prevotellaceae bacterium | reverse complement strand
TGACATTTCACGCTGTCAGCGCGAAATATTTCGTTCTTCCAGCGCGTAATATTTCGTGCTGGAAGGCGGTGATTGGGGTTCAACGAGTTACGGGAAAGTGTTTCACTAAACGAGAAATGACAAATGAAGGTTACTTTGTCAATTGGTGGAAAATGAAAAGTGGAAAAACTACGAATGTACTTTATCGCTGTTTTTGTTGACAAAGTCTTTCCATGAGGAGAATTTGTGTTCCACCTCGGGTTTGCCCATCTGGATGAAGTGGCAGTAGGCGGCACCGAGGGCATCGGTGGCATCGAGTTGCACGTCCATGTCTTCCTTGGCAATATGGAGCATGCGTTGAAGCATGCCTGCCACTTGTTCTTTGGAGGCGGAACCGTTGCCTGTAATTGCCATCTTGATTTTGCGGGGCTCGTATTCGGTGATGGGTATGTCGCGCATGATGGCAGCGGTGATGGCTACACCCTGAGCACGCCCAAGTTTGAGCATGGATTGTACGTTCTTGCCAAAGAAGGGGGCTTCGATTGCCAGTTCGTCGGGGTGGTAGGAATCAATGATGGAAGTGATGCGCTCGAAGATTTTGCCCAGACGGAGATAGTGGCTGGCGTATTTTTTGAGTTCGATGACACCCATAGCCAAAAGTTCGGCTTTGTTGCCCATGACACGCAATACGCCATAGCCCATCACATTGGTGCCGGGGTCAACACCGAGGATGATTTTTTCGGTTGAAGAGGTCGGTTTCATGGGCTTATTCTATGACTTCCATCATCGTAGGAAAACTTACGACGTCGTTCTTGAATAACTTTGACATCTCATTGTTAAGACGCACACCGTCTGTCGAATACCACTTATGAAGCAGAGCCATGTCTTCGACTTCGAACTGAACGGAAAAACATTCGGAGTCGGGGTCGCGGTGGGAGAGGATGCGACTCATGCGGGCATGTCTCATGATGCCAGAATGCAGTGCCTCGGGAATGTATTTCTCGTGGAGATAGACAACGAGATGCTGAGCGTTGTCGGTGCTTACTTGGAAAGTGGTGTTGTAGATGAGCATGGTGCCTGAGGTGTTGAAGCCGCTTGTTTCATTCAAACAATAAGAGGGTGCGCTACAGCACACCCTCATGTTGGAGCCGAATGGCGGACTCGAACCGCCGACCCACGCATTACGAATGCGTTGCTCTACCAACTGAGCCAATTCGGCAAGGCAAATAGCAAAAAGGCGGTGCCTTTTGTTAAAAGCGATGCAAAGGTAATACTTTTTTTTATTATACAAGCAAGGTTTCTCCTTTTTTCTTCTTAAATTTGCAAGAAAAATGAAAGGAAATGGGCTTTGTGGTGGTTGCCGCAACGAAAACTTGACGAAAAGCAGATGAAAACATTCCGAAAACCAATATCTATTTTGTTGACTTGCCTCGCGCTGACAGGCATGGTGGCGGGCATTAACCAGTTGTGGGCTTGCAAGGGCGACCGTCTCCCCTCGGAGGTGAATGGAGGGGTGGCAACGGTGAGCAGCGCGGAACGCAATGCGGCGTTTGCTGCTCAGGAGGCGGAGGCTGCCGATGCTGAGGCCGGTTATTATGAAACAGAAACGGAGCGGGCGGCAGAACTTGCCATCACGCCCTATGAGAATCTGGAGCAGCCGGCGGAACTGAAGGGACGTGATGAGTTCCTGTTGTTTAAGTCGCAGTTCATCATCTCGTATGATGTGAACAAGATGTGTCCGAACTATGTGTGCTGGAGCCTGACACCTGGAAGGGCTTATGGAAAGGTGCAGCGCACAAACAATTTTCATGGTGATCCGGTGATGAACGAACGGACAAGGGTGGAGACGTTTGACTATAACGGGTCGGGCTATGACCGTGGTCACATGTGTCCTGCTGGCGACAATAAGAATACGGACAAGGCGATGGATGAGTCATTCTGCATGACAAACATTTGTCCGCAGAATCACAACTTGAATACAGGGGCTTGGAATGACCTTGAGATACAGTGCCGCTCATGGGCGAAGAACTATGGGACGCTGTACATTTGTTGCGGTCCCATCTTTGATTCTCCGAATCCGAAGACCATTGGCAGGAGACAGGGATTGAAGATTGCTGTGCCAGACCGTTTCTTCAAGGTTGTCTTGGCATTGGGACGTGTTCCGAAAGCGATAGGATTCATTTACCCGAACAGGGCTTGCGACGGCGATATGAGGGACTATGCGGTGTCGGTGGACAAGGTGGAGAAGGAGACGGGCATGGATTTCTTCTATCAGTTGGAGGACAAGCAGGAGAAAGAGTTGGAAAGAGTGTGCAACCCTGCAAGTTGGGGGATTTAGGTTAGAGTTTAGGGTTTAGAGTTTAGGGTTTAGAGAAATGGTATAATAGATATATGAAGAAATACGTAAAAGATTTGAGTGTGAAAGCAGTGGAGGTGCCGCATGAGGCGTATGTGCTGCTGAAACTGACTGATAGGGAACCGTTGCCTGAGTGTGTGCCAGGACAATTTGTGGAAGTGAAGGTGGAGGGAAGTCCGCAGACATTCCTCCGTCGTCCCATCTCTATTAATTATGTAGATAGAGAGAAGAATGAGTTGTGGCTGCTCATCAAGAAGGTGGGTGAGGGCACGCATAAGTTGGCTGAGTTGAAGGTGGGCGATACACTGAATTTGGTGTTCCCTCTGGGTAACGGTTTTTCACCTGCCGGACGGCAGGGCGAGAAGGTGTTGCTGGTGGGCGGCGGTGTGGGTGTTGCGCCACTGCTCGACTATGGCAAATACCTGAAGGAGCATGGAGCGGAGCCTGTGTTCCTGTTGGGTGCGCGGAGCAAGAGCGACCTTTTGGAACAGGAACTCTTCAACGCCATTGCTCCTGTGTATGTGACTACGGAGGATGGCTCTGAAGGGGAGAAAGGTTTTGTGACACAACACTCGTTGCTGAAAAAGGAGACGTTTGACCGCATTTCGGTGTGTGGACCCAAACCGATGATGGTGAGCGTGGCAAGGTATGCCAAGGCTACGGGCACTCCATGTGAGGTGAGCCTTGAGAACATGATGGCGTGTGGATTGGGGGCATGCTTGTGCTGTGTGGAGAAGACGGTGAAAGGGAACGTGTGTGTGTGCAAGGAAGGTCCCGTGTTTGATATTAACGACTTAACTTGGGAGATGTAGATTATGGCAGATTTGAAGACAAAGATAGGGGAACTTACGATGAAAAACCCTGTGATGACGGCTTCAGGCACTTTTGGCTATGGAGTCGAGTTTGCTGATTTCGTGAACTTGGAGGAGATTGGCGGCATCATCGTGAAGGGCACCACGCTCCATGCGAGAGAGGGCAATGATTATCCACGCATGGTGGAAACGGCGAGTGGCATGCTGAACTGTGTGGGACTACAGAACAAGGGAGTGGATTATTTCTGTGAACACATCTACCCGGAAATTAAGGACATCAAGACGAACATGATTGTGAACGTGAGCGGCTCGTCGTTGGAGGACTATGCGGCGTGTGCTGCCCGTGTAAACGAATTGGAACATATTCCTGCCATCGAACTGAACATCTCATGTCCCAATGTGAAGCAGGGAGGTATGGCATTTGGTGTGACTACCGAAGGTGCTGCAGCAGTCGTGAGGGCTGTGAGAGAGGTGTATGATAAAACATTGATTGTGAAACTTTCACCTAATGTCACTTCGATTTCTGATATAGCATTGGCAGTGGAGGATGCAGGGGCTGATGCAGTGTCGCTCATCAATACGCTGATGGGCATGGTGATTGATATTGAAAAACGAAAGCCAGTGTTGAGCATTGCAACGGGCGGTATGTCTGGACCAGCGGTGAAACCTGTGGCGGTGCGTTGTGTGTGGCAGGTAGCGAAGGCGGTGAACATTCCCGTGGTGGGATTGGGGGGCATCATGAATGCGAACGATGCCATAGAGTTCTTCTTGGCTGGTGCTTCTGCCATAGAGATTGGGACGGCGAATTTCATTGACCCAGCCGTGACGGTGAAGGTGGCTCAGGGCATTGACGACTGGCTTGACCGGCATGGGTGCAAGTCGGTGGGTGAAATTGTCGGACAATTGAATGCCTGATGGACCGCATTTGGCAGGACGTCCAGGAGGTCTTCTTTTCGGAGCAGACACTGAAGCAGAAGTATCGGTATTGTTATGATACACTGCATCGGGTGTGTATTGAAAAGACGGAGGGATTGCCTGCTGAATACAATGACTTTTTTTCGCGCTTACAAGCGGTGTGCCGACTGACGAACTACCCGTTACATGGAGTGGATTCGTTTCGTTGGCGTGCGCGTCAGGTGTCGCATCTGGGCATGGAGGTGGACGAGCACACTTTTCTTGCCGATATGCGTGTGTTTGTGGAGGCGTTGGCGCACTTCACCAACTCGTTGGTGCCTGATGCGTTGAAGGGTCGCTTGCCTGATGTGGAGCAACTGCCCGTTGGCAGAGAGCAACTGGAGCGTACTTGTCGGCAGAAGCGTATCCGCTTTGTGGTGGAACGGGTGGAGGAGCCATACATCTATGCTTTGTCGCGCGAGATGCCTGCCGACGAACCGTTCCGTGTGGATGTGACTGCCAATCAGCACACGCTCATGGCGGCACAACTTTTGAAGCCAGGCATGCAGTTCAATGCACTTTCGTTCACAATGGATGCAGAGGGTGTCTATCATCCTCTATATATGATTGTGGAACCTGATTTTTTGCTCGACACGACCAGTGTGACGGGGTGCATCAAAGGGTGGGGCGAATCGGCATTCAACCATTTCATTGCGAAGTTCAGGCCGTCGGAAAGTACAGCATATACGTTGTTGGGTGACTTTGCCAACCAGTTTTTGGACGACATCTTAAACCTGCCTGATGCGGATTGGCGCAGTTCTATGCAAAAGGTGTTTGCCGACCGAGCAATAGACATTTGTGCCTGTAAGGAAATAAATGCGGCATTCTTTGAGGAGACGAAGAAACAGTTTGAGAACATTCGGCAGGTAGTGGAGGAACTGGAGCGACAGCCATACATGGAAGGCGGAAAGGTGAACATTCACATTGAGCCGTCATTCTTCTGCGAGGCATTGGGCTTGCAGGGACGAATGGACTGCCTGATTGATTTGGACGCAGACGGCAAAAAGTTCCTTATCGAATTGAAGTCGGGCAAGTGGGATGAGTTCCACAACCGTGCGAAGGAAGAACATCTGATGCAGATGTTGCTCTACAAGGAAATGCTCTACTACAATATGGGAGTGAAGCAGACAGATGTGATGGGTAATCTGCTCTATTCCAAGTACCCCCGCATGCAGGAGCAACGAAGTTATCAGGAGATGGTGCTTCGTGCCATGAACATCCGTAACAGCATTGTGGCAATGGAGCGTGGACTACTTGAGGGGGAGGCGCGCAAATGGGTGCCGAAACTCACTCCTGAAGCGCTGAGGCGTAATGCTGACTGTAGCGACAAGTTTTGGACGGTGTGGTGTCTGCCCGAGATCCAGCCTGTCACGGATGCATTGCATGATATGGACGAACTGACTGCTGAATATTTTTATGCGTTTCTGCAATTCATTGAGCGCGAACAGGCGGAGAGCAAAATGTGTGACACACGTCCTGATTCCACCCGTGCGCTCGCTTCTCTATGGAATGCTGACATCAATACGAAGATGGAGAATGGTGACATCTTCATGGGACTGAGGGTGGCAGCCCTCCGCATGAAGGATGGGGTGGACGCAGTGTGTCTGGAACGCACGGATGAGCAGGAGAGTCAGCCGAATTTCCGTATAGGTGATGCTGTGATTTTGTACAAGCGCAATTCTGATGCAGATTCTGCCATCACCCAACAGGTGGTGCGTTGTAATGTGGAAGCATACGATGCTGACCGTATTTGGTTGCAATTGAAGAATCGACAGAGAAATAAGGAGGTGTTTAGTCGCATGGATACTTATGCCATTGAACATGACCATGTGGATGCTAATTTCAGAAGCCTGTACAGTGGGTTATTCTCCTTGCTGACTTGTGAGAAGAGTCGCCGTGATTTGTTGTTGTGTCAACGCACTCCGACGAAAGACGACCTATTCTTGCTCATGGGTCCTCCAGGTACAGGAAAAACGTCGGTGGCACTGAAACGGATGGTGGAGGAGGAATTGGAACAAGGGCACAATATACTTTTGTTGGCATACACGAACCGGGCTGTTGATGAGATTTGCGAGATGTTGGGAACGATTGAAGGGGAAAATCCGGATTACATTCGTTTGGGACGGGAATTGTCGTGTGCGCCACAGTTTCGGGCACATATTCTTGTCAACACCATCGGAACGTTGACGAATCGTCAGGCTGTGATGGAAAGAATAGGGGAGACTCGCATCTTTGTGAGTACTGTGGCTTCGATGAACAGCCACATGGCGCTCTTCAAACTGAAGCACTTCCATGTCGCCATCTTTGATGAAGCCTCACAGATTCTTGAACCACAGATACTGGGCATTCTCACCTCGAAGGCTATCGACAAGTTCGTTATGATTGGTGACCACAAGCAGTTGCCTGCTGTTGTGGTGCAGAATGAGGAGAAGTCTGCCGTACAGTCTCCGCTGTTGCATGCCATAGGACTGACCAATTGCCGTAACTCCCTTTTTGAACGACTCTACGAGCAGAACCGTTGCCATGCAGATGTGGTTGCCATGCTTGATCACCAAGGACGTATGCATCCAACCATTGCTGACTTTGCTTCGGAAGCCTTCTACGGGGGACTTCTCTTACCTGTGGGACTGCCTCATCAGAAAGAGGATTTGCCCTACAAAACCTATGATGCAGACAATCTCATTGAGACTCTTGTCGCCACGAGGAGATGCACTTTCATCAATGTGCCGAGACCAGCCCTGGAGGACAGGATGCCTAAGGCTAATGTGCTGGAAGCACGCATCATTGCCCAACTTGTTCATGCGGTTCTGATCCTCCATGAGAAGAATGGATTGTCTTTTAATCCTTCACGGCAGTTGGGAATCATTGTTCCTTTCCGCAGGCAGATAGCCTTGGTGCGTGCCGAGATTGCGAAACTTCATCCAGATGTGGCAAGGGACATTGTGATTGATACGGTGGAGCGTTATCAAGGTTCGCAACGTGACATCATCATCTATGGCACCACCATCACTCAAGGTTATGAACTTGACATCTTGTCTAATCTCACTCGTGATGCTTCGGGAGAGGTGGATCGCAAACTGAATGTTGCCATCACACGGGCAAGGAAACAACTCTTTATTCTTGGCAACGAAAAACTGCTCCGAAATAATGTTTTATATGACAAACTGATAGACTATTGCAAAAAAAATTAACCATTCCTTTTTTGTTTCTTGTTTTTATTCTTATCTTTGCAACCGAAACATTACTAATCGCTTTCTAATGAGATATTTGAGATTTTCCTTGATGGCATTAGGCTTGGTGCTGTCATCATTTGTTTTTGCACAAAGAAATACGGCTTATCAGCAATATGTTGATAAATATAAGGATGCAGCCATCGAACAGATGCATCGCTACAAGATTCCTGCTAGCATCACCCTTGCACAGGCATTGCTCGAGAGTGGGGCTGGCACCAGTTATCTGGCAAAGAATGCCAATAACCATTTTGGCATCAAAGTAGGTATGGGATGGAATGGTCCATACGTTACGCGTGATGATGACCACAAAGATGAGCGTTTCCGCAAGTACAAGAATGTGGAAGACAGTTATGAAGACCATTCGCAGTTTCTGCTCAAGGACCGCTATAAAAGGCTTTTTGACCTCAATCCTCTTGACTATAAGGCATGGGCTCGGGGATTGAAGGCGTGTGGTTATGCCACTTCGCCCACTTATGCTGACCGACTTATCAACATCATTGAGACTTACGAACTGGATGATTATGATGAAGATCGTATTGGTCTGAGAAAGCGGAAGAAGAAGGATGCTGAGTATGTTCCAGTGATGCCGACACGCCACTCTGTGAGGATGGTGAATGGTATTCAGTGTGTAACGGCTCGTGCGGGTGACACTTGGGATGCGTTGGCAAAGGAACTGAAAGTGTCGAAGAAGAAATTGCTCAAGTTCAACGAGGTGGATGAAGACTTTGCTCCACAGCCAGAGATGAATATCTTCCTTGACAAAAAGGCGAAGAAGGCTGATGCACAATATAAGGACTATTGGCACAAAGTGAAAGCAGGTGAATCGATGTACACCATTTGTCAGTTCTACGGCATCCGTCTCGATGCACTCTACAAGATGAATTTCAAGGATGACACTTATATCCCTGTCACGGGTGACTTGTTGAAAGTGCGCTAAGAAACGAAATAAAAAAAGAAGGACTTCAAGTTGAGGCCCTTCTTTTTTGTTAGTTTGTGGTCATTCAAACTGCGAAGTTTGTTGATGAGTCAGGATTAGCGGGTTTCCACTTCTTCTGTCATGTCTATCTCCTCACCTTGAGGATTGATAAACTTGTATTGTAGGAAACCAAGTTCTTGACTCGGATAAATCTTCACGCCAAAGCCGTATTTCATCTGCCATTTGAGATAAAGGCTGATGAGACCTTTGGTGATGTAAGCCTCTACGTATGGATTGACGTAGAGTTTGAATCGTTTCTGACCAAGATTGTTGACAATGTAATCGATTTTTTGCTCCAAGGCATCTGTGAACAGGATGGAAGGCTTGACTACACCCTTGCCGAAGCAGGTAGGGCAGACTTCCTCCACATGCATATCCATCGCTGGGCGAACACGCTGCCGAGTGATTTGCATGAGTCCGAATTTGCTCAGTGGCAGGATGTTGTGACGGGCACGGTCGCTCTTCATGATTTGTGTCATGTGTTCGTAGAGTTTCTGGTTGTGCTCGGCACTGTCCATGTCGATGAAATCGACGACGATGATGCCACCCATGTCGCGCAGTCGCAATTGGCGTGCCAGTTCTTCAGCCGCTTCCATGTTGACGGCAAATGCGTTTTCCTCCTGATTATCGAGTCCGCGGTTGCGGTTGCCAGAGTTGACATCCACCACGTGGAGTGCCTCAGTGTGCTCGATGATGAGGTAGGCGCCATGCTTGAAACTGACAGTTCTTCCAAGTCCCGACTTGATCTGCTTCGTCACTCCGAAGTTGTCGAAGATGGGAACATTGCCTTTGTAGAGCTTGACAATCGATTCTCTTTCTGGTGCAATAAGGCTGACATAACGCTTCACCTCCTTAAACACATCCTCATTGTTGACGTGGATGCTTTCGTAGGAAGGGTTGAAGAGGTCACGTAGCATGGAGACAGTACGACCAGTTTCCTCGTGTGCAAGTACTGGCAGACTTGTAGATTTTTGAATCTTCTCGATGCAATCGTTCCATGACTCGACAAGCAGGCTCATCTCGTTGTTTAGTTCAGCAGCGCGTTTTCCTTCTGCTACTGTTCGTACGATTACTCCGAAGTTTCTGGGTTTGATGCTCTGAATGAGTTGTTTCAACCGTGCACGTTCTTCTTTTGACTTGATTTTTGAACTGACATTCACTTTGTCGTCAAAGGGAATGAGGACAATGTATCGTCCTGCAAAAGAGATTTCCGCTGTCAGTCGGGGACCTTTGGTGTTGATGGGTTCTTTGGTGATTTGCACCATCACTTCCTGTCCCAACTCGAGCACGTTTTGAATGCTTCCCACTTTCTCCAGCGATGACTGATTGGCAGCCTTTGCCATGGGGGCAAGTTTTCGGCGGTCGCTTACCACCTGCTTCACATATTTCTCCAGAGAGAGAAAATGTTTGCCTAAATCTTGGTAGTGCAGAAATGCTTCGCGTTCATGACCCACATCGACGAAACATGCATTGAGTGCCGGCATGATTTTTTTCACTTTCCCGGCGTAGATGTTGCCTACGGAGTACTTACTGTCCTGACCTTCCTTCTGGAACTCAACGAGCTTTTGGTCTTCGAGCAGGGCAATGGTCACTTCCTTTGGCTGAGCATCGATGATAAGTTCGCTGGTCATTTTTGCTACCGTTTATGTTAGGTTGTTTTTTAACAGAAAAAGAACAAACCTCGTCATGCACCCCTTTTTTCGAGGATGGTTCATTTCAGGGTCTGTTCTTTGTTCTGACGCTAACAAGATTGAAGTAGAGTTTCTCAACTTTACTTGCTCTTGTGGCGATTCTTTCTCAGTCTCTTCTTACGCTTGTGAGTAGAGATCTTGTGTCTTTTCTTCTTCTTACCGTTTGGCATAGTTGTTGAAAATTAAGTTGTTTATAATATTGTTTGTTGTTATCTTTGGGTGGGTCTGAAGCATGCCTCAAACCCATTCGGAGTGCAAATTTAGTTCTTTTTTGTGAATGTAGGAAATTTTTATCACCGAAAATGTAGATGTCGTGATGATTTTGTCAGTAAAAAGCCTTAAATTTGCAAGAAATATGATGTGAAGTGTATGAAAAGATACTTATTTCCATTTTTTTTAATTGTGGCATTGGGAATGTCTATGCCCCTGTTTGCGCAACGGCTGAAGAGTGGTGCTGCTTATTCCAGAGAAGCCTCTGCGCTTGTGTCGAGATATAAGAAGGAACTGACTCAAATGCGGAGGAATCTTATCACTGAAAATACTGATTCAAGTGAATGGATGTCTCCCTATTTTTACAAATTGTTTGGACCGGGCGTGTTTTATCGTTCGGCATTGGATGGAAAATTCAAATTGGATTATACGTTGCCAGGACTGGACTCTTCTGTGCAGACAACGGATATGATAGCAGAGCACCAACGTCTCAATGCTTCCATTGACGATGTACTCATGAACGCTTATGCCCAAAGTCCTCGTTTGTTCCACTATTCTGATGCACAAATCGCTTCGGTGACGACTGTTTCTCCTGTGAATGTGACAGGGACGAAAGCAGAAGACCTTACTTCTATCTATAATAAGGTGGAAGAAATCAAAGATGTGGCAGATGTGGTGGACAGTGTGGATGTGGACATCCAGATTGTCAAGCCCAACTTCTGGAAAACGAGTGGAAAGTTTTCTCTTCAATTTACCCAGAACTACTTCTCGGAGAATTGGTATAAGGGTGGTAACAACAACGTGACATTGCTTTCCAATTTGGTGCTTGAAGCCAACTACAATGACCTGAATCGTGTGACATGGGATAACAAACTCGACCTGCGTTTGGGTTTTGTTACAGCCACGTCCGACTCCATCCATCGTTACTTAACCAACAACGATAAGATTTATCTCTATTCAAAGTTGGGCATCAAGGCTGCCAAGAACTGGTACTACACCGTATCGACCGAGGTGAATTCGCAGTTCTTGCCTGGACATAAGGCAAATGACCGCCGCACCTATTCGAAGTTCCTTGCACCGTTGGATGTGTATGTGTCTCTCGGTATGGACTGGAAACCTAAATTCAAGAATGGTAACACCTTCTCGTTGGCACTGTTGCCGCTGTCCTACAAAATGCGGTATATTACCGATGAAGAAGAAACCATTCATGCTTCATACAACATGCGTGGTAAGGATTTCCAGCAAGATTTCGGTTCGAGGATAGAGCTCAATTCAAAGATTAAGATTGTGAAAGACTTGATGTGGAAGTGTCGTTTCTATTACTTCACCTCTTACGAATATGTGGAGGCGGAGATGGAGAATGTGCTTTCCTTCCAATTCAACAAATACATCTCCAGCGAAGTCTATACACTTTGGCGCTTCGATGACAACAGAAGCCGAAAGTATTACGATAACACTCTTGGCTTCTTCCAGTTTAAGGAGTATTTCACGTTAGGTCTTGCCTACAACTTTTAGAGTTTGAATTTTAGTACCTTTCCACTATTGGCTGGAAGTTCCACATAGAGAGTGCCATCAGGGATGAGCACTTTCTTTTCTTTTTTGCCTGTCAAAAGGTCTTTGCATTCACGTTCCTTTTCGCTAACAGGAATGTCAAGACAATCAAACGCATGTGCTGGAATCTTCACCCACGAACGGGCAGGCTGGTCATCGAAGTTGGCAATGACAAAAATGAGTTCCCTGTCTTTCTTGCGGAGGAATGCAAACTGACGATGCTCGTTCATGCCTTGATTGTAGTTTACATACATGATATCGAAGAACAGTCCCTCACGAATGGCTTTTTCCATATTACAGATGTTCAGCACTTTGGTGTAGAATTTCTGCAAATCCTTTTCCTCTTTTGAAAGCAGGGTGCCGTCAAATTTATTGTTGTTGCGCCAACGGCGAATGAGGTCAATCGTCCAGTAGTCGAAAATGGTGGTGCGTCCGTCCTGTCCGCTGAAGCCCTCTGAGTACATGCCCTGTTCGCCCAATTCCTGACCAAAGTAAATCATCATCGGGTTGGTGTTCATCAGTGCGCTGACGAGTAGGGCAGGCTTGCCCTTCTCTGCGCTGCCAGCAAAGAACTTTGAGGCAATGCGCTGTTCGTCGTGGTTCTCGAGGAAGTTGAGCATATGGCTTTGAATATCATCAACACTCTGCCAAGCCCCCGTAATGCAAGTGGCGCTGTTGCCGCCCATCACAGAGCGGATGGTGTCATAAAGCCCCACCTTGTCGTAGAGGTAATCGAAATGTCCACGCTCAATATAGTTGCGGTATTCATGAGGGTTATACACCTCGGCAATGAAGATGATGTCGGGATATTTGGCTTTTACCTGTGGAATGGCCCATCCCCAGAAGTCGCATGGCACCATCTCTGCCATGTCGCAACGGAAACCATCAATGCCCATGCTTGCCCAGTACAGGAGGATGTCACGCATCTTCACCCAAGTGTTGGGAGTGGAGGGGCAAAAAATCAATTGACGAGTTCCTTGATAGTCAACGCCATAGTTGAGTTTTACCGTCTCATACCAGTCGTTCTGACTCACCCACGGGGTGAAGCAGTCGTTGCCAGTCACCTTTGCAGGCATTTCCACATAGTCACCCATCTCGTCATCGTGCAACGAGAAGTTAGGCGAGAACTGCGTAAATGGCAAGTAATAGAAATTGTTGTCGGGATGGAAAGCCTCAGTCTTGTCGTCATCTTCTCCAAGGTCTCGCACTCCTTCAGGCTTGGCATCTGAATGGTATTGGCGTGCCACATGGTTAGGTACGAAGTCAATAATCATCTTCAACTCAGCCTTGTGGGTGCGCATCACGAGGTTCTTGAATTCCTTCATGCGTTCAGGCACTTTTGTTGCCAAGTCTGGGTCGATGTCGTAGTAGTCTTTGATGGCATAAGGACTTCCTGCAATGCCTTTCACCACAGCGGGGTGGTCTCGTTGGATGCCATACTGCGTGTAATCACTCTTGGTGGCATGTTCGATAAGTCCGGTGTACCAAATGTGGGTGGCACCAAGTTTCTTGATTTCAGCCAAAGCGGTGCCTGTGAAATCAGCCATTTTGCCGCAACCATTCTCCTTCTTCGTGCCATTGCTCACATTCTTATTGGCATTGGCTCCGAAAAGACGAGTGAAGACTTGGTAGATGACGAGTTTTTCCATGGGTTAGAAGATTTTGGGATGATAGAAGTTGAAGAATTTGAGGAAGTTATTGAAGTTAGAGAAGTTATTGAAGTTAACGACGATACTCATTGGCAAAACATTTGTCGTTCACTTCGAGCGTAGCGATAACTTCTCTAACTTCTTTAACTTCTATGTCACTTGCTTACGCAATTCCGTGCGCAGTTACATCGCGGCTAATCTTGGCAATCATGCCTTGCAGTGCCTTGCCAGGACCACACTCTGTGAAGTCAGTTGCACCGGCGGCAATCATTGCCTGCACCTCATAGGTCCACTTCACGGGAGCGGTCAACTGAGCGATGAGGTTCTGCTTGATTTCCTCAGGGTTAGTGTGTGCCTTAGCATCCACGTTCTGATAGACGGGGCACTTAGGAGTAGAGAATGTTGTTGCCTCGATGGCTGCCTGCAGTTCGTCCTTGGCAGGTTGCATGAGAGGTGAGTGGAAGGCACCGCCTACAGGGAGGGGTAGGGCGCGCTTGGCACCTGCTGCTTTCAGAGCCTCGCAAGCCTCATTGACAGCCTCTACATTACCTGAAATCACCAACTGACCAGGGTTGTTGTAGTTGGCAGGAACCACGATGTTGCCGGGCTTGGAGATAGAAGCACAAACTTCTTCCACCTTAGCATCGTCAAGACCAATGATGGCAGCCATGGTAGAAGGAGCCGCCTCACAAGCCTTCTGCATGGCTTGGGCACGCTGAGAAACGAGTTTCAGACCGTCTTCAAAAGAAAGAGCACCTGCGGCAACAAGAGCAGAGAACTCACCAAGTGAGTGACCGCCCACCATGTCAGCATCGAAGGCATCACCCAGACAGATGGCTGAAATCACAGAGTGGAGGAATACGGCAGGCTGAGTCACTTTTGTCTGCTTCAACTCCTCAGCAGTGCCTTCAAACATAATCTTTGTGATGTCGAAGCCAAGAATCTCGTTGGCTTTGTCAAACAACTCCTTTGCCTTTGGATTAGTGTCGTAGAGGTCTTTGCCCATTCCTGTGAACTGAGCACCCTGACCGGGGAAAACAAATGCTTTCATGTCTTTTTAGTGTTTTTTATTATATTTAATAATGTGTAAAATCCATTTACTCGGATGAGTTATGCAAAAGTACGCATTATTCTTGATTCCACCAAAAAGGAATGGGAAAAAGCATGAAAATGGGTGGCAAACAACCGTTTATCCTTGAGAATAAGGGGGCTTGGAGGCGACTCCTTGCCGTATGGTGCTATTTCGTAATATATGTAAAACTCGTCATAATCGGCTTTGTCATTTTATAGTCAGCCATCGTGTGCAAGGCGTAAGCCTTTCACCGCCACGTCTGTCGTATGGCTGATGGTGCAGACGGTCTCAGCCAAGCGATTAAGATAATGAAAACGCTCGTATGCACTAGCAAAGGCAGGCATATCCTCAGGCCATGGTGCGAGGACAAGAAGCGAACCATAAGCGCAAGCCTCAAAACGGCTGCGCTCGGGCTTCCAATACCTACCTATGGGGTCGGCTTGTACGTGAATCAAACGCAGATTCTCTTTCAAAGCCATGTTCTTTATCCGTTTCTCACATTCAGAGATTTCAGGAGTGACCAACACATCTCCGCTCTGGGCTGCGGCTATCAGGTGCTGACTCTCTGTCTTCCAGAAATCGGTGTCTTCCGTCGGAATACCCTTGGTGCGGCGGTGGAACATCACTTGGCGCTTCTCTGGCTGACGAAGGAGAAGCATATTACCGAAGGTGCTGTAGCGCGTGCCACCAATGGTGATGCACAACGCCCGCTGAAACAGATCGGGATATTCACGCCGCATCATGTAGCGCAGCGGATTATCGCGCAGATAGCGCTTCCAGTTGTCCAGTTGTCCGTCACGCATGAGGATGTGGTCGTTGTAATTGGGTTCAAAGAGAGGAGGACGATGCGCTGAGGCTGATGCCGCAGACACAGTAGCATCCAAATTCCACCAAGCGCGACTGACGCCGCCCTTGAAAGCACCAATGATGATGCCCAGATGCTTGCCTTTGGGCAATGGCTGGTTAATGCGGATGATCAAGTGTAGATGGTCTGGCATGAGACACACCTGCCAGACATCGACCATTGGGTAATAATGATGTATCTTTGGAATCTCGTTGTCGAGAACGACCTGCCCCAGCAGCGATGGCTTGAGCCGTGGCTTTTCGCCACCGGCCTTTGTGGTACCAACAATCTCGCCGAACACAGGCTGTCTGCCAGCAACCACTATGGTCACCTCGTATGTCCCTGGCACTGCGTAGTCATGCCCATACATGCGTCTTGTCTGACACCCCTCATTCATGAATTCTGTGTGATTACTTTGCAATTCTCTATGATTTCCTTGCAAAGGTACTGCTTTTCATCAAGAAAATCTTTTCTTTTGCTTTTCCTGCTTCTTTTTTCAACATCTTTTTAACATAGGATGGCTGATTCCCAGTCCGAATTCAAAGGTGAAGGTTTCATTGGCTCTATCATTGTTACCATCCACCACCCCTGGACCCGTCCTGTCACTTAATGCTTCTGGTTTCATTGGCTCTATCATTGTTACCATCCACCACCGTGTGCAAGGCGTAAGCCTTTCACCGCCACGTCTGACGTAAATCGGCAACCGCTTCATTTCTTTTATTCTTTCCCCTCCACAATCTTGGTTTCTTCTTCCGTCAAACCAAGTAGGGCATGCAATCCGTCATGGGATTGCACGCCCTTTATGGTTTCTTTTGAAACGAAATGTTGTTTACTTAACCTTCTCGACGATAGCCTTGAATGCCTCTGCGTTGTGTACAGCGAGGTAAGCAAGTGTCTTGCGGTTGAGGTCGATGCCAGCCTTGTGGAGAGCGCCGATGAACTGAGAGTAAGACATACCCTCGGCACGAGCGGCAGCGTTGATACGCTGAATCCAGAGAGAACGGAACTCGCGCTTCTTGCGACGACGGTCTGCAAATGCGTAGGTGAGACCCTTCTCATAGGCGTTTTTGGCAACGGTCCAAACGTTCTTGCGAGCGCCGAACTGACCCTTTACGCGCTTCAATATCTTCTTGCGGCGAGCGCGTGATGCAACATGATTTACTGATCTTGGCATAATTTTTTTGCTTTTTGAATGTTAGCGTAGAAAGTGAAATTTTTCCTTTCTCTCTTTTTTCTTTGTGGCTAACGATTCGATTAAACTTTTTGTTGATTGCTTACTGAAATTAACGGAGTGCGAGGCAGTCAAGCACCTGCTTACGGTTAGCCTTTACGACAATCGTGCTGTGATCGAGATTTCTCTTCTGCTTCTTCGTCTTCTTCGTCAAAATGTGACTGTGATAAGCGTGCTGACGCTTGATCTTGCCTGTTCCAGTAAGCGTGAAACGCTTCTTTGCAGCGGACTTAGTTTTAATTTTTGGCATTTTTTTGTTTGTTTAATTATTAATAATGTGTGGCAACGCATATACCAGGCGTTACGCACTTCTATTCTTCTTCTTTTGCTGCCAGTTTCTCAGCCAGCCCTGCGAATGGGCTATTGGGGTTGGGACCTTCAGCCTCTTTCTTGGCTTTCGCTTCTGCCTTTGCTGCAGCCTCGGCTGCCTCGTTGTCGCGGCGTTGCTGGCTCTTCTTCGGAGCACCTGCCTTCTTGGGAGCGAGGGTGAGGAACATCTTCTTGCCTTCCAATGATGGCATGCTCTCTACCTTTGCCAGTTCCTCAAGATCGTTCGCGAAACGGAGGAGGAGTACCTCGCCCTGTTCCTTGAACACGATGGAGCGTCCTTTGAAGAACACGTATGCCTTCACTTTGTTGCCATCAGTCAGGAATTCCTGTGCGTGCTTGAGTTTGAAGGCGTAGTCGGCATCACCTGTCTGGGGACCAAAACGGATTTCCTTCACTTCGACCTTCACCTGCTTTGCCTTCAGTTCCTTTGCTTTCTTCTTCTGTTGGTAGAGGAACTTGGAGTAGTCGATGAGTCGGCATACCGGAGGTTGCGCATTAGGAGAGATTTCCACGAGATCTACTTCCTTGTCTTCTGCGAGACGTAGTGCTTCACGGGTTGGCATCACGGTAGATTCAATTCCGTCGCCTACAATTCTCACTTCGGGTACACGGATCTGTTCGTTGACCCTGTACTGTTGTTTTTTGTTGTCACCTTTCATTCGGTTGGCTTGTTCCTTCGGTATGTGTTAAGTTAAGTTTTTATTGTTTTTTTTGAATTCCGGCTGCAAAGGTAGTGCAAATCGGGGAATTGACAAAATTATTTAGAAATTTTCTGTCATTTGACGGACTTCTTCTTGGATTTTCTTGGCAAATTCCTCGATTTTCATCGTTTCTTGCTGCTGAGTGCCTTGTTTTCTGACATTTACGGTGCCGTCGGCAGACTCTTTTTCACCCACCACAAGCATGTAGGGGATGTGCTTGATTTCGTTGTCGCGAATCTTTCTGCCGATCTTCTCGTTGCGGTCGTCCACGATGGTGCGTACGTCTTGTGCGTTCAGCGTGGCAGCCACCTGCTGGGCATAGTCGTTGAACTTCTCTGAGATAGGCAGCACCACCACTTGGTCGGGTGTGAGCCAAAGAGGGAAGTGTCCGGCGGTATGCTCAATGAGCACTGCGATGAAGCGTTCCATCGAGCCGAATGGGGCACGGTGAATCATCACAGGGCGGTGCTTCTGGTTGTCGGCACCTGTATATTCGAGTTGGAAACGCTCTGGCAGGTTGTAATCGACCTGAATGGTACCCAACTGCCAACGGCGACCCAGTGCATCCTTGATCATGAAGTCGAGTTTAGGACCATAGAAGGCTGCTTCGCCCAATTCGGTGCGAGTGTTCAGCCCCTTCTCTGCACAAGCCTCTATGATGGCGTTCTGTGCCTGTTCCCACACCTCGTCAGAGCCAATGTATTTCTCTTTGTCGTCAGGGTCACGGAGTGAAATCTGTGCCTCATACTCCTTGAAGTCGAGTGCCTTGAAGATGATGTTGATGATGTCCATCACACGCAGGAACTCATCCTTCACTTGGTCGGGGCGGCAGAAGATGTGGGCATCGTCCTGAGTGAACGAGCGCACACGGGTCAGTCCGTGCAATTCGCCCGACTGCTCATAACGGTACACTGTGCCGAACTCTGCACAGCGGAAGGGGAGGTCTTTGTAAGAACGTGGCTGCCATGCAAAAATCTCACAGTGGTGAGGGCAGTTCATTGGCTTCAACAGATACTCTTCGCCTTCCTCTGGTGTCTGAATGGGTTGGAAAGAATCCTTGCCGTAGTGGGCATAGTGACCTGAAGTCACATAGAGGTTCTTGCCACCGATGTGTGGAGTGATAACCTCTTGGTAGCCATAACGCTTCTGAATTTTGCGCAAGAAGTCCTGCAAGCGGATGCGCACGGCAGTTCCCTTGGGCAGCCACATAGGCAGACCCTTACCCACACGCTCGGAGAACATGAACAATTCCATCTCCTTGCCAATCTTGCGGTGGTCGCGCTTTTTGGCTTCTTCTAAGGCCACCAGATACTCGTCGAGCATCTTCTTCTTGGGGAAGGAGATACCGTAGATACGGGTCATCATAGGTCGCTTTTCATCGCCACGCCAGTAGGCTGCAGCCAACGAGAGCAGTTTGAAAGCCTTGATGGGGGCGGTCGTCATCAAGTGAGGACCTTTACAGAGGTCGATGTAGTTGCCTTGTGTGTAAGTGGTGATCTTACCATCCTCCAACTCGGCAATCAACTCGTTCTTATAACTTTGACCCTTCGACGCGAAGAGTTCCATCACGTCCTTCTTCGAGATGTCCTTGCGCACCAGCGCCTCCTTCTTCTGCTGCAATTCCTGCATCTTCTTCTCAATCTTGGGGAAGTCGCTGTCGCTCAACTTCACGCCCTCGGGTGGCATCACGTCATAGTAGAAGCCGTTCTCGATGGCAGGACCGATGCCGAACTGTGTGCCGGGCCACAACTCTTCAATCGCTTCAGCCATGAGGTGAGCCGAGGTGTGCCAGAAAGCATGCTTGCCCTCAGCATCCTCAAACTTGTACAGTGCAATCGTTGCGTCCTCATTGATGGGGCGGTTCAACTCTATCGTCTCGCCGTTCACACCACAGGCAATCACGTCCTGTGCCAGTCGCTGGCTGATGCTCTCGGCAATCTCTAAGCCCGTCACGCCAGCCTCATACTCGCGCACGGAATTGTCAGGAAAAGTAATCTTTATCATCTTTATGTTTTTTTATTGTATTCTCGTTTCTTTTCTCACCCAGAAATCACAGAAAACACGGAAAAAATAATTGATGCTCATTCGTGATCAATTGGTGATAATTGATGTTTTTGTTGATTACACGAATTACCATAAATTCATCATGAATTATCATGAATTTTATATTTTCTGCGTTTTCTGTGTTTTCTGTGCGAGAAAATCGCCACAAATTTAGCACTAAAAATCCGTTTGTCAGCAAACTTTCTTCAAAAATCATCCTTTATTCCCACTTTTTCAAGCCGAACACCATCAATTTGCCTCGTCCTCTTCTGGATTTTCATTGATAACATCCATGTCCACGAACTCCATCTTGCCCAAGACTTCCTTGAATTTCCATACTTCGTTCAACCCCCTTTTATCCATATCTTCAAGTCGTTTTCTTCCACGACCTCTTTTTGGGGTTTCCACATCCCCTTTGCCGACGTCGACGAGGTCGGTCGACCGATGTCGTCGATGTCGGCAAGGCGATGTCGACGACGTCGATTTAGGGGGTGTGGAAGAGGGGGAGGATAGAGTTGGGAATGGGGCGCTTTCCCATTACTCGAATAAAGAATGGAATGGCTCGTGCTACAGAGCATTGAAAAGTATCTGTAGTTTCTTTGTTGTTTGTGGGAGTTTGTTTAACTTTACAGAAGAAAAAAACAAAAAAAGTAAAAAAATGATGATGAGGTGTCACAAAAAGGGGCACCTCTGCGTCATGTAATCAGAAAGCCCTTCTGGGAAAGATGGCGAGGCCAAGGCCATGACGATAGAGATATTTAAGGAAAAAGTTCATACGATGCGACCAATGCTCATGTCCACCGCACTGCGGATTGTAGGTGACAGGACGGAAGCGGAGGATTTGGTGCAGGATGCGCTGCTGCGATTGTGGCAGTTGCGTGATGAGCCTATTCTGAATGTGGAAGCAATGGGGAGGGTTGTTGTTCGGCATCTTGCGTATGATGCTGTGAGGCGACGACATGAGCAGATTGCCATCGAAGAAGTTGACCTGATGGATGAATCTCCGTCTGAAGGACTGGATGATGAGGGAGAGCAGATGATGGTGTTTGTCAGACAGTTGTCCACTCTGCAACAAGCGGTTTTGAGGCTTCGTCATGAAGAAGATATGGAGATGAAGGACATTGCCGAACTTGTTGGCTCGACGGAGATGATGGTGAGGCAGTCGCTGAGTCGGGCACGAAGAAAGATTTTGGAACAATATCGACAAATAAGAACTGAGATTTAGCAATGATGCAAGAAGATATACATACGTTGGTGGCGCGTTTTCTGGATGGAATGACGACCTTAGAGGAAGAGGCGAGGCTCTACACTTTCTTCCAGCAGGAAGATGTGCCTGCGGATTTGAGAGAATATCAGGAGATGTTCAGGGGATTTGCAGCCATTGCCTCAAAGCAATCTGACAAGAGGCAAGAAACAAAGAAGATGCCCCTCTGGGTGCGAGTGACAAGCATTGCTGCTGCATGCCTCTTGGTTGTTTCGCTGATTGGTTACACATTATATAAATATGATATGTCTGGACCTCGGGAGGATGAGTTGACGGTTCAAGTGCAGACTTCCAAGCCTAAGGAAGAGCCTAAGATGATAGCGGAGGTGAAGAAGGAGGTGAAAGAGATGGTGACACCGAAGGTGGTTGAGAAAGAGGAAAAGAAAGAGGTGAAGAAAATGGTTGAAAAGAATGTGGAGATGAATGTGGAAGAGCAGGAGATTGTCACCGTGGAAAGAGGCGTGGAAGAGAGCGTGGTGGCTGAAGGAGAGCAATATGTGGCTCCAACTGCTATCTATGCCTATAACCAGAAAACGGATTTCATCTATCAAGCCCCTTGCCGAATGGATGAGTTCATTGTAAAGATGGCTGATTACAATCAAGTGAAGGCAGTTGCTATTGACTGTACTTCGGAACCTGGCGACAGTACGATAGTCAGCACGGCTTATGTATTTGAAGACAAGGAACAATTTGATGTCTTCACTCGACTGTTGCAGGCAGCATGTTGGTATGACAGCAAGGCACCAGGCTATCTGCTTAATTTTTCCCATCAGCAATTTTTCTTTACTTTGAAAGATTTGCGCAAAGGCGAAAAATATTTCTGGATTGCAGACCGAATCCCAGGAGGACGCATCCTGCTTTTCAGTACCCATATGCCGATAGATGCCACTGTTTCATCGGTCTGTTATCAAGAATATCGAGAAAAACTGATAAATTTCAATTTTAGTACATCATATAATAATTAAAAAACAAAACCCCATGAAAAAATTCTTTATGATGAGCCTGTTGGCACTGGTAACTCTTGTCTCGCAGGCACAACAGAACAAATTAAAAGTAAAAGACAATTCTTCGTCAGATAGGTTAGAAGTGAAAGAATATGCTCGGAGTGTTGGTGTTTTCAAATCTCGTCCAGAAATCAACAAGGATAAGAAGAAAACTACTGCTGTGTGGCATGGGTCGAATATGGATTGGGTTGAGGACTATTGCGAGGCAAAGAATGTCGCTATTGAGAATGATTATCTGGAATTGTTCCCAGAAATGTCTGAGATGTTCGAGGATGATGAGCCTTATGTCCCGATGAGTTGGCGACTGACAGAAGAAAATAATGAGACGGTACTTCATTGTTATTTCCCCATGCCAGCCGATGAAGTGAGCAACCTGTTTCTTGCTTCGGAGGAGACGAGTCTCGTGGATCAAGAGACGGGAGTACAATATCGCATTCGCCGTACGGAACCTGATACCTATAATAAACACTTCACGGTGCGAGCAAAGAAAGGCGATGTGCTCGACTTGAAGATTTTCTTTGCACCGCTGCCCGAAACAACGAGAGATATAAGAATCTATGGTGTCTCCTGTTGGGAAATGATGGGAATGCCTGTGAAAATCATGAATCATTTTCGGGGCTCAGCCACATCTTATGATGCCACTCCGCAGTTCCATAAACCATGTCTGCTGAGAGAGCACCTCAACGTGGATAAACCCTACGACCGTCAGGATTGGGACACATGGAAGGTGATGACAGATGCCCACTTGATCAAACCGCTGCCGAACTCAACGAAGGCACTGTGGCGTACCCCCGAAGCCACCTACCTTGCCCTTGGCTGCGAACAGAACTGGACACGCGAGTATTTTGGATTCTCCCCTGACACCAAACTCATGGACGAGGCTGGGCATCAGTATAAACTTCGTGAGGTGCAGGGCATCCCCCTGGGTGAACTCTTCTTCATGGAGGGCATGGCAGGCGACTATATAGCCTACGTGATGGTGTTCGACCCATTGCCTCTGGAACTGACCAAAATAACCTATATCGCTCCAGCCGGCGAACCATTTAAAGCCTGGGGAGCCGACTGGTCTGGCAGTGTAAAAACTCTCGACATCAAACAACTTCGTGAGAACCAAAAACTATTTGAGTATCAAGAAAGGGTGGTGGTAGAATAAGAAAATAAATATATCTTTATGTAGTTTGATTGGTAAAACTAGTTGAAAATGGTGAAACAAAGAAGTTTCATTCTTATAGGCAGGGCTGTGAAGTTCTGCCTATAAGTTTTTTGGGTAGTGTTATTTTTTGGGGGGGTGCTCTGGATTTTCTGGAGAATCTGGGGCTTCCGAACGACAAAGAAGACCAAGCAACACACTTGCGGAACGCTTGAATTAGAGTGTCTCTTTCTTCTATTTCTACGAATAGATGTTAAAAAGCGCTCCATCTCGCAACTTTTAGATTTCTAAGTTTTGCGAGATTGGAGCGTTTACTGTTACTTTGCATCAGCAAATCACTAAAAAAGCAAAGATTCTATGAAAAAGAAAGACAACACGCTTACAAAGGTGGAGTTTCAGGTGATGAGTATCCTTTGGGACATCAATCATTCAGCCTGCGCTTGGGACATCATTGAGCGATGGGAAGACCCCAAACCTGCTTACACCACCATTGCCACCTACTTGAAGATGCTCTACGAAAGGGGTTATGTGGATTACTTCAAGCACAAAGGGGAGGGAAAGACTCACAGGTATGTGGCAAAGGTGACTCGTGCCGAATACACACGTATGACCATGCAAGAGGTGAAAAAGAGTTTCTTCGATGGTAGCGTCAAGTCGATGTTCAGTTTCTTTGTGAAAGAGGAAAATCTTTCGGCTGATGACATTCGCGAGTTGTTGAGCCTTATGGAAGAGGGAGAAAAGTTTAGTGTTTAGAATTTAAGGTTAGTATTTTAAAGAAAGATGATGTCTGCATTATTTATCTATTCCATCAAATCTGTATTCGTGCTGGCAGTGCTCTATGTGCCCTACACGCTGATGCTCCATCGGGAGAGTTTCTTCCGTTTCAACCGCTTCACACTGCTTGCCATCTTGGTTCTGTCGTTGGTGTTGCCCCTGTGCAACTTCCACTTCTTGGCAGAGGATGGATTGCCAACCACTCAGATGGTGCATCAGAAGGCAGAAGCAGTCTGCACCCCGATAGCCCACAAGATGAAGGGAACCACTCCCGTACCGCCAGAGGTGCGCGAGAAAGCAACTCCTGATGCTGTTTACAGTGACTCTTGGTCGTGGCATCATATCTTGAGCGTCTTTTGTTGTGTGGGCATGCTGGCAACCTTGTTGTTCCGTCTGTGGCAATTCGTCCGCATGGGCATGCTGATGCGTCACGGTTGTGTGTGGAAAGGGAAGGAGGATGGCTTAACCATCTATTGTCATGCCGATGATGTTGCCCCATGCAGTTGGATGGGTAATATCATCATCAGTCATAAGGACTATACTGAGCATCGCAATGAGATTCTGTTGCATGAACAAGGACACATTCTTCATCACCATTCTGTAGATATTCTGTTGCTCACGTTGGTGCAACTGGTACAATGGTGGAACCCGTTGGTGTATATGCTGGGCAATAGCATGCGTGATGTGCATGAATATGAAGCCGACCACTACGTGTTGCAGCAGGGCGTGAGCCTCTCTCAATATCAGAATCTGCTCATTCGCAAAGCCATCGGCACCAGTTCTTTTGTCTTCGCTAATTATTTCAATCATAGTCTTGTGAAACAGCGTGTCATGATGATGCACAAGGGGAGACCTAATCTTTGGATGTGTGGTAAGGTATTGTATGTCATTCCTATGGCGATTGTTGCGTTGAGCGTGTTTGCCACACCCAAAGTGATGCAACCTGTGGAAGATGGTATTTCCACCTTTGAGCATCGATTTATCAATATGAAAGCAATAGAATCATCACATCAAAATAAATGAAAGACATGAAAAATTTATTATGTAATGTTGCAACGGTCTTGTTCATCACTGCGACAGCCGTTTCGTGCTATAATCTGGCACCCGAGAATACAGGCGTTCTCTCTTCTGCAGACATCTATAGCGGAGCAGGGAATGTGCTGAATATTGACAGTTTGGTTGCGTATGTGAAGTCTTATGACACAAAGTATGACGGTCTCTATTACCGTGGGGGAGACATTGCAGATGTGGAATATAGTTATAATGGGAAACATCATAAGCGGGTTAATATCCGTTGCGATGTGTTTGACACCCCTGCCTTCATTTCTAATGAATTGCCAGATGTTGAGATGGATGAGGATGGCAATATGACCATCAACGGAAAGAAGGTGAAGAGAATATTGGTGGATGGTAAGGAGGTTTTCTATAATAAACAGAGGCTGACAGGAATCGTGAATAGTGCGATAGCGGATTCGATTTATGAGGCAAAATTGAAGAATCAGTTGAAGAAGAATGCACAGGACCAGCAACTGGCTGATGCTCTTGCTAATATCAGCAAGTCGTTGGCTGGCATGGTGGATGCATCCAACAGCAGTGTTTGGGAGTCACAGGACAGTATTTATTGTAATATCGCTTTAAGGGAATATCCGCAGGGAGATACATTGAAGAGGTGGAATGGCAGGAAAGTGGTCGATTATAGTCATGCACCAGAGATTGTCAAATTTTACAGCACCTCTTCTTCTAAATTGGGAGGAGAAATAGGAGGAGGAAACGAAAGGTTTGGTAGTTTCTCCTACGAGTTTACCCCAGACAGCGTGGAGAATAAGACACATGAACTCCTCAACAAGAAAGAATTTTTGAGATCGATAAAGCCCGTTCTTAAACAAATGCCACATCACCGTGACATCTATATCAGTCATGATGCAAACTGTTCTGTGAAACCTTCGTTTTCCAATATGAGTTTTTGCTATCAAAATCAGGGTGTAATGGATGGTAACGTGTTCGACCAATCTTTTTCAGAAACAAAGGGACGTATTTACACAATCGATTCTGCGGTGGCGATGGAAGAACTGCTACATCAACTGAATGAAATTGTTTGGCGGTATCTTGACCTTCATCCACATGTCTATTATACTTTTCACCCGGATATTTCAGTTCTGGATGAAAACTTTGCCCCTGCCCGCTTAGGAACATTGAAACATTATTTTACCATCAGGCAAGAAACCACTTCATACGAGGATATAGCCATTTTCCTGAATAGTTCAGATACGGGCTACAATCTTTTAGTACTCGATACGAAGGGAGACCTTTGGCTGCCGAAGGAGTGGTCGATTATGAAAAGTTGGAAGAACGGCAAAGTGGTTTACCGTGAGAAAAGGAATGCTGAAGATTCACGGAATTTGGGTGGTTTTGGATGGACTTCGATATCGCATGGATATAAGCCGTGGACAGAATTGGAGAAGCCTCAGAAGAAGGACAAAAAGAAAAGCGTGCAATCACTTTAAAAATAAGACGTGTGAAACCTTGTAGTTTCACACGTCTTATTTTTTCTTGACGCTTTGGTCTTTTTTGATGTTTTGGTTTTTCTTGATGATGTTGTAGGCTTGGTAGATGCCAAGTTCACCTGCTTGGGAGAGGTCGGGGATGGCGTGAGGGGTGTCGTCGAGCAAGAGGTGAAGGATGCCTCGGTTGAAGTAGGCTTCGGCGAAGTGGTCGTTTTGTTCGATAACACGAGTGAAGCCTTCGATGGCTTCGTTGATGTTGCCTGCCTGTGCCTGTTGGAAGGCTTGCTCGAAGGTGTGGAGCATTTCTTCCTTGCCCGCTTCTCTGTAGAGTTTGTAAGTGTTTTCGTTGGGGAGCATGAGTTTGGCTTCCTGTTCGCGGTTCTGCACTTTTCCTCTATATTCGCTTTCATATTCGGGCACTTGTTCTTGGGTGTCTTCTTCGACGAGTTTCTGGTAGTCGTCAAGATTGATCTGTGACTTTTTGCGGGTCTTGTTCTTCTGTCGGGAGGTCGGAGTGGAGTAGCCGTAGCGGTGAGCAATCTGTTCTTTGAGCACATGTTCTTCGTCGCGGTTGGCTCCTGCATTGTCACCAATCATGCGACGGGCTGCGGCTCTACGTTCGTAACCGTAGAGGAATTTGGGAAATTCGTTGATGACGGTGGTGTAGTCGCGGATGGCGCCTCGGTAGTCGCCTATGTTTTCGAGCAGGGTGGCGCGGTTGAAGGTTGCCATCATGTCGTCGGGATCGATGGAGAGGATGAAATTGAAGTCTTCGATGGCAAGGTTGTCTTCTCCCACATTGGCACGCAGAAGCCCTCGGTTGTAGTGTCCGATGAAATTCTTGGGCTCAAGGTCAAGGGCACGGTCATAGTCAGCCATCGCATCGCGATAGTGGTTGAGGTGGTAGTGGCAGAGGGCACGGTTGATGAGTGTGTTAGCCTGTTTGGGGTTGAGACGGAGAGATTCGTCAAAGTGCTGGATGGCTTCGTTGTATTGCTCATGGCTCATCAGAATGTTGGCTTTAGCTGTATGGGCACCTATGTTGTATTTGTCCGCCTCGATGGCTTTGTCAATGTAAGTCTCGGCAGCAGCGGTGTCTTTTCTTTGAAGAAAGACTTGCGCTTTGAGAGTGTATCCGTCGGCTTGTTTTGCCCATCGGCGGATGATAATGTCGGTAATGTTGTCTGCTTGGTCGAGGCTGTCGGTCTCGATGTAGCAGAGAGCGAGGTTGTGCCAAAGGGAACGGTTTTCGGGCAACATGTCAGTAACGGTCCTGTAGTCTCGGATAGCATCAGGAAAACGGTTCATGTTGATGTAGGCAAGCCCTCGCAATTCGTAGGTGTTTGGGAAATAAGGGTTGCGCTGGATGGCTTGGGTACAGTCGAGTGCGGCACCGGAGTAATCATCAAGGTAGAACTTTGCCACGCCCCGGTAGAAATAGGGCTCATAGAGGTGAGGTTTGTAGTTGATGACAAGGTTGAAGTAACTGATGGAGAGCACATAATCATCGTACGCAAGGGCATTGCGACCAATGTTCATCATGCGGTCGGTGTTGATTTGGGCATGACAAATCAGTTCTCCTCCCCATAAAAAGGAGAGAACCAATACAACCACACGGATAGACGTGGTGATGAACACTATGAAACGTGATCTCCTCATTCCCGATTCTAACTCTAAACTCTAAACTCTAAACTCTAAACTCTAAACCCTCAGCTCTACCCTCTAAACCCTCAACCTCTATTAGGTTTGCACTTGTAGTGGGCAGAGAACTTACCTTTGGTCATGGCGATGAGTTTAGACTTAATCATCTGCTTACGGAAGGGGGACAGATGGTCAACGAACATTTTGCCGTCGAGGTGGTCGTATTCATGTTGGAACACACGTGCTTCGAAGCCTTCGAGCCAACGTTCCTGCTCGTCGCCGTTCTCATCGAAGTAGTTCACCAACACTTTAGCGGGACGCTTCACACTCTCGTTGATGCCAGGGATGGATAGGCAGCCTTCCGACATGGAAACGGTTTCTTCGCTCTCTTCAATGATTTCGGGGTTGATGAACGTGTGGCGGTAGCCTTTGTACTGTGGCTCATCGTCAGAGATGACATCAAGGTCGATGATGAAGAGGCGGATAGGCAGTCCCACTTGTGGAGCAGCGAGTCCGACGCCTTCAGAGCGTTCGAGGGTCTCAAACATGTTGACGATGAGTTCTTGTAGGTTGGGATAGGCGTTGAAGTCTATCTCTTCGGCAGTCTTGCGGAGCACTGGCTGACCGAATATGTACATGGGAAGAACCATTTTTATTTATTTACAATTTTATAATTTACTATGTACAATTTATTTATCTATCTGATGCTTTGCAGGTAGTCCTCGAGGATGATGGTGGCGCTGATTTTATCAACGAGAGCCTTGTTCTGTCGGGCTTTCTTTCCGATGCCGCTTTGTAGCATGGCTTGGTGGGCCAGTACAGAGGTGAAACGCTCATCGTAGTAGGTGATTTCCTTGTCGGGAAAGAGACGCTTCAACCGATTGAAGAATGGTTCGATGCGCTTCATGTTCTCGCTGTTCTCACCATTCATCTGAGTAGGCTTACCCACAACAATGGTGGACACATCTTCATTTGCCACATAGCCAACGATGAACTTTTCCAATTCTTTCGTCTCGACGGTGGCAAGCCCGTTGGCTATCATCTGCAGGGTATCTGTCACAGCGATGCCTGTGCGTTTCTGTCCATAATCTATTGCGAGTATTCTTGACATCTTATTTTATTTACAAATTTGCAATGTACAATGTACAATTTATCTTAGTACCATTGGATGGAACTTGAATAACTTGACTTCTTGTCGTACTTGAGGGCGTCGGTGAGGGTGCTGGCATTGGCACGCAGGGAGATGTGGTAACTGGTGTAAACGCCAAACACGAGTCCGCAGGATATGTTGAAACAGTGCATGTCGCGAGAGATGTTGACTGTGGTCATGGAAATCTTCTTTGTGGTGAAGTCCCATCCCGAGGCGAAGTTGCAGTTCCAGTTGCTTGCCAGTTTCAGGTTGCCTGAGAAGTTGAGGTTTTGAGTGAAAGAGTAGGGATAACGCATGGTCTTGACATTGATGTCCTTGCTGCGGTCTTCGTACATGGTGAGTCCGTAGGAGATGGAGAATGCCCAAGGCATTTGGAACTTCATATAACCATCGGCATCTAAATCGTCGGAGGAGTCACTTTTTGTATTGCTCCGTTTATTGGGGTTGTCGATGTTTGTTTCCAAATCGTCTGCGTCATCGCTTTCCTCATCGGTGTCAACATTGTCAATCTCTTCGTCATTGTCTTTGCCTCGTCCGAACAGTTTCCTGATTTTCTCCTTGATTTGCCTAAAGGACTGATTGTTGAAAGTGTAAGAGAGGTTCTTTGACAGGCCTTGGAAACGTCCCCAACGACCATACGACCATTCGGTGCGGTCGCCTACTACAACGTTGCCATTCTTGTCGAACTCATAAGCATAGGTCATGAAGACGGCGCTCATGTTGAAGGTGGTCTTTCCCCATTTTAGGCGCAGACGGGTGGAGAGGTTTGACCATGGTTGTCGCTCGGCTGCCATGTTGTAGGAAAGAGAGGCCCCGAGTTCGTCGATGATGCTGATTTTCTTGAGAGAGTCATTGCGTGCCTTGATTTTTGCCTCCACATTGTTGGAGATGCTAAAACTGATGGCTCCAGTCTTTCCTGTTGCAGGTGTGCCATAGAGGGAACCTGCGTAGGGAGAGTAGGGCACTTGGGTCACGTTGACTTCCTCGTCTGTTCGAGTGTAAGTTTTCCAATACCCCCATCGACTGTCACCAAAGTCGGGAGCGTAACTGAAACTGATGGATGGCGTGATGACATGACGCACCATTTGCAGTTTTTCTCCAAACACTTTGGGATTAGGTTTGTAGGTACCATATAATTTTGTGTTGGCACTCAGTGAGAGATTGTAGTCGAACACGCGATTGAAGCCATAGATGGTGTCGCGCACCACTTTGTTGTTGCCTTCGTCCCAACTCTGGATGACCTTGTTGGTGTACCACCGTTCGGTATAGTTGAGCATCGGGGTAATGTTGATGTATTTGAGAATATTGAAAGAGGCTGAAATTGGGATGCTGTGTTTCATGCCGTTCTTCCAGTCCTTGACAAGTGAAGAATGAAGAAGTTTGTCCTCTTTCGTGCTGATGGAGTTGGACAGTGTACCTGTGTATTTCAGACTGATTTTCTCATACCAACGCTCTTTGCCTACTGATGCTTTCCGTTTGAATGGATAGACTGTTGACAATGACCATGACATTGAGGGAAGGAGAAGGGCGAGGGTGGAGTCGCGCATGTTCTGTGAGATATTGGCCGATGTGGACAAGGAGAGTCCTATCTTCCTGAAATTGTGCGAATAACTGATGGAGGATGTACGGGTGCTCTGTGAGTAAGAGGTGGGATTGTAGAGCGAGGTGAGGTTGTTCTTTTCGTAGGATTGTGTGGCGAAGTTCACGCTGGCAGAGAACGAACTATTGGGAGATGCTTTGGGGTCGGTGCGGTGGCTCCACTGTATCTTGAAGTTCTTCTGAACGCTATAGTCAGGCATGTTCTTCTCGCCATCCTTGGTTACCTGGTAGTTGAAGTAGAAGTTGCCGCCATATTTGTAACGCTTTTTGTAGGTGGTTTGTGCACCAATGCCCCATGAACCCTTTGTGAAGATTTCGCCTGTCACTTTCAAGTCCATGTAGTCACTGATGGCAAAATAGTAACCACCATCGCGCAGATAGAATCCTCGAGTGAACTCGTCGCCATAGGTGGGCATGATGAAACCGCTGGAATAGGTGCCGGTGATGGGGAAGTAGGCGAAAGGAATGGCAAGGGGAAGTGGCACATCTTCCACCACTAACCATGCAGGACCGGAAAAGACGTTCTTGCCGGGACGAACTTTCATGCGCGACATTCGGATGTAGAAATGCGGATGTTCTTCGTCGCAGGTGGTGTAGGTGCCTCTTCTTGCATAATAGACTCCATCTTCGCTTTTCTTAGACTCTTCAGACGTGATGAACCCTTCTTCTTGAGTAGTGTAAAGGTTGGTGATGAATCCTTTCTTTGTCTTGAAGTTGTAGGATATGGTTTGGGTCTTGTATTCATCGCTGCCTTCCTTGAAGACGGGTTTGCCAAACATGTTGCCAAGAGAATCAAGACCATAGGTGGCATGTACGATGGAACTGTCCATGTTCATGCGAATGTTTTCAGACGTGAGGTCGATGTTCTGATACTTCACATCTGCATTGCCATAAAGGTGTGCGTTTTTAGTGTCCATGAAGAATGTCATGGAGTCGGTGGCTGTATAGACAACAGGAGCATCGAGTGCGCTCTTCTTTTGTGATTTGCGGATGGAGTCTTCTGCTGCTGCCACGGAGTCGTTCCACTGGATGGCTTTGGGTTTGTTGGACTCAATGCCGTGCTCACGGTCGAAACGTGCTTTGAGAGAATCGAGATTGAGAAGCAAAGAGTCTGATTCTGATAGGGTTGTACTGCTATTGACACTATCGATGGTAACCTTCATTGTGTCAACTTCTTGGTTGCCATTAAACGTATCTAACCCGGCGCTATCAACAGCATGCTGACCGACAAATCTGTAAGGCTTGCCGACCAATGGTATGTTGAGAGCCGTCGTAGAGAGTACGGTAATGAGTACGAAGAAAAACGCTATGAACCTTTGACTTCTCATAAAACGGGGGCAAAGGTACGACTTTTTCGGGAAATAACAGGTATATTTATTTTAATAAATACTAATTTGCCCGAACCTTTTAGACCATTTAACGAATCGTTCCACTCCTTCATTGCCAAATTTGGAAAGTGAACGGATGGCTTGTTCTACTGTTTTTTCGGTATCGAGTTTGGTTTTTGAAAAGAATTTGTCGGCGTAGCAGATGATTTGTTCCTCTATGGTTTCAGGCAGTAAGTCGCGGTGAGGAACGGGAAGATTTTGCTGCTTTATTTCTTGGAGAGAAAGCCCTGCACCAGTATGTCGTTCGCACACTCTGGCATGGCGTGGGAATCCCTCTGCACGAAGCAGTTCTGCACCGATGGTGCCATGACAGATATATGGTTCGGTACCAAAACATTGGATGCCAGCAGCATCACAACGGAAAATGCCGATGTCGTGGAGCATGGCGGCTTCTTCTACAAATGGACGGTCTGCATTCAGTTCGGGGTGCTGGTCAACAATGGCGAGTGCCTTGTCTGCCACACTGCGACTATGCACCATGAGAATGTGTTTCAGTTCATTCTCTTCAGGGTAGTATTTATCGATGATGGCTTGGTAGTTCATAGATAAAAATCTTGGGTGAGTTCTTTGTATTCAGTTGTTCGCTGCCTGTTTGTATCGTAGAGTGTCAGCGTGAGATTTTCTGTCGGTTGAATGGATGTGCTAAATTCCAGCATGGCACGATTGAAGGGTTTACGTTCTGTGGAACGAATATTCATTCGACGTGTCAGATAGAGTCTATTTCCCACACAAATGCTAATGAAATCGTTGGCGCTTTGAAAGGGGATAATGACACAAAAGAAACCGTCATCTGTCATCAATTCCGCAGCGTTGGAAATCAATTTTTCAAAGGGAAGAGAAGAAGTGTGACGAGCGGCATCTCTTGCTTTGTTTCCTCCCAAAGTGTCTTCTGTATAAAATGGTGGATTTGAAACGATTAAATCAAATTTGTTTGAGTAGTAGCTGAGAATGGAAAAATCCGATTCTTTGATATTGATTCGAGTACGGAAGATGGAGTTTTCGATATTCTCTTTTGCTTGTTCAATGGAAGATGCGTCGATGTCTATTCCATCTATCATGGCATTGGGAAATCGCTGTGCCAGCATGAGGGCAATCAGTCCAGTTCCTGTACCAACATCTAACACCCTTGGGCGAGAAGAAATCGCCTTGTTCTCTGGAAGTCTTGCCCATGCTCCAAGCAATACACCATCCGTCCCGACTTTCATGGCTGAACGGTCGTGGCGGATGGTGAATTGTTTGAAACGAAAATCTGGTGTGGGCAATGTGTAGAGTTTAGCGTTGAGGGTTTAGAGTTTAGAGAGGCAGATGGTTAGAACTGGAAATAGTTCTTGGCATTGTTGTAGGCAATATCCTCAATCATCTGATTGACACGCTGTTCCTCATAACCTACGTATGGCACTTCGCCATTCTCGATGTCGGTGGCAACGAGGTTGCAGAGAATGCGGCGGAAGTATTCGTGACGAGGGTAGGAGAGGAACGAACGAGAGTCGGTGAGCATACCTACAAATCGGCTCAACAGACCGAGCAGTGATAGCGCATTCATCTGTTTGGTCATGCCGTCCTTCTGGTCGAGGAACCACCAACCTGAGCCCCATTGTATCTTGCCAGGAATGGTGCCGTCCTGGAAGTTGCCCAGCATGGTGGCAAGCACTTCGTTGGCACAGGGGTTAAGATTGTAGAGGATGGTCTTTGCCAGTTTGCCTTCTGAATTCAAACGGTCAAGGAATTTTGAACAATTCTTGGCGGTGTTAAATTCACCGATGGAGTCAAAACCCGTGTCGGGACCGATCAGTTTGAACATCTTTGAGTTGTTGTCGCGGATGGCACCATAGTGGAACTGTTGTGCCCAACCTGCTTCAGCGTCTTGCACACCGAAGATGTGCATCATGGCAGACTTGAACTTCAGAATCTCTTCTTTGCTGAGTTCTTTGCCGCTGTACACTTTGTTGAAGATGGCTTTAATCTCTTCGTCGGTATAGTCCTCTGCATAGAACTCTTCAATGCCGTGATCGGAGAGTTTGCATCCCATTGAGGCAAAGAAGTCGTGACGTGCTTGAATGGCATCGATATAGTCGTTGAAGCCGTTGATGGATTTTCCGCTCACTTCTGAAAGTTTATCCACGTATGCCTTGAAGTTGGCTGGAACTTCCACTGCCATTGCCTTGTCTGGACGCCAAGTGGGAAGCATCTTGGTCTCCATGGTGGAATCAGCAGCCACCTGCTTGTGGTATTCCAAAGAATCGACAGGGTCGTCGGTGGTGCAGACCACCTTCACGTTGTAGTGCTTCATCAAGCCACGTGGCGTGAATTTGGGGTCGTTCTTGATTTGTTCGTTGCACTCTTCGAAAATCTCGCGGGCATTCTCGGGATTCAGGGTCTTGTTGATGCCGAAAGCGGTCTTGAGTTCCAGATGTGTCCAGTGGTAGAGTGGGTTGCGGAAAGTGTAAGGAACGGTCTCTGCCCACTTCTCGAATTTTTCCCAGTCGGAGGTGTCCTTTCCTGTGCAGAAACGCTCTGCCACACCATTGCTGCGCATGGCTCTCCACTTGTAGTGGTCACCGCCCAGCCAAATCTGTGTGATGGATTCAAAACGCTTGTTTTCAGCCACTTGTTGAGGAACAAGATGGCAATGATAGTCAATAATCGGCATCTTTGCCGCATGTTCGTGATATAACTTCTGTGCTGTTTCACTTTGCAACAAGAAGTTCTCGTCCATAAAAGGTTTCATGAGATTAAAGATTTTGATTGAATGTTTTTGTTTTTGCAAATGTAGTGATTATTTTTTCTTCTCACAAGAAATCTTGTGAAAACCTTCTGAAACGGGTTTAATCTACCTGATTTTTTCTGTGAACCACCCTTTTTAGAAATCGTACCTCTCGGGTACGATTGGGAAAAGATGCTTGATACAACAGGGGTGAAAAAATGTTGGAGGTGTCTCATTTCACAATGAGGCACCTCCATTTTCCTTTTTTAGGTACTAGTTTCTAAGGTAAAAAGATTGTTTTCAGGATAACAATGGCAAAGTTAGGGGTAATTTTTGAATAAACAAGTTTTAGTAAATGTGTTTTTTAACATAAATTGCGTTTTTTCTTCATTTTTATGGGGGAACATGCTTGAAACAAGGAAAATCTTTTGTAATTTTGCAGCCAATATTGGAGTGGATGACACATCTTTTATATATTATTAGGATAAATAAGATATGGAAGGAACGAAATTCACCAGAATTCATTCAAGAACACGATAAATAGAAACAAGTTGACATGAGTGTAGAAAACACAGAAGAACTCAAGACGGAAGAGAGCAAAAAGGAGTCTCTCAACTTTATTGAAGAACAGTTGGTGAAGGATTTGGCCGAAGGTAAGAACGGAGGGCGGATGCAGACACGTTTTCCTCCCGAGCCTAATGGCTATCTGCATATAGGACATGCCAAGGCGATAGCACTTGACTTTGGTATGGCTCAGAAATATGGTGGCGTGTGCAACCTTCGCATGGACGATACAAACCCGCAGAAGGAAGATACAGAGTATGTTGAGGCAATCAAGCGAGACATTGAGTGGCTGGGCTTCAAATGGGGCAACATCTATTATGCCAGTGATTATTTCCAGCAGTTGTGGGACTTTGCTGTTGCGCTGATTAAGCAAGGAAGGGCCTACATCGATGAGCAGACGGCAGAACAGATTGCTGAGCAGAAAGGAACTCCAACACAGGCAGGAACAAACTCGCCGTATCGTGACCGTCCTGCAGAGGAGAGCCTTCGTCTTTTTGAGGAGATGAATTCGGGCAAGATGGAAACGGGCAAGATGGTGTTGCGCGCCAAGATTGACATGGCAAGTCCTAACATGCACTTCCGTGACCCCATCCTCTATCGCGTGCTGAATATGCCGCATTGGCGTACAGGCAACAAGTGGAACGCGTATCCCATGTATGACTTTACGCACGGACAGTGTGACTATTGGGAGGGCGTGACCCATTCATGGTGTACACTGGAGTTTGTGAGCCACCGTCCCTTGTACGACCTCTTTGTTGATTGGGCGAAAGAAGTGGATGGCACGGACAATCCGATTGATGACAACCGTCCACGTCAGACTGAATTTAATAAACTGAACCTCACCCATATCTTGTTATCCAAACGTAATCTTCTGATATTGGTGCAGGAGAAAGTGGTGAATGGATGGGATGACCCACGTATGCCCACTATCTGCGGTTTCCGTCGTCGTGGTTATAGTCCGGAAGGTATCCTTTCCTTTATCAATAAGATTGGCTATACGAAATTTGATGCACTCAATCAAATGTCGCTGTTTGAGTCGGCAGTACGTGATGACCTCAACAAACGGGCACAACGTGTCAGTGCTGTCATCAATCCAGTCAAGTTGGTCATCACCAACTTCCCTGAAGGTGAGACTGAAACATATACAGCCATCAACAATCCAGAGAATGAAGCGGATGGTACACACGAAATCGTGTTCAGCCGTGAGTTGTGGATAGAACGTGAGGACTTTATGGAGGATGCTCCGAAGAAGTTCTTCCGTCTTGGTCCAGGCAAGCAGGTGCGTCTGAAAAATTCATACATCATTCAATGCCCGGAAAGCATTGAAGACTGTGTGGTGAAGGATGCCGATGGTAACATTGTGGAGATTCATGCAGAGTTGATTCCTGAGACCAAGACTGGGCAGGCGCATAGCGATATGAAGATAAAGGGAAAGACAATCCATTGGGTGAGTTGCAACCATTGCCTTGAGGCAGAGGTGCGCAATTATGACCGTCTGTGGATGGTGGAGAATCCGCGCGATGAAGTGGCTGCCTATTCAAAAGAGCATGGTGATGTGCGTGGTATTGAGGCGATGCGTCCATTCCTCAATCCCAATAGCCTTGAAATCAAGAAGGCATACGTGGAGGAGTGGCTTGCCACCCGCAAACCAATGGACTATCTTCAGTTCCAGCGCATAGGCTACTACAATGTTGACCCAGACTCTACACCTGAACATTTAGTGTTCAATCGCACGGTCGGTTTGACTGATGCGTGGAAAAAAATCAACAAATAGGTTTCATGGCAAAAGATTACTTTCAATCAAGGGAGTTTAAGGATCTGCTGAAGTCATACGAGGACCAGCAGGCGGCAGGAGAAGGTATCTATCTGGACGCAGACGACTTTGCCGACATCGCTGATTATTATCTCAGTATGGACAAGCCTTCCTCCTCGATGGAAACGCTTGCTACGGGACTATCGCTACACCCCAACGACGAGGTGTTGTTGATTGTGTTGAGTGCTGCCTACATCTACCAGCGTCAATATGACAAGGCTGAAGAAGTGTTGGGCAAACTGGATAGCGGAAACTCTGACGTGAAGTATCAGTTGGCGCAGTTGGAATACGCCAAGTACGGTCGCGTGAAACAGGCTGAGAAGATTTGGCGTGAGTGGATGAAACTCGAAAATGGGATGGAACCGTCAGAATCGCAGCGGCGTGAATGCTACATACATATTATATCGTCATTAATCGAATTGCGCGGAAACGGAAAGACGGACAAAATCTATGATGTGGAAGCCGTTCGACGATGGGTGCAGGAATACATCGACACTTTTCAGCCATTGGGCAGGTATGATGAAGATGTTCAATTGGCAGACATCTGTCGAGATAATGACTTGGCAGACTTGATGTGTGACGTGCTCACTCAGGTGTTGGAAGAACAGCCTTATCTTCCGAAGGGTTGGTCAAATCTTGCACTGGCACAGTTTCTGCTGCAACACTATGAGCAGGCGATTGAGGCTTGTGATTTTGCTTTGGCTATCGACTCAGATGATCTTGAGGCTTTGCTGACTAAAGCGCATTCATATCATTCGATGGGGGAAAAGAGTACTGCAAAACCTATATTCAAGGAGTATCTTGATAAGGGAGGTGAGGCTGTGCAAATTATCCCTTATGCAGATGCTTTGTTTCACGATGGAGAGAAAGACGAGGCTCTCTCTGAATTGGACAGATTGTCTAACTATTTTGAGAATAAGAAGGCTCAAGCCGTAGCCAGATGGCAAAAGGCACAGCTGACCCGCTCCTCAGATGTGGAAAATAGAAAATCGGAACAAGCCCTTTATGATGATTTCATTGACCTCTACAGGAGAATCCTGACTGACATCAGTGACCTCTATCATCATAATGGATATTATGAGGAAAGTATCGTTGTCAATAATCGGTTGACAGAAGTGGATCAGCATGATTCGGAGGCGTATTTCATGTTAGGTATCAACAACTTGGCTTTGTCCCGCTATGAGGAGGCTTCCCGTAATTTTGCTTTTGCTTTGCAATGGGCCGAAGATCAGGTGATGATGGGCGTTGACATTGCGCTCACTTTCGTGTTGAACAACTTCGACGATTTCGCATTGGAAGTGTTGGAGGCTGTCAGTCAGATTGCTTCCAGCAGCAAAAGTCCATTTGTGAAGAACATTCCAGCGGCAAAGTCGCTCACCCACCTGAAAATGGGGCATAAGGATTTGTTTCTCCAGAATTTCAAGGTGGCATGCAGGGAAACTCCTGATTTGGTACGGAAGGTATATGAAGGGTATTTCCCCAGCAATCTTCTCGTCAGCCAATGGAGCGATTATGCAACGAAGAACATAGACAAATTGATGAAGAACTTCAAGGGTGAGAATATGCATCTTAATGATTTCTCGTGAAGATTATAAACATTATAAATATATGATACACAACACATTTAAAGGATTAGGCATTGCACTAGTCACTCCTTTTACAAAAGAAGGGCTGGTTGATTTCACCGCTCTCCGCCGTTTGCTTGACTATCAACTTTCAAACGGCATAGATTTCATATGCCTGTTAGGCACTACAGCCGAGACTCCGACACTTTCAGCCGAGGAGCGTCAGCAGGTGAAAGACCTTGTGGTTGAGAAGGTGAATGGACAAGTGCCTATCCTCATGGGATGCGGAGGCAACAACACCGCAGCCGTCGTGGAGCAAATACAGACTGGCGACTTCAAGGGCATTGAGGGCATTCTCAGCGTTTGTCCTTACTACAACAAACCTTCACAAGAGGGACTCTATCAGCACTTTAAAGCTATTGCCGCCGCTGCTGCAACACGCAATCTCTCCGTGGTGCTTTACAATGTACCAGGTCGTGTGGGTGTTAACATGACTGCTGAAACCACGCTTCGTCTTGCCAACGAGTGTGAGAACATTGTGGCAATTAAGGAGGCATCGGGCAACTTCACGCAGATAGATGACATCATCAAGAACAAACCTAAGAACTTCGATGTTATTTCTGGAGATGATGGCATCACATTCCCTCTTATCACCTTGGGAGCTGTAGGCGTCATTTCCGTCATTGGCAATGCTCTGCCCAAGGAGTTCAGCCGAATGGTGCGTCTTGCTCTTAATGGCGACTACCAGAATGCCCTCACTATTCATCACAAGTTCACTGAGTTGTTCAAACTCCTCTTTGTCGATGGTAACCCTGCTGGCGTCAAGGCGATGCTCAATGCAATGGGACTTATTGAGAATGAACTTCGTCTTCCTCTCGTTCCTTCTCGTATTTCCACAATGGAGAAAATTTCTGCTATCGTAAAGGATTTGAACATTAAGTGCTGATAAATAAAAGAACTAAAAAGTCCGAAAGAATAAAAGGAACGGCATCCGTCATTTTTGTTTGTAATGACGGATGCCGTTTTTTATCTGCATTTGGGACAGTGCCCCTTGACGATGTATTCCACTTCATGTGTCTCAAAACCTTCGGGTAGGGTGACGAGGGGAATCGTGTGGTCTTCGAGACAATAGGTGCGACCGCAACGGGTGCAGGCAAAGTGAACGTGGTTGAGATGATGGCTGCTTTCACAGCGGCACACGCAGTATTTCTCGATGCCTGAACCGTCGTCTATCTGGTGAAGAATGTCATGTTCGGTAAAAAGCCGAAGAGCACGGAAGATGCTGGAGCGGTCCATCTCGGGCAGCCATTCTTCCACGTCTGCCAGCGAGAAGGCTTCGGAGCGATGGCACACCGCTCGATAGACAAGGATGCGGACGGCTGTTGGCCGTATGCCGTGTTGGTTGAGAACTTCAGTCTCTATCTGCTGATTCATCATACGTTATTTTTCAAAGTGTTGGTAGTCCTTAACAGTCTTCCAAGCTCCTCCCCAGCGGAAACCATGTTGAATGAAAAGGCGGTAGCATAGGTCTTTCGTGTCGATGATAGGCACTTTCACATTGCGTAGGTTGGCTCTGTTATAGGCGTAAGGCTTACCTGTAGCGGGTTCCACTTTGCCATTGTTGAGGTGAATGTAGGGATTGTAGAGTGGATTGATGTCAATGGCAAGTCCTTGCGAATGTTTGGAGAGTTTGGTGGTTCCTGACACAACACGGAAATTGAAGCATGAAGTGTTATTGGCACGCATGGAAGTTTCATCGTCTGCATTGTAGTCATCAATGAGGGTGATGCGTTCAATCTTGTACCCTGCCTCATAAAGTTTTCGGAAGATGTCAAGGAGGTCGTTAGCAATGGATTGATTGCAGACGATTTCGCCGAGTTGCGTTTTACCCTCGGTGTTGCGGTGAAGCACACGGAGATAACGCAGCGAAGCGCGTGGCATGGTGCAGTTCTGCTTGAAAGACTTCCCTTGCATACGGGCAAAAATAGCATCATTGATGGGGTAAGCCTTGAAACAGGAGTCAAGGCTGTATGCTTTTGCAGCCTCGTCGCTCACAACTGCGGCAGGTGTCCATTCGTGGAGCGTTTTTTGTTCATCGGGCGTGACGAAGGCACTGAAGGCTACGAGGAGAAGTGTGAAGTATATAATGTTCATTTTGACCCTTTTTATGTTTTCATGTGGCAAATTTACGGAAAAAGAACGATTTTACACAAGTGCTTATGGAAATATATGGATTTTTTTTCTTAAATTTGTCCCGAAATATATATATAATTATAATAGTATGGAAAATAAAATTCAAGAATTGACCGAGAAACTCCTGAAGGACGGAGTGGAGAAGGGTAATGCCGAGGCTGAGAGAATCATTGCAGCCGCCAATGAGAAGGCTGCTCAGATAGTGGCTGATGCCAAGGCACAAGCAGAAGAGATTGCTGCTGCTGCCCAGAAGAACACACAGAGCATGGAGGAGAACATGAAGAGTGAAATCAAGATGTATGCCGCTCAAGCCTTGAATGCCCTGAAGAGTGAGATTGCCAACGTGGTGGGCGATAAGGTGGTGAAGGAATCCACCGCAGACATCACAGGCAACAAGGATTTCATGAATGAGTTCGTCCTGAAACTGGCTGAAAAGTGGGGTGCGCAAGAGGACATCATCATCAGCACAGAGGATGCAGCAAGCTTGAAGGCTTTATTTGCAAAGAAGGCAAAGGCTTTGCTTGACAAGGGAGTGACCATCGAGGAGGTGAACGGCAAGAAAACGTTGTTCACGATACAGCCTGCTGACGGCGCTTACAAAGTGAACTTTGGCGAAGCAGAGTTTGAAGAATACTTCAAGAATTTCTTGCGTCCGCAATTGGTGGAAATGATATTCTAAGCTATGGGAAATTACTATTGTTTAATGGCTGGCTTGCCCGACATCACGCTGGAGAACACGAAGCAGGAGGTGAGCATGCCCGACTTGAGGGAAGAACTGGAGGCGGTCTTGTCTGAGAAGGACAAGAAGGTGCTCTATTATTTCTTTCTTCAGAAGGACTGCACGAATCTTGTCAGACTGTTGAAAAATCCGAAAGCGGAAATTGATGACTATGGCAATCTGGGCATGGAACAGTATGTCGATTTGATGACTTCGGCAAGGGAAATGAACTTCAATGTCCACCGCTATCCTGCCTTTATGAGCATCTTTGCTCGTGAGTATGCGTATAACAAGGACAAAGAGGGCTATTTCCCGGAGGATGACATGCTCTACAAGTTCTATCAGTATGCCATTGAGACGTGCCCCAATAAGATGGTGCGCCAGTGGTATAAACTCAACCTCGACATCACCAACATCCTCACAGCCTTTCTGGCACGCAAGAACGGATGGAACGTGGCTGACTACATTCAAGGTGAGGATGAGGTGACGGAGATGATTCTCTCGAACAATACGAAGGACTTCAACTTGACTGCTGAATATGACTATGTGGCGGACCTGATGAAGATTGTGGAGTGTGAAGACCCCGTGGAGAAAGAGAAGCGGATAGATGCCTTCAAGTGGCTCTGGCTGGAAGAGAAGACGTTCTTCAATATTTTCTCCATCGAGGCAGTCTTTGCCTATCTTTGCAAACTCGACATGCTGGCCCGTTGGGACAAACTCGATGTGGAAACAGGCAAGGAGACCTTCCGTCAGATTATTGAGAATCTGAGAGGCGAGGCTCGTGTGCCAGAGGAATTTCAAGCCAAAGCACCACACGTGAGGGACTTGATGGCGGGATAGGGATTCATCGTGATAACGAGATAACGGAACCACGAAATTTCGTGATGACGGGATAACGACATCTCAATCCCCTCAATAGCAAGAATTTAAAACAAAAAGCAACAAGATATGACAAAAGGAACTGTTAGTGGCGTGATTGCCAACATGGTGACACTGGCTGTCGATGGCCCTGTGAAGCAGGGGGAAATCTGTTACATCGAGACAGGTGGCGACAAACTGATGAGCGAGGTCATCAAGGTGGTGGGCAGCGACGTGTATGTGCAGGTGTTTGAATCGACACGTGGACTGAGGGTCGGTGCACCTGCCGAATTTACAGGACACATGCTGGAAGTGCAATTAGGTCCAGGTATGTTGTCGAAAAACTATGACGGTCTGCAGAACGACCTCGACAAAATGGAAGGTGTCTTCCTGAAACGCGGTCAATATACCGAACCGCTCGATGCTGAGCGCGAGTGGGACTTCGAGCCTCTCGCCAAGGTCGGTGACGAGGTGGAAGGCTCTGCATGGCTCGGCGAGGTGGAAGAGAACTCGCAGAAACTGAAAATCATGGCACCTTTCCAGATGGAGGGCAAAGCGAAAGTGAAGAGCATCGTTTCCGCTGGTAAGTATAAGATTCACGACGTGGTGGCTGTGCTCGAAAAAGAGGACGGCACCGAAGTGAAAGTGGATATGGTGCAGCACTGGCCAGTGAAATTCGCCATGACGAACTATAAGGAAAAGCCACGTCCCTTCAAGTTGTTGGAGACAGGCGTGCGTACCATTGATACGTTCAACCCCATCGTGGAAGGCGGCACGGGCTTCATCCCTGGTCCCTTCGGTACAGGCAAGACGGTGCTTCAGCATGCTATCTCAAAGCAAGCGGAAGCCGACATCGTGATCATCGCTGCCTGTGGTGAACGTGCCAACGAGGTGGTGGAAATCTTCACCGAATTCCCCGAACTGGTTGACCCCCACACGGGTCGCAAGCTGATGGAACGTACCATCATCATCGCCAACACGTCGAACATGCCTGTGGCTGCGCGTGAGGCATCGGTCTATACAGCAATGACGATGGCTGAGTACTATCGTTCTATGGGACTGCGTGTGCTGCTCATGGCCGACTCCACATCGCGCTGGGCACAGGCACTCCGCGAGATGTCGAACCGTATGGAGGAACTGCCTGGTCCCGATGCATTCCCAATGGACTTGGGTGCCCTCATCTCTAACTTCTACGGCCGTGCAGGTTATGTGTATCTGAACAACGGCGAGATAGGTTCCATCACCTTCATCGGCACCGTGTCGCCGGCAGGCGGTAACCTGAAGGAACCTGTGACCGAGAATACGAAGAAGGTGGCTCGCTGCTTCTACGGACTGGAGCAGGATCGTGCCGACAAGAAGCGCTATCCCGCAGTCAACCCTATCGACTCCTATTCAAAATATCTGGAATATCCGGAGTTTGCCGACTATATCGCCAAAACCATCAACGACAAGTGGATTCCGAAGGTGCTTGACCTGAAGACCCGCATGCAGCGTGGTAAGGAGATTGCCGAACAGATTAACATCCTCGGCGATGATGGCGTGCCGGTGGATTATCACATCGTATTCTGGAAGTCGGAGGTCATTGACTTCGTGCTCTTGCAGCAGGATGCCTTCGACGAGGTGGATGCTGTGACTTCGTTGGAACGCCAGGAGGCTATTCTCGACATGGTGACGGAAATCTGCGAGACGGACTTCCAATTCGACCATTTCGAAGAGTGTGTCGATTTCTTCCGTAAGCTCATCAACCTCTGCAAGCAGATGAACTATTCCGAGTTCAAGAGCGAACAGTATAACAACTTTGTTTCACAAATTAAGGCAATGCTTGCCGCATAAACGATTATGGCTACAGCTTTTCAGAAGATATATACAAAAATAGGCCAGATAACGAAGGCCACCGTCTCCCTCAAAGCGAAGGGAGTAGGCTATGATGAGCTTGCCACCATCAACGGCAAACTGGCTCAGGTAGTGAAGATTGCAGGCGACGACGTGACCCTGCAGGTGTTTGAAGGCACGGGTGGCATCCCTACGAATGCCGAAGTGGTGTTTCTTGGCAAGGCTCCCTCGCTGAAGGTGAGCGAACAGTTGGCCGGACGCTTCTTCAATGCCTACGGAAACCCCATCGATGGCGGTCCCGAGATTGAAGGCAAGGAAGTGGAGATTGGCGGTCCCTCGGTGAACCCCGTGCGCCGCAAGCAGCCCTCTGAACTCATTGCAACAGGTATTGCAGGTATCGACCTGAACAATACGCTGGTGTCGGGTCAGAAGATTCCATTCTTTGCCGACCCCGACCAACCCTTCAATGAGGTGATGGCGCTCGTGGCTCTGCGTGCCAAGGTGGATAAGATTATCCTTGGTGGCATGGGTATGACGAATGATGACTACTATTTCTTCAAAAACACCTTCTCCAACGCTGGTGCGCTCGACCGCATCATCGCATTTATGAACACGACTGAAGACCCGGCTGTGGAACGTCTGCTCGTGCCCGACATGGCATTGACGGCTGCCGAGTACTTCGCTGTGGAGAAGCATGAGACGGTGCTGGTGCTACTGACCGACATGACTTCTTATGCTGACTCGCTTTCCATCGTGTCAAACCGTATGGATCAGATTCCGTCGAAGGACTCTATGCCGGGTTCGCTCTATTCCGACTTGGCAAAGATTTACGAGAAGGCCGTGCAGTTCCCCGAGAGTGCAGGTGGCGGTTCTATCACCATCATTGCCGTGACCACGCTGTCGGGTGGCGACATCACGCATGCTGTGCCCGACAACACGGGTTACATCACAGAGGGTCAGCTCTATCTGCGCCGCGACTCCGACATCGGCAAGGTCATCGTTGACCCGTTCCGTTCGCTGTCTCGTTTGAAGCAACTTGTGGCAGGAAAGAAGACACGTAAAGACCACTCACAGGTGATGAACGCTGCCATCCGTCTGTATTCCGATGCTGCCAATGCCAAGACAAAGTTGGAGAACGGCTTCGACCTGACCGACTACGACAACCGTTGCCTCGACTTCGCAAAGGATTATGCAAGCAAACTTCTGGCTATCGATGTCAACCTTGACACAACTGAAATGCTGGACGTTACATGGTCACTCTTCAAGAAGTACTTCAAACTCGAAGAGGTCAACATCAAGAAAGAATTCACAGACATCTATTGGAATTAGGAATGAGGAATTAGGAATGAGGAATTGAATGTCATGTCATGCATGTTCATGGCAGGTATCAATTCCTAATTCCTAACTCCTAATTCCTCATTAAAATATCCATTATGATAAAGTTTCAATATAACAAGACATCGCTTCAGCAGCTTGAAAAGAACCTGAAGATGCGACAGCGTACCTTGCCCATCATCAAGAACAAGGAGACGGCGCTGCGTCTGGAGGTGAAGAAGAGCAAGCAGGAAGCGGAGGACTTGGAGCAGAAACTGCAACAGCAGATAGGTGGCTACGAGTCGATGTATGCCCTGTGGGGCGAGTTCGACGCGTCGCTGGTCAGTCTGAAGGATGTGCAGCTCGATGTGAAGAAAGTGGCAGGTGTGCGTGTGCCTGTGCTGCTCAACATCGAACTGGACGTGAAACCTTTCGGATTGTTCTCGGCACCGAAGTGGTACTTCGACGGCATCAACCTGTTGCAGGGATTGGCCAAGACCGCCGTGGAACGTGAGTTTGTGCTGGCCAAACTGGGATTGCTCGACCATGCAAGACGGAAGACCACACAGAAGGTCAACCTCTTCGAAAAGGTGCAGATACCAGGTTATCAGGAGGCCATTCGCAAAATCAAGCGATTCATGGAAGACGAGGAGAACCTCTCCAAGTCATCGCAGAAGATTCTGAAATCGCTGCAAGAAGCACGAAAAAAGAAAGATGAGGAGGATACTTCTCACGAAGGAAAGGAGGCGGTTGCAGTATGATACAAGAAATGAAGAAACTCACGTTCCTTGTCACTAACGGGGAATATGAAAAGTTTATCGCCAACATCCGTGAGTTGGGTGTCATCCATGTGGAAGAACTTCAGCAGGGAGCTACCAGTGACGAATTGCAGGCAGGGCTTGACATGGCTGTGCGCTACAAGGAGGCACTCAAGGCGCTTGACTTTGCTGCAGAGAGTTACGAGCCTTCCGCAACCTACATGCCTCAGCCCGCTGATGCTTCCAAGGCTGTTGCGCTGCTCGATACTGTAGAGCGTTTGCTCAAGGAGGAGAACAGCGTGAAGCACAGCATTGATGCCACCGACGATGCCATCCAGCAACTCGAACCCTTCGGAGAGTTTAGTTGGGACAGCATCCGCCAGTTGGAGCAGTCGGGCTACAAGCCTTACTTCTATGCCGTCAATAATAAGATGTATAAGGCAGAGTGGGGCGAGAAGTACTTTGCAACGGCTATCAACGAAATCAATAAGAAGACCTACTTCGTGGCTTTCTCCAACGAGGACCAAGAGCCAGACATCACGGCAGAACGTCTGTTCCTGCCTGATGAGTCTCTTTCCGTCTATCAGGAGAAACGGAAGGTGCTTGAGGAACAGTTGGCCAGCATCCATGAGCAAATGTTGCAGGTGAATGCCGTTGACCGTGCTTCCATCGAAGCCGGACAGGTGGCTAACGAGAACGACATTCAACTCTCGAAGGTACACCTCAGTAAGGAAGACATTGCTGGCGGCGCTGTGAAATTGATGGTGGGTTGGACCTTGAAAGAGAAGGTTGACGGGGTGGTGGACTACCTCGAAAAGGAACACATCTTCTATGAACTGGAAGATCCCGCCTTTGACGACAACGTGCCCATCCAGATCAAGAATGACAAGTTCTCGTCGCTCTTTGAACCAATCCTGCGCATGTATTCGCTGCCCAACTACCACGACATTGACCCGTTGCCATTCTTTGCCCCGTTCTTCATGCTCTTCTTCGGACTCTGCATGGGCGACATGGGCTATGGCTTGCTGATTCTTGCAGCCAGCATTGCCATCATCTTTGCCAAGCCCGATTTGGCAAAATACGGCAAGCTCGGCGCATTGCTCGGTGGTATGACCTGCATCTGTGGTTTCATCACGGGCACCTTCTTCGGCATCGACCTTGCGACGGTTGACTGGGAGTTCATTAAGCCTATGCAACCTTACTTCATCAACGACTCGATGAAGGACAGTTTCTTCGGCTATTCGCCCATGATGGTCATTTCCGTCATCATCGGTCTCATTCAGGTGCTGCTCGGCATGACACTGGCAGGTTGCAAGGCTGTGAAGAACTATGGCTTCGTCTATGGTGTGGGCAAGTTCTCGTGGGTGGTAGCACTGCTCAGTGCCACACTCCTTTTCGGTTTCCCGCTCTTCGGCGTGGAATGGTCACAACCCGTCCAATACGTGTTCTATGCTCTCATCGCTCTGTCTGCCCTCGGTATCTTCTTCCTCAACAATCCGAATGCCTACAAGAAAGACTCCGCTTTGGGCAAGGCACTTGGTGTGGGAAGCAACATCGGTGGCGGAATCTGGGCAACCTACGGCATGTCCACAGGTCTGCTTGGCGACCTCCTCAGCTACATCCGCCTTTTTGCCCTCGGCTTGACAGGTGGTGTGCTGGGTTCGGTGTTCAACCAACTGGCGATGGAGATGAGTCCCGATGTGCCTGTCGTACACGAACTGGTCATGCTTATCATCCTGCTCTTCGGACACGGCATCAATTTTGGTCTCTGCATGATTTCATCCTTCGTGCACCCGATGCGACTCACCTTTGTGGAGTACTTCAAGAATGCCGACTTTGAAGGAAATGGAAAAGAGTATCAACCGTTTCAAGTAAAAGTTAAATAAAACAATTATATTCATTAACTCGGGTTCTTCGTGTCAAACAACCCTTCTCATGGGTGACAGAGTTAACCCACTAAAAACAATTTAATTATGTCTCCAGTACTTTTAGCGTACATCGGTGTGGCCCTCGCAGTAGGACTCTCCGGTATCGGTTCCGCCTATGGCGTGACTATCTGTGGTAATGCCGCTATCGGCGCATTCAAGAAAAACCCTTCGGCAAGCGGTTCCTACATCGGTCTTGCAGCCCTCCCTTCGTCTCAAGGTCTGTACGGCTTCGTGGGTTTCTTCATCCTCAACCCGCTTGTGACGGAAAACATCAGCATGTTTGCCGCTTGTGCCGTACTTGGTGCAGGTCTTGCACTCGGCGCTGTGGCTCTTTTCTCTGCCATCCGTCAGGCAAAGGTTTGTGCTAACGGTATTTCAGCCATCGGTGGCGGTCACAATGCCTTCGGTACTACCATGGTGCTTGCCGTGTTCCCCGAACTCTACGCCATTCTTGGCTTGCTCGTGCTTATCCTCATTGCAGGCTCAATTACGGCTTAAAACAAACATTAACATCAAAAGAGAGAAGCATGTCCTTATGGGCATGCTTCTCTTATTATTCTGTCTTCTTATGTTCAGGTTGGAGAGTTTTTAGGTATTGGTAAACCTTTTCTATACATTCCCCTCCCCATTTGAATGGTGGAATGTTGTTGCAACTGTAGGAAGCATCTGTGAATTTCACGGAGACGGAACCACTTGGAGCATCCAGGATGAGTAAGGGGCTATCATAAAAGGCAGGCATTTTATAGACTTCACCTTCAATGAGCATCTGGCGAATCGTATCGACATGTGCTTGTGTGAGGGGAATCGTGTCGAGTTTATGAAAATCGTCAGTGTCAAGTGCCACGATGTATTTACCGTCTTTTCGACGTTCGAGGATGGCTTGATAGGCGGGACGGTTCACCATGCCTCCACCCAGATGATAGTAGAAGTAGGTGAGTTCACCCTGTGGAGCGGTGAAGGTTTGTTGTTTCTTGGCTTCGATAATTGGAGCTGTCTCCTTGATGAGTCGTTGGTACATCTTTTCCATCTCTTCTGCAGCAATGAACTTCTGTTTAGCCTTTTCGGTGTCTGTGAAATAATGGGAAAGGCTACGCTCAGATTTTTTAGAGCCGGGATTCGGATAGATTTGCTGTTTCAGTTGCAAAATACGCAGATTCGCTTCATGTGGTTTTTGTGACCATCCTACAACCTCCTCAAGTTCGTCGAGACAGCGGAGTGGGGCTGTCTCAAGATAGCGTGACAATGTATTTTGATTTTCCATCCAGATGACATGATTGGAACCATATCGCCAGTCATTTTCTATTTGCTGTGCTGTACTCTTAATTTCCTCCTCAGTCAGTTTTTCCTGAGCAACCCCAGATGTCATTACCATCGTTGAAATGATCAATGCTAAAGTTCGTCTTGTTGTCATAATATGAGCAGTTTTGAGAAAATATTTGTTTGCAAAGGTAATACAAATCGATAAAAGAACAAAATAATGTGTTTATTTTTGTGATTTCACTGAAAAATTGTACCTTTGTCGTCGCAAAGTAACTTTTATTTCTCAAAACTTTAATGATAAGAAAAATGAAGAAGATTTTCTCAATGCTTGTGGCGACGTTGCTCCTTTTTTCAATGGAAGCAAGCGCCCAGTGCTCATGCAGTGCTAATAATGGAGGCATGAAGCGTGAACCTGTCAAGATGATTCTTGACGCAGACTTCGGAAGTTCAACAGATGACCTCTTTGCGTTGATGATGTTGAATCATTACATTGACGAGGGACTTGTGGACCTTCAGGGTATCGTTGTTGACCGTGAAGGTGAGAACAATGCCGGAGTGGTGGACATCTTCAATACCTACTATGGTCATCCTTACATTCCTGTTGGTTTGGAGCGTAACGGTGTGAAGAATCCACGTTGTTTCATTCCATACAATGGCATTTGTGACTTGAAAGATGCACAGGGCAAGCCTCTTTTCAAGCGTACTTTCGATGCCAGCAAGTGCATGGATGGCTACAAACTCTACCGCAAGATTCTTGCTAAGGCAGAAGACAAGTCTGTTGTCATTGTGGCTATCGGGTTTGCCACCACACTTTCACAGTTGATGGAGTCGAAGGCTGACGAATATTCTAAACTTGCAGGTTCAGACCTTTTCGCTCAGAAGGTGAAGGCTGTGTACATTCAGGCTGGTCGTTTTGAAGAGCAAGACAGTCTGTCTGGCTACAATATGCGTGCCGCATCAAAGCAGTCCGCTGTATTCTTTGACAAATTGCCAGAGAGTGTGGACATCATCATGTCGCCAAGCAATGTAGGTGATGCTATGAACTACTTGCCCGACGATGTTTTGGCTGACCTCTCAGGTGTTGAGGTGAATCCCATCAAGGCTGTTTATACAAATTACACATGTGATACTGGCCAGCGTATGTGGGACACAAATTGTCTTGTGAATGCAGTGATGGGTGATGCTCAGTACAATATGTCCCCACGCGGTAACGTCACATTTGTCGATAAAGGCGAAGAATCCCTCATGCTTTTCAAGGTTGATCCTTATGGCAACGCACGTTATCAATTGCCAGGAGATTCTTATCAGAGTCTGCAAAAACTGATGGATATTCGTCGTCACAATCGCATGCGCTAATCTGCTGGTTCTATTTGGTATATATATTAGAGCGAGAAAGTGGTGTAAAACTGCTTTCTCGCTCTAATTATGTTATAATTTGTTAAATATATCAAAAAGCACTGCATTTTATTTGTTTGTATTCAAAGGTTAATATACATTTGCAAATTAAAACTTAAATCATAGCACACAAAATAACGTCCGATTAACCTCATTTCTATAAAAGTCATTATGAAGAAGATCGTTTATCTATTATCATTGGGCATGATTATGCTGAGCAGTTGCCAAGAATTTGACTATGGTGACCTGCCAACCCCTATTGACGAAGAAGCTATCAGAAATGCAACACTTGCATTGGGCGTAAACATCGACACATCACACGACTGGAGCACTACGGAGAGTGGTTCTATCACCATCACCGCTGATGCTGATTTGGAGGACATTGTCAAGGTGCAAATCTTGACAGAATCACCGTTCTTCAATGCTAATGCCAATGTGCTGACAGAAGTGAAAGCCACTAAGGGCGAGACGGTGACACTCCAATACGATGCCCCCAAAACCCACACTCGTCTGATTGCCGCATGCGTAAGCAGCAAGGGCGATTACTTCATCAAAGGTTTTGATGTAGGTACGGAAGAGTTAGCTTTTAGCAAATCCACCCGTGCAACTATTGGTGTGGATGCTGGTGATTATCCAGATTTGAGCACCATACAGTTGGAATACAATTATTCAGATCCTTCTTATAATGCCAGACGTACCATTTTGGCAAATGAAGCTGCTGAATCTGATGATGAGGAGCTGAAGCAGTTTGTGAAGGACAATAACATTTATCTGTGGGAAGGCAAGCATTGGGAAAAGGAACGTTTATGGGGTAACAGGGACAACAAAGATGGTGGTAGAGTGGAGTTGGAGAATGGATGGTATTTTGAAAACAACACCGTTGCACGTGTGATTGATAACATTGACGAAGATGAAGCAACTGCCCTGAAGGATGTTTTTGACACCTATTTAGGACGTGCAAATATTAAAGGTAAAAGGCAAGACAATATGGAGGCCGTGCGCAACAGTCCTGTTGTAAGCGTCAACAACAACCATATGATTAGCACAGGAGTGGCTCCTATCATTATCACTCCGGTCATGATGGCTTCCAGCGACCTCGACAATTGTAACCTATATTATTATTACTACAATCCTGCAGATATCCCAGCTGGAATGACTGAGGATGAGTATATGAAGGCATTGCCTAAGTTCAGAGCTATTATGTGCCATCACACCTTGGCAGCAGCAAATAGAGCAGGCATCGATATGAAAGTGAATTTCGGCAAGATGCACGAATACTTGTTGCCATACTATGGTGAACCCAACAAGTTGATTGGTGTTGAAGGAAATGTGAAGAATATGTGCAAGACCGATGGAAAGTTATATCGTATTCGTTTAGGTCAGCAATACAAAGGCGCAAGCTATTACTTGACACACCTTCTTCAGACTGACAAGACTAATCAGATGTCTGACAGACTGTCAACATTATACGATGATAATGCAAGCAATGTTGCAGATCAGTTGTGGCAAATGTTCACAGATCCATTAGGGCGAGTGTTATTGTATAATGTTGGTAGTCAAAAGTTCCTATCTCCAGACAAGGGTGGTAGTACAGGATACACACTTTGGGATGATTTCAAGAATGCAAAGGATTATGCATTTATCATGAAAGAAGAAGATGGTTATTGGCGCTTCTGTTTGAATAATGATGTCACAAAATATCTCGGAACAGATTTAGGTGGACCCAATAACCAGAAAAAAGACGTCAAGCGAGTTGCTTCAAATAAGGGAATTGGGGATGGCGAACGCTCCAAGTGGTACATAGAACCATATGAGGGTTCCAAGCAGATTGCCAAGAAGGAAGAGTTTGTTCATTCAACCACTCCTTTGGTGATTAAGGCAGAAGGTAATGTGATTCCTAAGGGCTATAGAGTTGGATTCATGATTCGAAAGATGAGGGGTAGTCAATCGGAGCAAGATAATCTAATTGCTGCTGCAACGCAAAACGGATGCTGCTATGGTGACAAACGCCTGAATCAAGAAATCAATCAATTCCCAGGACACTTTGGGACAGCCCTCTCTCAGTATTCTATGACGCTTGATGACCCACGCATGGCAATGTTCCAAGTGAATGGTAATACTTATTTGACCATCGAAGATGGATCTGATTGTAACTTCAGTGACATGATCATACAGGTGAGTGGCGGTGTGGCAAGATTGGGCTATGTACCTGACATCTTTGGTCAAGTTTACACATTCTGCTTTGAAGACCGCGACGAGGGTGACTACGACTTGAACGACATTGTCATCAAGGCTGTCAGAATGGATGCAACCCATGTGAAGTACAGCATCGAGGCATGCGGCGGAACGGATAAGGTGTATCTGCGCAATATCGGTGGAAAGATTCTCAATGAAGACACTGAGCTTCACACATTGTTCAATGCCACGGGCGTGGTGAATGTAGGTTCCTCTCATGAAGATGCCGTGTCGGAGATTATCGAAGTTGATCCTTCCTTCAGTTTCGCAGACAAGAAGGATATCTTCTACATTTTCAATGCAACGACAGGCAAGGAAATCCACATTGCTGAAATGGGTGAGGATCCACACGCCATCATGATTCCTGGCGATTTCCGTTATCCATTGGAGGGCACTTGCATCAAGGATGCATATCCAGCATTCATCAATTGGTCGAAAGACAGGACTCAAAGTTTGAATTGGTATATCGATCCGGAAGTGCCATCTCACGTATATAAGCAGTCTGCATTCCATTTCGAATAAAGGGTAATTACATACAAAAAGGGACGGCGTTCAATCGAATGCCGTCCTTGTTTTGTTTAATGCGAAACTTTAATCCTGTCATTCTTACATTTTAAAATTGTAGATTAGAAAGAATAATAATGAAGAAGTGAAAAAACTTGATAAAGTGTTTGGAATTGAATAATAAGCTGTATCTTTGCAATCATAAAACGAAATAATATTTGAGCATGAAAGCAGAAGAGCCAACATTTGTATATCAATCTCAACTCTCCGCAACCCGTTTGAGGGGACAAATCATAAAGAGCGTAGAACATGAACAGGATATTCATGCACTGCATCATTTGTGGATTGTCATTGAACAGATGAAAAAAGATGGAGCAAGAAGAGATTCTCAAAGAAAGTTAACAGCACTTCATGGTATCTTAAAAACGGACGGGACGAATAAAACGTACAAGGAGATGCGTGATGAGCATATGGCGGAAAAATACGGACTATGTGAATTTTTCTTGACACCAATGTGATATTGGACTATCTTACAGCTCATGGCAATGAGAAAGCCACAAAGAAAATCTTTGAATCAATAGATTCCGGCGAAAACATGGGCTTTATCTCAACAGGCTCTTTTTACACTATCATCTATTTGGCAGAGAGGTTTCTGAAAGATAATGGGATGAAGAACCCTAAACGCTTGGTGTGTCTGCGAGAAATCCTTACCAGTATAATAGATTCTCTCGAAATAGTAGAACTATCTCGTGAATCATTATTGATTGGCACGAATGATATACAATTCAAAGACCTTGAAGACAGTTGTCAATTTCAAGCGGCAAAAGCCTCATCGTGTCCATGCTTGATCACAACCAACAAGAAAGATTTTCTTCAATCCAATTCTGCAACAATAGAAGTGCTAACACCTAAAGAGTTCGTAAAGAAGCACCTCTCTGAAAAATAGCATATTCCTCATACCCAAAGTGTAAACGAAAATACTTGTTTACGCTTTTCTATTGCTGCTATGACAAGTTTTTTCAAGAACAAAAAGTCCTTGCAAAAGTACAAACTTTATCGGTAAACCTTGCACTACTACAAAGGTTGCAACTCGTTTGTGGGCAAGACTTTCGTTCGTTTGTGAGGAACACTTACGTGCATCTATGAAAGTCACGAACTTTCCTATGTTGACAGTTGAAAATCTTAACTCTAAACTCCTAACTCTAAACCCTCAACTATTTAAGTTCATCAACATCGATGTCTTCAAGTTTTTCACATTTTCTAAAGAAAATGCAGAACATCCTCTAAAAGGTTATTTCACACCCCCTGAATCGACATCGTCGACGTCGATAAGTCGATGTCGTCGACATCGGTCAACCGACATCGACGATGTCGATTTAGAGCCTTTGTAGTAGAGTCATTGGATTTGACGTCGAAGAGTCACACCTTCTCCTGAGCGAATGGCAATCAGGAAAGGCACCGAGTTGGTTGCGAATCCCCAATATGAGGAATTTTATCAAAGAGACTATCGTTCACAAGGCTTGTGAAAAACTTTTTTTTGTGTCAAAATGTTGGGATATGAATAATAAGTGGTATATTTGCATATCATAAAATAGAATACTAGGATTTTCAATTAACCATCGATTACTTACTACAATAATATGATAAAGAATATTTTTGTGGGATTCGGAACTCGATCTGTGTTTGTCAATTTGATTTACATGGAGTTAATGAAGCGAGAATATGTCAGTTATGCTGACATTCTTGCTGTCTATTGTCATAGACCAAAAGGTTATTACGACAAGAGGACTTGTAATAGTGAACCAGGCTATGGGGAGTTAAAGAAAGCATTTCCGGAAGTGTTGAAGACATTGAGGGAAGTATCTCATGGGTGCATAATTGACAATGGAAAGAACGGGAAGGGCAAGGCTTATAAATATATTGGCAAGGATGATGACCCATTGGCAGAGGAACGTAAAGCCATCGAACAAAAACGGGTGGAGGATTATGTGGCGTTTTGCAAGGCCTCAGCAGGTATTTTGCCTGCCAGTTGGTTCTCGGCATATTTTGAGAATACACAGCTGTTGCTCGATACCCATAGAGAAGATGAAAGCGGAATGGGGCATATCCGTTCTAGCTTGGAACAAAACCTTACGAATATAGATTTGCTGCCAGTTTTCTATAAGGCGATTACCAATAAGCAAGTGTTGCGTTTTTCCTATCAGCGATTCGGACAAGAACCTTTCACATTAACTTTCCATCCTCAGTTTTTGAAAGAGTATAACGGAAGGTGGTTTGTGTTTGGTGAGGCAGACCGTGAACCTTATCAGGCATATAATGTACCATTAGACAGGATTGTTGGTGAGGTCTGCGAAGTGAATGGTGTACCATATATTCCTGCACCCATAGGTTTCTATCAAGATTTCTTTAAGAATATAATAGGTGTCACTCATGAAAAGGATACAAAAGTGGAGGAAGTAATTATTCGTACCAAGACAGAATATCAGCATGGCTTGCTGCTTACAAAGCCTTTACACCATTCTCAAAAAGAAAAGTTGCCCTTTGGTGAGCATGAAGATGGTAACTATGGTGAAGTGTCATTGATGATAGAACCTAATCGTGAATTACGAGGAAGAATTCTCATGTATGGAGAGAACCTTGAGGTCATGCAGCCATTGTCATTAAGGGAACAGATAAAGGAGATTATTATGAAGCAGGTGGAACAATATTACCTATATTGAGTCTTGTTGACCATTCTTCATACCTCGTAGATCGCAGTGAAATCTCTGACGAAACTCAATCTTTGCCTTTTCCATAATTGGGTTTGATTTGTTGGAGGGAAATGATTGCGCAACAATTCTAGCTCGCAGCTCTTTGTTGGTTATATGCTTGAAAATAGGATTCTCTATACTTGCCCTTAATTGATCAATGGCACTTGCCACATCAACGCCCTTCAACTCAACGAATATTTCAGCCCAATCTTCTGATTCTTTTTCCACAAGTACCAGTTTGTCACAACGTTTACCATCAGAGGTGATATATCCGTCTATTTGAAACGCTGATGATCGTTTGTCTCCATTTATATTGAGATGATAACGCTTCCCATGCTCAGTGGTAGCGAGTATCTTTCGAACTAACAATTCCGATGATGGCTCGTAACCAGATTCTTTTAGAATAGAATATGTATTATCTGCCATAGAAAAATTCGTTTACTTTCGAAATCCGTTCTTCCACCCAGTCAGACACACCATCCAATTCAACACCACTAATCATCGGTAATTCTGAGTCAATCAGATTTCCAAATGTCCCATTATCATTGATGTAATATGCAGAGTAGTATTGTGGCGACATGAAACATTCGTAGTTTACGAAGTCATCTACACCCTCAATGGGTTTCTCTGTATGCTTGACGTACAAATTCGCTTCAGCCATCAGTTCATTGAGTACTGATAAGGTGTAGGGACTATGCGTGGTTAATACTACACTACTATTGTGATTTCCTTTTTTATTAGCAGCCACCAAATGCTTAATGATATTGAGGATCAAGTCTCTCTGTGACATTGGATACAGGTTTTGTTCTGGCTCCTCAATAAAGAACTGAACCGACTGATAGTTGGACTTATTTGTCTCATTTGAAATCTGTTTCCAATTATGTTTGCTAAGACCAGCTTTCTCTCCAACAAAAGAACTATATCTGTCAACCATCACCTCAATAGGCATAGCTGACTGCACACCACTTGAAGCATAGAATACAGGCAGTTTCTTCTCGTTCTGGCTCAGATAGATAAAATCTGCGCCACCATCGTTAAGATACTGGATGTTATGAGCAATAGATAAACGCAAAGGATTCTTTGTTCCATAGAAATCTTTCACTTCGTCCCACTCTAACAGATAGTTAAGCAGAATATCTAGTTCTGATGCCTTATAGGTTCGATCAAGGTTCTTAACAGCAGAAATCAGGTTGCGTTCAGAGGGGATGAAACAAAGTTTTGTGTTATACCTCTTGTCCTCAAACTCTCTCTTGCGAGTAATCATGGCATCAGACTCATCGCCATTCTGTTCTATTGTGATGTAGTCACCGTCATATTTGATATAACTGCCCGATGAAAAGAAATCAGGATTGAACCGGTGGAATGTCATCAGGCTCTCAAGGAACTTCTTATCCTTGCCATAATCTGTAGCGATGCTTTCATCATCAACCATGAGGGCTTTCTCCACCCAACGACAATGACACAGCACCTTCATGAAGGTACTCTTACCCGAACTCTGCTTGCCTATAACCAGCATAAGATTGTTTAATGTAATCTTGTCCGTGTCCTTGATTGGACCCACATTCTTGATATGTATCGTTGCCATCATTGATGATTTTGATGCAAAGGTATGTTATTTTTCTGAAAAGAATCCTTTTTGGTGTTTATTTTTAATAATTTTCAAAAAAAAGCAGAGAAACCATTACATTATAAGGTTTTCTGAATCGCATTATACAATTGTTCCACAATATCTGCTTTCTTCTTTGCTTCATCCAACTTTCTGCACTGCTCATCTGCAACATCTTGCGGGTACATGTTGCGAATTTGCCTTTTTAGCCTCTCAACATATATATATTTCTCGGTATCTGTCATAATTAATTCTCCTTTGTTTTATTTGTTTATATTGGAGTGAGCACATTCCTCACCTCGTTTATTGATTATGGCTTATAGCTCGCTTCGATAAACAATAAAACTGGTACAAAGATACACAAATTAAAGGAGTTCCGATACAAGTTTGACTAAAAAAGTGTTATAATAGGATGATTACTATTATTTCTTCTCGTTTTTTGTAAAAAATGTTTACCTTTGCAAAATTAAAGTTGATACGATAGACCTACAGTGATTATGTTCAAGAAAGCGACACCTTTTCTCTCATTCTTAATAAACGGTTCCACACAGAACGGAACCGTTCGTGAGGTCGCAACGCTTGCAGTAATCAAAAATCGGTTGTACCTTTGCAGCGCATTTGGGAAACAAGTGCGTGAATTAGAGTATTAACCAACAAAAACACAAGAAACTATGCAGAAGACACAGAATGCAGATATCCAGAGAGTGATGAACCTTGTAGATTTCTATCGTACAAAGGTCGGTAAGGAAAGTAGGATTGCTAAAACCGCTAAATCTGACTATGATTATTGGGAAGAGGAGAATCTGAAAAATGCAGAGGAGGATTTTGCAAAAGGTGAGGTTTTCTCAAGCTTTATACATGGTGAAGGCCCTCACACTGAGGTTTGGATAAAGGGCTTGATGGTAAATGAGCAACTGTTAGGCCATTTCTATGCTGAAGTAGCTGGTGAAAATGCAGAAAAGGAAGTCCTTGATCAGTTGCTGCCTGGGGTTTATGACAAGAGTGTCTTTACGGAGGAAGATGAGTGCTTTTTGAAATCACATTTCAGAGAGATGGTGAATTATATCATTCAGACTCCAAATAATGATTTGGAATGGGTGTATCGCTCTGAAAATAAGGATATGCTTGTCATTCCCGATGAAGTGTTGGAACTAATCAGTTCTCGCATAGAGATTGCTGCTGGTTCTACCATATATTATCCCTATGTGGGTTTAGCGCAATTGACAGAATTGTTTAGAGATTGCAAATTCTTGTGCGAAAAAAAGTATGCATGGTCACGTGTCGCACTTTATGCGAATAATGTCTATGTTGAGTTTCTGAGCGATAAGCAGATACCCTCTTCCTATGATGCATTGGTATCTTTTCTTCCCAAGATTTCTGAGGGCGGTAAAGATATCAGAAAATTATCCCAAGCATATGAGAATCTCCAGAATGGTGGATTATTCATTTTGTTGTGTCCCTCAAAGCTTTTTATTGATGAGGCCTATTTTGATTTCAGAAATAAACTCGTTGAGGATAATTCCATACGAGAGATTCTCCAATTGCCTTCAGTAATGAGCGAAGAAATGTGCCTCATCATAGCCGAAAAGGGAAAGGTTAATCAAATGACCACCTTGATTGATGCAAGATTCGCTGGCAAGGATTCTTCTCGGAAGGATGTTCCTGAGATTCTTGATGTGAATGCCTTTATGGCCATGATTCATAATTCAGGAAAAGAAGCAAGTACTGGATTGCGAAAAGCAATTCAAGTACCATCCTCGAAGTTGAATCCTAATTTACTCATCCCTCAGATTTATGTGGTTGAAAGGCCGACTGAGAATGAAGGCGTTGTTCCATTGTCAGAATTATGTTCCATTGCAACTATGCGTATAAGTGACATTACGTTTGATTTGCCTGAAGATACTCCATGGGTTGAATTGTCAGATTTGTCCCGTACATATAAGGGGGCGTTAGATTTGACAACTATAAAAAAAGCGGAGTGTCCCAATAATCCATTAGCAGAAAACGGGACAAAAGACTATGCTTTTGATGAATTTGGAAAATTTGTTGATGATTGGTGGTCGCAGATCCGAACATCCAAAGGTCTCCATGTACTTGAATATAGGCGATGCACTTATCTGAATGGTAACAAAGATGCAGTTCTACTATGGGTCGGAGAAGAGAATGTTGGAGTTGCCGTCGCTCCTGCAAAGGGAAATCCGGTAGCAATTGGTATGGGAATAAAATGTTTTATTCCTAATGAGAATGTTACAACACAAACTCTTGTCGCATTGCTTGAAATGCCCATTGTTTATAGGCAAATCAGAGCCTACAAAAAGTTTGGTTTGGAAAAACATCTAGATGACATTCTTGTTCCAGCAGACAAGCGTGTGATTAATGATGAAGAACAAAGACTTGTAATAGTCGAGAATTCCATATCAGCGTTAGAAAAAAAACTTGCGAATCACAAGAAGTCTGTACGAATGCGTAAACATGCTCTTACGCAATCCCTATCTTCAATTGAGGCGATGTTCTCTGCGCTAAATTCTTGTCGGATTCGTAAAGAAGGCTCAATAACAGACGATGATGTCATTTCACGAATAAAAGGGACAACTGTTCGTGAAGCATTTGAGTTTCTATCCAAGAGAATTAAGGAAATGATGCCTGTATTGGAACATATTGCAGACATTGAATATACTTTTTCTACACCTGAAATGATTGATCCAGAGAAGTTCATAGAGAATTATATCTTAAATCATGAAAAGGAATGGCTGAACTTTAAGCCTGTCATTACATGGGGAAAGGGGCATAACTTGGCAAAAATGGATATAAAAGATCCATATACTGGTAACTTCATCTTGAAAAAAGGTGATGCAATACATCAGTTTTCATTTCCTGTAGACGCATTAGAGGACAAAGTTCTTGCTAATATTATTTCAAATGCTCAATCACATGCTTTTACTGATGACGCTCGAAAAGACTATAAGATGAAATTCTCATGGCATACAACAGGTACATCATTGATTATAGAAGTAGAAAATAATGGTACCCCTATACCTGATGACCGGGATACTGCCTCATTATTAGAATATGGTGTATCAACGGTTCTTCATCATAATGGGCATAATGGTATTGGTTGTAACGAAATAGACGATATTATGCAACGATATGACGGAAGTGTTGAAATTGTCTCATCTCCTCAAAGCGAGTTTACGGTTAAATATATTCTTACCTTTAATCGAACAAATATTCGTGGAATTCATAATGTTTAGACTATGCAACAGGAAAATTTTATTAAAGTCCTTTGGGTTGAAGATGATCCACAAGTGACAGAAACGTATCCGTTAGAAGCGGAATCTTATGAACTTCAGTTGGAACCATATCCATGCTGGGATGATGCTAAGGCTGCATTAGAAGGAGATTTTGATGGATGGTCTGCTATTATCCTTGATGCAAAATGTAAATTTCATCGCGATAGTGCTGATAACGCAGTTATTTTTCTTCGTGAGGCACTTAAGGATATCTCTGTTATATGCAATCAAAAGGGGCGTATAATTCCATGGTATGTACTCACTGGAGGTGCAGAAACAGAAGTCTCTGATTCCATTAATGATGAACGATTGAAATGGGATAAGGATTGGACGGATAGCAAACATAAAAAATACTATTCTAAAGCAGAAGACCGTGATTTCTTGTATCGTAGGATAAAATACCATGCTCAGATCTCTCCACGTACACAAATTCAGGATTTGTACGGCAATGTGTTAAAAGCCATGAGAGAATGTGAGATCGATGAAAAAGCTCGTTTTGCATTAGAAGATTTACTTGTGCCGATTCATTTTTCAGAAAGGGTTATTGATGATACGAATGATAAATATAATGATAATTACGTGAAGGTACGAACTGTCCTTGAATACATATTCCGTTCTATGTCTTCTCATGGCTTACTTCCTAATTGGGGACAGGTGAATTTACAGTGGTCTAGTTGTATCATATCAGGAATGAACGCATATAGGAAAGATAAAAACGGGAAAGATGTTGTTGTCATAGAAAGTAAGAGGCGAATTATTTCTCCCGTCTTACAAAAAGTTCTAAAAGAGATGGTAAGAATTGTTCCTGCTTTTTGTCATTCAGATAACGAAGAAGAAGGCGAAATTAAGAAGGAAGAATACTTGGATAGTGTTAGTAATTCAACGCTACTTCTCAAAAGTTTTACGTTCCAACTTTGTGATATTATTCTGTGGTGTCAAAGTTATTATAGAGAGCATCCAGACATAGAAGAGAACACAAAAGCATGGGAAATTAAAGAATCACAATATCTTAAATTAAAGAAAAACGGTTCCAAGTAGAACGGAACCATTCGTGACATCATTTTTCTTGCAAGCATTAAAAAAGCACCGTAACTTTGCAGCGTCAATCTTCGAAACCACCTCGAAGTTGACGCTGCAAAACGTTAGTGGTGGAAACTAAATCTGAATAATACTATGAATATTCAGATGAATGAAACAACTGTAGGAGCTCAGGCTCGAGTTAATAACTTTTCAAAGGCAGTTCTCATGCTAGACGACATGGCTTATCAAGCAGAGCACGATGCATTACTTGATGCCATGTATGCAGAAGAACTTGCGTGTCAAGCTGAATACGATGCTATGGTAGATGCGATGTGCGTTGAGGAGTTGGCATGCCAGGCTGAATACGATGCTATTAGGGATTCAATGCACCTTTGGTGACAAACATTAAGTATAAGACATCAGCTTTCGATACCACCGCGGAGGCTGATGCTATAGTAGTTTTTGGTGGAAACAAAAATTCATTATGACCATGAAAATACACAATTGGTTCGGTTTTAAACCCAAAGAAGAAAAACGAATGATTCCTGTTGATGTGCCCCAAGAACTTTCTGAGCAGAAAGATGAGAAAATGGATTCCACACAAAAGGAAGAACCATCGGAGAACAAGCAGAAAGTCATCACCATTAAATGGGGAACAGGTATGCCTATTGATGTCATCTTCAACTTTATCCATAAAGATTTTGAAGATGAAGGCTACCAAGATGCACTTGTCAATTCAGACTTGCAGTACCGTGAGGCAAGAGAGGGTATCATCCGTAACGACTTAAAGATGCTCTTCAAAAGAATCTCTTTACGTTACAAGAATGATATACGCGAGATTGAGGTACAGATGAGAAATGCTCAGGAATCATACGCTATGTCAAGTGCATCTTTGCTGCAGGCTCGTAAAGAAACCTATGAAGAACATCTGGCAGAAATATCTGAAATGGAAAGACTGCTGGATGACAACGACCCGAAGCTAATGACGATGATTGAGTCGTATCGCAGAGGATTCTTGAAAGGTATTTCAGCTATAACTTTGAAGTTTATCAATAACGAATAAAAACATCTGGAATATGAAAACTATATCAAATATTGGGTGTTTCCTCATTGGATGGAACAAAGACATTCTAAAAGAGTGTGGAGAGGCAAGTTATCGCCAGTTTCGGAAACTGTTGTCAGCCATCTGTATCATGATGGTGTTGTGGGGAACGATTGGATACTGTTTTGCAGACAGATACATCAATATCGAATCATGTTTGCTGAAAATATGCGTGGCGCTGGCTTTCATGTTCATTGTGTTATGTGTGGAAAGGGTTATTATCCTGACAGTGGGCAAGGCAAGGATGATGAGTTTCATGAGAGTGCTGTTGGCTTTATGTATGGCCATATTGGGTTCTTGTATCTTCGATCAGATTATCTTCCGCAATGATATTCAGCAAGCTATTCAGGAACACAGGGAAGACATCATAAAGGTAACCATCACAAAGAGGCTTTCTATTTATGATAGTGATATTCAACGCATCACGCATGAAATGGATTCGCTGAGCAAGGCAACAATCACTTTGGGAGAGGAACTACAGAAGCGCCCAACTATTCAAGGAACTAATGTGAGCACCCAGGAGCAAGTGGTGGGCATGGATGAGAATGGCAGACCGAAGAAGGTAAAGGTGCAGTCTGTGAATACGGTGACAATGGCGAATCCTTTGGCAGAACAGCTAAAAGCAAATAATGATCAGATTCAGATTTATTCTAATCAATTGGAGCAGTTGCGTCAAGACAAGAAAGATATAGCTCAAAAGACAACCGAAGAGGTCAGTCAACGAGCACCGGGTTTCATTGAAGAATTGGAGGCTACATTGAAAGTCGTTTCACAAAGTTGGATTTCGTTGGCCTTTTATGTCATCCTGTTCTGTTTCCTCACATTCTTGGAACTGTTTGTACTGACCATCAAGATGGGTGAAAACAAATGCGATTACGAACTGATCGTGGAACACCAGTTGAGTTTGAAGAAGAATTTGATGACAAAGACTGAACAAAGTCTGACAACAAAATAAACATATAGTATTAACAATCTAAAAACAATCAACAATTATGGCACAAGATTTTTTTGATGACTCTTACGAAGAGTATGACGATTACGAGAATGATTCATACGCAGGTGGTGGATATGAATGGACAGAAGAAGATTCCTGGGATGCTCTCACTGATGGTATGTATGGCGATATGCCTACCGATCCTTTGATGTATGACGCAATGATGGAATCTATGGGCTTCTAGAGAAATGGAGAATCAAGTAAAACAACAAATTAAATGCGAGACAATATGGAAATAATGAATCAAACAGAAATGGTAGAAATAACCCAAACAAATTACAGTGACTTTCAGAAGCTTGATATCCTCGCTTTTTCATGTGCTGAATGTGGTGCAATGGGTGAGCACGGAGGCATCATTATGGTTGACACCCAAGGCCATGTGTATCATACCAATATGCTTGAGGTTTCAGAAACGGTGCTTTTTTCAGTTTGTCCACCATTAAAAAACTGTTGGTGGGGCTTTTTCGGACATTGTGAAAAACTTCCTAAAGGATGGATGCATCAATATCTGGGATGTGGTAATCATTTGCTAGTCAAAGAAGATTATGTGAAAGAACTTCGGAAAAGAACGAAAGACATTAAACAGCGTGGGGAGCTGTACCAGAAGTGGCTCATGATTGTTTTGACTATGATTAAGGAGAGAAATGTTTAACCAATATAAAGTGAGAAATTATGGGAGAAAACATGGAGAAAACAAAATCAATAATACAATATGTGACTTCAATTGCCATTTTGATTGTCTGCGCTATTATTTGCCTTACATGCTTGCTGATGACAATCCTTCAATTTTTGTATGGTGGTATAGTTGATCTCTTGTTAATGTTCATTAGTGCTATTTTTCTCGCATGGTCTTATAGAAAGAAACTAACAGGGGGGAAGATGTGTGGGACACTTGCATTAAAAGGGTCTTTTGTGGCATTGGGTTGTTCCTTGTATCTATTCTTATGGAACTATGCTTTCATGCAGTGTCAGCCACTATCAATCTTGATGTTTGTTCTTGTTACAGTTTGGGCTATATATACATCTGCCAAAGGTACACCGAAAATATTAAAAGTGATCATTGCTGCTTTGTTTCTTGGAATAGGGATTTATATGGTCTTTCACAATGATATTGATGGTCCACTCATATTTTCAATTATAGATAGACCCATTGACCGTCCTTCCCAGTGGTTACATTGCTATAGATTTTATTGGACTGGAATGATTCTTTACATGACAGTGTGGGACGCGAGCTTCTTCTCGTTTCTGTTGTTGGGAGGATATAAGGTGTTCAGGAATTTGAGCACATAATAAAAAATCGAAAAGAAAAGTATACAGAATAATCATAAAAAAGATTTTAGCAGATGAAATACCTCTTTTATTTACTTCTATCCCTCTTCTTCCCCATCATCAAAGTTGCTCTTGGATTCACAACGTGGAACATCTTTGATCTTATTGGAACGGTTGTGATGATGTTGCTATGGGGGAAAGATAAGTTTAACCAATAAAAAGTGAGAAAAATATGGAACAGATTCAAAAAGAAAAAGAAGAGAATGTTGACGCTCAGAAGTCAACAGGGAAGAACATGAAGTTGTACTTGGTGTGTTCATTTGTGGCAGGATTAGTTTTGGCTATTGTTATTGCGAACCTAATTGTGGGGTGCGATAATAGGCGTGAAGTAAACAATACGGTTCGTTATACAAATGTGGGAAGAGCAATAAATGATGTCATGCAGGAAAAAGAGAAGGTGGCTGGGATGAAAGTGGATAGGGTGGTGAAGCAGGGACTGGATTCAATAGGAATATTTGAGAAGGATGAAAAGCGGGGCTTCTACAATCAGAACACTGATAAAGTGCTGGTGGATGCTTTGTACACCCATGTATGGTTCTTTTCAGAAGGGCTTGCTGCTGTGGAGAAGGATGGCAAGATTGGCTTTGTCAACATGAAGGGCAAGTTGGTCATCCCACACAAATTCATTCATAGGACAAATGACCACCCTGACATTGCGTTTTCCAATGGCATGTGTGTGATTGCCAACGGCAATGGACAGCTTGGTGTCATCGACAGAAAAGGAGAATGGATTGTGAAGCCAGTATATGAGGAGGTGAAGTTGACTGATTCTGGAATCATTGCCTCGACATCTAACTCGAAATCGTTGCTGAACAATAAGGGAGAAATCCTTCAGAAAGACCTTATTGTCAAGGTGGAACCGCTGAATTGTAATGTGCAGTTGAAGGAGAAGGGTGCAGATGGTAATTGGAAAGTGCAGGATGTGGAGTTGAAGATGGATTATTATGTGTATTACACCAATGTTCAGGGAGACAGGTGCGGCTTGATGGACAAGGATGGCAACCGTCTTACAGAGCCTATCTATAGCAAAATTGAGGCATTGAACGAGCATCTGTTCTCCTTCTATCTGCTTGATGGCGAGACCCAAATTATCAAATCATTGTGATGTCTGTGATTTTGATTAGGGTATGTAGGGGGTAACAAATAAAGGGAAGCCTGAAGGCTTCCCTTTATTTGTGGAGATTAGATTACGAAGTCAGTCGTACTGGGCTTTTGGGGTAATCTGGTTATTTCCTCATTATTCTACACCCTTCATCATCTTCTTCAGCAATGGACAGAGGCAGAAGAGGAGGATGGCTGCAACTCCTGCCATGACAGCAAAGAGTGTGAAGAAGTCTGTGAGGTTGGTGATTTGATAGCCAAGGAATGAGTGGACGGGCTGTTCTGCTGTCGGTAAAAGAGTGGCTAATTTCCCTGCCAGGATGTTGCTGGCGGCATTGCTCATAAACCAGACACCCATCAACAACGAGGCAAGATGAACTGGTGAAAGTTTGTTGACCATTGACAAGCCAATAGGTGAGAGGGAGAGTTCACCAATCGTGTGGATGAAATAGAGGGCGAAGAGCCACCACATGGATGCTTTCTGCCCATCTTCAAGACCATTGGTGCCGAATGCGATGATGGCATAGCCAATGGCGAGGAGAAGAAGACCAATAGCCTGCTTGACGGGTGATGCTGGTTCCAACTTGTGTTTGGCAAGCGTTTCCCAAAGTGTCGCCATGATAGGTGCAAAAGCAACGACGACAATTGGGTTGATGGACTGGAACCACGTTGTTGGCATTTCCCAATTTCCGATGGTTCTGTCACACTGCTGATCTGCGAAAATGGTCAATGAAGAACCTGCCTGTTCGAATGCGCTCCAGAAGAAGATGACGAACACTGCAATGATATAGATGACACCAATGCGCTGCTTCTCCACATTCGTGAGCCCTTTGTCCGTAATGATGAAGATGGGAAGGGCGATGGAGATGGCATAAATGGCAGCAGATATGTAGTCATTGAAATTGTCCACATCCAATGAGAAGACAATGAAAAGGGCAATGGCACCAATGAGACAGCCCCAAAGGCGAAGTGGGGAATTTTTTGTTTTTGACACATTTAGAGATGTACTCTCCTCCTCTTTTTGAAGGTCTTTCTGATGCATTAATTGACTCTGTGATGGAGGTAAGCCGATAGCAAGACCTTCGGGAGTGTTGAGGTATTTTTTCTTCCCCATCATAAAGACAGCAACTGACACGATCATTGCCACACCAGCACAGAAGAACCCCCACTTGAAGGCACCTGGATTCATCCAATTACCATCAGCGGCTACCGAGCCACATACCAATGGAGCAATGAGTGCTCCTGTGTTGATGCCCATGTAGAAGATGGTGAAAGCGGAATCTTTACGATGATCCTGTGGGGCATAGAGGTCGCCCACCATCGTTGAGATATTGGGTTTGAAAAAGCCATTGCCAATAATGAGTGCTCCAAGACCTGTAAACATAAGCGTCATGGCAAGACCATTGTTGACAGACTCGCTGATGACACCTCCTGTCGCCGGGTCGGAGAATATACTTTGTTGTACAACACAAGCAGAGGCAAACATGAGGAATTGTCCGATTGCCATTACAATGCCACCAACGATGATGCTGCGACGGTTTCCCCAGTAGCGGTCGGCTATGTAACCACCTAAGAGGGGGGTGAGATAAACGAGTCCAGTGTAGGAACCATAAATCTGACTTGCGTCAGCGCTGTTGAAAAATGCTGCCACGAGGTAGAGCACGAAGAGTGCACGCATGCCGTAGTAACTGAAGCGCTCTGCCATTTCTGTGACAAACAGCAGATAGAGTCCCTTGGGATGTCCTTTTTGTGCCATAGTATAAGTTTATCTTTGTTGTTGATTATTTATTGTTTCGTTCTTGTTGCTGCTTCAGGATTTCCATCTGCTTTTCCTGCATGGCTTGCAGACGCTCCATGATACTTGATGCCTTTTTCTTTTCGCCAGCATTGGCTTTGCGCTCGGCATGGCGTTTCTCCAGCTTCTCCAAGAGTTTGGTGTCATCTGTTGTCTTGCGAAGGAACCACATCATGAGGATGCTGACCAGACCTGAAATGAAGTAGTACCAGTTCAAACCTGCACTGTAGCTGTTGAAGGAGAAGAAGAATATGATTGGCATGAGATAGGTCATCCACTTCATCATGCCCATCTGTTGCTGTTGCTCTGGCGTCATGGCATACTGCTGCTGACGTTGCGTGATGATGGAGTTAATGACGGTAGAGACACACCACAGGATGCAGAACAATGACAAGTGGTCGCCGATTCCCCAGATATTGAATCCCCAATTGATGATGTCATCGTAGGTGGAGAGGTCGTCTGCCCATAAGAATGACTCGCCACGCATCTCAATGTAGTTGGGGATGAAGTTGAAGAGTGCAATCCAGATAGGCATCTGTATTAACATTGGCAGACATCCGCCCATGGGGCTTACACCATACTCGCTGTAGAGTTTCATCACCTCCTGCTGCTTCAGCATCGCATCCTCTTTCTTGGGATATTTTGCGTTGATTTCATCCATCTTAGGACGTAGTACGCGCATATTGGCTGAAGCAATGTAGGACTTCTTCATCAGCGGGAAGACGAGGAACTTCACAATGAGTGTCAGGAGCACCAACACAAGACCCATGCTCAAACCCAGACCTGTGAGGAAGTCGAATGCATAGAGGAAGATGAAGCGGTTAATCCACTTGATGATAGGCCAACCCATATAGACGAGCGACTGCAAGTCGAGGTCGTCACTCGAATTGAGCATCTTTTCGTTCTCCTCCAGCGTGGAGAATTTGTTGGGACCGAGATACAGGTGGAAACTTGTCGGTTTCACACCTTTTGTGTCGAAGTCGGCAGCAAACGAGGTCTTGTATGTCTTCAAATACCCTGAGCCTTTTTCCAAATATACAGAAGACATGTTGCTCACTGACAATGGCTGTTCGGCAATGAGTACTTGGCTGAAGAACTGTGTCTTGTATGTAATCCATTTGATTTTCTCTTCAAACTCATCCTCTTCTTCATCGCCACCGCTTACAGACAATTCATGGGTGTCACCATCCACGTCGCGGTAGGTCACTGTTGAGTAGCGGTTTTCGAAGTCGTAACCCTTCTCTTGCTGTTTCATGTTTTCAGTCCACTCAATCTGCATTTCCTTTGTCTTCGAGGGGAAGAAGCCTTCCAGACCTGTTGCTTTCACATCCATGTCGAGGATGTATGCATTGGGCTTGAGTGAATAGACGATGTCAAGCGAGCCGTTGCCTACAGGCAGATGCATGGTCACGCCCGTGCTCTTTACATCCGTAGGCGTGAAGAAAAGTTCGTCTGTCACAATGTTGGCGGTTTTGCCGTCCAGCATCAGACGCATGTTTTGGTCGTTGCTGTCAAAAAGCACCACATTGCCACCCTCGCGGCTCTTGTAAGTGCTGTCCTTCAGTTCAACTTTCTGTAACTGCCCTCCCTTGTTTGAAAGCGTCACACGCAGCAGTTCGTTCTCTATGACTGTCGTGCTAACGGTTCCTTGGCGTGCTTCGAAGAGTGGGTTCAAGGAATCCGTTGCCTCCTCCACTTTCTTTTCAATCTCCTTTTGTTTTATCTTCGCCTCTTTCTGTGCTTCTACTTGCGCAATGGAATCCAATACTAATTGCTCAGCCATTTGTTCACGTCGTGCATAGTTTTCATATGCCATAAAGCCGAAAACAACCAATGCCATTAGCACAAATGCCGTTAATGTGTTTTTGTTCATTTCTTATCTTTATAAAATAGTTTGGAATCTTAAATAATACAAAAATCGTGCAAAGATACGAAAAAGTTGGGAGTTAGGAGTTAGGAGTTAGGAGTTTTTTCTTACCTTTGCATCAAAATCAACATAAAACAAAGAATATGAGAACGAAATTCTTATTGTTCCTCGCCATTTTCACGATGGCACTCGGCATGCACGCCAAGAAGTATCCACAAATCAAGTTTGAGAAGACAACAATAGATTTTGGTACTTTCTCGATGGATGAACCCGTGCAGAAATGCACTTTTAAGTTTACGAATGTTGGCGAAGCCAAACTTGTCATTACTGCTGTTCATGCTTCATGCGGTTGCACAGTGGCTGACTATCCCAAAGACTTCATTGCACCAGGTGCCAGTGGCGAAATCACTGTCACTTACGATGGTTCCAATAAGATGCCTGGGCGGTTCAAGAAAAACATTCAAGTTTTCTCTAACTGTAAAGAGGACATGGCACGCATCTTTATACAAGGCGACATGACTGATGTGCCTGTCAGCAAGAAAACAAAGAAACAGCAATAAGCATACGACTAAAAACAAAACAAGGGCGGGATTTCCGAAGATTTTCGGGATTTCCGCCCTTGTTTGTTCATAGGGATGGAGATGGTCATCACCAGTGCATCAATTTCCTTAAATAGGGAGTGAGTTCGTTTGCCATCTTTTCGTGCTGACGCATAGAGGGATGCCAGTCGGCTCCATAACCAAGAGAACCGTCGTGGGGAGTGAAGTCGAAGCGATAGACTTCTGCGTCTCCTTGTTGGTGGGCATATTCGGTGGTGGTATCCATCGCCTGTTGGGCGGCATGGAGTTGATCACCAGACATCATACAACCGCAGAGGAGCACAATCTTGGCTTTGGGGTAGTGGGAACGGACTTGTTGGTAGAGGTTCTTGAAACCATTGAGCAACAGAAGGGAATCGGCTCCCTGGGTGGAGGTGTCGTTGGTGCCAAGATTGATGCACACCAAATCTGGAGTGTATCGTGAGAAGTCCCACTTGTACTTGTCATTATATAACAAAGTATTGGGATATTCTGTATTCATGTTCACTTTGTCGCCAGTTTTGGGGCCGTTGTAACTGCGATACACGCCGATGCCGCTACGTGCCACTACGAGGGCTTGTGCATTGAGATTGCGGGCTGTACGGGCGGCATAGGTGTGGTAGAAGTTGGCAGTTTTTTCCTCGTAGTGTTCAGCCTCCGAGTTGGCTTCGATGCCGTAACCGCAAGTGATGGAGTTGCCTATGAACTCAATCTTTCGTGTGGGCACGTTGGTGGCAGGAACGAGTGTCTTGCCTTTATCGACGAAGAATCCATGAAATTCGGGAAGGGTCTCATAGCCTTCACCAATATAAGTGACAATGACTTGATGGGTGCCATCTGTCAATCCGTGTGCAAGTTTCACAATGGTATTGTCGAGAAAGGACACTTTGGTGGGTGCGCCTCCGTCGATCTCCGCCATGAAGTATCCGCTCCCCATTTTGCACATCATGTCGAGCGAAGTGCCCGTGAATCCCGTGCGTATCTGCACCCCCGGATAGGTGAACACGATGCAGGTAGGATCAGAGTTTTCTATGCGCCCAATGTATTGGATGTTGGGATCGTCGGGATGGAATAGCGCCATGTCGGTGTTCTTTCCTTGCTGGTTTTGAGAATGGACGCATTGAATGCTGAGAAACAGGAATAGGGCAAAAAATGGTATGATGAATGTTTGTTTCATGACAGTTATTTTTTGTTCTTTTTGATTCGGATGATGGAGAAGGAGTTGGCTGGAAGTTTTACATTGAATGTGTTGCCAACGGTGATTGTCTGAGTTTCGTTGGTCTTCCAATTGCGCTCATTCTTTGGATTGCTGTCACCTGCCATCACGGTGAAGTCTGCAGCCGTGTTATAGCCATTTAGTGTGCCTTCTTCCAAATTGATGTTAAGATCAGTCTCGATCGGTAGGAGGCTGACCACCTTGATGATAAGGTCGCCCGTGCGACTGTCGATGACCACAGACTTGTCGATATAGTCCGTCAATCGGCCGCTTGGGAAGTTCTGCTTGCCGTCTAAGGGGGCATAGGAGGCTTGAAGTTCTGAATAGACGTATTTGTCTCCGGAATTCTGTCCATAGGCACGTTGCACAAAATAGTTGGCAGTAGGCTTCACTTCCTTGTTGTTGAAGTAGATGAGATCTGGATTCCAGTTTGTGTGTCCTTCCTTGGCAAGCAGAGGGGCATAGGAGGACATCACCACCACGTCGGCATTGCGTTCCACGTTGGCAAGGTAGGCTGCTTCCAACAGTGCATTGATGACGTTGTTGCCTTTGGATGCCCATTCACCTAAATATACTTTGGTTCCTTGCCGGTCGTAACTGTCGTAAAAGTCACGGTGATGGAAATACCAGTTGATGGAGTTATAATAGTGCTCGTCAACAATGGGAATGTTCTTGGTTTTCGCTTCACGCCATCCGTATTCGTAGTCGCTACCTTCCCAGAACGGTCCGACGGTGCCGACAATTGTGATTTCGGGATGTGCCTTGCGGATGCCGTCAATCAAAAAGCGGTAGCGCTTGAGAAACACTTCTCCAATCAAATCTTCGTTGCCAATGCCCAGATATTTGAGATTGAAAGGCTTTGGATGACCTGCTTTAGCACGAAGTTTCGCCAATTCAGATGTCTTGGCATCGCCATTAGCCCATTCAATGAGGTCGAGCAGTTCTTGCAGGTAACTTTCCATCGTGAGGTCTTTGCCCCTATAAGTGTAGGGGGATGGTTTACCTTTCAGATCTGCTTCGAAAGGAATGCCACCTTGTTGACCGGCTCCTCCTTTCCATGAGTTCTGACAAGGCACACCTGCCGCTAACACGGGAAGCGGTTCGGCACCGATGTCTTCGCAGAATTGAAAATATTCGTAGAAGCCTAATCCACGTGTCTGGTGGTAGTTCCAGATGTTCATGTCGGGTTGGCGTTCCCAAAGATCGCCTATGGTTGCTTGCCAGTGGTAAATGTTGTCGATGCCTTGTCCATGAGTGGCGCATCCACCGGGAAAACGAACGAAGCGTGGCTCCAAGTCGGCAATTACTTCGGCAAGGTCTTTGCGAAGTCCGTTGGGGCGGTTCTTGAAGGTCTCTTGCGGAAAGAGTGAAACAAAATCGACATCAATATTACATGCACCAAGTGGTTCTATAACCAACTCGGCATTGTCTGCTGATTTGGAGGGGGTTAATGTGAATTTTTGTTGTTTCCACTCTTTGGAGGCTTTCACTGTTGTTGATGCAATGTTGACGCCATTGGCTACAAGGCTGACATTCAGGGAGCCTGCACCCTTCGTAAAGAGAGAAAGGTTGTATTTTTTGCCTTTTTGAAGGGGAATGCCGTCCCATCCTTCATTGATGAGTTTTGCACCTGCTTGGGTGGCTTTCAGGTTTGAATAGTGGGCATTGTTCTTATGGATTGGTGCTTCGGTTTTGATGTTCCATGTGGTGCCACTTCCTTCTAATCTCCATGCTGTCTGTGCATTCCAATCACGATGATCATCTGCTGTGTATTCAAAATCGCGGTTCTGGATGAGTTCTGCATAAAGACCACCATCGGCTGCATAACTGATGTCCTCAAAGAAGATGCCCATGAGGTCTGGCGAGATGTCTTTCACATCATTCATGTCCACTTTGAGGGTTGCATTGATGTTTTTCGCCGTCTTCAATAGCACATTGGTGGCACTTAAGAAATCATCGCGCTCCCATGCATTGTTCTGATTGACACGCATCTGCTTGTTGAGCAGATTCTGTAGTCCTGCATAGGGGATGTGGATGATGTTGCTTTGAGATGCCTTCTCTTGTTTTGCCACGATGTTGGAAAACTCGCTTTCTTCCACATAGGGATAGTCCTGTGGTTTCCAGAGAGCGAAGTTCTCGGATTCGGTCACGGCAATCTGTCCATTCTTGAGATTGGGAATGAAGGTGGCGCGATAGGTCTTTCCATCGTAGGAGAGAACGGGGTGGTGGAGTTTTTTCTCGCTGCCCCATGTGCCATAGTCACTCTCGAAAAGGTTGCAATTCACGTGTGTCCAATGTTTCTTGTCAATGGAGTATGCAATTTGCATGTCGCGTGTGCCATTTTTCACATCGGGGCGCACCCATACGGAGTCGGGCTGGTCGGCAAATACAGGCAATGACATCATTATTATGATGACCGTCATCAAAGATTGTTTCATGATAGGAAAATGGTTCTTATTCTGTTGCTTTGACTGTGAATGTCACGCTGTTGTTTTCAATGCTGGCGCTGCCGAAAGGACTTCCGTTGGGGAACAGGCTTGATGCTTGTATTGTGCCCACGTTCACTCGTAAAGTGTACATTCCTGCTGTGTCTGGCACTACGAAGGTGAAGGTCGGTTCTTTAATTTCGAGCGAACTGGCTCCTCCTTTTACGTTGTACTGTGGTTCTTGCCCATAACGGCTGAGTGTCCATTTGTACTCCATTTTGTACCAAGACTTTCCTGCCGACATGAACTTAATGGTGGCAGTCACGGTGTCGCCCATGGATGGTTTGCTGGGATTTATTACCACTTCTTTGAATGAGGGTGGAACTGCATCCATTTCAGGGTCGTTACTGCAATTGGTGAAGAAAAGAGGGCATGCAACCATCATAAATGTTGCAAGCAGAAGGATGTTACGTTTCATTGTTTGTCTGTAAATTTTGCTTGATTTGTTTTATTTTTGTTGCAAAGTTAATTATTTTAATTGATAATTGATAATTGATAATCGATTTATCCGTATCTTTGCATACATATTTTATAATTATTAAGGATTATGTTTAGCGGAATTGTAGAAGAATTTGCCACAGTTGTGGCGATAGAAAAGGAACAGGAGAATGTGCATTTCACCCTCACTTGTTCATTTGTGGATGAATTGAAGATAGACCAAAGTGTGGCGCATAACGGCGTGTGTCTCACGGTGGTGAAGATTTTTGACGGGAAGTACGTGGTTACGGCTATGAAGGAAACCTTGCTGAAGAGTAATCTTGGTTTGCTGAAGGTGGGTGACAAGGTGAATGTGGAACGCTCCATGATGATGAACGGACGCTTGGACGGTCATATCGTGCAGGGACATGTTGACCAGACCGCTGTGTGTGTGGCGAAGATTGACCAGCAAGGCAGTTACACATTCCGCTTCAAATATCTGTTTGACAAGGAAATGGCCAAGAAGGGCTATATGACGGTGGACAAGGGGAGTGTGACGGTGAATGGTGTCAGCCTGACGGTATGCAATTCACAGGATGACTGTTTTGAGGTGAACATCATTCCTTACACCTACGACAATACCAATTTCCATACAATAGAGGTGGGTACGAAGGTGAATCTGGAGTTTGACATCATCGGTAAATACATTGCTCGAATTCAATCGTTCAACTTGTGAATTTGGTTCTCAAATAACACATTTGTGTGCAAAAATGAAAGAAAAAAGGATGGAAACCTTGCGAAAAGTCAAGTTCCATCTTTTTTTATATTAAAATATGTGTAAAATGTGGCGGGGATTTTGTAACTTTGCAAAGTTTTTCGTTTTTTCCTATCGAATGGGAGAGACGTTTTGTTGTAAAAAAGAGGGGGAATACCACCTCTAAGCGTAAAAAGGTTAATAGAACTCTAACATAATTATGAAACATCAGTTACGGAGTGCTGTCTGCACTGAAGGTCGCCGTATGGCAGGAGCACGTGCTCTGTGGGTAGCCAACGGCATGAAGCGTGAACAATTTGGAAAACCAATCATTGCCATCGTCAATTCTTTCACTCAGTTTGTTCCGGGTCATACTCATCTGCATGAGGCAGGACAGATTGTGAAAGAGGAAATTGAAAAGATGGGATGCTATGCAGCAGAGTTCAACACCATCGCCATCGATGACGGTATTGCCATGGGACATGATGGTATGCTTTATTCGCTGCCTTCACGCGATATTATTGCAGACTCTGTGGAGTATATGTGTAATGCCCACAAGGCAGATGCGATGATTTGCATCTCCAACTGTGACAAGATTACCCCGGGTATGCTCATGGCTGCCATGCGTCTGAACATCCCTGCCGTGTTTGTCAGCGGTGGTCCTATGGAGGCAGGCAAGTACAAGGGCGAGAACCTCGACCTGATTGCTGCGATGATTAAGGGTGCAGACAAGACGGTGTCGGACGAAGAATTGGCTGAGGTGGAGAACCGTGCTTGTCCTGGTTGCGGTTGCTGCTCAGGTATGTTTACAGCCAACTCAATGAACAACTTGACGGAGGCCATCGGTCTTTCTCTTCCTGGTAACGGAACGATTCTTGCCACCCATGTGAACCGTAAGGAACTGATGAAGGCGGCTGCCCGTCAGATTGTGAAGAACGCATTCGCTTATTACGAAGATGGTGATGAGTCAGTCCTTCCTCGTTCAATAGCCACCCGCAAGGCTTTCCTCAATGCCATGACCCTTGACATTGCCATGGGTGCATCGACCAATACGGTGCTGCACCTCTTGGCTGTGGCTCAAGAGGCTGGGGTGGACTTCACGATGGCTGACATCGACAAACTTTCCCGCAAGACTCCTTTCCTTTGCAAACTGGCTCCAAATTCTCAGAAGTACAGCGTGCAAGAGTGTGGTCGCGCGGGCGGTATGTTGAACCTGCTCGGTGAACTGGCTAAGGGTGGATTGATTGACACCTCTGTGAAGCGTGTGAACGGTTCCACTTTGGCTGAAGACATAGAGAAGTATTCGATTTTGAAAGACAATATTGATCCAGAGGCAAAGCGCATCTACAGCAGTGCACCTGCAGGTGTATTCTGCAATCAGTTGGGTGTTCAGAACACCAATTATGAAACGCTTGACACCGACCGTGCGAATGGTTGTATCCGTGACATCGAACATGCCTACACCAAGGATGGTGGCATGGCAATCCTCTTCGGCAACATTGCACAGGATGGTTGTGTAGTGAAGACCGCCGGTGTTGACGAGAGCATTTGGAAGTTCTCTGGTCCCGCTGTGGTGTTCGACTCACAGGAGGACGCTTGTGAGGGTATCCTTGGTGGTAAGGTGAAAAAGGGCGATGTGGTGGTCATCACGCATGAAGGTCCAAAGGGTGGTCCTGGCATGCAGGAGATGCTTTACCCAACTTCTTATATCAAGAGTATGCACATGGGTAAGGAATGTGCTCTTATCACTGACGGACGTTTCTCTGGCGGTACTTCAGGATTGTCTATCGGTCATATTTCTCCCGAAGCTGCATCGGGTGGTAACATCGGTAAGATTGTGGATGGCGACATCATCGACATCGACATTCCTAACCGCAGCATCAACGTGCGTCTCAGTGATGAAGAACTGGCAGCACGTCCACAGCAACCGCTTAAACGTAATCGTGTAGTATCAAAAGCCCTCCGCGCATACGCTCAAAGTGTGGCAAGTGCAGACAAGGGAGGCGTAAGAATTATAGATTAAGGTATATATGGAAAAGATAACAGGTGCAGAGGCTATGATGCGTGCCCTCGAACATGAGGGTGTGGATGTGCTTTTCGGCTATCCCGGCGGTTCCATCATGCCGACATACGATGCACTTTATGATCATAAGAAGACGTTGAATCACATCCTTGTTCGTCATGAACAGGGTGCCGTACATGCTGCTCAGGGCTATGCTCGTGTGAGTGGCAAGGTGGGTTGTGCCATCGTGACTTCTGGCCCGGGTGCCACCAACACGGTGACAGGCATAGCAGATGCAATGATAGACTCCACTCCGATGGTGGTCATCTGTGGGCAGGTGGGTGTTGCCATGCTGGGTACGGATGCCTTTCAGGAGGTCGATGTGGTGGGTGTGACTTCACCTATCAGCAAGTGGAGTTACCAGATTCGCCGTGCAGAAGATGTGGCTTGGGCTGTCGCTCGTGCTTTCTATATTGCGAAGAGCGGTCGTCCTGGTCCTGTGGTGCTCGATTTTGCCAAGAACGCCCAGACGGGTATGGTAGAATTCGAACCCGCCAAGGTGGATTTCATCCGTAGTTATGACCCAGAGCCAGACATGAACTTGACAGACATTGAACGTGCTGCCAAGATGATCAACAACAGTGTCAAGCCTTTTGTCCTTGTGGGACAGGGTGTGGAATTGGGCAATGCGCAGAAAGAACTCCGCACTTTCTTGGAGAAAGCAGACCTTCCTTGTGGAACGACATTCTTGGGACTTTCAGCCATCCCTTCCGACCATCGTTTGAACATGGGAATTCTCGGTATGCACGGCAATTTGGGTCCGAATGTGATGACGAATCAGTGTGACCTGCTCATTGCGATTGGTATGCGTTTTGACGACCGTGTGACGGGCAATCTTGCCACTTATGCGAAGCAGGCAAAGATCATCCATTTTGACATCGACCCTGCTGAGTTCAACAAGAATGTGACTGTTGATTTGGCAGTGCTTGGCAACTGTAAGGAGACACTTCCTGCTGTGACCAAGTTGATGGATCAGGCTCAGCACACCTCATGGATTGAGGGCTTCAAGCCTTATGAGGAGAAAGAATATACGAAAGTGATAGACAAGGCTCTCCATCCGACGGAAGGCCCGCTCTTGATGGGTGAGGTGATTCGCAAGGTCAGTGAGGCCGCTCACAATGAGGGGATCATGGTGACTGATGTGGGTCAGAATCAGTTGATGGCATGCCGTTATTTCAAATTCACGAAAGAGCGTTCAGTGGTTACTTCAGGTGGTTTGGGCACGATGGGCTATGGTCTTCCTGCTGCTATTGGCGCCACCTTCGGAGCACCAGACAGAACTGTGTGTCTCTTTGTTGGCGATGGTGGTTTGCAGATGACCATTCAGGAACTCGGCACCATCATGGAACAGGGAGCCCCTGTGAAAATTATTCTCTTGAACAACAACTTCTTGGGTAATGTGCGTCAGTGGCAAGAGATGTTCTTTGCTCACCGCTATTCGTTCACTCCGATGCAGAACCCCGATTACGAACTGATTGCAAAGGGGTATGGCATTCCTGCCAAGACGGTGATAGAACGTGCTGACCTCGATGCGGCTATTGCCGAAATGTTGGCAACTCCAGGTCCATACCTCTTGCAGTGCGCTATCAAGGAGGAGGACAATGTGCTTCCGATGACACCTCCTGGGGCAAACATCGATGAAATGCTTCTTGAGATATAATGCAAAATACGAAAAAGACTTTCGGAGGACAATGTGGTGAATGCTCGTCCTGTGGCAAATGTCAGCGCGTGCTTGAGCAGAATCAACCCAAAGAAAGGAAAATTAAAGTACAAACTCCAACAATGGAACAAGATACAACAACAAAACTCTATACCTTCCTGATTTACTCAGAGAATGTGCCTGGTTTGCTTTCGCAGATTACGGCTGTTTTCACTCGTCGTCAGGTGAATATCGAGTCATTGAACGTGTGTGCATCCAGCACTCCTGGGGCACATAAATATACCGTTACTGCCAACTGCGACGAGCGTATGGCACGCATTCTGACAGCGCAGATAGAGAAGCGTATAGAAGTGCTTCAGGCACATTTCTATACAGACGATGAACTTTTCATCAATGAGACAGCACTCTTCAAATTGAGCACTCCCGTCATGATGAAGAATCGAGAAATCAGTCGGTTGGTGCGCTCTTACGATGCCCGCATCATCGAGGTGAACAGCACTTATGCAGTGGTGGAGATAACGGATGATACAGACAAGATTATCTCTCTCTTCGATGAACTGAAGAAATTGGATTGTGTCTTGCAGTTTGTTCGTTCCGGTCGCATCTGTATCACCAAGAGCCGTGTAGAACATCTCGATGAGTATCTGGCTGTGCGTGAGTCTAAAAGAATAAAGAACCAAAAGAAATAGATTAACATTTTTATAGTAACCCGCAAGGATTATCCTTGCACAAATAAAAACAAAAACAAAATGGCAAAAATGAATTTTGGTGGCGTTATCGAAGAGGTAATGACACGTGAAGAGTTCCCACTCGAGAAGGCTCGTGAAATCTTGAAAGACGAGACTATCGCTGTGATTGGTTATGGTGTACAGGGTCCTGGTCAGTCTTGTAACCTCCGCGACAACGGTTTCAACGTAATCGTTGGTCAGCGTCAGGGCAAGACTTTCGAGAAGGCTATCAAGGACGGTTGGGTTCCTGGCGAGACTCTTTTCTCTATCGAAGAGGCTGCCGAGAAGGGTACGATCGTGATGTGCCTGCTTTCTGACGCAGCAGTGATGTCTGTATGGCCAACCCTCAAGAAGCACCTCACTCCTGGTAAGGCTCTCTACTTCTCACATGGCTTCGCTATCACTTGGAACGACCGCACTGGTTGTGTTCCTGCCAAGGACATCGACGTCATCATGGTGGCTCCTAAGGGTTCTGGTACATCACTCCGCACCATGTTCCTCGAAGGTCGTGGCCTGAACTCTTCTTACGCAGTATATCAGGACGCTACAGGCAAGGCTCTTGACCGTACACTCGCTCTGGGTATCGGTATCGGTTCTGGCTACCTGTTCGAGACTACTTTCCAGCGCGAGGCCACTTCTGACCTCACTGGCGAGCGTGGTTCACTCATGGGTGCTATTCAGGGTCTTCTCCTTGCTCAGTACGAAGTCCTCCGCGAGAATGGTCACACTCCATCTGAGGCATTCAACGAGACAGTGGAGGAACTCACTCAGTCACTCATGCCTCTCTTCGCACAGAAGGGTATGGACTGGATGTACGCAAACTGCTCTACTACCGCTCAGCGTGGTGCCCTCGACTGGATGGGTCCTTTCCACGATGCCATCAAGCCTGTTGTTGAGAAACTCTACGCTTCGGTGAAGTCTGGTCATGAGGCTCAGATCTCTATCGATGCCAACTCTAAGCCCGACTATCGCGTTGGTCTTGAGAAGGAACTTGCTGCTCTCCACGACTCTGAAATGTGGCGCACAGCAGAGGTTGTTCGTCAGCTCCGTCCTGAGAATAACTAATCATTTCAATCTTGTATAAACAAGGGCGTGTGTCTCATGACATACGCCCTTGTTCTTTTATTAATCTAACTCAACTTTCGGATGTTTTTTCAACAATGAATGACACTAATTTTACGAACCTTTAGCATCTTGGCTAAAACAATGCCAACCGAATGGTGGACTTCAATCGAGGAAGTCTCATTCGTGTCATTCGTTGCACCGAAGGTGCTTCGTGCAATACTTCTTCTCGCCGCATGGAAAAATTAGTGAAATTAGTGTAATTCGTTGTTGAAAAAACGCCCGACGCTTAAATAGTCTATCAGTAGAGGTAAATCTTGTAGTTCTTCACGCTGCCAGGGGCTCCTTGTTCGGCGCGTGGCAGATATTCGAGAGCGGAAATGGTCTGTTCGCTGCCGAGGTCAATGACGAGAAGGTGGGGGAGTGTGGCACTCTTTTCGGTCTGCCAATAGGTGGATTCCTGCAGGTCATACACCTTGTCACCCGTATGGTTGCCGTTCTCTTCTTCGCTGTTGGCATACTTGGTTGTCCAAGGCTCACGAGAGATGCGCTTGCCGTCGGTTCCTTGCAGATAGAGCTCTGCGATGGCTACTTGCGCCTTTCCGTCTTGGGTTGACGTGCATTCGATGGCGAGATAACGTCCCTTTTGTGGAGCAGCAAACTTGACGGTCTGCCAGCCATTGCCACCATTGAAGGCACCCGTGGCAGCAGGAGTGGCACTGTTGAGGTCGGGTTTGTCGCCAATGTTGTTGTGCTTGTTCGACTTCTCCAACTGGAGTTTGTTGAGTTCAGGCTTGTCTTGTCCCCAGACAACAGCCTCTTTCGGCCCAACCACATCAAGCACGATGATTTCGTTCTTCCCTTTCTTCAGCCAGCAACCGGGACAGTAGAGTGTCTGCTGAGGGCCAATGCTCCAGATGCGACCGAGCGCATGACCGTTCACATACACCTGTCCTTTGCCCCATGTCTCGAAGTTGAGGAAGGTGTCGCCCACCTTATTAATATTAAAGTAGCCGCGATAGTAGCCACGCTTGCTCACAAGGTCGAGACCATCAACATTCCATTGTGGCTTCTTGCCCAATCGCTGTCCTTCTTTCTCGGCTTGAGTATAATCATTGTTGTGGACAAAAGCATCAGCGGCTTTCTCATAAGAGTCTGGCAATCCGAATTTTACCCAACCTTGTGGTTTCCATGTGGTTTCGATGCCTTCTACTTCTGCTGTGATGGCTACTTCGCCCACGATGCCTTTGAAGTCTTTGATGGCTCGCCCAAAGTTGATGCGCCCCATCGCTTCAACAAGGATTTCCAATTCGTCACCTTTCTTCACAGGGGGCAGCGTGAGGCTCTTCTCATTCTTCACGCGGTCAATCTTGCCTATGTATTTGCCATTGATGAATACCTGTGCAAAGTCGTGGAAATCTGCCGTGATAACGCTCTGTACAGGAATCTCCGGCATTGTGGTTGTGTAGAGCATCGAACCCCAACCCATGTCCATCTCCTCGAAGGTCATCAAGCCCCCTTCCTTGCGAATGGGCATTTTGAGTTCAGTATCTGAACCATTGAATATAGAAGAGAACTCCTTCAGTTCAAACTTGGGAATCGTGATGATAGGTGCAGCAGGCTTGGGCACAGCGGGCAAAGCCTTACCGTCATTGTATTTCTCCATCATCTTTCGGAGTTCGAAATACTTAGGAGTGGTTTGCCCATACTCGTTGATGGGCGCATCGTAGTCATAACTCGTCACGTCGGGCGCAAAGCCAGGAGAGTTAGCACCAGCCCAATGACCAAACGAGGTGCCTCCGTGTGTCATGTAGAGGGAGAAACTGATGCCCTTGGAAAGCATCTCGTCCATACCGTCCACCATGTCCTTGGCAGGACGGGTCTCATGACGGGCACCCCACTTGTCGAACCATCCGCTCCAGAACTCCGAGCACATCTTGGGTGCATTAGGACGAAGTTCGCCCAAGCGACGGAATTGGTCGTTGATGTTGGCACCTGTGCCGAAGTTCATCGTCCATGTGAGGTCATCGAGACCGTTCTTTTCAAAGTTGGAACTCCAGTCGCACTGGAAGAGTGCCAAGTCCTTACCATAAATGCCACGTAAGCAGTCTCGGATTTCGGAGACATAAGGTTTGTCCTCTCCATAGGAACCGTACTCGTTCTCCACCTGAACCATGATGATGGGACCTCCGTTCTGGATGGTGAGCGGAGCCAGTTGCTCGCCTACCTTCTGCTCGAAAATTTTCACACGCTCCATGAAGTAGGGGTCCTGCTCCCTCAATCGGATGTCCTTCTTCTTCAGCAGCCACCAAGGCAGACCGCCCATTTCCCATTCAGCGCACACGTATGGACCAGGACGTACGATGACGTACATGCCGTTCTTCTGTGCCAGACGGCAAAATTCTGCCACATCGTTGTTGCCCGTGAAGTCGAATTGTCCCTCACGCTGTTCGTGGATGTTCCAGAAAATGTAAATGCATACGGTGTTCATGCCCAAAGCCTTGCACATCTTGATGCGATGCTCCCAATAGGGCTTAGGGATACGGGGATAATGAATCTCGGCAGCCTTCACCACGAAGGGGTTGCCATTGAGCAGGAACGTACCGTTACCTGCCTCGAATGTTCCCTTGGCTTTTTGTGCGTTAGAAGGTATTGTTACCAATAGGGCAACCAAGAGAGAAAACAAAGAAATGATTTTTTTCATTGTATGAATAAATAGGTTTATATTAGTTTTCTTTTGACAAAGGTACTGTATCTTTCTTTTTTCTACAAACTTTTTTATCAAATTCTTGTGATAAATATAAAAATGACGTACCTTTGTAAGGCAAAACGCTAATTATTTATCCATCGTATTATAGATTTACCAATATGTCTATTTGGATTATTTTAAAACTTCTGGGTTCGCTTGCACTCCTTATGTTCGGTATGAAAGCCATGAGCGAAGCCCTCCAGAAGATGGCAGGTCCACAGTTGCGTCATGTTTTAGGTGCAATGACCACCAACCGCTTTACAGGAATGTTGACAGGTACTTTGGTCACAGCATCCGTTCAGTCATCAACCGCAACAACCGTGATGACCGTCTCGTTTGTCAATGCCGGTCTGCTCACTTTGGCACAAGCCATTTCTGTCATCATGGGTGCCAATATTGGTACAACGCTTACTGCATGGATTATGGCAGTAGGTACGGCTGGCAACGAAACCTCTCCATTCGACATCAGTATCGTGTCATATGTGGGCTTCTTCATCGGCATCGTGCTCATCTACATGAAAAAGCACCGCTATTTGGGCGATTTTCTGTTTGGTATCGGTCTTTTGCTGTTAGGACTTACGACCCTGAAGGCAACAGGCATGTCTATGGACCTGGCAAACAACGAAGCCGTCACATCCTTCTTCAAGTCATTTGATCCAGACTCCTTCTGGACCACGCTCATATTCCTCGTCTTGGGTGGTGTCATGACCTTCTGCGTGCAGTCGTCTGCCGCGGTGATGGCCATCACGATGTTGTTGTGTTCTACGGGTGCGATGCCTATCTACCAAGGTATTGCATTGGTGTTGGGCGAGAACATCGGAACAACGATCACCTCAAACCTCGCCGCTCTGTCTGCCAACACGCAGGCTCGCCGTGCCGCTCTTGCCCATATGTTCTTCAACGTGTTTGGTGTGCTGTGGATTCTGTTCGTCTTCCGTTACTTCATTGATATGGTGTGCGGATGGGTTGGTTATGATGTGGAAATGACTAAGAGCAATGCCAGCAGCACCGCTTTCCTTGCCAACGCTGCCAAACTGAATTTCGTGTTGGCTGCTTTCCACACCACCTTCAATGTGGTCAACACAGCCATTCTCATTTGGTTCATTCCTCAAATAGAAAAATTTGTCTGCTGGGTCATCAAGCCTAAGAAGGTGGACGAGGAGGAAGACTTCCGCCTGCATTTCATCACGGCTGGCTTCATGAAGACTCCAGAACTTTCTGTGTTCGAAGCTCAGAAAGAGATTACTTCTTTCTCAGAGCGTATGCAGCGTATGTTCAACATGGTTGTTGAATTGCTTGACTTGTCCAGTACCGTATCGCCCAAGAAGAAAGACGCTAAAGCGGGAGACTTTGACAAACTCTATTCACGCATAGAGAAATATGAGGACATTTCAGACAATATGGAATTGGAAATTGCCAAATACCTCGATTCTGTCAGTGATGCACATTTGTCTGACGAGACGAAAGCAAAGATTCGTGCCATGTTGCGTGAGATTTCTGAACTTGAATCTATTGGCGATGCTTGCTACAATATGGCTCGCACCATCAACCGCAAGTTCAACGGGAAGCAAGACCACTTCACGGAGGAGCAATATGAACATATCCACCAGATGATGAGCCTTACTGACCAGTCACTGTCAGAGATGAACCGTCTGATGGGTGGCAGAAAGGAAAGTTACGATATGAATCGTACGGTCAACATCGAGAACGAAATCAATAGCTATCGCTCCCAGTTGAAGTCGCAGAACATCAACGACATCAATAGCCATAAATACACCTATGCGGTGGGCACCATCTATATGGATCTTATTAACGAGTGTGAGAAACTTGGTGACTATGTGGTGAATGTGGTTGAAGCTCGTATGGGTACACGAGTGAAAGATGTGTGAACTCTTTCACTTGTCTAAAAGATCAGGCCGCAAGGTCTTCGTTCTGGCTAACGCCTGTTCATACTCCCACTCCTTGATTTTTGCCTCGTGACCGGAGAGGAGTATTTCTGGCACTGTCCAAGTTTCATCCGGACAACTCACGGGGTGATACTCCGCCGGGCGTGTATAGACGGGCGGCTCAAGCAGATTATCTTGGAAAGAGTCGGATAAGGCACTTTCCACGTCACCAATCACACCGGGAATGACTCGCACGATAGAGTCAGCCATCACTGCCGCAGCCAGTTCGCCACCCGTCAGCACATAGTCGCCGATGCTGACTTCCTTTGTGATGAGGTGTTCGCGGATGCGGTAGTCAATGCCCTTGTAGTGTCCACAAATAATAATGATGTTCTCCTTCAGCGAAAGTTCGTTAGCCATTGGCTGGTCGAACTTCTCGCCATCAGGAGCAGTGAAGATAATCTCATCATACTTACGTTCCGCCTTCAGTGCTGCAATACAAGCATCCAGTGGTTGGCACTGAATCAGCATGCCAGCCGCACCGCCAAACGGGTAGTCATCCACCCGCCGATGCTTGTCGGTGGTGTAGTCCCTCAGGTTATGTACATGTATTTCTGCCAGTCCTTTCTTCTGAGCACGTCCGAGAATGCTCTCTTGTGTAAACGGTTCTATCAGTTCAGGAAGAACCGTGATGATGTCAATGCGCATAAATGACCTTTTTCTATTTTCTGTGGCAAAGTTAGTGCAAATCGAGCGAAATACAAAATGAAAAAACATTTTTTCATTTTTATTTCCGAGATGCAGCCTAAGTTCGGCGTAGCCAACGTTACGAATAATCGAGCGAAATACAAAATGAAAAAACATTTTTTCATTTTTATTTCCGAGATGCAGCCTAAGTTCGGTGTAGCCAACGTACGAATAAGCGAGGATAACACAAAATTGAAAGAAAAATAATGTAAAAGTGAAAAAAGTTGAGAGTTGTTTTTGTGTTGTCGAAAAAATACCCTAAATTTGCGACAAAATCATAAAAGCTATGGCTGAGCAATCTATTGAGAAGAAAGTACTGGAACAGATTAAGAAAGGCAACAGAGGCCGTTTGCTTTTTGCTGGTGACTTTGTGCGGTTAGGGGAACAGAAAACCATCAATAAGGCATTGGAGAGGCTGACAAACGAAGGAGTCATTCTCCGTATTAGTCGTGGCATCTATTGCTATCCTAAGATAGACAAGGTTTTAGGGTTAGGTGTGTTGTATCCCACCTTAGAAGACATTGCAGAGGCTGTGGCAAAAAGAGATAAAGCCCGTATTGTACCTACAGGCATCTATGCGCTTAACAGATTGGGGTTTTCAACTCAAATCCCGATGAATATTGTATATCTGACAGATGGTTCTGAGCGTAAGCTGAATCTTAGTAATGGCGCAACGATAGAATTCAGGAATGCTGCCCCCAAGAATTTTGCTTTCAAGTCTCAACTTGCAATGCTGTTGACTTTTGCCTATAAAAATATAGGTAAGGATAATATCGCACCTGAGATTCTTGCCCATACAAAAGAATTGTTGGCAAAAGAAGATAGGAAAGTCATAGAGAAGGATTATCAACTGATGCCTGCATGGGTGTCATCAATCATCAAATCCCTGTATGAAGAAGAATGACTACTTTTCGCTGACTGCACCTCAGCAACGCACTATATTAGAACAGACGGCTATTAAGCAAGGTTTGCCAAAACAAGCCGTAGAGAAGGACTTATGGGTGACGGCTGTGATTCAGTTGCTATTTAGCCTGCCCTGTGCTGACAATTTAGTATTCAAAGGTGGCACATCGCTTAGCAAGGTTTGGAAATTGATAAATCGTTTTTCTGAAGACATTGATTTGGCAATAGATAGGGCCGTATTTGAACTTGAAGGTGATCTGAAAAAGAAGCAGGTTAAGAAACTGCGAAAAGTTTCCTCACTTTTTGTTCGTGACACACTATATCAGCAGTTGGTAGCGGCAGTCAATCAAACATCCTTGAAAGATTCTTGCCAGATAGAGCCGGAACCTGATGGCGAAGGTGATTCCACCTATCCAGAGCCACGGAGCATATTCATTCGTTATAAGTCGGTCTTCGAAGACAAATTAGACTACATACCTTCTGTGGTGAAAGTAGAGGCTGGCGCACGATCTTTATTGGAGCCGTATATAGAAACTTCTATCACAAGTATGGTAGAAGAAGCGTTTCCTTCTATTAGCACCACAATATCTGATGTAATGGTAAAGACTGCCATTTCAGAGAAAACATTCTTGGAGAAAGCGTTTTTGCTTCACGAACTTTTCTCTGTCAATAAAAGTGTAGAGGCGCATCGCCGTTCTCGGCATATTTATGACCTCTACATGATGATCCAGCAAGGTGTAGCAGACAAGGCTGTTCCCAACGACGAACTTTGGCAGACTATACATCACCATCGTTCTACACTCACCAGTATGCAAGGTGTTGACTACACGTCAGACATTCGCAAACGTATTCAACTGCTCCCCCCGATGCAATGTAGGGAAGGCTGGGAAAAAGATTATGAAGAAATGTCAGCTGCTATGATTTATGGTGAGCACCCTACATTTGAGACCTTAATGGATAGTATGAGGAGTTTGGAGTTACTGTTTAAAAATCAGATTGGTGAGTGATTATCTTCCCTTACTTGCTCCAGGACTCGTAGTAGTAAGGTAGTGGGTTCGTAGTAGTAAGGTTGAAGTTGATGGCAAAATAATAAAAAATTAAGTCAAGATGATGGCAGATTGGAATAAAATACTTAACTTTGCGGCATCAAAAAGAATATGATTATGGCACAAGTATCTATGACAGTCCGTATGGACTCAGGCATCAAGGCAGCTTTTGACAAACTTTGTGCTCAGTTTGGCATGAGTGCAAATGCTGCAATGAACATCTTTGCAAATGCAGTGGTCATGCAACGCAGAATTCCTTTTGAGATCAAGGCGGCTCCTGAGAAGAAATCTATGAGTGCGTTGGATGCATTCCATGCCCTAAGGACGGAGGCGCAAGAGAATGGACTGCAAGAGATGACGCTAGACGAGATTAATGAAGAAATCCGTCTTGCCCGTGAAGAAAGACGCTCAAAAATGCAGAAGTGATGATATACGCTGTCATTGACACGAACGTTTTTGTCTCTGCTTTGTTCTCCAAAAACATCAACGCTGCCACTGTAAAAGTGTTGGACGCGATATTTCAAGGGGAAATTGTACCTTTGTACAACGACGAGATTATCGCAGAATATGAAGATGTCCTTCGACGTTCGAAATTTCATTTCACACCCTCTTTGGTCAATAAGTATTTGAAAAGTATTTGCAAATTGGGAATTTCTTCAGAACGTGTTAAGAGTGATGAAGTTTTTCCAGATAAAGATGATGTGGTGTTTTATGAGGTTGCCCTTTCTAAAGAGGATGCTTACCTTATAACTGGCAATATAAAACACTTCCCTAAGACTCCAATTGTTGTCACGCCTGCTGAGATGATTGAGATTCTGCTGAGGGATAAACGATAACCTTTATTTAACCCATGAAGCCTGTCCATTTGGATGGGCTTCTTTGTTTGTGGATTCTTCATTTGAAAGTCTCTTCCGTAACCTCTAAATCGACGTCGTCGACATCGATTTGGTGGAGATTGTTTTCTCCCCCCTTGACCTTTGGTGTTCCTTTAGTGCTCCTTTAGTGCTCCTTTATTCCTCCTTGGGTTCGTAGTAGTAAGGTGGTAGTTATCAACTGTCACCTTCTAATATTACACATTTTCATCCATTTTTGTTTCATATTACTCATGGTGCTCCATTAGGGTTAGCACTAAACCTATCCTGCCACTCTCCATTTGCTCGCTCACAGTCGTTGAGGTATCTTACCCATACAGGTGTCGGTGTCTCACCCATACAGGTGTCGGTGTCTCACCCATACACACAATGAGGTCTCACTCATAGAACTTTCCGCAAATCTGGGCGTCGCCTCTTCCCTCTCAACATCATCTCACAAGACTCCCTTTCGTCATCTCCGCTCACGCTTGCTCGTATCTACCACTTCCTCGCACTCGTCATCACCGCCTCGTCCCTTTCGTCATCTCCGCTCACGCTTGCTCGTATCCACCACAGCCTCACACTCGTCATCTTTGCTTTGTCACACTCGTCATCTCTTCGTTCTCCCTTCCGTCATCTCCCAGCTCTGTCACTCGTCATCTCCCAGCTCTGACGCTCGTCATCTCCAAGCTCTGAGGCTCGTCATCTCCAAGCTCTGAGGCTCGTCATCTCCCGAGAGATAACGACTGAGGCGCCGGAGAGAACATTTCTGAGCCTCTTAGGTGGATGCAAGTGAGCACAAGAAGCGTATGCCTCCCTCCTCCCTCCTAAATCTTATCTCTTAATTCCGACTCATCACTCTTCAAATGATTTGTTCTCTTCCGATAGTTCCTTTCGAATTTTGCTGATAGTGGTGGGTGTGACACGGAGATATGAGGCGATTTCCAGCAGGGGCAACTTCTTCACCACATGGGGACAGCGTTGCAGGAGTCCTATGTAGCGATTCTTGGCATCGGTACGATAGAAGTTGAGTACTCGAGTGTATGCTTGAATGAACAGATGCTCGGCAAATTGCTTTCCAGCACGCATGGTGTCGATGCTCTCTTCGAACAGCAGGTTGAACTCGGCACCTTCCATCACATAGAGGGTGCAGTCCTCGCCTGCTACGATACTCACATCTGACATGCCGCCATAGAAACAGAAGGGATAGTCACCAGCCAGTTCCCCCTCGAAAACGAAAGCCATGCTGTAGTCTTTTCCGTCCACCTCATTGTGTGCCACATACTTCAGATAGCCAGTCTTGATGAAGCCCATCCATCGTGCAGGCTCTCCTACAAGTTCAAATACTTCGCCCTTCTTCATGTGCCAGATTCTACCTCTTTGCATACATGCATCTATGGCAAACTGCAAATCAAGCCCTTCCTTGTAGATGTTGAATTTGTCCATTCCCTTTCTTTTTTTGCAATGCAAAGATAGCACATCTTTCCTGCCTCCCCGAATTTTTAACACTCTTTACGAATTGTGCTTAAACTAGTTTGAGAAATGCAGGTGCACCCTCACTTTTATACTTATCTTCTTTGTTTGGTGAAAATAAATAACTAACTTTGCCGTGCACAATGTTAAAAACACACCCTTTACCTTAAAAAGTTGTGTGTTCGTTATACATTTTTCGAAAAATGGGGAATATAAAAATGAAAGGGAACAATTAAAAAAAACTTTTTTTTTGTTTAACTTTGCCACTCTTATTCGTTATATAAATAAAAACAACCCATGAAGCGTTGGTTATACATATTACTTCTGACATTTGCTGCCTCCTCTCTCCATGCGCAGTTCCTCTTCCGCATCAGTGAAAATGGGTTGGAGAAGCCATCGTACATGCTTGGAATGGTGGGTAATCTATCCAACGCACACCTTGACAGCCTGTTTGGGTATACGGAGGTAGAGGCTCAATGTCAACAGTTTTGTATGGCAGAGGACCATACCATTTTTTCAGACCCCTCAGAAGGACTGACGAGGTTGCCCGACGGCAAAACCATCTACGACGTGCTGAGCAAGGAGCAAATTGAGGCACTGGATGCAGGGGTATATAAAGTAAGGCATCAGCATCTGGCAGATATGTTCGAAGGAATGGGATTGGGATGGAAATACAGCAAGCCCCTTACTTATACATGCATTTTCACTTTTTCCATCCTTCAAGAAGTCCGAAATCGATACCCGGAAGAACATGGAGAACAACGAGATATTAAAAATGAGCCCCTTGAACAGGCTAAACTTCATGGTTTGAAAGTTTGGGACATCGGATACGATAACTACACATACTATGATGACGCATACTGGGGACAATGGCTAACGAGCCTTGATGAACAGATTGACACACTCATGACCGTCATTGCCACTTATGACCAACGATTGCAGACAGCAATCAAGGAACGGGAAGAGAAACCAAAAAGGGAAATGATGGCGACCCTCTGCGGGAAGAAGGGTGACTATGAAGGTTATGCAGCTATACTTCCACATAATTCTGACTACATCTGGCAGAAGAGCCAGGAGAAACGTCACGAAAAATGGATCTCGCACATGCAGGATGCCATGCCGAAAGCCTCTATCATGTTTGAGTTCGAAGCGTGGCGTCTGCCAGGAGAACACGGCATCATCCAACTGTTGCGCAATGCAGGGTACACTGTGGAGCAGATGAAGCCTTAACATTCATATTGTGTGTTCGTTATACATTTCTCGAAAAATGGGGAATATAAAAATGAAAGGGAACATAATGTATTAAAAAGTTTGAAAGTGGCCTCTTGGGGGTGTATTAGGATTGATTCTGCTTTCCGTTAGTGTAAGTACATCATGCATGCAAGGAAAGGGGCAAGGCCAGGCAGATGCACAGACCGAGACAGCCCAAGTCGCGAAAGAGCAAAGAAGTGCAGATGGACTACGTTTGATGTCCATGTGTCACCGTCGGACCAAAGAACCGTCCCCTGATTCTGTGGGGAAACTAGCGAGAAGGGTAAAAGAATTCAAGAACAAAATGTGATGAGAGACTTAACTGGAATCTATTAATACATAAACATTTCATTTTTATGAAAAAAAAACTAAATCTCTTTTATTGGAGCCTTCCTGTCCTGTTTGCTATCCTATGGCTCCTTCAGACTCTGCTCTTTACGTCTATTCATGATAAGATCCTTGCTTCACTACCAGCAGAATTCTTTCAAGAAAGGCAGATTTTGGGACCGTCTCCGAGGGTGGGGATGATTGTGTTCTCCCCCGTCATTATGTTGGTATTATGTATATGGCTTTACATTCTGCTTTATATTGAACGCAAATTGATTTACAGTTGGAAAATCATTATCGGCATCAATGTTTTGCTGTTAATTGTATGTCTGAAAGATGAGGTTGGTTTGATAATTCAAGCTTATACAGAGACAACGGGATATGCGGAATGGATTTATTATAGAGCATTGGAAAGTTTCCTGCAGCATGTTCCCTTCATTCTTGTTTCTTTTTTCACTCTTTCGCTTATCAGGAAACGGCTTGTTGCTGAATCGGGTGAGAGGAAGAATGACATCTACTATGACTTGTTTTATTTGCTTCCCTTATTGTATATCTGTTTTATGGCAATTCTTGGTTATGTACTTTCTGGCATCATAGGCATCGGTGGAAATAATGCATTAAGCAAGCATGTGGACAACATTGGGCTTGGGTATTCGGGATTATTCACAATGCCGGTTTGTGCTCTATCCCTTTGGCTTTACAAGAAATTCGGGAGAAACCGATACTCCTTCTTTTCCATTACAGTATTCTCTGCGATTCTTATGGCTGCGTGCTGGTTGGTCTTCAACGCCTATGACAAATATGAGGGAAGTGTAGCATTCAGCATTGTCATATTATGCCTGGAGGTTCTTCCTTGGACTATCGCCTCACATTACATTGCATCGAAATATTTGGAAAGAAATCTGGACTGATAGAAATATGCGACACGCAATCATGATAATGGCACATGACACGATAACCATATACCCCTTCGTATAACTCATAAATGTTTCTAAAGTGGCCTCTTGGGGGTGTATTAGGATTGATTCTGCTTTCCGTTAGTGTAAGTACATCATGCATGCAAGGAAAGGGGCAAGGCCAGGCAGATGCACAAACCAAGACAGCCCAAGTCGCGAAAGAGCAAAGAAGTGCAGATGGACTACGTTTGATGTCCATGTTGAGCGAGCAGGACTTTGAGAATGCTCTTTCGTTGCTTGACACGCTTCATGCACGTTATCCTGACGACCCGCAATTTCACTTTGCCGAAGGCTGGATTTACGATATGGAGGACGATAGCATCAAATCGCGGAGATGTTTTGAAAAGGCATTGATGCTTTATGATTCCTTGGTCATTCAAGATGATGGCGTTGATGGCAAGATTAATCGTGCTTTCATCATACAGATATTGTATGGCGAAGATGCTTACAACGAAGAAATAACAAAAATTGCTCAATCCGCCCGAACCCCAGAAGATTCTGCAAACATTGAAAATTGGCGTGGTGTTTTATACGATAAAGATAAAAAGGACATTTTCAACCTCCATAAACAATTAAAACACAGATGATAATGAGATGGATAGCATGGAGCACTATTGGCGTCAGCCTCCTGCTTTATGTGTTGGCTTGCGCTTTGCCATACAGACAAAGTTGGTGGAAACGCATAATAATTGATGTTTTTTATTAGGATTAGTTGGATGCGATAAAAAAGGTGTTCCAGAAGAATGAAATGTCTCGTCTATATCACTCATAAGATGGATAGTGATAGATACCGTTATCTGTCTTATTTGCTGAAAGAAAGGGGGCGGCGAATACACTTTTGAAGAGGCTGGTTTATACCCCACACATTACATTCAAGTGACAGGTGTTTTACGATGAAACAGGTGTTACTTTTTGGCATTGGGGGAAGGAAGACAATCACTCAACAAATGCTGCAATATTTTTTATTTATAAAATACAAAAAAAATGAAGGCGTTGACATTTAAAAAGAAGGTTTTATTAAGCTGTCTAATCATACTTTTCCTTCTTGTTGCATATATCATCTACCACATTGATTGGAAAGATCGCCAGGCGATTGACTATAGGATTGATGATGTTAGTATCGAAAGAGTCTTGCTGGATGATTCAACCTGTGACGGACATCGACATTATTTGATTCGATTGTCAATTTCCCCCGTTCATTACAAATATGGTTTTAGGGCAAGTTCTGTACGCCCTTATACTCGTGGTTGTGTTGATAGCATATTGGGTATGACCATAGAGTCACACACACACGAACGATTGGATGATTATATTCTGAATGTTGCCCCAATGCGCTATGATCCGTTGGATGCATTATATCTGTTCACCGATTCGATTCATAAAGACATGAGTACACATCGCACTTTGCAGATTGTAAAAAAACGTATTCAAAATAATTGTCCACTCGATATACTCATTTCTATGGATAGCCTTGCGCCACCACCCCAATATGTGATTATCAAATTGCAAGGAAGAGAGATTAGAAGAAAAGTGAAAACTTCTTCATAATTGTGGTGATTCAAGGAAAAAAGGTGTTCTATAAAGTATGCATTAGTGCTGTGAGATTCTACTTATACGTATTTGCTTCGAATATAAATCCTATAAAAACGATTTTAAATGCAACAAACAAGATTGAAAAGAAATAGTGTTTTTCATGCGTTTCTGGTCCTTTCAACATTATTGAATGTATCTGTTGGCACACTACAACTTCATGCTCAGAGAATTGTATCTCCTGAGATGATGAAAGAAAAGTTTCTTCATGTAAGTGACACCACAAAACTAATGTTGTATGACAAGATGTTTGATGCTGATGAGTACATCTGTAAGAACCCCAAATTGAGGAACGTGAGGGATATGGAACTTCCTCCTTCTAATTGGGGATTGATGATTGGAAATGAACAAAAAGGGTTCTCTTATGAAAATGAGACCCGTTATCTGGAAGCTGACGAGAAATGCATTCTTTGTTGGATGGGACTGCGAATGGGCTCTGTGAAAGAAGAAACAAGTATTCGAAAGAAACTGAAAATTAAATACGGTAGCATTCCATCTGCAGATGGAAAGATGGAAGGAATTCCTGCCATTTGGATATCCGATACCATTGCGACCCTAAAATACATCAAATATTACGGGGGAGTGTACATCGGACTTCCAGATTTCATTTGTGTCAATGAGGGCGAGCTTTTGGAGGATTACAAAGTAGGTGAACATATATATGAAAGGGATAGCATTCGATTATGGGACTATTTCTCTAAGGATGTTTTCAAGAATCCTTGTCATACGCTCTATATTCAATTATTTGATCTTCTGCCAGAAGATTCCCGCTCTTTAGATGATAAGGAAAAAGCTGAACGCAGGAAAGAATCAGAAATGCTGTTGCTTGCATATGAAGTGAACAAGTATTGTTCTCTTTCTTTTAATAGGTATCACAAGACAAATAAAATTCCAATATATGTATCTATGCGGAAAGATGGACGATGTGAGATGACTGTGCTTGACGAGAGAACCTTGGCTGAGGAGGACATTCCGTATTTGGAAGAACTGAGAAACGCCTTTCCAAAGATTCCACCATTGCTTTTTTCTCCTCAATTCACTATTGACGGAGAATTGATGCCTGGAAGGATTCTATATGCTACACATAATGGAGCGTGGACTTTTATGGATATTGAAAGTGAAAATAGTCAATGATGGAATTCTGCTAAAACCTGTATCATTAATGACACCTTGCAATTACGGCATGGCGAGCGGATGAAATGATAAATCTTCAACCATATAAGAGAAAGGATTGAACAATGAAGACACAGATGATAATGAGATGGATAGCATGGAGCACTATTGGTATCAGCCTCCTGCTTTATGTGTTGGCTTGCGCTTTGCCATCAGGGGTGGTTGTCGGCATTGACCCAGAGGATGAAGTGCGTGGGATTTGGTGTGTGGTGGGTGGATGGACCGCAGTGTTTTTTCCAAAAGAGGCTCTCTTGAAATACCCCCTCATGACCATCTTTAATGCCTTTGTCTCTCTTTTCTTGTGGGGCTCCAACATTCTCTACTTTTGGGCTATCATTGACACGCTTCGTACTAAGGTGAGAAAGAGGACGGTATGGCTGACGATATTGGCTTTTAGTGCATCCCTTTGTTATTTTCTATATCCAATTTATCATCTAGAATCTCTGCGTTTAGGCAATTATCTTTGGGCTGCAAGTTATCTGGTAATGCTAATAGGAGTCGTGATTCTTTGGTGGAACAACTATAACATAGAAGCGAAGTGGTGGGTCGTCAGAAAGGTGGAATGAGTGAAATGTCATTGTCTTTTTGCTTCCGCAAGAAGATAATTACTTGTCTTTGCCTTACCTTGAACAGTTAACCTAACCCCCTCTCAACAGACCTCCGTAAAGCTCGCGAGCCTTACGGAGGTCTGCTCATGAGCCTTACGACGTTAAGCTCAAGGTGGCAACGAGTGTCGACATTTAGGCATGCTTTCTTCCGCTAATTGCAAAAACACATAACCCTTTGGCTATCAAAGATGGGCACTCAGCGCGAAATAACATGCGCTGGGTGTCCGTAATATTATGCACTGGGTGAGCGAAATGAGATGCGCACGGTGAGCACGTAGTTCATCAACACCTTTCAGCGTCACTAATATACACACTTCAATGTCACTCGTATACAACATTAAACGTCACTAATATACTCAGCTCGATGTCACTAATATTCTCGCTTCTGTGTCAAGGCTATACTCGCTCGTGCTTAAGGGGTATTCTCAAGTCTGTGTAAGGGCTATCCTCAAAGGGTATGTTTAGCGCTGCGCTAAATGATAAATGACAAATGATAAATGAAAGATGCGATTGAGTGAGTGCAGAAGTCAGCGGACGGTTCTTTGATCTGTTCCCCAAAGATGGAAAAACCGCCAATTAAGAAGTCATGTTATTGGCAGACGAACTTTGTGACAAAAAAGTCCCGAGACACACGGGGATGATCTGTTCTCCCGTCTGAGTCCACAGTTTTCGAGCAAGAGATTTGGGAGATTGTGTAAAAATAACTTTCTTTGCCCCAGATTATAGCTTTACAGTGAATTGGGACCATCACCTGTATTTGGGTGTTTTCCACTAGCCAAAGATGCTCTATACATAATGGTAAAAACAAAGCAAGCGGCACACCACAACGGGTATACCGCTTGCTTTATATAGGAGAATGTTCTTAATTTGCGAGAGTGCTCTTTCTCATCAGAACTCGCTCCATGCCTTGATTTCAATATCATCGAGGCTCTTCGTGCAGAAGGCATTGATGAAGGCGGAGGCAAGGCGGGAGTTGGTGATGAGAGGAATGTTGAGGTCGATGGCTGCACGGCGAATCTTGTAGCCATTGGTGAGTTCGCCCACAGAGAGGTTCTTGGGCACGTTGACCACCATGTCGATGTCGTGGTTGTGGAGGAGGTCGAGCGCCTGTGGCTGCTGTCCTTCCTCGCTGGGCCAATGGACGAGGGTGTTGGCGATGCCGTTTTCTGCCAGATAGCGCGATGTGCCGCCTGTGGCATAGAGTTGATAGCCATGTTCAATGAGTTGCTGGGCCGCACGGAGCATGTCAGCCTTTTGTTTGCCAGGGCCGGTGGAGAGCAGCACACCTTTCTTTGGAATGCGATGCCCCACGGAGAGCATAGCGCAGAGGAGGGCAGAGTCTGTGTCATCGCCGATGCAACCCACTTCTCCCGTCGATGCCATATCGACGCCAAGTACAGGGTCAGCCTTCTGCAGACGGTTGAAGGAGAACTGCGATGCCTTGATACCCACATAGTCGAGGTCGAAAAGGTTTTTCTCTGGACGCTCGAAAGGTAAGCCAAGCATAATCTTGGTGGCCAACTCGATGAGGTTGAGTTTGAGCACCTTCGACACGAACGGGAACGAACGTGAGGCACGAAGGTTACACTCGATGACACGCAGATGGTTCTGTTCGGCAAGGAACTGGATGTTGAATGGTCCTGAGATGTTAAGTTCCTTGGCTATCTTCTTGGAGGCTTTCTTGATTTGGCGAACGGTCTCCACATAAATCTTCTGGGGTGGGAACTGGATGGTGGCATCGCCTGAGTGAACACCGGCAAACTCGATGTGCTCGCTGATGGCATAGGCTATGATTTCACCGTCTTTTGCCACAGCATCCATTTCAATCTCCTTGTTGTGTTCGTGGAACTTGCTCACCACTACAGGGTGCTTCTTGCTGATGTTGGCAGCCAATTGGAGGAAACGTTCCAACTCTTCTTGATTGGAGCAGACGTTCATGGCTGCACCGCTGAGCACGTAAGACGGACGCACCAAGACTGGGAAACCGACTTTCTCAATGAAGGTGTTGATGTCGTCCATCGAGGTGAGGGCTGCCCATGCTGGCTGATCCACTCCGATGCGATCGCACATGGCAGAGAACTTGTCGCGGTCTTCTGCGTTGTCAATGCTCTTGGCAGAAGTTCCGAGAATGGGGACACGTTCACTGTCAAGACGCATGGCAAGGTTGTTGGGGATTTGTCCACCTGTGGAAACAATCACGCCATGAGGGTTCTCCAGTTCGATGATGTCCATCACACGCTCGAAGGTGAGTTCGTCAAAGTAGAGGCGGTCGCACATGTCGTAGTCGGTGGAGACTGTCTCAGGGTTGTAGTTAATCATCACCGAACGGTAGCCATTCTTCCTGATAGTGTTAAGTGCCTGAACACCACACCAGTCAAACTCTACACTTGAACCAATGCGATAGGCTCCTGAACCGAGGACGATGATGGAGCGGCGGTCGTTTTCGTAGGTGATGTCGTGGGCTGCTTTTCCCTGTGCAGCGACGGCGTCGCAGCATACGGAACCGCAACCTTGGTAGGTAAGATAGAGGTAGTTCGTCTGTGCAGGGTACTCGGCAGCGAGGGTGTCGATTTGTTTGACGACAGGGAGAATGCCCATTTGCTTGCGCAGTTCACGCACCAGTTTGGTCGCGATTTCTGGGTCGATGAGGGCTTCGAGACCTACGGCACGGGAGATTTGGAAATCAGTGAAACCCTGCACCTTGGCACGAAGCATCAGGTCTTTGCGCACATTTTGGATGGCTCCTTTCTGCTGCAATTCCACATAGGTGTTGCGGATGTTCTGCAACTTGTATAGGAACCACTTGTCTATCTTTGTGAGGTCGTGAATCTGCTCGACCGTGTAGCCCATGTGGAGAGCCTTTTCCACCACCAGCACTCGCTTGTCGGTGGGGGCTTTGAGGGCGGCATCTACATCATCAATTTCCAGTTCGTGATTGCCGACGAAGCCGTGCAGACCTTGCCCAATCATGCGGAGACCTTTCTGGATGGCCTCTTCGAAAGTGCGTCCAATTGCCATCACTTCGCCCACCGACTTCATGGAAGAACCCAATTCACGGTCAACACCACGGAACTTGCCGAGGTCCCAACGGGGTATCTTGCACACCACATAGTCGAGGGCTGGCTCGAAGAAGGCAGAGGTGGTCTTGGTGACAGAGTTCTTCAGGTCGAAGAGTCCGTAGCCGAGACCGAGTTTGGCTGCGACAAAGGCGAGCGGATAGCCCGTGGCTTTTGATGCCAAAGCGGAGGAACGCGAAAGACGGGCATTCACCTCAATGACACGGTAATCCTCGCTTTCGGGGTCGAAAGCATACTGCACGTTGCACTCGCCGACGATGCCGATGTGGCGGATGATCTTGATGGCAAGGGCGCGGAGTTTGTGGTATTCGCTGTTGGTGAGTGTCTGTGATGGAGCGATGACGATGCTCTCACCCGTATGGATGCCGAGGGGATCGAAATTCTCCATGTTGCAGACGGTGATGCAGTTGTCAAAGCGGTCGCGCACCACCTCGTACTCAATCTCTTTCCAACCCTTCAGCGATTTTTCGACGAGCACTTGGGGAGAGAACGAGAAGGCTTTCTCTGCCAACTTGTTCAGTCCTTCCTCATTGTCGCAGAAGCCGGAGCCGAGACCACCCAATGCGTAGGCAGCACGGATGATGACGGGATAGCCGAGGTCAGAAGCGGCTTGGCGAGCCTCTTCGATGGTTTCGCAAGCGTGGCTTTTGATGGTTTTCACGTCAATCTCGTCCAGTTTCTTCACGAAGAGTTCACGGTCTTCGGTGTCGATGATGGCTTGAACAGGAGTGCCAAGCACACGCACGTTGTATTTCTCAAGGATGTGCTGCTGATAGAGTTCCACGCCGCAGTTGAGGGCGGTTTGTCCACCGAACGCCAATAGGATGCCTTGTGGTCGTTCCTTCTGAATCACTTTCTCTACGAAGAAGGGGGTGACGGGCAGAAAGTAAATCTTGTCGGCCACACCTTCGGAGGTCTGCACTGTGGCGATATTGGGGTTAATGAGCACGGTCTCGATGCCCTCTTCCTTCAGGGCTTTCAGGGCTTGTGAACCAGAGTAGTCGAACTCGCCAGCCTCACCAATCTTTAAGGCTCCAGAGCCTAAGAGAAGAACTTTTTGAATGCTTTTATCTATCATCGTCTTGAAGTCTTAAAGGAGTTTGACAAAATCATCGAACAGGAATTCCGTATCGACAGGACCGCTGGCGGCTTCGGGGTGAAACTGTGCTGAGAACCACGGAAAGTGCTTGTGGCGGATGCCTTCGTTGGAACCATCGTTCATGTTGATGAAGAGGGGTTCCCAATCCGATGGTAGGGTAGTGCTGTCAACGGCATAACCATGATTCTGCGAAGTGATGAAGCAGCGGTTGGTGCCCACTTGCTGCACTGGTTGGTTGTGCGAACGATGCCCGTATTTCAGTTTGTAGATGGTGGCACCTGCTGCCTTTGCCAGCAGTTGGTTTCCCATGCAGATACCCATGCAGGGACGTACATTTCCTTTTTCCTTTTCAGTGTTGAGGAATTTTTTTATGTTCTCTACTGCATCTATTGCGGTGTCGGGGTCGCCTGGACCATTGGCAAGAAAAAGACCATCAAAATCGAGCGCGTTGAAATCGTAGTTCCATGGAACTCTAATCACTTCAACGCCACGACGAAGGAGGCAACGGATGATGTTGTTTTTTACGCCGCAATCGACGAGAACAACTTTTTTGCCTTTCCCTTCACTATAATGAATCACTTCCTTGCAGGAGACCTTGGCAATGTAGTTCACTCCTTCATATTGTGCTGAAGGAATATTGTCGGGCTCGTCATCGAAGAGGATCTTTCCCATCATGACACCATGCTCGCGCAATACTTTGGTGAGTTGGCGAGTGTCGATGCCTGTGATGCCTGGCACTTGTTCACGTTTCAGCCAATCGGCGAGGCTTTCTTTGGCGTTCCAATGCGAATAGTCGGTGCTATAGTCGCTGACGATGATGGCTTCGGCATGAATCTTTTCACTTTCCATAAAGGTGGCGATGCCATTCTCTTCAATGCTGAATGGGGGAACACCATAGTTTCCGACCAGAGGGTAGGTGAGTACCATCATCTGACCAGCATAAGAGGGGTCGGTCAAGCTTTCCGGATAGCCCATCATGGCTGTGTTGAAGACCACCTCGCCTGCCACAGGTTTTTCGTAGCCGAATGATTTCCCGTGGAAAGCAGTGCCGTCTTCCAAAAGAAGTGTTACGTTTCTCATTTATGTGTTTGTTTTTTATTCCACTGTAACTGATTTTGCCAAATTGCGTGGTTGATCTACATCTTTACCTTTTGCGATGGCTATGTAATAAGCAAGCATTTGGAGAGGAATGGATGCCAAGAGCGGTTCAAGGCATTCTTCTGTATGTGGCAACTCAATGACTGCATCTGCCATCTTGCGGATAGTTTCGTCACCCTCACTCACAATGGCAATGACACGTGCCTTGCGTGCTTTGATTTCCTGAATGTTGCTGACCACTTTTTCGTAGAGCACGTTCTTGGTGGCTACGACGACTACGGGCATCTCGTCATCGATGAGTGCAATAGGACCATGCTTCATCTCGGCGGCAGGATAGCCTTCGGCATGAATGTAGGAGATTTCTTTCAGTTTTAGTGCACCTTCCAATGCTACGGGATAGTTGTAGCCACGACCGAGGTAGAGGAAGTTATGGGCATAGGTGAAGATGCGGCTAATGTCTTTGATGGCGTCGCCTTGTTTGAGCAGTTGCTCCATCTTTTCTGGAATAGCATTCAAGGCGGTCAAGACTTTCGTGTAACGCATGTTGTCAATTGTGCCTCTCTCCTTACCTAACGCCAATGCCAGCATGGTGAGCACAGTTACTTGACCCGTGAAAGCCTTGGTGGATGCCACACCGATTTCGGGACCCACGTGAATGTATGAACCTGTGTTGGTGGCACGTGGAATGCTGGAACCAATAGCATTACAGATGCCATAGATGAAAGCACCTTTCGATTTTGCCAGTTCAATGGCAGCCAAGGTGTCTGCTGTTTCGCCCGACTGACTGATGGCGATGACTACGTCTTGCTCGTTGATGACTGGTTTGCTATACCTGAATTCACTGGCATATTCCACTTCGACAGGAATCTGGCAGAAGTCTTCGATGAGTTGTTTGCCAATCAATCCGGCATGCCATGAAGTACCACATGCCACAATGATGATGCGCCGAGGGTTGAGAAGGTACTTGCGGTTGTCGATGATGGCTGAAAGAACCACATTGTTTGCTTCCACATTCACGCGTCCCCTCATGCAGTCTTTCAGACAATCGGGCTGTTCAAAGATTTCCTTCAGCATGAAGTGCGGGAAACCACCTTTCTCAATCTGTGCCAGATTCAGGTCCACCTTTGTCACTTCATGTTCCATCTTCTCGTTATTGAAATCGACCACTTCCACCTCTTTGCCACGGCGAATCACGGCAATGTCTTTATCGTCGAGATAGATGACCTTGTCTGTGTATTCAATGATAGGGCTGGCATCAGAACCGAGGAAAAACTCCTCTTCGCCGATGCCCACTACCAAAGGGCTGCTCTTGCGTGCAGCAATGATTTGGTCGGGATCGTTCTTGTCGAGGATGGCAATGGCGTATGCACCAATGACGGAACGAAGGGCAATGCGTACGGCTGTAAGCAAATCTACATTCTTCTTCGTGCGTACATATTCTATTAGTTGTACCAACACTTCGGTGTCGGTATTGCTTTTGAATTCTATGCCATTTTCCTGAAGTTGCTTCTTCAGAACGGCATAGTTCTCAATGATACCATTGTGAATGATGGCAAGATTGCCTGTAAAAGAAATGTGGGGGTGTGCATTGGTGGAATTGGGCTCACCATGAGTCGCCCAACGTGTATGGGCAATGCCGACGGTTCCGCTAATGTCTTTGTCAGAGGCATAGGCTTCCAAATCAGCCACCTTGCCTTTCGTTTTGTAAATTCTTAAATCTCCATTCTCTGTCAGAAGAGCCACTCCTGCACTGTCGTAACCTCTGTATTCCAATCGCTTAAGTCCCTTGATTAAGACGGGGTAGGCGTTACGTTTGCCTAAATATCCAACAATTCCACACATAATACCATTTCATTTTGTTTGTGCAAAGGTACGGAATAAATCTCTTTTTATCATCATTCTTGTCGGATTTTTTTATATTTGATAGCAAAAATAGATTTTGTGTGACGAAATGTCACGAAACGGGTACTTTTGTGGACACTTCTATGAAAAGTAAGGTTTTGTTTATTGATGCCTTAAATAAAAAACCACCGTATGTGGATTTGTACATACGGTGGTGTAAATAGGTCGGGAAAAAGGAGTATTAAATAATCCGTTTTCTTCTTACTTGATTGTACTTTTATTGCTTTTTATCTGATGATGAACTTGCAACTGTTCTCGCTGCCGTTCGCTCCTTTCACGTGAGCAATGTAAACACCTGCTGGGAGGTCACTGATGGATACTGTAGCGTTACCATTGTCGAGATTGACAGCCTGGTGCTTTTGCTGCAGACCAGCAATAGAGTAGATGTCAAGTTGTATGGTTGATGCTTCTCCCTGGATGATGAGTTGTGTACCAGCGAAACGGATGCTGATTCTGTTGTCTTTTGCCAAAACAGCCGCAATATCATCAGGTTCTTCAATAATTACACCGTTATCCGTCCCGATAAATTTGTCGTAGGAGTGGAGAGCGTTGTTCTGCCCAATTGTTGGATGGTTCATGATATAGAAGCTGTTTCCGCCATCAGGGTAGCGTCCCACGGTCTGGTCACCCTTATGTGCCTGATATACGAGGTGGTCTGCAAAGTGCTTGAAAGATGGATGCTTCTCAAAATACTCTTGATTATTAGCAATGAACTCGTCAGACCATGTGATGATGACCTCTTGCTCAACGCCCTCATCGTTGTTGAGTTTGAACGATGCGTGGAGGTTTGAGAAGTAGATGCCTTCACGAACCACACCGAGTGGGGTGTTGGTGAAGATGAGATCCTGCGAATCGAGTTTGTCAGCCCAGATAATGAGTTTCCCACCAGGTTTGATAAAAGTTTGGATTTCAGGGTTACCTGCAGGAATTTGATATTTCTGTGGCTTGTTAGGATTGTCGCTCACGTAGAGACCAGCCACATTGAGAGTCATGTCGGTTGGGTTGTACAGTTCAATCCAGTCGTTCTTTTTGTATTGTTCGTTCACGTAGATTGTATTGCCTGCACTCACTTCGTTAACGCGGATAGGTGCATAAGGCGATTTCTCCCGATTGGCAATGATTTCATCGTCTGCGATTGGTGCGAAACAAGCAGTGATGGTGGTGTGCCCATTGTTTTTGATGACGTTAGCCAGGTTGAGATTGGCGGTACGTCTCACACTGCTTGATTGTGCAGATACGACCTTCCAGCCCGTGAAGGTGTAGCCAGCAGGAGCTTCGGCTTTAAGCACTGCGGGTGCAAACACGGTGCCTTCGAGTTTGCCTGTGGGGATTCGTACATCGTTGAGCATCAGTTGAGCCTTGTCAAGGTCGCTCTGGATGGTGACATCAAAGCTCTCTTGAAGTCCAAAGAAGTTCTTCATCGCATTGATGCGACCAGCGCGCTTGGACTTGTTGGTGAGGTCGTTGAGCAATGTGCGACCAGAAATGTCGTGACCTGCAAGGTTATGGATTCCTTGGGCATCCCATGGATTCAAACCGTCAAGAGCCAATGCTGCTTCGCTGAAGGAAGCCATGCTGTTGAGAATTTGGGATGAACGCTCTGCATCGAAGACACTACCTGCCACAATGCAATAGGTGTCGATGAACTGTTTTCTGAATGCGGGACGAGCGAGCAAATTGGACAAGAGGTCTGTGAGGGAGGTCTCGTTGAACCAGCCTCCCCAGCCTCCCCAGCCACCCCAGCCGCCACCGCCGCTGTTTTGACCTTTGTTGGCGTCGAATTTGCTGAAGAGGTCGGTGCGCTTGAATGCTTCATCTACATCGAAGAACACGATGTGGAACTTGCCATTGTTACGGTCGCGGAACAATTTGGTGTTATTGTTGTTGGTCACCCAATCCTCCGAACCTACGTAAAGCTGGGTGGCGAAGTAGTTGCACACCTCGTCAATGTCGCAGAGCTCACAAATTTGTTCCCATATAGTATTGTCAGAAGGATTGGAGGCAAGATCATTGCAAAGGTTAGTCCATTTCTTATATGTGATGTCATCACCAGCCTTCACAGCATAACCACCGCTGTACTCAAGCTGGTCAACTTCGTCTGTGTCGATGCCATAGTTGGAGTAGGCGTAGTTTTTGTTGGTGGTCTCACGGAGGTTGAACATGAACTTGTACTCGCCGTTGATGAACACGTGGGATGGCTGATAAGCCTGACAGTCAATATAGAAGCCACTGCTGGAGATAATCTCATGAATGGCAGCATCCACGATACGGCATTCGCAGTCGTTACCACCGTTGCGCACGATGATGGCCTTGCTTCTGGTATAGGGTTTCTGAGAAAAGATAGGGTAGGAGAAATATTTCTCACCATATAACTTTCCTGCTTTCAGTTTGAAGGATGGGGAAGGTGGAAAGTGACGGCTCCATCCACCACTCACCTCTAAGTCAACTCCTTGGTTGAGTGCCACACAATATTCTTTATCCTTGTTGGGCACAATCAGCTCGAAGTTGACGGGACGTTCCCATCCACGGTTCTTATTGCTTGTCCCATCTGAACCATGAACAAACTTATAGCCACCATTGCCACCTGTACCGTTTGTTCCGTCCACAAGCACACCAATCTTGTTGTCGTAGAGGTTGTCGGGATTGGTGACGACAGACACGATGGGAAGGTAGTAGTTGCTGGAGTTATATATATAAGTATGTGTAGCCACATCGCTGGGAAGGAATCCATCCTGGTAGAGTCGGAAACGGTAAACGTAGTTCTTTTTCCCATTGATGCCGAAAACACCGTCTTGACTGGTTGCACCATTAATCAAATCAGGTGTGGTGCCATCTGTCGTATAGCGAAGCGTAGCTCCTTCGGGTATGGTGACATGGATGTCAAAATCAGAAGTGTAAACGGTTCCCGTGCGGTCAACTACAGGAGTTGCCAGCTGTACTTCAGCAAAGATGCTGCCCTCGTTTGATTTACCCTGAGTGGGGGTGTATGTGAACCCCCATTCCGACCCTCCGTCAGTTTTGCGAGCATAGCTGGTGCGTGCAATGGCTGGAGGAACAACTTGGCTGACGAGGATGGTGCCGTTCTTGTCGGAGATGAAAAGCTCGTCGCCATCAGTGTCAATCTTGAAGTCAATCTGATTTTTAGCCTTGTCACTATATTCGCCTCCTGTGGAATAGTGGTCGAACCACAAGGTTTTGAAACCCTTTGCAGGAACAGAACCGTTACCTGCAGGTATGGCAACCATTTTAGGATTGGTTTTATCATGACTGATATACAATCCATTCAGGTTGATGGCAGTGTTAGTCGGGTTGTATAATTCAATCCATCCACCATAGTTGAATGATGGGTCCATCATCATGTCGATGTTTCTCGCCATGATTTCATTAATAACCAGTTTTGATGCGGTACTTTGTGCGTTGACAACTTGGGAGCATGACAAGAGAGCCAATGCGCCCAAAATCACATTTTTCTTCATTTGATTTGATTAATAAAATTCCCTCTTTTTGATGTACAAACAAGGGAAGAAGTTTAGTTTTCGATCGTTATTTTACCCTTTTCAAGCACAAAGTTATATGTTTTTTTGTGAACAGCGTATGTGAATTCTCCTTTTTTTCAAAAAAAATCTTTAGAAAAGAATTGTAATGAATGAAAAAGGAGGGGTGTGTTGACACGGACATTCCCGATTTGTCATTATGAAACAGAACAACAAAACAGAATGATGGCTATCTCTTAATAATCTATCTTAAAAAGTGCAAACAGAACGCTTGTTTTGTGGTCTTTTTCTTTTTTTCTCTTCTTTTTTTTAATTAAATCCTTCAAAATAGAGTTTGACAAAAATATATTTTGTATCTTTGCTAACTGAAAACGAACAATACCTACCAATATACTTTTTTTGAGGCATACTCTTTTTTATTATTATCAATTTTATTACTACTAAATCATGAAACAGAAAACTAAATGGTTCATTACCTCTTTGATGCTGGTAATGGTTTGCTTACAGGTGACAGCTCAACCTGAAGGCAAGTTCTATTTGTACAACACCGCAAAGGCGTTCTTGAGCCGTTCGGCGAATGGTAATGCTACGATTGACAGATTTGGCATTCCTGTCGAGGTGAAGAAAGGTGCTAATGGCTATTCACTTATGTTCCTCGACAATGGATGTTATGTTGCTCTGAGTGGTACAACGGTTAAGGGTAATCAGTCAAGTGCTGCGTATGCTGCCATCGAGGTTGATGGCGACAACTACACCGTTTCTTTGAAAGACGGTGAATTCCTTGGCGTTGAGAGCAGTACAGGTACACTTTCCGTTAAGGCTGATGCTTCAGGCTTCAATGCAAAGTGGCAGTTGTTGACTCAAGCAGAACGGGACGCAATTGTTGGTGATATGGGATTGGCACAGATTGAAGCAATTGCCAAGGCTGCAGGCATCTCGCTTGCTGCTGGTACAGACAAGATGGCTCAGTTTAATGAGGCTTTGAAGGCATTTTCGTCTGAAGATGCCACTGATCTGATTTCTAATCCCACATTGGCTACAAGTCAAGATGGTTGGACAGTGAATGTGTTGGCAGGAAATAGCAACATCGCCTACAAAGATCAGTATCCAATGACGCTGTATCAGAACTCTGCTATAGAGGTTTCGCAGTCGCTGGAAGTGCCTAATGGCATTTACAAGGCAACCATCCAGAATACATATCGTTCTTCCAAGCGCGAAACTTTGACAAAATATTCAACGGAAGATGGCATCAGCATCTGTAATGCTTATTTTGCAGCCAATGACAATCAAGCGGAGGCTGTTGAGTGGTCAAAAATACGCACTTCTGCCACGCTGCCTTACTCTCGTGGTGACTTTGACAAATTCACAACAAATTCTAAGTACACTACAACGGTTTGGGCATACGTGAATGACGGTCAGCTGACGTTGAAGTATGTTGTACCGTCTGTCAATAATTCGGGTGGTGACTACGACCTCGACTGGTTCACTTTTGCCAATGTGACGCTGACTCGTTATTACAAGGCCTCTGCTATTGCTGCTGACCAGTTCGATCTCTACAACGAAATTGCAGACCAATCTTCAGACCCAAGTGCGTACTATGCCGTACTGGAAAACTTTAAGAAACAATTGGAGGCTGGCACTATGACGGATGATGATGTGGCTAACGCAAAGGCTACGTTGAAGGCTGAACTCTTCAAACTGATGAAGACGGTTCCTGCTATTTCTGGTCAATATGATATTACAAGTTTCGTCAACAATCCATCGTTCAATAGCGGTATCAAGGGTTGGACCGCTCCTGGTAGTTATTTCAAATATGGAAGTAATATCGTGGAGTCCTTTGGAACCAGGACCGCCGCTCGTATGTATCAGGTGATTAAGGATATGCCTGCAGGCGATTATACTGTTAAGGTGCAGGGTTTCTATCGTAATGGTGAGTGGAAGCAAGCATTGGCAAACTATGAGCGTGGCAAGGATGTTGTCAAGGCTGGTATCTATGTGGATGACTACTCCAAAACACAGCCGTTGAAGAGTATCTTCGCAGATGGTTGCTATATGCTGGAAGGTAAGCATCACAAGTCTGCCGATGTGTTTGCTGTCGTAAGCGGTAAGGGTTATCCTCACAGTCATTATATCGATGCAAACAACCGCTCAAACGCTATCAAAACTGCCGATATCGCTAAGCAGGCTCTCAATCATGGGCACTACTGGAATGAAATGACAGCCACTCATGCAGAGGATGGCGACCTGACCATCGGTATCAGCCTAACCACTGGTGCTCCGGCTGAAACATGGATTACTATAGATAACTTCCGCCTCTACTACGGCACTCCAGCTCCTGTTATCGTTAACCATATAGAAGGAGTTGCACTTCCACCGGTAGTATTTGACGACACCCATGCTCCTGTTGTACTGAAGAAACAGTTCAAGGCTGGAGAGTTGACTCCATTGGCAGTTCCATGTGACATACCTGCTTCTAAATTCAAGGCTGTCTATGCGATTGGTTCACTGGACGAGGAGACTAAGACTGCAGTACTTTGCCCAGTTGACCACGTCAGTGCAAACGTTCCTTGCTATGTTGTGGCAAATGAGGATGTTGATGAGATTATCGTAGAAGAGCCGACTTTAATTGTAGCAGCACAGCCCGACCAACTGCCTGTGATGTGGGATGGTGGGCTTGTTTACCGTGTTCCAGATACTTTCACTTGGAAGGCTGCCACCCTGTCAGAGAAGGAGGTTGATGCATCATACTTTACGACTTTCGAATATGTTGATGCAAAGAACATGGATTTCGTTGCTAACATTGAGAACTTCCGTGCTCGTCAGTATTTGGAGAACACCAAGTATCCAGAGCCAGAAACTCCATCTGTGATTGAAAACTACTTCAAACCTGCTCCTCCACGTCTTGATATCCCTCACAATATTGGTGTACCAGTTCCGGCTGATAAGGTGAAGGATGCTGTGGTGAAGTTTGGTCTCGAGAGTGACTTCAGTGATGCTCAGAGCCGTATGATTCTTGATGGTTCAGATATGGCTTACATGCCCAACCTCATTCCTGGCAATACCTATTACTTCAAGGTCGAGGCTGGAGGCGAGGTGCTGACTCAGGGTAAGTTCCAGGTCGAAGGACCTGTTCGCATGATTTATGCACCAAGTATCAACAACATCCGAGACCTTGGTGGTTGGACAGTGCAGGATGGCAGGACAGTTCGTTATGGCCTTATTTACCGTGGTGGTGAGGCAAATGGTCTCCATCCTTCAGTAGCAGACGACCGTCAAACTCTTATTGACCTTGGTGTGGGTGCTGAAATAGACCTCCGTAAGGATAACAACTACGATAGTGGTAATGGCCAGGTTGGTAAATGTGCTTTTGGCTTCCCCAAAACAGACTACTTCTTCAAGGAAGGTGGATACGATTGTAAACTTGAGCATTTGACTGCAGCAGCATCAAAGAATCGCTACAAGCAGTGGTTCCCATTCATTGTTAATCACATCAAGGAAGGAAAGGCTGTTTATTATCACTGTGTATGGGGCGCTGACCGTACAGGACTCGTGTCTGTATTGCTCGAAGGTCTTCTTGGACTCTCACAAGAACAGATGAATCTTGAGTATGAGTTGACATCTCTGTCATTTGCAGGTCTTCGTCCAAAGAGTGGATATGCCGATGGTGACCACCAGAAGCTGATTGAGAAGATCAAGACTTACGAGGGTGAGACACTTCGTGATAAGTTTGACACCTATTGGACAAAGGAAGTGGGCGTCAGCCAAGAACTCATTGACGAATTCCGTAGCATTATGCTTGTCGGTGATGATCCTGATGCACCAGACGCAATCGAAGATTTAAGTGCTAAGGATAAATCAGAAATCAAGGCTGTTTATAGCGTCACAGGTACTGAATTGCCTACCAGTGCACTCAATCATACGGGCATCTACGTTGTGAAGTACAACAATGGCGCATCAAAGAAGATTGTAGTGAAGTAATCCTTCGTTTACATACTTATATCATCTATAAGGCGTAATACCCTAGCGGGCAAAAGTTGCAACAACAACTTTTGCCCGCTTTCTATAGATTTAGTGTCTCCACCATCTTGCAGACTGATGTTGTGCTCTCTGTATTGGACATAATAAAAAGGGCTACCCCGTTTCTCACGAAAAGGAATAGCCACAACACAAACACAAAATAAAACACGACAAACGATTCTGGTACACGACCAGAACGTTGTTCTGGCACACGTCAGAAGAGTGTTTGGTTCTCCTAACGCGTTATGCTCTTATTGTACACCTTCAGCACGAAGTTTCTTTTGCCATTTCCATGCTGAGCGAAGGATGTCGTCGAGTGGGGTGTCAGCACTCCAGCCGAGCACCTTGTTGGCTTTGTCCACATTACCCCAAATGGCTTCAATGTCACCTTCACGACGTGGTGCATATTCCCAAGGCAGTTTTACGCCTGTCGCTCTTTCAAAGCCTTCAACAATCTCAAGAGTGGAATAACCATGTCCTGTGCCGATGTTGAACACCTCAATGGGGTCTGTGTCTTGTTCGAGAACTCGCTGCATAGCCTTTACATGTGCTTTGGCCAAATCAACCACATAAATGTAATCTCGGATACAAGTGTGGTCTGGGGTGTCATAGTCATTTCCGAACACTTTCAGCTGTTTGCGGATACCGATGGCTGTCTGGGTGACAAATGGGATGAGGTTCATCGGCACTCCGTTAGGCAATTCTCCAATCAGTGCAGAAGGGTGGGCGCCAATCGGGTTGAAGTAACGGAGGATGACAGACTTGATGGGTGCACCCGAATGGATGTAGTCTTGAATGATTTCCTCGTTAATTTGCTTCGTGTTGCCATAAGGTGACAATGCTTTTTGAATAGGCGCCTGTTCTGTGACTGGCAGATTCTCCTTGGTAGGCTGACCATACACGGTACATGAAGAGGAGAATATGATGCCCTTGCCGCCATACTTGGTCATGAGTTCAAGAACATTCATGAGTGAGTTGAGATTGTTGCGGTAGTAGAGCAGGGGCTTTTCCACCGATTCCCCGACGGCTTTTGATGCTGCAAAGTGGATGCAACCCTTGATGCTATATTTTTTGAATACGGCTTCTGTTGCTGCGAAGTCATTAAGGTCTATCTTTTCAAATGCAGGACGAATGCCTGTGATTTTTTCGATGCCATCAATAACAGAGGCGTTTGAGTTTGATAAGTTGTCGATAATGACCACATCGTAACCCGCTTGCTGGAGTTCTACTGTGGTATGTGAGCCTATGAATCCGGTTCCACCAGTCACAAGGATTGTTTCTTTCATGTATGTGCAGTTTAATGTTTAATAATTAGTGTTATTCATATAAAATGAATGAAGAAGAGTGAATCGTTTTTGTTTTATGTTTGGTTTTGCAAATATAGAACAAAATATTCATTCTTCTTCATTCAAATTTCAATTATTTTCGCGAGGAGTCCACTTTTGATAATAAAACACCTTTTTTTCTTACTTTATGACGAATTTGACATGGCACTCATTGCCATCTTCGGTTGTTGCCTTAACAATGTAGATGCCTTTGGGGAGTCCAGCCACATTGATGGTTACGAAGTGGCTCCCGGCATTGCCAAACAGTGTTGTCCCCATCTTTATGCCCGACATATTGTAGATGTTAGCAGTCCGAATGGGAGATTCCTCACTCTTGACATTGACGACTCCATCCACATAGGCGATGGTGATGCCTCCTTCTTTTGTGTAGGAGCGGATGGCGTCAGGCTCTGGTGTTGGATCAACTGGCTTAATGAATAGTTCGTCATAAGAGCCAATCTGATTCGCCTTGGCGATGGTGGGCACATTCATTACGTAGGTGTCATTTGCTCCATCAGGATAGCGACCGAAAGTCTGAGTGCCGAGGTGCTCCCCGTAGGTCAGCACATCAGAGTAGTCCTTCGTGGTGATGACAATTTCTCCACCCTCAGAAGCCAACTTGAAGGATGTGTGGATGTCAGCACCGATGTTGTCAAGTTTGTCACACCAGATGACCTTGTATCCATGGGCAGGAATGATGGTGTTGATGTTCACGTCATCGGAAGGAACCTGATACTTCTCTGGCTTCGTGGTGTTGTCTGAGATGTACATGCCCTTGATGTCAATAGGCTCGTCAGTGGTGTTGTACAGCTCAATCCAGTCATTTTTCTTGAAGTAATCATTGACATAGATGGAGTTGGCGGCGCTGACCTCATTCACGCGGACAGGAGTGATGCCCTCCGCCAGCATTTCCGACTTGGGCAATGGCTCAAACACCGCTTCGATATTCTGTGTACCAGACGATGGTAGCGTGTATTCCTCCTTTGTGGAGAGATATTCATCTGTCGTGTTTTGCACAATGGTAGAGAGAGAAGCGTCCCAAAGGATGTCACTCGATGTCGTGCTGTTGTTGTGCACCTCCACAGCAATCACATTCTTCCCCTTTTTGAAGAGCGACCCTTTCAGAGTCATTTGACCCGTATCAGGATTGTTGTGTGCATGCGTGGTTGCCACATCATTATATAATATAGTGCCCGAAGGCATGTTGTAACGCCCGGCTTCCACACCATTGACATAGACAATCATGCCGTCATCAATCACATAGTCCAAGATGAACTCATCGGTAGCGGATGGGCTGGTTGCAAGATTGAATGATTTGCGTATATAGTACGTGGTCAGATAACTCTCCGTTTTCGTCTTGAGTCCAGAGTGCCAATTGTTTTCGTCATAGCCGATGCGGGCAGCACCACTATTCCATTGAGTGTCGTTGTATGTTGACGACTTCCAATTTGTGCCATCCAGCGAGCCTTTGTCGTAATACTTCCAATTTTCGCCAGTGGTGAAGACGCTCTTTGTTTGGGTCGTTCCAGTGCTCTTCCATCCATAGAACCGATAGCCTGCAGGAGCCTGAGCCTTCAAGGTGACAGGACCGAACAAATAACCATCAAACTCCGTGTATGGCACTTCTATGTCATTCATCATCACCCTTGCTCCTTCCACATTGGCAGAGAACTTTACTTTCTGACGTTCCACCCCCTGCAGCTGCATGTAGTTGCAATTCTGCAAAGCCTGTGTGGCACTGTTGTTGCGCGACCCTAACTTGTTCATCACATCGTTGGCAGTGCTCCAAGGATTCACAAACCCACCTGTGGCGAGATAAGAAGCCGCCTCATTCACAATCTCTTCCACCTTATACTGCTGAAACACAGAGCCACCCAACAGACAGAAAGCATCGATGAACTTCTTTCTGAAAGTGTCGTTCGCCAGCAGGTTCTTGAACAGTGTCACCAACTCAATTTGCTCGCTAAGGCGCTTGCCCTCAATGCTCTCGTCCTTTGAATAGTCATATCCGTGCAAGGTGTCAAACCGGTAGTGTTCCTTGTTGAAGAAGGTGTTGAATATATCACCAGCGCCCACACTGAAAGCCCCGTCAAGGTCAAAGAGCACAAAGTGGAACTTGCCCTCATTTCTGTCTCTGAAACCCTTCGCATTGTTCTGAGGCCAGTCCCAGTTGCCGATATGGAGTTCCACAGCCATGTAGTTGATGAATTCATCAACGTCTAGCAATTGGGCAATTTCCTCATACGTCTTGTCATCGGCAGCATTCTCACACAGCTTCATCAACCTGTCGAAACTCTCTTTCGTGCCTTCCATCTGCACATAGCCCGAGTCGGGGCAGATTTCAAACTGATCCATTTCGTCCGTGTCGATGCCATAGTTGGCATAGGCATGATGCTTGTTGTTAGGTTCACGCATGTTCAGCACGGCATAGTGGCTACCATTGATGAACACATGCACTGGTTGCCATGCCTGGTAATCTACATAGAGGCCGCTTCGCGACACCACCTGCTGAATGGCAACATCCCTGATGCGGCAACTTCCGTCATTACCGCCATTGCGAATCTGTAAAGTCTTATTCTTGATGTAAGGCTTCTCCTCAAAGAGTTGTGCTTGGAAGAAATTGTTCATGTCGTAAGCCTTGGAAGCCTTCAGTTTGAATGATTTCGGATTGGAGGCACGAGTCCAGCCACCACACACAGAGAGGTCACACTCCTGAGATACAAGGCATTCATTCTGTTCCGTGATGTACTCAAATGAGACAGGACGGTCCCAGTCCATGTTCCAGTTGCAGTTGCTCGTTTGTCCATTGCCCGGACGTCCATGAGGACCCCTCTGGAACACGCCATAATCCGTCGAATAGATGTTGTCATTCTGAGTCACCACCGAGACGATAGGGAAGGGATAATCCTTATTCTCATAGATGTAGGAACGAGTCACCACAGGCGACGGCAAATACCCCTCTTGGAACAAGCGGAACCGATAGCACACATTGTTAGTCACCCTGAAAAGACCCGTTTTCGAAGTCTCTCCATTCTCAAGGGTAGGAGTCGAACCATCTGTCGTGTATCTCAATGTAGCCCCCTGGGGAATGTTCACGCTCACCAGCAGGGAGGCGCTGAAACGCTGCCCGTCCCTATCCACTGACGGAGCCGCCAACTGCTGCGTGGCAAACCCGCCGTTCACCTGATTCGAAGCCCCCGGCGAAGGTCTTCCCGTCACACCCCATTCAGCGCCGCCATCCGTTTTGCGGGCATAAGAAGTTCGTGAGATGGCTTCAGGATACTCCTGCTGAGCAATGATGTTAGTGCCATCAGAGATGATGATGATGCCACCATCACAATCCAATTTGTCATCAATCTGGCGGAATGAAGGCATCGTCCATTCCTCATGATGGTCAAAATTGAGCAAAGCATATCCATGCGCAGGAATAGCGCCGTAAGTGTTCAGCAGCTGATTCTTTTTCAGGTTGTTCGGGTCGTCCGTAATGTAAAGACCGCCCAAAGAGACACTTCTGTCAGTCGGATTATACAACTCCACCCAACTGCCATAGTTGAATGACGGGTCAAGATACACATCCACATTGGCAGCCATGATTTCGTTAATGACGAGATTCTCACTCGTAGGCTCATCTCTCTTGACTGTCACCCTGCAATAAGCTTTCTGGTTGCTGCCATCCTTCGCAGTGGCAACGATATAACAAACGCCAATGCCGACAGCCTTGATTTGACCTTTACTATCTACTGTTGCCACACTTTCCTTGGTCGATGACCATGACACATTCGGGAAAGTGGCATTGGTAGGCAGAGCCGTTGCTGTGAGGTCGTGAATCTCTGACTGAGCCATCTCCAGACTCGTTTCAGACAAGGTTATGGAAGTGACACTGATAACAGTGCCATAATACTCCAATTTCCAGTTGTCAAGACAGGTCCAGTCCATCCCGACAATTTCATCCTTTCTGATTCCGACTGTCAGCACTCCATCACTTTCCACTTCACAGTCTACATAATTATTATACAGTCCAGCCTTGAACCAGTAGTCAGCAGCCTCCATATTGTTCGGAATGTAATAGCCTACCTCCTGCCAATCATTGCCTATCAACTCCCATGTCGAGCCTACCACACTAATGCCACCTCCAAGCGATTTTTCCTGGGCACCCGACGATGCCAGTGCAATGGGTGAATCATAATAGTTCTTGCTTGAACGTGCATAAAGACGGGAGTGCTGGTAACTTTCATAATTTCCAGAACTATAAATGCTATAGTCATTGTTGGCGTCTCCACAACGGTAAAATGCATTGACACTGACACGATACGTGCCCGCCTTCAGTCCAGAGAGTGTCTGGTACGAATCATAAATCCTCTCATAATGTTCAGCATTCCCTGCCGGGTTATAGGCACCATATTCAGTGCCCTCCCAGCCTGTAACGAGGTCATTGTTGTCAAATCTCGGATTGATCATGTAGGCATCGGTCACATCAATCCATGCCTTCTGCGCATGTCCAGACAAAGAAGCGCAGGTTAGGAAAAGAACAGTGTACAGTTTATTCATCATATTCATTTTTTTACTTTTGCTTTTAGGTTAATCTTTTTGTCGTGTATATAAAGAGTATTCTTTCATCTAAGTCTTCCGTTGCGGTTTCCTCCAAAAGTTCACTCCTAACAGGTATTTTAATGTCCCGTAGGTGTTGGTCAGACCAAACTTGTCCTTCCTGTAGTCATAGGTGTGTGCTTCCAATATCAGTCCGCTGAACATCCTCGTGTTGTTCCAAAAGATGGACATTCGCAGGTTAAAGTCAGTGGATATGTTGTTCAGGATGGAGCGTCCTAAATCTTCAGCTTCCGTGATATTCGACCTTCGGTAACCAATACTGGGAATGAACGATATGGCAAAGAGCACATTGCGTCCCAACACACAGTTGTAATTATATCCCGCGCTCACGCTATAGTCATTGTAGTTCACTTTAGTGAAAAGCAGCGTAGAGTCTATATCCTCTTTGATGTAGTCAGGCAATTCCTCCTTGTTAAATGTGATGCGTTGGTGGTTATATTGAAATCCAATGCTCCAACTGCCACAACTCTTTCGCTGCACAGCATTCGCCCCAAAGGCAGCAGGCCAAGAGAAATGCCTGTTGTTGAACAAGTACATGACACTAAACCCATTGCAGCGGGAGTCCAGGCCATGAAAAGTTCTGTCTTTTCCCTTCGTTTCAATTCCGCTCACACTCCTAATCTCCGCACCCTTACCAGAATTGAACGTATAATACTCGGCAAAAAACTTCGCAGTGTGAATCACAAACGACTGCCTCAGTGACGTGCCATTAGTCTTGCCCGCTTTGATGCCCAGGTCGTTCAGGTTCCATACGGCACCATATCCGAAGATGCTGTAATAGACATATCCTCCAAGGATGACAGAAGGGTCAGACTGAATCACCATGGTATTACCCGTCTGCGAAGACCTTAGGAAGTAGTAGTCGTGCCAGTAGGAAAGTTCCATCTGAGCCGTCAGATTATACTTCTGAGGCGTCACATAAGCCGTGTCACATCCCATGAAGAAATTCTCTACACTACTCATCATGCGCAGGGGCAAAGAAGGCCTCTTTGGACTTAGAGTTTTTGGGGGAGAGTTTTGAGTTCTCTCCGTCACCACAATACTGTCAAGAGTCTGCTTCTCCACCTCCTCAACCACACGTATAGAGTCATCCTGTGCCGTAGCAACCATGCCCGACACCATCATCAGCCAAGCTACACACACAACTCGTTTCATGTATTTATACATAACTCTGACTTTAACCTAAACCTAAACCTTTCCCACTCATATCCCGCATGGTTCTCCCCATTGCGGGGGAGATGTCCGCAGGACAGAGAGGGTCTCTTACACTTTTCCCAATATTCTGTCCATCACCCAGTTTGTAGGTGTGGCACTCAGAGAGTCGCAATCGCATTTCTCCATGCCCCTCAAGTGTCTCACCACCTTCTCAATCAGTCCCATCTGCACATGTGGGGGATTCGGCACAATAATCTGCTCCTGTCCACGTTCCGTGTCAAGAACGATTGGCTCATAGTCAAACACCGAAAACACAATCTTTCCTTTCGTGCCCACAATGGAGATTCTGTCCCTTCGTGCCGACTCATGTGCCACAAAACACCATGAAGCACTGCCTGTCAATCCGTTGCTGAATCGGAAACAGGCATTGAACGTGTCTTCCACCTTATACAATCCAGCCATGTTCTGACAGAAACCCTCAGCCTCGACAATAGGTCCAAACCAATATTGCAACAAGTCAATCTGATGAGCCGCAAGGTCGTAGAAATATCCACCACCTCCGGCCACCTCCGGCTGTAATCTCCACGGCAATTCCTTTCCGCTCCTGTAGTCAAGTTCCCTCGGTGGCACGGCGAAACGAATCTGCACAGTCAGCACACTCCCGATTTCGCCATCAAACACAATCTGTTTCACCCGCTCAAAATAAGGCATGTATCTTCTGTAGAAGGCCACAAAACAAGGAATCCCCGTCAGCCCGCTAATGCGATTCACCCTCAGGCAATCCTCATAACTGGCAGCCAGCGGTTTCTCTATGTATGCAGGTTTCCCCGCCTTCATCGCCATGATGGCAAAAGTGGCGTGAGAGGATGGGGGAGTGGCGATATACACGGCTGTCACCTCGGGGTCGCTTACCAGTGACTGAGCGTCAGCATAAAACTTTTTGATGCCATGACGCTCAGCATAAGACCTTGCCTTGTCTCTGTCGCGGCTCATTACAGCCACCACTTCGCTGCCTTCAATCTTGCCAAAAGCAGGTCCGCTCTTCTTCTCCGTCACCTCACCGCAGCCGATGAATCCCCACTTGACTATTTCCTGATTCTCCATTTCTTAAAGTTTCGTGTTTAGAGATTAGAGTAGAGGGTTGAAAGTTCCAATTCCTCACTCCTCCCCCCCCTGGGGAGTCGGAGAGGGCATTTCACTTAACACGCAGCATGGTTTTCAACCTTTACCCTTAACATTTATTTGCCGCAAAATTACGACAAAAAATCCAATTCATCAAAAGAAAATCTCCAAAGGAGTCCCTTTTTAAAGATTCTTTTGACCAACATGCAGTTTTTTCCCTGTTACTACGCAAATTTGTGTTAGAAAAATTGGAGTGTGCGAAAAATGTTGTACATTCTTTCATTTTTTTCTTACCTTTGCATCATGAATACAATTTTTACAAAACTCATATCGAAGGCAACAGGCATCAGTGAACGGCAGGTTGCTGGTACTGTAGAACTTTTGGAAGAGGGGTGCACCATCCCGTTCATCAGCCGATACCGAAAAGAAGTGACAGGTGCCCTTGACGAAGTGCAAGTGGCGAGTGTAAGTGACCAACTGGAGAAATTGAACGAGTTGGCAAAACGCAAGGAGACCATTCTGAAAACCATTGAGGAGCAGGGCAAACTGACCCCAGAGTTGAAGTCTCGTGTGGAAGGTTCTTGGGACAGTACCGAATTGGAGGATATATACCTGCCGTTCAAACCCAAGAGGAAGACCCGTGCAGAGGTGGCTCGACAAAAGGGATTGGAGCCATTGGCAACTTTTCTGATGTTGCAAAACCCTGCTGCGGATGTGAACAAGAAGGCAAAGGAGTTTGTCTGCAAAGAAAAGGGTGTGGCAAGTATGGAGGAAGCCATACAGGGTGCGCAAGACATCATTGCCGAACAGGTGAGCGAGAGTGAAGAAGCAAGAAACATTATGCGTTTCAACTTCAAAAAAGATGCTGTCATCACTTCTGTGAAAGTGAAGGCTAAGGCAAAGACGAAGGAGGAGGAAGAGGAATGGGAACAAAAAGCACAGAAATTCCGTGACTATTTTGATTTCTCGGAAAAACTTGCCAAGTGTGCCTCCCACCGTCTGCTGGCTATGCGAAGAGGTGAGGCCGAGGGCTTCTTGAGAGTGAGCATCAGTGGTGATGATGAACGATGCCTTGACAGGTTGGATCGACAATTCCTGCGCAATTCGAGCAAGAGTGCAGAATTAGTGTGGGATGCCATTGAAGACAGTTTTAAGCGTTTGCTCAAGCCCAGCATTGAGACGGAGTTTGCCAACCTCTCCAAAGAACGTGCTGATCGAGAGGCCATCCGCATCTTTGTCAAAAACCTTGAACAGTTGCTTATGTCACCTCCTTTGGGACAGAAGCGTGTCTTGGCACTTGATCCAGGTTTCCGCACAGGCTGTAAAGTGGTGTGTCTTGATGCTGAGGGCAACCTGCTCCACAACGAGACCATCTATCCTCATCCTCCTAAGAATGAACGACGTGCTGCAGCAGACAAACTGTGGACACTCACTAAGCAATATAAGATTGAAGCCATCTCCATTGGCAATGGAACCGCCAGCCGAGAGACTGAAGAGTTTGTGCGTGGGCTTGGTTTGCCCAAAGAGATTCAGATATTTGTGGTGAGTGAAGACGGTGCCAGCATCTACTCAGCCTCCAAGGTGGCACGAGAAGAGTTTCCCGACTATGATGTGACCGTGCGTGGGGCAGTCAGCATTGGTCGTCGTCTTATGGACCCCTTGGCTGAATTGGTGAAGATTGACCCTAACAGCATCGGAGTGGGGCAGTATCAGAAAGATGTGGATCAGAAGGAACTGAAGCACTCCCTTGACCAAACCGTGGAATTCTGTGTGAACAAGGTGGGCGTGAACGTGAACACTGCCAGCAAGCATCTGCTCACATACATCTCAGGTCTTGGTCCTGCCATTGCCCAAAACATCGTCACCTATCGAGCAGAAAATGGTGCTTTCACCTCCCGTAAAGATTTGCTGAAAGTACCGAAATTAGGTCCCAAAGCCTATGAACAGGCGGCAGGATTCTTACGCGTGACTGGAGGTAAACAACCCCTGGACAATAGTGCCGTGCATCCAGAGAGTTATCCTATTGTGGAACGAATGGCAAAAGACCAGCACTGTTCTGTAGCTGAACTGATGGCGGATAAGGAACTGCGCAGCCATATTGACATTCAAAGATATGTGACAGATAAAGTAGGACTTCCCACGCTTGAAGACATCATGCAGGAACTTGACAAGCCTGGCCGTGACCCTCGTCAGCAACTTACCGTTTTCGAATTCTCTAAGGATGTGAAGGAATTGGAAGATGTTCAGGTCGGCATGGTTCTGCCGGGCATCATCACCAACATCACCAACTTTGGATGTTTTGTCGATGTAGGTGTCCACACCAAGGGGCTTGTCCACATCAGCGAATTGGCTGATCACTTTGTGAAAGACCCCTCCGAAGAAGTTCAACTGCATCAGCATGTCACCGTGCGCGTGATTGGGGTGGATTTGCAACGTGGCAGATTGCAACTTAGCATGAAAGGACTATAATGAAAAGAGAAATGTTACATGCTGTAGGGTGAAAGAATGCTAAGTTGGAATAATTCAGCAATAAAAAGCTGTGCCATAGCCTTTGGAACAAGGGCTATGGCACAGCTTTTTGTGAGATGTCTTTCTATTTATTTGAAAAGATATTGTGCGAATTCATGTAACGACTTGCGCCACACTTGCCATTCGTGATCACCAGGGTAGGAGTTGAAACGCACATCCACACCACCATTACGCATCTTTTTTACAATGTTGCGCGTGTATTCAATTCGTGGATCCTGCTCCCCACAACTCAAGAAAAATACATCAAATTGTTCATTGAATGTCTTGGTGTCTGTCAACATTCCCGGAACTTCTTTTTCCAGATCAAAATTCGATGCGCCTGAAATGCCGCCAAACATACCCGTTGAGAACACACCGACATTAGCAAACACTTCTGGATCGCGCAATCCAATGTAAAAGGATTGTCCACCGCCCATCGACAGACCGCACATGGCGCGGTTCTTGCGGTCTTTTTTAACACGGTAAGTATTCTCCACAAACGGAAGCACATTCTCCAACAGTTCACTGCGAAATGTCTGCATCCCTTGCCAACTGTAACCACCACCCGTGCCTCCGTTGCGTGACCGCACATTGCTGTTGGCACTCACCACAATCATGGGGACAGCCTTCCCTTTAGCAATCAGATTGTCCAAGATTTGGGCAGTACGCCCCTGTTCCATCCATCCGCGATGATCCTCACCGCCTCCATGCTGGATATAGACCACAGGATACTCCTGTTTGCTTTCATCGTAACCCGCAGGGGTGTAAACCATCAGAGGACGCCATGATTCATCCACCTTTGAATAATAATACACCGTGCGCACGTCACCATGTGGCACCTCTTGTATTTCAAAATCATCCATTCCTGTTTCCTTTATCTCTATTGCACTTGACCAACGGCTGCATCCGTAGAAAGTTTGACTGGCTGGGTCTGCCACTGACACACCATCTATAATCAGAGAATAATAATGAAATCCTGGAATTTGTGGCTTGGTGGTAAGTGTCCACGCACCGCTCTCCGATTTCTGCATGTCATACTTGGTACCGCCTAAGTCAATCTGGACACCCTGTGCCTGTGGGGCATTCACACGAAACAGAACGCTGTTGTCTGATAATACACGCGGATATGACGTGCGGTTAATATTGGTTACAGGTGAGTAAGACCCATCGGGAAAACTTTCCCCTCGAAACCCTTGAGCTGCGGCTTGATTGCAGAAAATGGCCGCCAACATGACGGCCATTATCGTTTTTATAGTCTTCATAATAATTGAAATTTTACAGTTTGCCAGCCAAGGCAACCACCTTCTGCTTGGTCTCCTCCGTCTTCTGTTCGTCAATCTTGGCTGTCACGACACCCACGTTCTCGGTGCTCCAGTAGTTGCAGATGTCGCGGAACTCAGCAGTGGCACCGTCATAGACATTTGGCGAGTATGAAGACACAAGCAATGCCATCTTCTTCACCTTGGCAGGTTTGTTCACGCAGTACATGCGTTGGATAGGAGCCTGAATCTGGGCACAGAGTGTGAAATAGTAGATGGGAGCTGCTAGCACCAGCGCCTCAACATCTTCCATCAGAGGATATAGTTCCTGCATGTCGTCCTTTTGGACGCAGGCGCCATTGCCCTTGTTGTGACAATACTCGCAAGCCAAACAGCCTGCAATCTTCTTCTTCGACACATTCACCAGTGTCACCTCATGACCTGCTGCCTCGGCAGCCTTCTTATACTCTTCCGCCATCCAAGCGGTGTTGCCATTCGCACGTGGCGAAGCCTGTAAAATTAAAACTTTCATTGTCGTATTAGTTTGGTTGTAAGTTGTTCCTTGTTTTTCTTTTTTGTTTTCGGTTGCAAATATAGGGAAAAATCCAAGACAAAACACTATTTCTTCAGAAATAATTGCACGGAATGAAAAAAACAAGAGAAATGTAAAATATATACCCTTTGAAAAAAGCCCTTATGCGGGATTGGGATTGTTCCTTAAACAGAAATGAGTATATTTATTTTGTGGTTTCCTCACTTAATCGTAACTTTGCACTGAAAAAGTAGATTTTATGGCTCGTAATAAGAAAAAACAGCTCCCAGTGTTGGAACATGTGACTATCACGGCTTGTGCTGCTGAAGGCAAGGCTTTGGCAAGGGTGGACGACAAGGTGGTGTTCGTGCCCTTTGTGGTTCCTGGCGATGTGGTGGACTTACAAGTAAAGAAGAAAAAGAACTCCTATATGGAGGCTGTGGCTGTGAAGTTCCACGAGTATTCTCCTTTGCGCACCATACCTAAATGCAAGCACTATGGTGTGTGTGGAGGATGTAAGTGGCAGTGTCTCCAATATGAGGAGCAGTTGAAGGCGAAACAACAGCAGGTGTATGACAACCTGACCCGTATTGGGAAGGTGGAACTGCCTGAGTTTATGCCGATTTTGGGCAGCAAAAAGATTTATGGCTACCGAAACAAGTTGGAGTTTGGCTTCAGCAGCAAGCGTTGGCTGACTGAGGATGAGGTGGCTTGGCCAGATGACGAGAATCGTCCGATGCGCGGCCCGGCCGTGGGTTTCCATATCACGGGAGCGTTTGACAAGATTTTGGACATCAAGGAGTGTCATCTGATGGATGATGTTAACAATCAGATTCGTAATGACATCCGTGAGTATGCCCTTGAGAAAGGACTTGAATTTTATGACTTGAAAGAGAATAGGGGACTGCTTCGTTCACTGATGATTCGCACCAGCAATACGGGTGAACTGATGTTCTTGGTGCAGTTCCGAATTGAGTCATCTGATGAGCAGAAAATGGCGGATGATTTGATGCAGCATTTGAGTGAAACCTTTCCTCAAATCACCTCGCTACTTTACGTTGATAATCACAAGGCTAACGACACGTTTGGCGATCAAGAAATTCATGTAGTGAAAGGCAAGGATCATATCTATGAACAAATGGAAGATTTGCGCTTCAAGGTGGGACCGAAGTCGTTCTATCAGACAAACACGGAACAGGCGTATGAACTATACAAAGTGGCGCGGAGTTTTGCAGGATTGACGGATAAGGAGTTGGTGTATGACCTGTACACGGGCACTGGCACCATCGCCAACTTTGTGGCGCATCACGCGCGCCAAGTCATCGGTATCGAGTATGTACCCGAGGCTATTGAGGATGCCAAGGTGAACTCAGAAATCAATGGCATCACTAACACGCTGTTCTATGCAGGTGACATGAAGGACATTTTGAATAAAGACTTCATAGAGGAGCATGGGCGTCCAGATGTCATCATCACAGACCCTCCACGTGCAGGAATGCATCATGATGTGATTGACACAATTCTGTTTGCTGCCCCCAAGCGTATTGTCTATGTCAGTTGCAATCCAGCCACTCAAGCACGTGACCTTCAACTATTAGACTCGGACTATCGGGTGACTAAAATTCAGCCTGTTGATATGTTCCCTCACACTCAACATGTAGAGAATGTCGTATTGCTGGAAAGAAGAGTCCTCTCCGAGTAAATGATAAATGACAAATGATAATCTGACACCAGCATCACATTTGGCTTTCACTCTTCTATCTCCTTTCGCTCCAAAGAAGTTGAGCTTTTGCGAACCTTTAGCGACGAAATCAAACTTCAAATAATTGACAAAATGAGCACGTATTCAGACTATAAAGCAGCCAATCACTACACCACCTACATGGTGAAAGAGCCGACGGAACTGATGCAGTTCCTCATGACTACGATTTCAGGGATTTCCCGCACGAAGGCTAAAGAGTACTTGAGCCAACGAATGGTATATGTGGATAAGGAAATCACTACGCAGTACAACCATCCCCTCAAGCCCGGGCAGTTGGTTCAGGTGGCAAAGAATCGTCACAAGCATGCTTTCGCCAATAAATGGGTACGCATTGTGTATGAGGATGCTTTTTTGCTGGTGGTGGAGAAGAAGGAGGGAATCCTGACCAATGCAATTGCAGGTGATCGCCATGAGAATGTGAAGGCTATTCTTGATGAGTATGTGAAACGTCAGAACAAAACTTTTTCCGTTCATACCATCCATCGTCTTGATCGAGGCACATCTGGACTTCTCCTTTTTGCGAAACGTCGTGACATTCAGAAGTTTTTCACAGACAACTGGCAGGACATCGTGACTGACCGTCGATATGTTGCAGTTGTGCAGGGAGAGATGGAGAAGGACAAGGGCACTGTCACATCTTGGCTCAGCGAAAATCGTTTGTTTATTTCCTATTCATCGCCCTATGATAATGGGGGAAAACAAGCCGTCACTCACTATCAGACCCTTCAGCGCAGAAATGGCTATTCGCTGGTGGAATTGAAACTTGAAACTGGCAGGAAGAACCAAATTCGTGTACACATGAGTGACCTGCATCATCCCATTGTTGGCGACCACAAATATGGCAGTACCGTTGAGGTTTATGGTGACCGCAGCAACCCTGTCGGGCGTTTCTGTCTCCATGCTTATCGTCTTGCTTTCCGTCATCCTATCACAGGTGAAGTGCTTAAATTTGAGACACCTTGCCCCGTGGCTTTCACCAGCCTACTGAAATAGGACAACTGCTATGGCATGGCATGGTTTTCATGATGCCTGTGCGAAAAAAGCCTGTCGTCAGTCATAAATTATGTGAAAGATTTGAATTTTAGAAGAAAATGCTCTATATTTGCATGCTTTTTTACGCGTAAAGTATGAGACAATTAAAAATTACCAAGTCAATCACGAACCGTGAGAGTGCTTCGTTGGATAAGTACTTGCAGGAAATTGGTCGTGAGGAGTTAATCACTGTAGAGGAAGAGGTAGAATTGGCTGCGAAGATTCGCAAGGGAGGTGTCGAGGGCAGAAAGGCCTTGGAGAAACTGACGAGGGCGAACCTTCGTTTTGTCGTTTCGGTGGCTAAGCAGTATCAGAATCAGGGCTTGAGTCTGCCCGACCTTATCAATGAGGGCAATCTGGGCTTGATCAAGGCTGCCGAGAAGTTTGACGAAACGCGTGGCTTCAAGTTTATCTCCTATGCCGTGTGGTGGATTCGCCAGTCCATCTTGCAGGCGCTGGCTGAACAGAGCCGCATTGTGCGCCTGCCGCTCAACCAGGTGGGGTCGCTCAACAAGATTGGCAAAGCGTTTTCGAAGTTTGAGCAGGAGAATGAGCGTCGTCCTTCACCGGAAGAGTTGGCTGCTCAACTGGATCTTCCGGTCGACAAGGTGGCTGACACCATGAAGGTGAGCGGTCGCCACATCAGTGTGGATGCTCCGTTTGTGGAGGGTGAGGACAACAGTCTGCTGGACATTCTCTCCAATCCCGACTCTCCATCGGCTGACCGCACTTTGGTGACGGAGTCTTTGCAGAAGGAGATTGAGCGTGCGCTCGACACGTTGACTACTCGTGAGAAGGAAATCATCAAGATGTTTTTTGGACTGGGCGAGCCTGAGAAAACTTTGGAGGAGATTGGCGACCGCTTCAATCTGACTCGTGAACGTGTACGACAAATTAAGGAGAAGGCTATCAGACGATTGCGCTCTCAGTCAAAGAGCCGCCTGCTGAAGACTTATTTGGGATAATCTGCCCCTGTGTGTGGTGGGCTTTTTTATGTGTATATTTGTGGCAAGATGGAAATGATGAGAAAAGTACTGTTAGTTGCAGTCTTGTTGGTGCTGGCGTTGTCGTCGGTGGCGAAACGGAAACCGTCAGCTTACGGTCGTGGCACGGGAAGGGTATATCTTTTTGGCGTGAGTCAAGAGTTGACGGATTCGGTGGTTTACATCACCACCATCAACGAGGTGGATAGTTTTGATTTGGCTAAGAAAACGAAATTCCTCCCGTTTCGTTCGGAGTTTAGTTTGCAGTTGAAGGAGTATATGGAGGGCACGCTGAAGAAGGACCACCAGACGACTTGTGTGTTCTTCTCGAAGAGTCGTAAGAAGATTTCAAAGAAGTATTACAAAATTAAGAAGCGCTATCTTGACAATCCTTACACGAAGATTGTGCCCGTTGATGAGTTCCGCTTTAAGCATCCCATGGAGTCTGTCGCCAATGAAAAAAGTGAATAGGTTTCTCCAGACGGTATGGTGCAGAATGTGTGGCATAGTTGCAGCAATGTTGTTTCCCGTTGTTGCAACTTGTTCGTTTTCTGCTTGCGCTGACGATGACGACGAGACGCCCTCTTTTGTTTCGCCGTATGCTGACAGCCGCACGGTGATGGTGTATATGGTGGCAGAGAATTCGCTGAGTGCGAACGTGTGGTCAGATGTGAATGAAATGTTGGTGGGCATGAAGAATGACTCCCTGAAGGTGGGCGACCGTCTGGTCATCTATGTGGATGATCTCAGATTGCCGCGCATTTATGTGGTGGACAAGATGACGGAGGGGACTACCTTCTCAGACCTGAAGCCTGTGGTGACGTATGACGGGGAAGTGAACTCAGCGACGGCAGAGGGGTTGTCTGCTTTCATGGACTATGCTGTGAGCCATTACCCTGCTGAGAGTTATGGGCTGCTGTTGTGGTCGCATGCTTCGGGGTGGCTCCCGTCCTCTTATGGAGGGGACTACGACACGGGGGCGCCTGTCAGACGAAAGTCGTTTGGGCTGGATAATGGAATGAACTCGAGCAATAAATACTTGCCAGGCAATCAGATGAGTGTCGCTGACATGGTGAAGGCGTTGGAGGGCAAACCGATGCTGGAGTTCATCCTGTTCGATGCCTGTTTGATGCAGAACATTGAGGTGGCGTATGAACTGCGGCATACGGCTAAGTATATGATTTCTTCGCCTGCTGAAATTCCTCTGTTGGGTGCTAATTACACAACCATGTCAAAAGCCATGTTCCGAAAGGACAGGCCCCATGAACATATTCTCGAAGCCTATTATCGTGAATATGCCGAGGGTCCCCACCGCGCCAGTTATGGCATTGTTGTCTCTTCTGTCAACATGGGCATGTTGGATGACTATGTTGCCTACATGAAGACGGTTGTGGCTGCACATAAGGCTGAGATGCTGAAACTTGACGTGTCTGATATGCTGAATTACATCTGCTACGGCAAATGGACCTTCAATTATCCTGACTTTCTGGACATGCAGGGCATCATGTTACAGGTGCTGAATGATGAGGAATACGCTCAGTGGAAGGCTAAGACCGACAAGGTGATTGATTGCTTGCATACTGACCAATGGTACACGAGTTACACCAAGGGGAGGGTTTCTGTCGATGATGCCCAATGCTGTGGCGTGTCCATGTTTATTCCATTTGAGAAGTATTCCTCCAGAACTTTTGAAAGCACTTTCAAGTCCTTCAACGAAGCCTATTCACAGACATCGTGGGCAAAAGACGTGTGGATGGATTGAAATACTGATAAAATAAAAAAATATGGAGACTATATACTATCGGGTGGGACGACACAATTACCGTGTGAACTTTTGTGATGACAGGAACACGAGGGCTCTGCTGCCATCGAGTGATCCTTTTCTGTTGAATGAGACTCCTGCTGCAGATGAGCCGCTGCTTTTCGAACTGAATGTGGATGACAATTGGCGGCCGGTGCAGAAGGGTAAGGAGATTGGGCAGTTTGACTGTGGAGGAAACAATCATGGAGTTTATATCTTGGAAGATGGATCCTATCAGATAATGGTGAGTGACGTGATGGGAAGGCAATGCTGTCTGATAGAAGCCAAGGCTGATTTCTCCTTTGCCAATGTGTGTCTGAATGGTAATGAGTCCATGCGCAATTTCGGGCTGAACAATGCCGTCATGATGATGTATGCTTTTGCGGGCGCTGACAAGATGACGGTGCTGATGCATGCTTCGGTCATCAGAAAGGATGGACGAGGTTATTTGTGCCTTGGCGTGAGTGGAACAGGCAAGAGCACCCACACGCAAAAGTGGTTGAAATATATCCCTGACACGGACTTGATGAATGATGACAATCCAGTGGTGAGGGTGTGTGGGGACGGGGTGGCACGTGTGTTCGGCTCTCCTTGGAGCGGAAAGACTCCCTGCTATCGCAATGTGGAGGCCCCTGTTGGTGGTTTTCTGCAACTGAAGCAGGCACCCTATAACAAGATACATCGCATGACTGCGGTGGAGGGTTTTGTGTCCTTGCTGCCTTCTTGCTCGGTGATGAAGTGGGACAGGCGTGACTATGTGGGAACGAGCGACACTGTGACCAGATTGCTGGAACTGGTGCCTACTTTCTTTTTGGAAAACTTGCCTAATGAGGAAGCCGTATGGATGAGTTATCGGGCAATGTCGGGTGAGAGTTGATTGTTGAGAATTAAAGCTTGATTTCATGCAGAAGCTGGCTGTCGATAATAGCATATTCCTTCCTCAGGTGGTGCAGTTGATAGAGGAGGGGCATCAAGCCACAATTGTGGCGCGAGGCAATAGTATGCGTCCCTTTATCGAGGATGGAAGAGACAAGTTGGTGTTTGGGAAGGTGGATCGGTTGGCTGTGGGTGATGTGATATTGGCAGAGGTGACAGAGGGACATTTCGTGTGCCACCGCATTGAGAAGATGGAGAATGGGGTGGTGACCATGAGGGGGGACGGAAATGTGAAGGGGACCGAGATCTTTCCAAAGGAGAATGTGCGGGCGAAATTGGTGCAAGTGGTGCGGAAGGGAAAAACCTACAAGCTAACTACCTCAAGGACTTGGAAATGCTACTCGGCAATATGGCCCAAACTGTATCCTGTTCGCCGCTGGCTATTGGCATTGTATCGCTTGTTGTGGCTACATCAGTGGCCTGAAAGATGGAAAAGAACAAAATAAATATACACTCAAGTTTTCGCAAGTGCTCAACTTGGGCGGTTATGCGGTTATGAGGCTGTTCGGTTATGCGGTTATTATACTCAAAGGTTATGGATTAATCACCGTAAAATCGTAGAACCGTCAAGCGAAGCGACCGTAAAATCGTACGAGACGGAGCCTGCGAGAGTCGAATAAATACATATATAATATGAAGATTAAGAATGGTTTTGAATTGCGAGATGTGTGTGGTGAGCACATTATCATCGCACATGGTGTGGAGAATATCGACTTTACCAAAGTCATCACCCTGAATGAATCTGCAGCCTTTATCTGGAATCAGGTGGAGGGAAAAACATTTACAGAAGATGAGGTGGTAAGGATGCTTTTGGATGAATATGATGTGGAAGAGGCACAGGCACGTGCCGATGTAAAGCAACTTCTGGCATCTTGGGAGAAAGCTGGCCTGGTGGAAATTTGAAAAGAATGGCAAAGGTACAGATAGAGGCATCGTGGCTTGAGAAACTTCAGCCGGAGTTTGACAAGCCTTATTTTGAGGAACTCATCCAGTTCGTCAAGACTGAATATGCACAGGGTACATGCTATCCCCCTGGCGCACTCATCTTCAATGCCTTCAATCTCTGTCCGTTGCCCAAGGTGAAGGTGGTGCTCATCGGACAAGATCCTTACCACGAACCTGGACAAGCACACGGATTGTGCTTCTCGGTTAACGATGGAGTTCCCTTTCCTCCCTCACTTCGCAACATCTTTCAAGAGATACAAACCGACCTCGGCAAACCTGTTCCGCAATCGGGTAATCTGACCCGATGGGCTGAGCAGGGTGTGTTGCTGCTCAATGCCACTCTGACAGTGCGGGCTCACATGGCAGCCAGTCACCAGAAACATGGTTGGGAGGCATTCACTGATGCTGTCATTCGTTTGGTCAGTGCTGAACGTGAACATGTTGTGTTTATCCTTTGGGGCAGTTATGCACAGAGCAAGGCTGCACTGATAGATGGCACGAAGCATTGCATTCTCCGTTCTGCTCACCCATCGCCTTTATCTGCCTACCGCGGATTTTTTGGCAATCATCATTTCAGCATTTGCAACCAATACTTGCAGCAACATCAGATAGAACCCATTAATTGGTAAGAAAGTGAGAAGACTATTACTATTATTGATACTTGGCATCCAGATGGCATGTGTCTGCGCTCAAACATCCGATTCCATCATGGCAGCCCACCTTCGGACAAAAGGAGTCAAGATTTGTGATGGCAATTCCGTCCGACTCCTGAAGACTGGACATGACAAGTTCGAAGACATGTTTGAGGCTGTACGCAATGCCAAGTCTTTCATCCACCTCGAATATTTCAACTTCCGCAATGACTCCATTGCAGGGCTCTTGTTTCATCTCTTAGCACAGAAAGCCGCTGAAGGCGTGGAAGTCCGCGCCCTTTACGATGCTTTCGGCAATGCTTCCAACAACCAACCCATCAAGGCTCACATGCACGACTCCATCAATGCTTTGGGCATTAAGTTGGTTAAGTTTGACCCCATTCGCTTCCCTTGGGTTAACCACATCATTCCGCGTGACCACAGAAAGATTGTGGTCATTGATGGTAAGATAGCCTATACTGGTGGTATGAATGTAGCAGATTATTACATTGAGGGTATTCCTGGAATCGGCGATTGGCACGACATGCACATGCACATCGAAGGTCCTGTGGTGAACGAATTGCATGAAATCTTCTGCCGTATGTGGTATAAGGCAACGAAAGAATATATTGCCGGCGAAAAGTATTTCCCTGCTACTATTCCAAGTCAAGACAATCTGCGAGTTGCCATTGTTGACCGCCACCCTCAGCGCAGTGCCGATGCCATCCGTGACCTCTTTGCCGAGATGCTCAATACTGCCCAACATAAAGTGCTCATCATCAATCCCTATTTCGTACCCACCCACAAAGTGAGGAAGGCACTGAAACGTGCGATTGACCGTGGAGTGGATGTACAGATACTCCTTTCTGCAAAGAGCGACATTCCTCTCACTCCTGAAGCCTCCCACTATGTAGGCAACAACCTTGCCAAACGTGGTGCCAAGGTATATCTCTTCCATGGCGGTTTCCACCACACCAAAATTATGATGGTTGATGACCTCTACTGCACCATAGGTTCCAGTAATATGGATGCCCGTTCTCTCCGATGTGACTACGAAGTCAACACAGTCATCTTCAACAAGAAAGTCACCAAAGAACTGACAGACCTCTTTAATGAACAGCTCAAGTCGTCCACGCCCATGCAAAAAGGGTATTGGAGCACGCGTTCTACTGGCAAAAAATTCCAGGGTTGGTTTGGCAATCTGCTTACACCTTGGTTGTGATTGCCCCTAACCCTAACTATCAACTCTAAACTCTCAACTCTCAACCTTCAATTCTAAAACAGTATGAAGAAGATACTATTACTTTTCACTTTTAGTTTCTCACTTTTCGTTTCCTTCGCCATCACTAACCCCAAACGTGAGTTTCGTGGCGCATGGATTCAGTGTGTCAATGGTCAATATCTGGGTAAGACCCCTGCACAGATTCGTCAGATGCTTTCCTCCCAACTCGATACCCTCCAGCAGTGTGGCATCAATGCCATCCTCTTTCAAGTGCGTGCCGAAGGTGATGCACTCTACAAGTCTTCCTATGAGCCTTGGTCACGCTACCTGACAGGCACACAAGGTGTGGCACCTGCTGATGGATGGGACCCTTTGGCATGGATGGTGGCAGAGTGCCATAAACGTGAGATGGAATGCCACGCGTGGATCAATCCCTATCGTGCCAAAACTAAAGGAACCACCGCTTTGGCACAGAATCATGCTGCCGTTCGTCATCCTGAACGTATGTTTGAATATGACGGACTTTATATCTTCAATCCTGGCATTGCTGAAAATCGCACCTACACCTGCATGGTGGTTGAGGATATCCTCACACACTACGATGTTGATGGCATTCACATGGATGACTATTTCTACCCTTATCCCGTGAAGGGACTCCCGTTGCCTGACCAGGCAAATTTCCAGACAGATCCTCGAGGTTTTGCTTCTATCGAAGATTGGAGACGTGACAATGTAAACTTGCTCATCCGTGACCTCCATCAACTGGTGCGTGAAGTGAAACCTTGGGTGAAGTTTGGCATTTCACCGTTCGGCATTTATCGCAACAGTCCAACGGGTCAGAATTGTCCGGAGGGTAGTGCCACTTCGGGTACACAGAACTACGATGATCTGTACGCTGACATCGTTTATTGGGTGAAACAAGGCTGGATTGACTACAATATTCCACAAGTCTATTGGAATCTTGGCACAAAAGCAGCAGATTATGAGGTGCTTGTCAATTGGTGGAATGATTATTGCGGTCAACGCCCGCTCTTCATCGGACAAGACATTGAGCGCACTGTGCAGGGTGTGGACCCTACCGATCCTAACTCCCATCAGATGATGATTAAGTATAACCTGCAACGTGCCCTTCCTAACATTCAGGGGTCATGCCAGTGGTACGCCGCTGCCTGTGTGAACAATCCAGGGAACTACCGCACCGTCTTGGAGCAAGTGTATCATTCCACACCTGCCTTGCAGCCTCTGATGACATTCATCGACAAGAAAGCACCAAAGAAACCCAAGAATGTGCAGGTGTCCAAATATGCCATGACAGGTACGGTTGTCACATGGGAAGCACCACGTGCCAAGAAGGAACTTGACCGTGCTCGCCAATTTGTCGTCTATCTCTTCAACAAAGGGGAGAAAATAGATATGGAAGATGCTGATCGCATCGTTGCCATCACCAGTGCAAACACGGTTACCATTCCTGTTGTGCCGAAGGGCTCAACATTGGTCGTCACCTCCCTTGACCGTTTGCACAACGAATCCAAACCCGTAAAGGTGAAACTTTAAGTTGAACCTATATATTAAATGACCACGTCATAATTAGCAATTCAATTATGACGTGGTCATTTTTTCCACAATACTGGTTGTTTATATCAATCAATTTAAGTTTCGGGCGTTCTTTTTTCACCACAGATTACACGGATTAGTCAGATTTTATCCGCAGAGGTAGGCTATTACACAGATTGGCTACGCTAAAGGTTCCATCTTGATTTCACAGATTAGAGTCGTACCGACTCTTGAAGTCATCCGGATGGGCTTTCGTCAAGAAAGCAGAAATCTGTGACATTTGTCAAAATTTCTTTCAGCAAAAAATCCGTGTAATCTGAGAGCCTTTAGCTCGGCGAAGCCAAATCTGTGGTTTATATGACTTCCGAAAATTGTGTCAATCAATATAGCGTTGAGAGAGTCCTTTGAATTCTTCAATGCGGCGGTCACGAAGGAAAGGCCACCAGCGACGTACATTCTCACTACGCTGCAGATCCACATCAATAACTTTCACCACTTCTTCATCGGTCGGGGCTTGGTAGAGAATTTCCCCTTGTGGTCCTGCCACAAAACTGCTACCCCAGAATTGGATACCGTTCGTCTGTCCTGAAGGGTCAGGCTCATGTCCTGTACGGTTCACTGCAATGACAGGAAGTCCATTTGCCACAGCATGCCCCCGTTGCACGGTCATCCATGCTTCGCGTTGGCGTTCTTGCTCTTCGGGTGTATCTAACGATTCATATCCGATGGCAGTAGGGTAGATGAGGAGTTCGGCACCTTGCAGTGCCATAAGTCGAGCACCTTCTGGATACCACTGGTCCCAACACACCTGTACCCCCAGGCATCCCACACTCGTTTGGATGGGGTGGAAACCGAGATCGCCCGGGGTGAAATAAAACTTCTCATAGTAGGCAGGGTCGTCAGGAATGTGCATCTTGCGGTACTTGCCCGCCATTGTACCATCCTTTTCTATCACCACCGCTGTGTTGTGGTACAATCCTGTAGCCCTTCGTTCAAACAGTGATGTGACAATCACCGCACCTAACTCCTTTGCCAATTTCCCGAAACGCTCAGTCGAAGGTCCAGGAATAGGTTCTGCCAAATCAAAAAGTTCCGTGTTCTCCGTCTGGCAAAAATAAAGAGAATTGTGCAGTTCTTGTAGCACCACCAGTTCAGCCCCCTCGGCGGCTGCCTTTCTGATGCCCTGCTCGATGTGTGCGATATTCGTTTCCACATCAGCCCTGCACTTGTGCTGTACAATACCTATTTTCATCGACTCATCCTTTTTATGCTGCAAATATATGGAATTTCCGCGAGATTCACCCTCTTTTCTCTTGCATTTCTTTGCCAATCCTCTTTTCTCACGTGATTATGTGTGTGGAATGTCGAAAAAAAACAAAATCGCATTTTTCAAGAAACAGAGCGAGGGGAATAGGCTGATGATAAATCGTAAGTAATATCATGTGGGAAGATGGGGACTTTCACATTGAAACACTGTCACATCACCGTGTCTTGGTGACAGGAGGATGACGTGATTGCAAAACTATGTATCCTTGTTTGCCTTGTTTTAGTGATTATTATTCGGAATGCATGAAGGGGAGTGTCTTGGCTTGTTCCAGCATCATGTCTGCTTGTGTGATGTTGGAATCGGTTTTTCCGTTGAGCGTGTCGTAAATGAAAATCAGACGTTTACGACTATCATCATGCTTCAGTGCATACACCTGACAGAGATAGAGGGGTGCCGCTGTGGTGGAGAGTATGTCGAGGTCGGTAATGGCGAGTTGTGAAAGTGCCAGTTGGTAGGCATCTTCGCTGTTTTCCTCGATAAATCGTTGCACGTCGCCGAGAGTTTCGAACCCGAAGGATTCGAAGATGGAAAGGAAGGGCATCATAGAGACAGGGTACAACTCTGCCTGATTGACCGCTGCTATGTGTTTGTTCAGCCGGTCGAAGGGATTCAATTCGAGATAACTGCGAAAAGAGTCGGAAGACAGGAGCACATCGTCAAGTTGCCCGTTCTTCAGCAATGCCTTCATTTGACGTCGGTAGTTGGTGATTTCGGTGCGCAGACGGCTGAACTCGTTGTCAACCAGTTCCAGTGTTCCAGCCAGACGACTGAATTGCCGCAGATATTCATTTTGAATCTTGACATCGGTTTTGTAGCCGATGTCGTGTTCAATAGTGGACCATACGTGTTGCAGGGCCGTGCGCATTTGCAGTTCGAAGCGGGGACCACCTTCTTTCAGACGACAAATGTAATGAAGGGAGTTGTAGCCAAAGGTGTCAAATTTATGCAATTTGCGTTTGTCCACGCTCTCTTTCCAGTCGATGTCGAAGATGCGTTTGGCGATGGCTGCAACTTTGTCCACCTCGTCAGTGTAGAAAGTGATGATGCGCAGTCCTACAAGGTCGGTCACATCATCAATGCTCTTGTATTTCGCTCCTTTCAGTTCCAGTTTTTTTGCCAGCGATGCTTCTTTTTTCACTCTATGTTCCACAGCTGTTACGTAGATACCTTGTTCGTGAAGGGCATCACACAGCAGGTCATAGGCTTTCTTTCCTAATTGTTCAAGTGTGGGCAACAGTTCGCGGAACTGCTGCATCAGTGCTATACCGTGTGGATCCAGTTTTACTTGATTACTCATTTATGTCGTTGTGTGTCTAATTCGAATGGATTCTTTTGTATGTTCATAAAAAAACGCCATGTTGGATGGTTGTTTTCGTAGGCAAAGGTAAGAATTTTAATTGAATTTCGTTCTTTAACAATTGATAATTAGCCATTCAAGCGGTTTTTATTTGGTATTTTTCTCATTTAATAGTAACTTCGCACTCAAAATGTAGATATTTAGAATGACAGGCATGGATGATTTGACTACTTTGAGGAAAGATGAGCGTGAACTGCTGTTGGAAACCGTGAAAAGGTTGCAGGGGCTGGTGACTGATGTGCTGAATCCTGATGACTTTGGCAAGGTGAAAGGAATTTTGCTGAGGGCTGCCGAGACCGCTCAATTGCATCGTGACAAGTTTGGAATGAACCCCATCTTGTTCGACTTGCAAACGGCAGTCATCACGGCAGAGGAGATTGGATTGAACCGCGCTTCCATCATCAGCATCTTGATGCACAATTGTGTGTCGGAAGGGGTGATTGGCATGGAGGAAGTGAAGCGTGAGTTTGGCGAGGAGGTGGCACACATCATCCACGGCATCTTGCGCGTGAATGAGTTGTATGCGAAGAATCCGTCGATTGAGACGGAGAACTTCCGTGACTTGCTCTTGTCGTTTGCTGAGGACATGAGGGTCATTTTCATCATCATTGCCGACCGTGTGAATCTCATGCGGCAGATCAAGGATAGGGGAGAGATTGAGGAACGAACACGGGTGGCGACGGAGGCGGCACATCTATATGCTCCTTTGGCACATAAGTTGGGCTTATATCTGATTAAACGGGAATTGGAGGACTTGTCGCTGAAGTATCTGGAGCCTGATGTCTATTACATGATTAAGGATAAGTTGAGTGCTACGCGAAAGGCACGCGACCTCTACATAGCCAATTTCATTGCTCCTGTGGAGAAAAAGCTGAAAGAGGCGGGGCTGAAGTTCCACATCAAGGGCAGAACAAAGTCCATCCATTCCATCTGGCAAAAGATGCTGAAGCAAAAGTGTCAGTTTGAGGGCATCTATGACTTGTTTGCCATCCGTGTGATTCTTGATTCGGCTCCAGAGAAGGAGAAGCAAGAGTGCTGGCAGGTATTCAGCATCGTGACGGACATGTACCGTCCGAACCCGAAACGATTGAGGGACTGGCTTTCGGTGCCGAAGTCGAACGGCTATGAGTCGCTGCACATCACGGTGATGGGTCCTGAAGGTAAGTGGGTGGAGATACAGATTCGCACGGAGCGGATGGATGAGATTGCAGAGCATGGTTTGGCTGCACACTGGCGATATAAGGGAGTGAAAGACAGCGGCACCAAGTTGGAGGACTGGTTGCAGGATATCCGATCGGCATTGGAGCATCATGATGTAGAGAGCGACGAGCGGTTGATGGATCGATTCAAGGTGGATTTGTATAGCGACGAAGTGTTTGTGTTCACTCCGAAAGGTGACCTTTTTAAATTGCCGAAGGGGGCAACGGTGCTTGATTTCGCTTTCCAGATTCACACGAATGTTGGTGCTCGTTGCATGGGTGGTAAGGTGAACGGGAAGAACGTACACATAGGTACGAAGTTGCAGAGTGGCGACCAGGTGGAAATTCTTACTTCGCAAAAGCAGCAACCTAAGCGTGACTGGCTGAGCATTGCCATTACCCCGAAGGCGAGGGCTAAGATTCGCCAATCGCTGACGGAGCAGGAGATGCAGGTATCAACATTTGCGAAAGAGGCTCTGGAGAGAAAGTTCAAGAATAGGAAGATAGAACCAGAAGAATCCATCATGATGCGCCTCATCAAGCGGATGGGTTACAAGCATGTGACAGAGTTCTACAAAGCCATAGCAGAGGAAGTGTTGGATGTGAACACGGTAATTGAGCAGTATCTTGAACTGCAAGAGCGTGATGCCAACCCAAGTGCTTTCTCGACAGAACAACGCAGTGCTGAGAACTATGTGGCGACTGTGGCGGATGACCATGCACAAGGCAATGCTGATGTGCTGGTCTTGGACAATAACCTGAAAGGGGTGGAATACAGTCTTGCCAAGTGCTGCAATCCTATATATGGTGATGATGTGTTTGGGTTCGTGACGGTGAATCGTGGCATCAAGGTACACCGTAAGGATTGTCCGAATGCCCAGTTGCTTCGGGCGCGTCTGGGCTATCGTGTGCTTCGGGCGCGCTGGGCAGGCAAAGGCTCGAAACAATATCCTGTGACACTGAGGGTCGTGGGACACGATGACATAGGTATTGTGAACAATATCACTTCCATTCTCAACAAGGAGAAGAATGTGATGATGCGTGGCATCAGCATCCAGTCGTCGGAGGATGGACTTTTTTCGGGCACACTGACGGTGATGATTGACGACCAGAACCAACTTACGCAACTCATCAAGAAATTGTCGGCAGTAAAGGGAGTGAAGAACGTGTCGAGATGATTCATTCACCATTTAATTATAGGACATGCGCGCAACATTACTATTAGTCGGAAAGACGGTGAACAAGCATTTCGTTGAGTTGATTGACGAATATGCAGGGAGGGTGAAGCACTATATGGGTTTTGACATCACGGTGATTCCCGAACTGAAGAACACCAAAAGCCTCTCTGCTGAACAGCAGAAGCAACAGGAGGGTGAACTCATCTTGAAGCAATTGCAGACAGGTGACCATGTGGTGCTGCTTGACGAGCATGGAAAGGAATGGCGCAGCGTGGAGTTCTCGCGCTGGATGGAGCAAAAGATGCAGACGGTGGGCAAGCGGTTGGTCTTCATCATCGGGGGACCTTACGGATTCTCCCCAGAGGTCTATGCGCGAGCGAACGAGAAACTTTCACTCTCCAAGATGACCTTCTCACACCAGATGGTGCGCCTCATCTTCGTGGAACAACTCTATCGGGCGATGACCATCATGCGGGGGGAACCCTATCATCACGAATGACCTATGGAATACCATCTTGCTCTACCTCCTTAAAAGTGAAACAATGAGAAACTTAATCAACAATACACTAATCAACAAAACCCAAGTATTAACTATGAATTTGAAAAAGATTCTTTTATCGGCATTGGCATTGGGTGCCTTGACTGCACAGGCGCAGAAGACCCCTGTGTGGTGTGACCCTAATGTCAACGAAATCAACCGAAAGATGGATGTTGCCAGTTATTTTGCCTACGAGAGTGAGGCGTTGGCACAACAGTCACAAACGCCAAAGGCAAACACGAAGGCTAAGTCAAGTCGCTACCTGAGCATCGAGGGCAAGTGGAAGTTCCACTGGGTGGAGAGTGCCAACGAACGTCCTGCCGACTTCTACACGCTGAAGTATGACGACTCGAAGTGGGGCACGATGCCTGTGCCTGGTATCTGGGAACTGAATGGCTATGGCGATGCCATCTATGTGAATAACGGATATGCGTGGCGCAGTGATTGGAATGGACAACCCCCTGCTGTGCAGGACAAGGGCAACCACGTGGGCTCTTACCGTCGCACCTTCACGATTCCAGCCGACTGGAAAGGCGAGAACATCTATATCCACATCGGCTCTGCCACATCGAACCTGACGCTATACGTAAATGGCAAGTATGTGGGCTACTCGGAGGATTCGAAGGTGGCTGCCGAGTTCGATATAACGAAATATATCACCCCAGGCAAGGAAAACCTCATAGCTATGCAAATCATGCGTTGGTGCGATGGTTCTTGGAATGAAGACCAGGACTTCTGGCGTCTTTGTGGTATTGCCCGTGAGTGTTACCTGTATGCTCGTCCACAGGCCCATATAGATGATCTCTTCATCACACCCGACCTTGAGAACAACTATACAGATGGTACGTTGAACGTGCAAGTGAAAACCCTGAACGGCAAAGGCAAGCGTGTGGAAATGAAGTTGGTGGATAATGCAGGAAATGCCATCGCCACTTATGCTGAAACGCTAAAAGGTGACAAGGCAGAGGCTACGTTGCAAGCGAAGAATCCTCTGAAATGGAGTGCCGAAACGCCCAATCTCTACAACTTCTATGTTTCACTCTATGATGGCAACAAACTCCTTGAGTGCATCCCGCAGCGCATCGGTTTCCGCAAAGTGGAAATCAAGAATCAGCAGTTGCTCGTGAATGGCCAGCCCATCCTCATCAAGGGTGTGGACCGCCACGAATTGGATCCTGATGGTGGTTATGTGGTAAGTGTGGACCGTATGATTCAGGACATTCAGGTGATGAAGCAGTTGAACGTGAACGCTGTTCGCACTTCTCACTATCCCAACGACCCACGATGGTATGAACTGTGTGACGAGTATGGTATCTATGTGACAGCCGAAGCCAATATCGAGAGTCACGGAATGGGTTATGGCGAAAGGTCGCTGGGCAAAGACCCCCGTTTCCACGATATGCACATTGAGCGTCAGCGCCATAATATCTATGTACTGAAAAATCACCCCAGCATCATCGTGTGGAGTTTAGGCAACGAGGCTGGCTATGGAAAGAACTTTGAAGATTCCTACGACTATGTGAAAGCTTATGACTCCTCTCGTCCTTGTCAGTATGAACAGGCAGGCAGTTGGGGCAAGACTGACATCTTCTGCCCGATGTATGCTGACTACGGACATTGCGAACGCTACTGCAAGGAAGGCAATGCTCGTCCGCTCATCCAATGTGAGTATGCTCATGCCATGGGTAACTCTGTGGGTGGTTTCAAGGAGTATTGGGATTTGGTTCGTCGTCTGCCCAATTATCAGGGTGGTTACATCTGGGACTTCATTGACCAGGGCTTGCGCGGCAAGAGCAAAATCACAGGCAAACCAGTCTGGACTTATGGTGGCGACTACGGACGTTTCCCTGCATCGGACAATAATTTCAACTGCAACGGTGTCATCAATCCAGACCGTGTACCCAATCCTCATGCATACGAGATACAATACTACTACCAAAATATCTGGGCGACATTGGTGGATGCCAAGGAAGGTAAGTTTGAGTTCTATAACGAAAACTTCTTCCGTCCGCTCGACTATGTAAAGTTGGCTTATGAAATCTTAGTGGATGGCAAGCCGATAGCCAAGTCGCAGGACATGCCGCTGTCGAATGTAACCATCGCTCCACAGGGAAAGTCTATCATTGATATTGTTGCTGTTAAGGAAGCCTTCAACAATGCAGAGTACAAGGGCAAGGAAATCCTTGTGAACTTCGATTTCAAACTGGCGAAGGACGAACCACTCCAGAAGGCTGGCGAAATCATTGCTCATCAGCAGTTTGAACTGACACCTTACACCTTTCCAACAGTTGAAACCATCACGGCTCAGCCTGTGGCAGACAAGAATGCCAAGACCGCTCCTGCCGGTGTGACGCTCGATGACCGTGCCATCTATGCTGTGCTTTCTGCCAATGGTGTGAAGGTGACCTTCAACAAGCGCTCTGGCTATGTGGCATATATTGATGTGGATGGTACGCCGATGATGACTGACGAAGCAGAACTGACACCAGACTTCTGGCGTGCAGCCACTGACAATGACTTTGGTGCAGGCATGCAAAACCGTTTGTCAGCATGGCAGCATCCTCGTCTCGAAAGGAAAGCCTTCAATATCCAGCAGGATGGTGCCAACTATGTGGTGACTGCCGAGTACAATATTCAGGCTGTGGAGGCAACGGTGAAACTTACTTACACCATGACACCAGCCGGACAACTCGTGGTGAAGCAAGACCTCACCTCCAATCCTGAAGCCAAGAACATGCCGCAGTTGTTGCGTTATGGCATGCAGATGCAAATGCCAAAAGAATTCTCTCAGATCGAATATTATGGCAAGGGACCTCGCGAGAACTACATTGACCGCAACAACAGTCAGAACCTCGGTGTTTGGAAACAGACGGTGGCAGAGCAGTTCTGGGGGTATGTTCGTCCACAGGAGACCGGCACCAAGACTCAAGTGCGCTACTGGAACATCACCAACAAAGCAGGCAAGGGACTCCGTTTTGAAGGCATCGAACCTCTTGAGATGCAAGCTCTCAACTATACGGAAGACGATTTGCAACCTGCACGTAACAAGGCGCAGTGGCATAGCGGTGACCTCATTGAACGTCCCTTCACCGATCTCCACATCGCTGCTCGCAGCATGGGTGTGGGTTGCGTGAACTCTTGGGGCGCATGGCCACGCCAAGAGTATCAGATGCCGTATAAGGACTACACTTATACTTACATCATCTCACCAGTGAAATAACAAGTACTGTACGGTTATACGGTTGTACGGTCTTTAGACCCACCGCAAAACCACCTCACATAAAGCGAGCGGGCTGACATCTCAATGTCAAGCCTGCTCGCTTTATGCATTTCATTGTCTGTTGTTCATCGTCACAACTTGAATTTCAGGTAGTAGGGGAGTGCGGCTTGGACACCGGTCTTCTGTCCCATCTTCTTCAAGTCGGTGAAGACAGAGTAGTAGTCGCCAAGGGCTTCCTTCAGTTGCTTGTCAGCATAGCTGGTGCCTTGCATCTCGTTTATGAGTTGATCAAAGATGGTGCTCTTGGCAGGATAGTTCATGACGGTTGCTTCGTTGAGTTTCGCCAACTCTTTTGCTTTGGCAATGGCTTGGTCAAGACTGCCGAGTTCATCCACCAGTCCGATTTGTTTGGCGTGAATGCCAGTCCACACACGACCCTCACCAATCTTTTTGATGTCGTCCTGCTTCATCTTGCGACCATCGGCACAACGCTTCGTGAAGAGTTCGTAGCCATTGTTAATGTACTTCTGGGCAATGGCACGCTCTTGTTCGGTGAATGGACGGGAAATGTCGCCGAAGTCGGAGAATTGGTTGGTCTTCACGGTGTTGAAATGCACGCCTAATTTGTCGTTCAACAATTTGCTGGCATCGGGAAACATGCCGAAGATGCCGATTGAGCCTGTAATCGTGGTGGGTTCAGCATAGATGTAATTGGCTGCACAACTGATGTAGTAGCCACCTGATGCAGCCATGTCGCCCATGCTCACAACGATAGGTTTGTTGGTCTTGATGTTCATCACCTCGTGCCAGATTTGCTCACTGGCATAGGCAGAGCCGCCACCTGAATTGACACGCAGCACCACAGCCTTCACGTTGTCGTCATCAGCCAGTTTCTGCAAGTCCTTACATACGGTCTTGCCCACAATTTCAGGCGAATAGTTCCACTCTGAAGACGCTTCCTCCACGATGTCACCAACAGCATAATACACAGCCACCACATCACCGCTGATGCCTTTGGGCTCGCTATTGGCAATGCCTGCCAGGTCCTTCACCGAAATGGTGTTGTAGTCGTCAGGATCGTCCACCTTCATCATGTTGGCAATCGTCTGTTTTACGGCATCGCTGTAAGCAATCTTATCGACGAGTTTTTCTTTCTTGTAGAGAGTCGCCTCGCGCAACAGTATCATGGAGTCAGCCAATTCATTCAGTTTTGCCTCGCTGATGCCACGACTCTTGCTGACAGCCTTGGTGATTTCACTCCAAATTTCACCGTTGTAGGTCTCAATCTGTTCGCGGTTGGCATCGCTCATTTGGCTCAACAGGAAAGGTTCCACCGCACTCTTGTAGGTGCCGACCTTCACCACCTGCATATTCACACCCACCTTGTCGAGCAGTTCCTTGTAGTAGGTCACGGTGCTGCTCATACCGCTCCAGTCAATGATGCCCTGTGGATTGACAATCACCGAATCGGCTGCAGAACATAGATAATAGGCTCCCTGGGTGTATTGGTCACCGTAGGCAACAATGAACCTTCCCTCCTTCTTGAAGTCGAGCAATGCCTTGCGGATGCTCTGCAAGGTGGCAGGCATGGCACCGGCAAAAGTACCTGCCTCCAAATAGATGCCCTTCACTTTGGGGTCGGTCTTTGCATGTTCAATGGCTTTGAGAATGTCATCCAATCCTTGGTCTGTCAACACGGCATTGCCGAGAATCTCGCCAAAGGGATTCTCTTCGCTACGCTCGTTGATGCTTCCCTGCAATTGGATGACCAGCACGCTGTTGTCTTTCACACTTGTCAGGCTATTGCCCATTGATGCCATGCCTACCAAACTGAAAATGGAAAGGATGGTGATGATGGCAACCACTACAAAGATGCCCACTACAGTGGCGCATACATACTTAAAGAACTGCTTCATTATTTTGTGAGTTTAAGTTAATATCGTCTGTTGTCTGTTCTGTCAAAAGGTTGATTTCGTTGGTTGGTTGTTCAACAATCAGACTGATTTCGTTGGTTGCTGAATAGAAGTTGAACTCTTGCCTCGTCTGATAATATTTCCAGAATTTAGTCAACTGGCTGATGCACAGGAACCCGCATATAATGACGGCAGCGATATCCGCAGTCCCCAATATTTCTGTCAAGCTGAAGTCTTTGGCTGCATCGCCCAGCGAGTACATCTGCCACACCGCCACGCTGTTGTTCAGAATGTGCAGGATACTTGTAATAACGATGTTTCCTGTCCTATAGTATATGATGCCGAAAATAAAGCCTATCCCTGCAGCAAATGGTACCTGTGCGGGATTCAAATGGATGATGCCGAAGACTAATGCACTTGCCATGATTGCCACCCATTTGTTCATGCCACTTCTCAGCATATAGCCGAGAATGCCCTCGCGGAAGATGAATTCCTCTGCGATAGGACCGAGAATGGCAATGCTTAGTGCGCCAACCAGCGAGTTGGACAAGTTGTTGAACACTCCCTCCATTTCGTTGGGCAATTGAAACCATTCCGCCATGATGTCGAGAACAAAGATGCCGAAAACAGCAGCCATAATGCCTATGGAGCCCCATTTCCATTCAATCATTCGGAAGTTCAGCACCGTTTTCCAGTTAATCATTTTCAGCAAGGCGATGATGCCGACAATGACAATATCGCTGATAATCAAAGCCCATGCCAGCGAATCATCGCTGAACAACTTATTAATGATTTGATTGGGATCACCTCCATTCATCTGATGGAAGAAATCGGGATCCTTAATTATTCCGAAGATGGCAACTCCTATTCCTGCGAATGATTGTACCACAAGAAACAGAACGATAACCAAAATAGGGTAAAGTACTTTTTTCATTTGTTTAGTTGTTTCTATGATTTGTAGTTATAATTTTAACTATCAATTGTCTTTAAACTCCAAAATATCTCCCGGCTGGCAATCCAAGGCTTTGCAGATAGCCTCCAGTGTGGAGAAGCGCACCGCCTTCGCCTTGCCCGTCTTCAGCACCGACAGGTTTGCCTGCGTGATGCCGATCTTTTCAGCCAGTTCACCCGACGACATCTTGCGCCGAGCCATCATTACATCTAAATTTACGATAATCATGGTTCCAGTGTTCTTTGATTGTGAGAAAGTATAATGTAAGTGTTCACAAGACTGCATGCGGCTATAGTAATGAAGCACCATGTGTTGGTGGTCACTTCATCGCCTGTCAGAAGTTGGTAAAGGACTACTCCCAATAAAGCAACGACCACCATTGCTATCAGAATGAAGCAAGCCCATAAAACACGATTCTTATTCATCATATTCGTTGTTTAATTATTTAGGTCTTATAATCTTTCAAATTCTAATCTCAAATCGTCAACTCCTGCTCCTCTTTCATTGTCCGTCCAATCTTGAAAATCTGTCCCACCAGCAGCATACCGAAGGCAGAGTAGAGTAGGGCAATGTCAGGTTTCTGGAGGATGCTCAGATCATACGCCTCAAACTCAAATTCATGTACGTTGAGGAAATAGTTGTAGAGCGTGCTTACCCAGCCCAGCAGATACATGCCAAACACGGCCCAACCGCCCCATGCCAATTGTGTCTCCATACTCTCCTCAAAGAGGCGTCCTTTGTTCACCGAAATGACCAGTTTGATGAATGCCACCAAGAATACAATAATGAGGAAACTCCCAATCAAACTGATGCCTTGCATCACTCTCATTCTGTTCTTGCCATTCTCCGGGAGAACAAGTGCCTGCACTGTCATCATCGGCATCTTCTCACCGGTTTTCAGATTGACAATGCTATCATTAACATTCATACCTAACAGTAGTTCACCTTTTGGCATCATTTCCACAGGTGTCAATCTGTTCATTAGATTTATGCTCCAAAATGGGTCACGCTTCACCCCAGTCATGTGATCTTTTTCTGCCAGTTCCCATCCTATTTTTCCGCCTTGGTACATCCTGTAGCCTGTCTCAAACATGGTCAAGCCGATACCAAACACGATAGCCGCAATCAGCAGTCCGCAATACAAGTTAAATTTCTTTTTCATAAGTTTTGTTGTTTTAGTGGTTATTATTAATAATGTATATTATATGGTCATTTATTGTTTTATTTGACTAATTTATTGTATTTCGATAATTATTTTCGGTGCAAAGATAAAACAACTTCTAATAACTTCCAAATAAAAACGAGAAATTTTTATCGAAAAACGATAATTTCTTTTTCACGGGACTATTTTCCCCAAGTTTTTCAGCTTATTTCACACATTTCCATGACAGCCATTTTGTCATAGCCTCCTCATCTGTATCTCTAAAGCCTCCCTTAATATGCTTCCATAACCTCAAAACCGACGTGGGGCACGTCGGTGAGTCGATGTGCCCCACGTCGGTAAAGGGGGTATTCGGGTGCTATAAAAACGACCGCGACGTAATCAATCCATTGATTACGTCGCGGTCGGTAAATCGGACATGATGTCCGCTATTGAGAATGTATGTTTACTTCGTGATGGGCTTATACTTCGGCACAAGCACCTTCATGAGTGCCCAGGCGATGAGGTAGGCGACAGCGCAGTAGCAGAAGACAATCATGTAGCCGGCTGGTTTGCCTGTCACACCGAAGAACTGAAAGGCTTCTCCCTGTTGGTCGGCATAGGTGAAGAGCAAACCGCTGCCCCAGTTGATGGCGAAAGAACAAAGACCGCCAAACATAGTGCCGATACCTGTGATGGAGGCAATGGCAGACTTGGGGAACATATCGCCGATGGTGGAGTAGAGGTTGGCTGACCACGACTGGTGTCCTGCGCCTGCCAAACCGATGATGATGCAGGGCCACCACACGGAGGTGTCTGCCAATGGCTGTGCAAACATGGCGAAGATGGGGAAGAAGGCGAAGATGAGCATGGCTATCATACGGCCGGAATAAGGCTCCATGCCTTTCTTCTCCACGAAGAACTTAGGCAGATAGCCACCACCGATGCTGACTACAGTGACGATGAGGTAGAGCACGAAGATGAGTGCCTGTCCCATAGGGTCGGAGGATTTGTATCCGAGTTCAGAGAAATAGGCTGGTGCCCAGAAGAGGAAGAACCACCAAACGCCATCGGTGAGGAGTTTACCCACGATGAATGCCCATGTCTGACGATAGGTGAAGCACTTGAGGAATGGAATCTGAAGGTTGTCGTTGGCTTGCTCTCGGTTGGAGTTTTTTGTGGCTTTCTCCTCGGAAACTGAGGCATTAGCATCTTGCTGAATGTAGGCGAGTTCGGCTGCATTCACACGACTGCTCTCGGCAGGACGGTTGTAAAGTACAGCCCAAAGGATAGCCCAAACGAAACCGATGGCACCGATAATGATGAATGCCATTTCCCAACCCATCTTTTCTGCCAGAATGGGAATGGTGAGCGGAGCTGCAAGCGCACCTACAGAAGCACCTGCATTGAAGATGGAGGTGGCCAAGGCACGGTCTTTCTTTGGGAAATACTCGGCTGTCACCTTGATGGCAGCAGGGAAGTTGCCAGCCTCACCTGTGGCAAGCACGATGCGGCAGGCAAGAAAGAGCCACACGCTGGCGGTAGAGATGAGCAGGGCGAGGTCGGTACCAGCCCGAACGGTACGCAGAGCCTCTTCGTTGGGAAGGTCGGCAATCCACATGGCTGCAATGCCGCAGCCAGCATGCAGACATGCACCAATACTCCAAATAACAATGGCCCAGATGTAGCCTTTCTTCGTTCCCATCCAGTCGATGAACTTTCCGGCAAAGAGGGAGATGAAGGCATAGAAAATGGAGAATGCGGCGGTGATGAAACCGTAGTCTGCATCGCTCCAATGGAAATCGATGGCGATGAAGTCTTTCCACGTGAGTGAGAGCACCTGACGGTCCATGTAGTTGACCGTGGTGGCGAGGAAAAGCATCGCACAGATGACCCAACGGTAGTTGGTCATTTTGTTGGTTGTTGTACTCATGTTTTTGGCTATTTAATCATTTATCTATTGTCAATTAACTTTTTTCCTCTCTACTTTCCACAATTTCCACACCTGCTCCTTGACAGTCGGCACCCATAGGAGGGTTCTCCTTCAGCAGACGAATGCGGACGGATTGTGCCTTGGGGTATTCATCGAGGATGGCTTTGGCAATACGCCCTGCCACATGTTCAACGAGGAAGGAGGATTTTTCCATTTCGCGCTTGATGGTTCCATAAATATCGGCATAACTGATGGTGGCATAGAGGAAATCTGTCTGAATGGCTACAGACATGTCGCATTCCACTTCACAATCGATGGTGAAGTAGGCACCCACCTTGCGCTCTTGTTCCATCACTCCATGATAAGCATAGAGACGCAGTCCTTTGAGGATGATTTTATTCTGCATTGTGATTGTCGTCCTTAAGATTCGTGTCCTCCATGGAGTCGTCTTCGCCGTTGGTGTATTTCTTCAATGCACGTGCCACACCATTTGCCCATGTGTTGATGTTTTCGTTCTCAAGTTGCAAAGAACCAACTAGTTTAATGACGTTTGTTAGAGGCATCCTGTAGCGAAGAATGCCACTGATGAGTTTGGCATAATTCCAGTATTCCTTATTGAACCGTTCAGAGAGTCCTTCGACCGTGGTCTTATAGCCACGTCGGTTGACGAAAGTGAAATCATAGCGCTTGTTGCCCTCCTCGTCGATATGCTTGATGATGTGTCCCTTGGTGACGGTCTTGGGAAGTGCGATGCCATCTTCGTCGTCAAGCACTCCTGTAAAGATTTCGTAGGGATAGCCGTCGAGCAATCCAACGAATGCGACCCATTTCTCCTTTTTGTTTTGGAATTTGACCACATCACATTCAAGACTGACGGGACGTTTCTCGGTGATTTCAAACTGGGGGCGGAAGGAGTAAATTTCGTTGTCAAGCAACGACAAGAGTTCCTCACGCTCCTTATTCACTTCGCACTCGGGGTTGTAAGGCTTCAACGCTTTTTTCAGTTTCTTTTCGCCAAATTCTGCCAATTTATTTAGAATCGTGGCGGATAAAGATTGTACAGGTGCCATATCTGGTTGTTTACGATTTGACATTTTGCAATCGAACGGTTTTAATGCGTAAGATTGTTAACTAATGGCAAAAATACGGGGATTTTACGACATGACAAAATAAATGTGGCAGGAAATGCTTATCTTTGCATAATTGTAAAACGCAAATCATTAAAATGTAAATATCTTATGGCATCATTCAGCAATAGACGGACTATCCGTAAGTATAAGCAGGAAGACATTCCTCAGGAGAAATTGGACGCACTGCTCTTCCAGGCATCGAGGGCCGCAACGATGGGAAACATGCAGCTGTATAGTGTGATCGTGACACGCTCGGAAGAGATGAAGGAGAAACTCTCGCCTTTGCATTTCGGACAGCCAATGGTGAAAGGGGCTCCTGTGGTGCTCACATTTTGTGCCGACTTCAATCGTTTCACCCGATGGTGTGAACAGCGCAACGCTGATGCGGGTTATGACAATTACCTTTCATTCCTGAATGCAGTAAGCGACACCTTATTATATGTACAGGCTTTCTGCACTTTGGCAGAGGATGAGGGTTACGGCACTTGCTATCTGGGCACAACACTTTACAATCCACAGGGAATCATTGATTTGCTGAAGTTACCCAAGTTAACATTCCCTATCGCCACCATCACCATAGGGGTGCCTGACGAAAATCCTGAACAACCAGACCGTTTGCCGCACTTGGCATACATCCACGAAGAAACGTATCATGATTACTCACCCGACCAACTGGACATCATCTATTATTTCAAGGAGCAACTGGAGGAGAACAAAAAGTTTGTGGAAATCAACAAGAAGGAGAATCTGGCACAGGTGTTCACCGATTGCCGTTACACCAGGAAAGACAATGAGGCTATGTCTGAGGGATTGTTGAAGGCGTTGAAGAATCAGGGATTCTTGAAATAATGGAGAACCCGAAAAAGTCAAGAAAAGAAAGGGCCAGAACAGGAAGGGAAAGAATCGAAAAGATAGAATTACAACAGAATAGAAAAAACACGAAAAGGGGAGGACTCACCACGAGCCCTCCCCTCCATTAAACATAAGTTATCTATAGGAATTGGTTAGTATGTTCTGTTGTTATCGTATGTCGTCCACTTTCTTTACTAAGCCTCGTTTTTTCTGACGATGCTTCGCATCATGTGGCGATTTGTTTCAATGTGATACATGGAGCGTATCCATCAGTTCTTCAACATCTTGACGCACTTTTTCATCCACTTCCATCATGTCCTTAATCTGCTTCAAAGCGTGGATGACGGTTGCGTGGTTTCGGTTGCCGATATGGACACCAATCTGCACATGCGACTTATCAGTCAAATGGGCTGCCAGATACATTGCCACTTGGCGTGCATAGGCAACTTGCTGAGTACGGGTGCGTGAGTCAAGTTGATTGACTTTCAGATTGAAATGGTCACAGACAGACTGCTTCACATCATCAATCGTAAGTTCTTTGCTCTGCTTTTCTACGAACCGTGGCATGATTTTACGAACCAATGCCATATTGATGTCGCAGTTATAGACAACGGAGTATGCCATGAGTGAGTTGATGACTCCTTCAAGGTCGCGCACGCTGTCATCGATATTTTCGGAAATGAACTTGAGCACGTTGGCAGGGATGTTCAGTCCTTCTTTTTCCACTTTGGCAGAGAGAATGTTGAGACGCAAGTTCTGCGTGGGCTTCTCAATTTCAGCCTGCATACCCCACTTGAAACGAGTGAGCAATCGATCCTCCAAATCTTGAATGGCGATGGGAGGACGGTCTGCTGAAAGGATAATCTGCTTGTTGTTACGTTGCAGATGATTGAAAATGTGGAAGAACGTGTTTTGGGTCGCTCCCTTGCCTGAAAGTTCCTGCACATCGTCAAGAATCAGCGTATCAATGGTTTGATAAAATCGAATGAATTCATTGACCTTGTTTTGGCGCACAGCATCGGTGTACTGTACGGTGAAAAGGTGTGCAGACAGGTATAGCACACGCATCTGTGGATGTTGCTCCTTGATGCTCAACCCAATGGCGTTGATGAGGTGGGTCTTTCCACATCCTGATGGACCATATACGAAGAAGGGGTTGAAAGTCTTGGCAGGGTTATTGGCAATGGATTCGCCGACAGAGCGTGCCAAGCGATTGCTCTCACCTTCAATATAGTTGTCAAATCTGTAGTCGGCTATCAATTGAGAATCGAGGTCCTGCACCTGTGGTGCGGTTACATCGCCAGGAGACTTGCGAACATCTTTGCGTGAAGGACCATTAGTCACTTTCTGCGACATGTTTGCCATTTCCCTCACTTCACCACCTCGTTTGGTGTTCACCACCTTTACATTATAATATAATTTGTGGATGCTGTTACCAAACACGCGCTTAAAGGTAGATGCCATAAGAGGCAGGAAGTTTTCCTCCAAAAGTCTCTTCACAAATTCGCTGGGCACATCAAGAATCAGTTTGCCATCCTCGAAACTATGAAGTTCGACGAATGCAAATGATGCCGCGAATTGTTCTGGGGTGATATTGTCTCGAATGATATCGAGGCATTTCCCCCACAAGAGTTTTGGATTTTGTTCTGTTTCTACCATTTTTAAGATTTGGCGATTCTCATGTGATTTTTACGAATGCAAAGTTCGCTTTTTTTTTCGACACGGCAAAATTTATTTTTCTTGCCGTTTGAAATCGCACTCTTAAAAGTGCTTCATTTCAGTCATTTACGTTTATTAAGTTCTTAAAGGTCTTGATTCGTGTTTGTTTTTTCCTTTATATTGATTATTAGTTTGTTATATATTTGTTTCACGTATGAAACAATCCGTTCAAAATATTTTTTTATTGCCGCTAATTGTTTGTTTTTGATAGGTTTTCTATCTCTTCAAAATCGTCCGCGAAAGAAAAGGTTGTTGTTTGAACAAAATTCAAATAACAACCTCTCTTGTGTTTTTCCCCTTTGCTCATTTTTGCTTGTCTTTCCTACCGAAGAGAGAGAAATGAACATAGCGTTTGGGGTGTAGTCTGAAGTCCTCAAGCAGTTTGGAGGAGTTCAACATGGTTGAATCAAGATGTAGTGCAATAGAATTGTCGTTCATCAGCATGCCTAGCGAGTTGTCTTTGCTGTTCATGGCTGTGTTCATCTTGAAGGTCATCTCCTGCAAACCATTCATTGTGGCATCAGCTTTTTGTGCCATTCCCACCATGTCTATCTGATTGAGATTGTTGGTGGTTGTTTCCAAATTGTTGAAGATTGTGTTGGTTTTTGCCATGAGTTGAGGAACATCGTTGCCAAGCAACCCATTGATTCTTGTGGTGGTGGTGCGCAAGTCGGCTGACACGGCTTCCATGTTGTGAAGTGACGTGGTGATGGCTGGATCGTGTGACAGCGTGTTGAGTGCATTCAGGATAGAATCCACCTTGGGGAACATGGCTTCGACTTGGGGCAGCACTTTGCCTGCTTCCGTCATGAGGTCCATAAGGGGTTCTCCCAGAATCGTGTCGCCCGGATGGAGAACAGCATTAGGGTTAGGACCCAGTTTCAAGTTCATCATGGCACTTCCCAACATTTCTTTTGTCATATAAACGCTGGTGCCTTGTGGAATCTGAAATTTGGGGTCAATAGTGATTTCGACCGTGAGGTCTTGGCGATTGGGATTGAATGTGATGGCTTTCACGGTGCCCACTTTCAGTCCATTGGCGCGCACGTCGGATGCGGTCGGCATGCCTTGAATGTCGGCGATTTCCACGAAATAGGATACTTCGTCGTTAAAGAGTTTAAGTCCCTTGAGGAAGATGATGCCTACATAGACGATGATGGCAGAAAGGACTGCCACTAAGGCAATTTTAATTTCTTTGCTGATTTTCATATTATTATTCTTCAAATGTCACGATGAATGCTTGTGGAAATTTGTCGAGGATGGACCGGCGTAGTTTTTTTGCTTCGTCCATCGTGGTCGCGGAGCCGTAGGTGTAGGTGTAGCGCCCGTTCTTTTCGTGCATCTCGCAGGTTAGTCCTTTGAATTGCTTGTCGTTGCTCTTCAGTTTTGCGCCGCCAGCGAGCACTTGCACTTTATAGACAGTCTTCTTCCCGCCTGTCGTTTTGCCGTTGTCGGCTGATGGGGCTGCTGGTGGTGTGACTGCGGATGCTGTTTCCGATACCGATGCGTTTTGTTCCTCCGGTTGTTCTGTTGCAGGGTCTGGAACGGTTTTCTCCAGTTTGGATTCCTTACCGGTCTTTTGTGCTTTGTACTTCACGATGGCGTTGTAGATACTCTTCGCCATCGTTTGACGTCCGGAGGTGGACATGAGGAACTGCTCTTCGGAGGGGGTGGAGATATAGCCTACTTCGAGCAGTACACTGGGCATATAGGTGAGGCGAAGCACGGCAAGGTTTGCCTGCAGCACGCCCATATCAGTCCTTCCGGCTGTGTGAACCATCTCGCTCTGTACCATCTTGGCAAAGTTCACACTTTCTTTCATGTCGTGATCTTGCATCAGTTCGAACATAATGTTGCTTTCGGGCGAAGGATTGTAATTGTATTTCTTGGCTGCTGAGCCTTCAAGCGCAATGACGGAGTTCTCCCGTTTTTCTACTGCCAGATTGGTTGATGCTGTGCGCAGGGTCAGGGTGTAGGATTGCACGCCAGTTGCTTTTCTGGCATTTTTCGGTAATGCATTGGTGTGGATACTCACAAAGAGGTCTGCTTTTGCCTTGTTGGCTATCTCGGCACGTCGTCCCAGTTCGACGAATACGTCTGTGCTTCTTGTATATATCAATTTCACATCGGGACAGTTTGCTTTCAGCAGCCGTCCCACTTCCAGCGTGATGCCCAGATTGATATCTTTCTCACGGTTGGTCGATTTCGAACCGATGGCTCCGGGGTCTTTACCACCGTGACCAGCATCGAGCACCACCACAAACTGCCCCCCATCAGTTATTGCCGAAGCAGGTAGGCCGAAAAGCAGCACGACTATATATATAATAATGTGTAAGGGTTTTCTCATATCAATATAAAATCGTTGCAAAGTTACAAAAAAGCAATCAAATAATTTATGAAACAAAGAAAAGAATACCATTTCTGGTATTCTTTTCTGACTTATATAACCAATATTTGATTTGTAATCTATAGTATAAAAACTTTCTCCACACTAAAAAGCCAAACGACACTTGATTCCTGCCATCAGCCACACACCTGGCTGTTCGATGTTGGCAAAGTCGTAGTAGCGGTGGGATGTGAGATTGTTTGCTTGTACATAGAGAGAATAATGAGGTTCAGTCCACTGAATCTTCAAATCGAGTGTACTATAGGTGCCATAACTCTGGTGTTCTTTCGTCTTGGCATTGTCGAACTCCCCTTCACGATTTTTGAGGGTGAAGTCCCACTGTGCCGTGAGTTTGCTGACAATACGGTGATAGAACGAGGCGACAAATTTGTGGCGGAGGAAGGTCATGCGTGAGGCATAGTTTGCCTTTTGCTCGGTATTGACGCGATATTTGTAGTTGTAGCAGTAACTGAGGGTGAGTCGTTGAGGGATGGACCTTTCTCCCCAAAGTCTGGCAAAATCAAAAAACATAAAAGCTTCAGCACCAATGTTGTCAATGTCACTATTGGCGGTAGTGTAGCTGGTTGCATCTTGATACTTTACCCAGTCAATCATGTCAGTTCCCTTGCGGTAAAATCCCTTGACCTGTACCTTGAAAAAAATCCCCGTGTAACTGGCTCCTATATGCCAATCGGTGCTCTTCTCCGGCTTCAGTTGAGAGTTTCCCGTCAGTCCTGGACCATTGTAATAAAGGTCTGTGTATGTGGGTGTTCTGAGGCTTTGGTTAAAGGAGGTATAGAATTTCCATCGGTCAGCAGGTCGCCATGAGAGGTCAATGCCTGGGTAGAGTTTCATACCACCATCTACCGAGGTGTTGTGGTTGGCAAGTATGCCGAGTGAAAGAGTCAGATGATCGAAGAGAATGTCGTGTTCGAGATAAAGCCCCACATTACTTCGCCCATCCTTATATTTGTAATACTCATCCCATCCTGGCACCTTGTATTTGTGTTGCTCGGCTTCGGGGATCTCCTTACCCAGACGGGTGGAGAGGATGTTCTCACGGCGGAATTCCACACCAATAGCAGTTTTACCTAATGCCCATGTAGTGTAGGCATTGAGGTTTACACCATAAACGTTGGTTTGGTGAAAATTCTGGTAGGCTTCAGGATTGGCACGCCACCAAACATAGTGGTCAAGAGAACGATTCCAATACACCTGCATGGGCACATGGATTTTTCCTTTGTATTCTGCCTGTGCAGCAATGAGGTAGCGACGATCTTGCTCATATTGGGAATCTGAGCCTGTGCCGTAGAAGGTGTTGGCGCCATAGTTCATGGTGCTCAATCCGGCATGAAACGTCGCATCGAAGAGTTGACTCTCGTACTTACCGTTCCAATAAGCATTGCCTTTGTTGAAATCGTCATTGTAGGTTCCGCCGTCGCTTCGGGCATATCCTCCACTGATGCGGTTGTTGAAGTGGTTACCTTTCAGCGACACATGGGCATTGACTCCGAAAGTGCCATAGGAACCACCCTGCAGATGGGCGCCCACGCTGCTCTCCTTTTCGGTGCGTGTCACAATGTTGATGGCACCGGCAAATGCCTGACTGCCATACACCCGGCTGGCTCCACCCTCAATCACTTCAATGCGTTCGATGTCATCCACATTCACAGGGAAGTCGGCAGCCAAATGTCCCGTGTGGGGGTTACTGATGTTGACGCCGTTGAGTAGGATGGTCAGTTGGTCTTCTGTACCGCCATTCACACCTATGTCTGTCTGGATGCCAAAGCCACCACGTTGGCGCACATCGACTCCTGCCGCTAGTTTGAGCAGGTCGTTGACGGAACTGGCACTTGACGCTTCAATGTCTTGTCGGTTAATTACTTGAACGAGACGCACAGCCTTGTCGGCTGGCAATGGGGCACGGGTACCCACCACCTCCGTTTCTTCCAAACTTATCTCGTATGCAGTCTTGTTCTCTTGCGCATTCAATATTGCTGCTATCATCCATGTAGCGACTATTGTTAAAATCAGTTTTTTCATTGTTTTTTGTAGTTAAAAGAATTTTCCAATCATTTCAATTTTCTCACTTCGGCTGATACCACCAGGATTTGTACCTGGCCAACCTTCAGGTACACTCATGTTCCACTGTCGATAGTAATCTTTCCAGAAGGACGTGATATTGCCGCTCTTGTCGTGGAAAGACATGGGCACTTGAGGGAAGATCTCTTTCCCTTCAGTATCAAAATACGAAAAGTGGATGAGTTCGCTGCAATAGAGTGCCGAATCGCTTGGCATGTATTGATAATCGTATGGTCTGCCAAGATAGGTTTTTGCCATCTCTACCGATGCAGCGACATTGGACGTGTCCTTGAGTCTGCCGAGCAATACCATCGGATTGCCTGCTGAGGTATGGTCACAATGGTCAAAGAATGCATTGATTGGATGAAGCCACACGCCATGTTCGCCTGAGGCTTCGAGTGCGTATGTACCAGATGATTCAATACATACGATGGCTACATGAGAAACTCGCTGAAGGTCTATGCCTTCAGTTACAGTGACGATGGCTTGCGCAATGCCATCACGCGAGGGACTTGCCACACAAAAGAGCAAATCACCATGCTGAAGCGCTGTGAGGTCAAGCAGATTGTCTTCTCCACCAGAAGAAGATGCGCCGGCATTGTTAATCTGTTCCACGGATGTCGGATGTTGGTTCATTGCCATCCTTGCAGCCGACGAATTGGGACAGGTAACAGCCAAAGTGGCAACACTGAGCACGCTGATACGAATTTCCTTCTTCAAACTGAGGAAAATGGCATCGCCGTGGCGTGAGAAGTGGTGCCACCTGATTGCCTCGGGCTTCTTGATTGTTGTTTTGTTCATTCTTGTTTTTTTGATTGTTGTTTATATTGGTTTTATAAGCCTATTGTCGTTTGAGGTTTCTTTCTGCATCCATGCGGAGGAAGATGAAGAGTAGCAACGTGAATCCCCAAAGAGAGGAACCACCGTAACTGAAAAAGGGAAGGGGAATGCCGATGACAGGAGTCAAACCGAGCACCATTCCCACATTGATAAAAAGGTGAAAAAGGAAGATGCACAGCACACAATAGCCATAAACTCTCCCCATGGTGTCGGTTTGTCGTTCTGCCACTGCAATAAGTCGCCAGATAAATAACAGATAAACAATGAGCACACCTGCAGAGCCGACAAAACCTTCTTCTTCACCCACCGTACAGAAGATGAAATCGGTGTGCTGCTCGGGCACATATCTCAATTTAGTCTGTGTGCCGTTGAGGAATCCTTTTCCCAACAAGCCGCCAGAGCCAATGGCTATCTTCGCTTGATTGACGTTGTAGCCTGCACCACGAGGGTCGTCCTTCATGCCTAACAGAACTTCAATGCGCACACGCTGGTGGTTGTCAAGGTGTTCAAATAGCGAGTCGGTAATGTAGAAAAAGGAGGTTGAGACGATGGCGAAAAGGGCGATAAGTCCATATCGAATCATACGAGTGTATAATGCCACCCCGATAATATAGCCAATCATCAGAACACAAAGTCCAAGCATAATGTAGCAGACATCAAAAGGGATGACAAAGATGGAAAACAGCATGCCTATGAGTGTCCCTCCGAAACAAATGCATGAGATGATTTTTACTGCCGTCAGGTTGCGACAATATACCCACACCATCCCAACAGTGAAAATCATGGCCAGCAGCAGGACTGTAAACTCACCGATAGATACTGGCATGTTGACAATATAGTCTTCGCTAAACTTCATGCCAACCACAAAATAAAGCACACAGGCAAATCCACTGAACAACAAAGAACCTGTCATGCCTTCGCGATAAAGCATGAGGAAAAAGGCGCAATAGACGAGGGCTGAGCCGGTTTCCTTTTGGGCGATGATAAGTAGCATCGGAATGAGAATCAATGCGATGGCAATTCCAATATCTTTGGTCTTCCGTATGCTGAACCCATACTTGTCCATCAGTTTTCCGAGTGCCAACGCTACGGCAAACTTGGCAAATTCTGCAGGCTGTATCTTGACTGACGAGCCTATAGGCAACCAGGAACGAGAACCTTTTGTGTCGGGAGCGATGAAGATGGTGACGAGCAGCAATAGCATCATTGCCACATAGATGACATAGGCAGCAGTGTCATAGAAACGTTTTTCGATAAGCATCAACACGGCAGCCAACACCAATGATGTGCCACCCCATACAATCTGCTTTCCCGAATTGGTTTCCCAACTGAAAAGGTCTGGATTGTTGTAGTCATAGCAAGCACCACACACACTGAACCATCCCCATATGATGAGTATCACGTAGAGCAGGATGGTTATCCAGTCGATGCTGAGGAATATGCTTTTGTAGCTTTTTTCTTGTCCTATCATTGCTATCGTTTATCTTTCTCTTGTTCCGTAATCAATATGGCGGTTCTGGAATGATACAGCTCTTGCCTCACTGGCTGGCGAGAGTTTGCCATTGATGAACTGTTCCATCATCAATGCACCAATTGGAACTCCGAATGTAGCACCGAAGCCGCCGTTCTCCACATATACGGCAATGGCGATTTGGGGATTATCCTTAGGAGCGAACCCCATGAAAGCGGAATGGTCTTTTCCTCTGTTCTGTGCTGTCCCCGTCTTGCCACACACTTCATACATGGAGGTGTTGGCACTACGGCAGGTTCCACCAATCACTGCTTTACGCATGCCTTCCACAACCATGTTGTAATATTGCTTGTCCACTTTTGTCCGATGCTTTACCATGAGACTGTCGGCAATTTGCCCACCATCGATGTGCTTAACGATGTGAGGAGTGATGTAGTAACCACGATTGGCGATAGTGGCGCCAAGGTTGGCTATTTGGAGCGGAGTGAGTGTCACCTCGCCTTGGCCGATAGCAATTGAGATGACACCGAGTGCATTCCATTTACCTAACCGACGATCATAATAATCAGCATTGGGAATCATGCCACGCACCTCACCAGGAAGGTCAACACCCAATTTATAGCCGAAACCCATTGACACCATATAATCTTTCCATGTGGTCATGGCTTCTTGAATACTTTTGTATTTTGTACGGTTGTTCAGCATATGGTAAAGTCCCCAGCAGAAATATCCATTGCAGGATGTGGCTATGGCTGGAATGAGGGGAAGGGGAGAGCCGTGCCCATGGCAACCCACTCGCATACCCTTAGTGACGAAACCACGATAACAAGGATATGCGGTAGAGGAAGTAATGATGCCTTCCTGCAAAAAGGTCAGTCCTTGCGATGTCTTAAACGTAGAACCTGGAGGGTATGTTCCAGAAATGGCTCGGTTGAGCATGGGTTTCATAGGGTCGCGCTGCATCTCCATCATTTGTGCACCACGCTGTTTGCCTTCCATACGGTGTGGATTGTAACTGGGGGCACTAACCATACAAAGAATTTCTCCAGTTTTTGGTTCGATGGCAACAATGGCACCCATTTTTCCTTCCATCAGACGTTCACCGAGTGCTTGCAATTTAGCATCTATAGAAAGTGTGAGGTTCTTGCCCGGTATAGGTTTACGGTCAAGCGCACCATTGCGATAGTGGCCTTGAATCCGTCCTCGAGCATCGCGCAAAAGGATTTGTACACCCTTTACACCTCGTAGTTCTTGTTCATAACTCTTTTCCACTCCTTGTTTGCCAATGTAATCGCCAGGATTGTAATAATCATCGTTGTCCACCTCCTTTTGTGACACCTCTGCCACATCACCAAGAATATGGGCACAGTTATCTGTAGCATAACGTCGAATGGTGCGTTCACGAATGTAGAAACCATGAAAACGAAATAACTTTTCCTGAAAAACCCCATACTCATCTGCCGCAATTTGTGGCATGAAAAGTTGTTGTGTGTACGTGGAATAGCCAGGATTCTTGTTTCGGTCTTTGATGAGCGCCATGCGTTCGTCAAATTGCTTTTGTGTGATGCCAATAGTTTGGCAGAAGTCGAGCGTGTCAAGATTGTTTACCTCGCGCATAATGACCATAATGTCGTATGCTGGCTGATTGTAAACAAGTAATTCGCCATTTCGATCATAAATGACACCACGCGCTGGGAAAATGATATTGTTGAAGAAAGCGTTATTATCTGCACGACTTTTATATTCCTCATCGGAAAGTTGCAGAAATGCCAAGCGACCGATATAGCAAAGAACAATAAGAAGTGCTATACCGGCAAGAATAAACTTACGATATTCATATGCATGGCTATTCATAACTTTTTACATGTGGTACATTGCACCCTTCCGAGGGCGTATGAGAAATTCCATAATGACAATGATGAGGGTGGAAAGCACTGTGCTTCCAATGATGGAGATGAGGGTCAAAAGGAAATTCGCCAACGTGAATGCATCTAAGAGATAGAACAGCCCATGCAGCACAAGCATTAAAAGAAGCACATAGAAGATGTAGTTCCAAAAGCCTAACGTATGGAAAGATGGAGTGAGATCATCGGCGGAATCACGTGGCGCCAGCATATTGAGTAAGACGGGTTGAATCATGGCGATCAGGGTGCATGAACCTGCCGCCATACCCGCTGTATTACTGAACATATCGAAAATTAGTCCGATGACGAATCCCCATATCAAAATTTCAGTGCGTGAAGTGTTGCGATGCATACACACAACCATATAGCCTATCACAAGCGGTGTGATATAGCCAAACAAGTGAATGTGGTTGAATACCATCACTTGAAAAAGCAACAAGAGAATGAGTCTTAAAAGACGCGACAGAAATATTGAATTCATTTGACTGTATCGGTGCTTGCGTTGTCCGCGTTGAAGGTTGTTGAAGATACCATAGAAGCTGAATACTCTTTTTCCAACTGTTGTTTAATCTTTTCAAGTTCAAGACGCTCTTTTTCGTTCTTTTTCTCGTCGGACTTTTTCCGCAGCTCTTCCTGCTCCTTGATTTTATCTTGATAAGTTAAGACACTGTCTTGTTTTGTGAAGTCGTCGGTCAAACCTTCAAGCATACGACGTTCAGGCGAATGGTAGTTGGTGATGACCGACACTTCGCGGAGAGTCGGGAAATAAGTATAGAGTTTCACACGTAAGTAATATGACATGCCATCAGGTGAGTCACCGATCTTCTGTACCACGCCAATCGGAAGTCCTGGAGGAAAAATGTCTGAAAAGCCATTAGTCTCAACAATGTCATGCACTTTCACCGCAGCATGTCGGGGAATACTTGTCACGTAGGAAATGTTTGCATAGCCACGCTGCCAAACCAAAGAACCGAAGTATTCGGAGTTACGCAGTCGGCAACTAACCTTCGAATTGACATTAAGCAATGGCATTACAATGCTGTAATGACGACTAGTCATATAGACAATGCCGACTACACCTTTAGAACAGATAACTCCCATTTCTGGACGAACACCATCTGCTTCACCTTTGTTGATAGTGATAAGATTATTGGCTTTGTGCAATGTCATGTTGACCACTTGAGCCGAAAGGACATTGTATTGCAACGGAAGTTCAGGCAGACGCTTTATGCTGTCCTGTCCCATAATAGCCAATTGCTGCCGCATCTCAAGCACTTCTTTACGCAGCTGCTCATTCGCCGTTTCCAACTCGTGGTTTTCCTCTTGTAGATGGAGGTATGACGTAATGCCACTAATGACGTTGTAGGCTGAACCTACCACGTCATTAGCTGTTGTGAAATATACACTCTTTTGGTATCCGTTGTAACTGAAGAGAAAGACAAGGCTTATCACCTCCAATAGCAAGAATACAAACCAGTGTTTATTGTGTATGATTAAGTCAATCAGTGCACGCATGATGTGCGTTTATCTCATCAAGAATTGGAAATTGTTGACATTTTTCAATGCGATGCCAGTACCCTTTGCTACAGAGTGTAAGGGATCGTCATCCACATGGAAAGGTATCTGAATCTTGTCACTCAGGCGCTTGTCAAGACCACGAAGTAGTGCACCACCACCTGTCAGCCAGATACCATTTTTCACAATGTCGGCATACAACTCTGGTGGAGTGGCTTCCAATGCCTGAAGCACTGCTGTCTCGATTTTAGCAATTGTTTTGTCAATGCAATGAGCAATTTCCTGATAGCATACGGCAATCTCAAGAGGCAGTGCTGTGATTCGGTTAGGACCATTCACCACAAAATCTTCTGGAGCCTCGTCTCCAAGATCTGTCAAGGCTGAACCGACATTAATCTTGATACGTTCAGCCATGCGTTCCGAAACCTTTACGTTATGCTGGCGCGCCATATACTCTTGAATGTCTGCCGTCAACTCATCACCAGCCACGCGGATAGAGTTGTTGCTAACAATGCCACCTAATGAGATGACAGCAATTTCAGTTGAACCGCCACCTATATCAACAATCATCTGTCCTTCAGGAGCTTCCACGTCAATGCCACATCCTATTGCAGCAGCCATTGGCTCAAAAATCAGATAGACATCACGCCCCCCCGAATGTTCAGCACTGTCACGAACAGCACGAAGTTCCACTTCTGTTGATCCAGATGGAACACCAATTACCATACGGAGTGATGGTGTGAAGAGGTGGTGTCCTGTCTTTACCATCCTGATGAGTCCTCGCATCATCTGCTCACAAGCATAGAAGTCTGCAATCACACCGTCACGTAGTGGACGACAGGTTCGGATGCCTTCATGTTCCTTGCCATACATCATCTTTGCCCTGTGACCGACTGCAATCATTTTGTTGTTTTTCTTGTCGAGAGCAACAACCGATGGCTCGTCCACTACCACCTTGCCGTTGACGGTAATGATGGTGTTAGCAGTACCGAGATCCATTGCTATATCTTGAGTCAAAGAAAAAAATCCCATAATCTTGTTCTTTTATTTTGCGAAGTATGCGTGAATGGCTGTGTCGTAATGACTTGAAGTGGCGAATGCACGTTCTGCGAATTGCTTACGTTGTGCTTTTGTGGTTTCTGCGCCTTGTGCCTTAACAATGTCGAGCAGAGGTTTGTATTCTGCTTTGCTAGGAACAATGACAACATCGTTAAAGTTTTTGGCTGCAGCACGGATGAGTGAAATACCACCAATGTCGATTTTCTCGATAATGGTTGACTCGTCATTTGTAGATGCTACAGTCTCCTCGAATGGATAGAGGTCAACAATGACAAGGTCGATTTCTGGAATTTCATATTTTGCCATTTCTTGTTGGTCACTTTCCAATTCGCGACGCCCCAAAATACCACCAAAGACTTTGGGATGAAGTGTTTTCACACGTCCGCCCAAGATTGATGGATATGTAGTTAAGTCTTCAACTTTTTGGCAGGGGTAGCCGAGACTCTCTATAAATGCTTGTGTACCTCCGGTTGAAAGGAATTTCACTCCGTTTTTGTTCAGTTCTGCGAGCAACTCGTCAAGTCCATCTTTATGGAACACTGATACGAGCGCTGTCTTGATTTTCTTTACGTCAGCCATTTTTGTCCTAAATTTGATAATTGTAAAATATATTGTGTAAGTTGATTCTTTGGTGTGAATTTTACCTCATTTCATTCGAATATCCCCTAAGGTGAAAAAACATTGTGTGCGCACACAACATTGTTTAGAGTTTTATCTTATAGAATGCAAAGTTAGGCATTTCTTCCGATACATGATGAAAGAATTTCAATTTTTTCCATCTTTCCGAAGAATTTTTTTGCTAGATAGAAAACTTTCCACTAATTTTGAACCCGTAAACATCAATCCTCTATAATTATGCGATATTTTATATTACTTTTTTATATTTTTTTTACAACATCTACAAAGGCTCAATTCTTTTTTGATTTTCCTCCTCGGCAGCAGGTCGAACAAAATCGGGGAAAATTCCATCCGCCATATTATAAGGGTGGGGATGAGGGCGTGAAGGCATACCTTCAGAAAAACTTTAAACAGCCTAAAAATCGCGAAAAGGTAGATGGAAGAATTGTCATCGCTGTCATTGTCAATGCCAAAGGCAATGTGGAAGACACACAAGTTATCCGCTCTCTGACAAGAGATCTTGATGCTGAGGCCATCAGGGTGTGTAAAAAGATGAAATTCAAACCTGCCACATCAGAAAATAGGAAGGTGAGAGGTCGTGTTGACATCACCTTCCCGATCCGAAACGGAAGGCTTTCGTTTGTGAACCTTCCGACTATCGATATCTGAAAAAGCTTTTTACTTAATACCCACAAACAGGCTGTTGCTTGTGTACTGTTTTCCTGCATAATCTGTATTGAGATTAATGCCTAATGATTCGATGCCACGTGCGCGTTTGCAATGTACACGTCCTGTATAGCGAATCTTCTGTCCTGGTTGTAAAGTGGTAGTCAGAGAAGGTGAAAGACTGAAAGCCTTCGGATTGTTCACATTCAGGTAGATGACGATGTCACGCAAGATAGAATTAGATGTATTAGTAATATACCCCTCCACCTCAATCGTTTCATCCTTAGAGATATAGCCATCACCATCAGCATCCATATAGGAAAGTTCAGATATGCTCAGTACTGTAGATATCATAGCACCATTGTAGGTATCATTTCCAATCTCGTAGTTAGAGTTGGCTTGTGTGTTGGGTGTGCCCTGATAACCACCTCCTGTTTGATAACCAACATTGTTGTCATAGTATCCATCATTGTTGCCTATCGTGCTGTTCTGAACACGCTCCTCGTATCGGCGTGCCTCCGCGCGTTCCTGTTCCTCTATTTGCGACGAGATGCCCACGCCTAGAATTGCGCCAATGCCCATACCTATGAGACTGCCTAATGCCGCACTCTCTCCACGGAATGGACCATGACCAGAGAGAACGCCAACTGCGCCACCCACTTGGCTACCAATCATTGCGCCTGTCACTCCACCTGCAGCTTGATACGAACTAGTGCAACTGCTTACCAAAAGAATGGCAGCCAATGCCAAACATGTGAATTGATTCTTTTTCATTGTTTTGTTTCTTTAATTGATTGTTGAACATTCTTTGTCTTTCTCAAGTCTCTTTTTCTGCTATATAATCGTCAATCAATTTTCTGGCTATTGACATCTTGTCTGGAATCGGAGGCAGATGATTGCGATTGAACCAACCGGCATTGGAAAGTTCTTCCTCCTGCAAGTTCAGTTCACCACTCATATAATCAGCTGTAAAGCCTATCATAATACCACAAGGGTAGGGCCATGGTTGACTACTAAAATATCGTATATTCGTAATTTCTAATCCCACCTCTTCTGAAACCTCTCGTTTCACACATTGTTCCAATGTCTCGCCCGTCTCTACAAATCCTGCCACCAAACCATACATCTCGCTACGTCGAAAATTCTTTGCATGAACCAACAGGATGTCATCTCCTCGCCTGATTCTCACAATGATAGCAGGACTCACTTGCGGCCACACCTCTTTACCGCAGTTCGTACATTGTTTGCTGATAGTGGTAGCACGTTTCATTGGAGCACCGCATATGCCACAATACCGAGTGTTTGAGTCCCAATAGAGCAGTTCTGCAGCCTTTCCGGCTACGTCGTAAAACTCTCCTGGAAGTATTGCCCATGATTCTCTTAGTCCCACAGTCACCAGCCCTTTCATGTCTTCTGGTGGAACACTGAGGCTATATGCGATACAGGGAACACCATTTAGTGGTGGCAACTCTTGCCGAGGGGTCCACTCTTTCATCGGAAATGGAGGGGTAGGGCTGCAAGGTACATGGTAGTCCTTGTTATCACATTCGAGTAGCAATGCGTTACCAATAAAAACAAACCAATATGTCATGCCCTTTTCCATTTACTCCTTTTTCAAATTTGTGCCAAAATTAGTCATTATTTATGATATGAGAGCCATTTTTTGTCTTTAAAATCATTAAAAAAGTTAAGAGTTTTATGAATAGTTGCTAATTAGAACGAAAAAGACTACATTTGTACTCAAATTTACAATAACACATGACACACGTTCATCGCGCGTACATATATATATTATTGACCCTTCTCATTTCGTTGTGTGCGACTACACTCCAAGCACAAAAGAAGGAAAAGCCCAAGAAACAAAAGCATACAGATGTCACAGTTGTTGAGATTCAGCCAGACCCTGTAGCAAGCAAGTCACGTCCCGACCGTCATCCGGCTCCATTAGAAATGCCCCTTTTTGCAATCAGTAACAAACAGGGACGAGGCACAGGAGGCAGCGAGGCTCATGGTATTGACGTAAGTCATTATCAGGGGCGCATCAATTGGGATGAAGTGGCAAGAGACACCAAAATCACATACGTCTATTTGAAAGCGACGGAGGGCACGGGGAATGTGGATGACACCTATTCCTACAACTTCAACGAATGCAAACGGGTAGGACTTAAAGTAGGCAGTTACTTATTTTTCCGTCCCCACCTTTCAGTCAAGGGACAGTTCGACCTCTTTGTTTCGCGGGTTGACACCCGAAAACAAGATCTTTTGCCAGTAATTGATGCTGAAGCCATGAATGGAGTGTCCGATGCCGTCTTTCAATCACGTCTGCTTGAACTATGCGATTTATTCGAGCGCGAATATGGTAAAAAACCAATCATCTATACGGGGAAGAATTTTTACAACAAGCATATTTACGGCAATTCCCGTTTGCGTGCCTACAAATTTTTCATCGCAGCATATTCCTATATTGAGCCAGACCTGTATGGCGACTTCGACTATATTATGTGGCAATACTCAGCCACAGGCAGTGTTCGCGGAATTCGTGGCAATGTTGACATGAGCCGATTCGTTGGCAGACATGACATCCGTGACATTCTATACCGATAGACCTTTGTTGATAGCCACTGGTCTTATACGTACTTTGTAGATAGTCCCGAGAAAACGAGAAACCGCTTCCTATGTTCATCACGAACAAGAGAAGCGGTCTTTTGTCTCTAACATTTTATGGTTTACGTAATTCAAGATAGCGGTGTCTCACGACACTGGTTTATTATTATGAGTAAAGATTCAAAAAAATAATGCTGTATAACATTTCTGTTTCACGTTGCAAAGGTACGCACATTTTTTATGCCCCACAATACCTAAAAGATGTGATTTTGTTTCTAAAAAAGGTATTGGCTAATGAAAAACCATTAGCCAATACCCTTCATCTTTCACAAATCACCATTTATGAGGTCTTCACTATTTTTTGAAATATGCTCTGAAATGGCTGAAAATTTTGTCCTTAATACTTGTCGATGGCTTAATGTTGTCGCTACCAGCGAGGGTCTCAATTGCTTGTCGTTCCTCCCTCGAGAGCGTTTCGGGCATATAGACCGAAATGTTGATGATTTCATCACCTCGCTGATTACCATATGCGTTGATATCTGGAATGCCTTTGTTCTTCAGGCGCAGCACTGTACCAGGCTGAGTGCCTGAAGGAATCGTGATTTTTGCCTTTCCATCGTGGGTCGGCACCTCCAGGGAGGTACCAAGCACGGCCTGCGGGATGGTAAGCAAAAGGTTATATACGAGGTCAACGCCGTCACGCACCAGTTCTGGATGCGGTTTCTCATGCACCAAAATCTGCAAATCACCGTTCACACCATTTCTACGCCCCGCACCACCTTTACCTTGAAAGTTGTAGGCATAACCTTCCACCAAACCAGCAGGCAGTTCCACCTCCACTTGCTTCTCGCCCTTCACGATGCCTTCGCCATTACAGTGTTTACATTTATTTTTGATGACTGTGCCTTCGCCATGACAAGTGTCACATGCCGTTTGTGTCTGCATAATGCCTAACATTGTTTGACGTGTCTTATACACTACGCCTTGGCCATTACAAGTGCTGCATGTTGTTTCCTGCCCGTCTTCAGAACCAGAGCCATTGCAATAGGGACAAGTAATATCTGTACGCACATTGAACTTTTTGGTCACACCATTCACGATGTCATTCAAGTCCAGTTCTATGCGCATACGCAAGTCTTGACCTTTATAGACCGGTTTACGGCGTTGACCACCGCCACCGAAACCGCCATAGCCGCTGAAGCCACCCCCGAAGCCGCCACCGCCAAAAATGTCGCCGAACATGCTGAAGATATCGTCCATCGACATGCCCTGCCCACTACCAAAGCCTCCTGCACCTGGTCCGAATGCATCGGGTCCGAACTGGTCATAACGCTGACGTTTCTGTGGGTCACGCAACACGTCGTATGCCTCAGCGGCCTCTTTAAATTTTTCCTCTGCCTCTTTGTCACCCGGATTGCGGTCGGGATGATATTTGATGGCCATCTTCTTGTAGGCTCTCTTTATTTCGTCGTCAGAAGCAGTCTTTGACACTCCCAACACCTCGTAATAGTCTCTTTTTGCCACAGTCTTATATCTCTTACTCGATATTCTCTTAAACTCTAAAAAGTCATAATCCTCCACACATTTCTACAACTCTTTATTCTAAATCCTCAACTCTAAACCTTATTACTCAGCTACAGCCACTTTGGCATAGCGGATGACTTTATCGTTCAGAGTATATCCATTCATCATGCAATTCATCACTTTGCCTTTCTGATCGTCAGGTTGTCCTGGCACCATAGCAATGGCCTCGTGCAGGTCGGCATCAAATGGCTGACCCACGACCTCCATCTTCTTCAGTCCTTCCTGAGCCATCAGTTTGAAGAACTTGTCAATAATGAGGCTTAACCCCTCCTTCACGGCTGCCACATCCTCATATTTATCCATGTTCTGTTGCGCACGTTCCATGTCGTCGATGATAGGCAGCAGGGTGGTGATGAACTTCGCACCGCCATTCTTGATAAGGTCGGCTTTCTCCTGCATTACACGTTTACGGAAATTGTCAAATTCCGCCATTTTGTAGAGTTGCTGATTTTTCAACTCCTCAATCTGTTTCTCCAGCTCTGAAATTTTCTCTTCGGGTGTCAGTTCTTTCTTGTCCGATTCTTTTGTTTCAGCAGCCTCCACCTGTTCTTCAGCAGTGGTTTCCTGCTCCTCGTTAACGATTTCCTCGTTAACATCTTCGTTCTTTATTTCTTGTTCCATAATTCAATGTTTTTTCCTTTCTTTAAAATCAACAAAAAAGATGCCAGTGTATGAAACTCTGGCATTTATATGACATTGTGTCACTTGTTCAATGACTAATTCAGTTCCTCGTTCGTGTATCCTTTAGGCAATGGTCTGCAATTATAGCCTGATGCCATGATTTCGCCATAGGCTCCAGCAGAGAGCATAGCGAGTAAATCCCCCCTATGAGCCTTGGAAAGGCGGATGTCCTTGTCAAACACGTCACTTGATTCGCAGATAGGGCCTACCACATCGTAAGTTTCTTCAGCCTCGTTGCTACAGAGGTTGATGATGCGATGGTGGGCATCGTAAAGCGCAGGGCGGATAAGGTCTGTGAAACCAGCATCGACAATAGCAAATTTCTTGATTGCGTTCTCTTTTACATAGAGCACCTTGGTGACGAGGGCACCACATTGTGCCACCATCGCACGTCCGAGTTCAAAGTGAACCGTCTGCCCTGGACGCAGTTTTAGATATTTGTCATAGACGGCAAAGTAATCCTTGAAGTTGGGAATGGGGTTGCCTTGTGGATTTTTATAATCGACTCCGAGACCTCCACCCACATTCACAATCTCGATGTGGATGTCAGCGGCTTCAAGTTGATCTTGCAAGTCGTTGATGCGGTGGGCGAGGGCAATGAAGTCATCCATTTCCAGTATCTGCGAACCAATGTGGAAGTGTAGCCCCTTGAATTGTACGTTCTTCATTGACTGTGCCAGTCGAATCACCTTCTCCATGTCCTGCATGTCAATGCCAAATTTATTTTCAGCCAAGCCTGTGGTGATGTTGGCATGTGTGTGTGCACCCACGTTGGGATTGATACGGAAACAGACCGTAGCCACTTTCCCCTTTGAAGCGGCAATCTCGTTGAGAACTTCCAGCTCAGGAATGCTCTCCACATTGAAACAGAAGATGTCTTTGTCAATACCAAGTTCTATCTCCCAGTCGCTTTTGCCCACACCGGCGAAGACAATCTTGTTGGCAGGAAAACCAGCCTTGAGCACCTGTTCAATCTCGCCTCCAGATACACAGTCAATGCCAAAGCCTACCTCGTTGATGACCTTGAGCACCTTGAGGTTAGCATTTGCCTTCACGGCATAGTGGACGAAATAGTTGTCGTGCTTCTTGATTTCTGTGTTGATGGCGTCAAGTGTTTGACGTAATATGTCTGTGTCGTAATAGTAGAAAGGCGTGCGGATGTCCGCAAACCTTTCTACTGGAAATTGTATTGCCATAAGTTCAATTAGTTAAACAGGTGGTCGGAGAGTGATTGCAATGCTTTCTTTTTGTCTTCGGCAGACACGAGGAAAGATATGTTGTGGTTGGAACCTCCATAAGAAATCATACGAACAGGAATTTCCTTCAGAGCCTCCGTTGCCTTGCTTTCGAATCCCACATTTTCAGCCTCGAGGTCACCCACCACGCAGATGATGCACATATCCTTATCCACATGCACATGACCGAATTTTTTCAATTCGTTTACGATGGCATCAAGATGGGTGGTATTGTCGATAGATACGCTCACACCTACCTCCGAAGTGGCAATCATGTCAATAGAAGTCTTGTATGACTCGAAAATCTCAAACACTTTGCGCAAGAAGCCGTAAGCCAGCAACATACGTGAAGAGGTAATTTTGATGGCGGTGATGTTGTCCTTAGCAGCCACAGCCTTGATTTTTCCACGTTCAGTTTCGTTACTGATGATAGTACCGGGAGCCGTGGGATCCATCGTGTTGAGCAATTTCACAGGAATACCTGCATATTTGGCAGGTTGCACACAAGTTGGGTGCAGAATTTTTGCGCCAAAGTAAGCCAACTCTGCCGCTTCCTCAAAATGCAAGTGATTCACAGGCGAGGTCTTCTCTACGAATCGTGGGTCGTTGTTGTGCATGCCATCGATATCAGTCCAAATCTGGATTTCCGATGCACCCACAGCCGCACCGATGAGCGAAGCCGTGTAGTCACTACCGCCACGTTGTAAGTTGTCCACCTCACCATAGGCATTACGACAGATAAAACCCTGTGTGATGTAGATATCCTTTCCTGGATTTTCATCGAGTTGCACCTTGATTTTCTCACGGATATACTCAAGGTCTGGTTCCGAATTTTTATCAGTTCGCATGAACTCCAAAGCAGGGATAAGCATAGCATTCTGTCCTTGTTCAATAAGATAGTTTGTCACCATGTTTGTGGACATGATTTCGCCCTGAGCCACAATGATTTTCTCTTCAAACATGGTGAAGATGCCTTTGGTGAACGAGCGTAGATAATTGAACTCCCCTTTCAAGAAATCCAAAGTTTTCTGTTTCATCGCATCGGTTGTGTAAAGCTCTTCTACATGCTTCTTATATTTCTTTTCGAGCGTATTGATAGTCTCGTTTGCACCTTCTGGATTCTTCTTGTAGAGGTAGTCTGAAATTTCTACCAGTGAGTTCGTCGTGCCCGACATGGCTGAGAGCACAACAATCTTCTGCTCACCATCAGTGATGAGTTTTACGACATCCTTCATTCGCTGAGGGGTGCCTACGGATGTACCGCCAAACTTAAGAACTTTCATAATATATATATGTGTATTGTTTTTAGTCTATTTCCTCTGTTGTATCATCATCCTCTCGTTCCTGTAGTGTCACGTCTGTCAATTGATGATTCTCGCATAGCAGTTGTCGTCCAGGGAACTCTTCAATCAAATTTAGGTTGTGGGTAATCATCACGACTGTACTTCCTGCACAGCAGATTTGTCGTAAGAGTTCCACAATCTGACGGCTTGTCTCAGCGTCAAGATTTCCAGTGGGCTCATCGGCAAGGATGAGTTTGGGACGGTTCAGAATTGCACGTGCAATGACGATGCGTTGCTGTTCACCGCCTGAGAGTTCGGATGGCATCTTATATCCCTTCGTTGACATGCCCACCAGTTCGAGTACATCACTGATGCGTTGGTTGATGTCCACCTTGTTCTTCCATCCCGTCGCTTTTAACACAAAACGCAGGTTTGCATCCACTGTGCGGTCGGTCAGCAGTTGGAAGTCCTGAAAGATGATGCCTAACTTCTTTCTGAGTTCAGGCAGACGACGGCGTTTCAGTTCTGTTAGGTCATAATCCATCACCTTTGCCTCGCCTTCCTTTACAGGAATCTCGCCATAGAGGGTCTTGAGAAAAGAACTTTTTCCAGTACCCACCTTGCCTGTCAGATAGACAAATTCTCCTTCGCCAATCTGCACGTTCACATCTTGCAAGACTAATTGTGACTCTTGATAGACGTTGACACCCTTGTAATCGATCAGATTCACCTTACTATTTACAATTTAGCAATTTACCATTTACAATTGATTTTCCTATTTGACAATTTTCCACTTACCATATGGCTAATTATACATTGCCAAATGGTACATGACATTAGTGTTTATGCCAATTAGGGTCATGGCGCTCAGCCAATTCTGCTGCCAAATCCTCGATCGTCAGTCCCTTAGAGGTGAGCAGTACGATAAGGTGGTAGAGCATGTCAGATGCCTCATAGATGAGACGTTCGTTGTTGTTGGCTACAGCCTCAATCACAGCCTCTAATGCTTCTTCACCGACCTTCTGTGCCATGCGGTGACAGCCATCCTTGAAGAGGGAAGTGGTGTAACTGCCCTCAGGCATCTCCTCATGACGCTTCTCGATAAATCGCTGCAACTCTACAAGAAACATAATGGGGTTGTCATTCTTCTCATCCCAGCAAGTGTCAGCACCTGTGTGGCAAACAGGTCCCACAGGGTTCGCCTTGATGAGTAGCGTGTCCTTGTCGCAATCATTCAGAATCTCTACTACATTGAGAAAGTTGCCACTTGTCTCGCCCTTTGTCCAAAGCGTTTTGCGTGTGCGGCTATAGAAAGTCACCTTGCCAGTTTCAATCGTCTTGTTGTATGCTTCCTCGTTCATGAAGCCGAGCATCAGCACCTTCAGTGTCTTGGCATCCTGCACGATGGCAGGCACCAGACCATCCATTTTCTTGAAATCAATATCCATTATAGTGTTTGTTTTTGTTTTCTTTTTAATTTTTTTCTATGTCTTTAGAGTCTCACATTCACTCCCTCACCTTGCAAATATTGTTTCAGTTCGGGAATGGGGATCTCTCCGAAGTGGAACACACTGGCAGCCAACGCCGCATCGCTGTGTCCATTCAGAAAGGTGTCGCGGAAGTGTTCCTTCGCTCCTGCACCGCCCGATGCAATCACAGGGATGGTGAGCGAATCCGCCAATTTTCGTAGGGCTGCATCAGCAAAGCCGCGTTTGACACCATCGTGATTCATAGATGTGAACAATATTTCTCCAGCACCTCTCTCGTTCGCTTCTTTTGCCCAATCAAAAAGTTTATATTGAGTAGGCACACGTCCACCATTCACATAGCACACCCAATCACCGTCAATGCGTGGGTCACCATTCTCATGCACTGTGTCATCCTCACATTTTGCATCAATTGCTACCACACACACTTGGCTACCGAAATTCTTGGCAATTTCATCAATCAACTCTGGTCTTCTCAACGCTGCCGAGTTAATGCTTACCTTGTCAGCACCGGCATTCAAGAGCCTATCTACATCTGACAGTTCATTGATGCCTCCACCCACCGTGAAGGGGATGTTAATCTCCTGCGCAATTCTTTTCACTAATTCCGTGAAAGTCTTCCTTCCCTCGTGTGATGCCGTGATGTCAAGATACACCAGTTCATCTGCTCCCTGTTCACTGTACAGTTTACCCAACTCAATCGGGTCGCCCGCTTGACGCAGGTTCACGAAGTTCGTTCCCTTCACCGTTTGCCCATCCTTGATGTCAAGGCATGGTATGATTCTCTTAGCCAACATATTTTTCCAACTCCTCCATTTTGATTCTGCCCTCATAGATTGCCTTACCAAACACCACCGATGGAATACCTGCTGAATTCAGCAAGTCTATATCCTCAATACAACTCACACCACCGCTGGCAATCAGGTTCAACTGCGGAAACTCCTGCATGATGCTTTCATAGAGTTTCAATGCTGGGCCCTCCAGCATGCCATCTTTGCTGATGTCGGTGCAGAGCACGTTGTCAACTCCCTTGTTCACATATCTGTGCAGGAATGGCAGCAGTTCGTCCTCTCCTTCCTCCTTCCATCCGTTGATGCTGATGCGTCCGTTCTTCACGTCGGCTCCGAGGATGATCTTATTGTCGTTGTATTTCTCCAGCCAAGTTTCAAATAAGTCAGGTTTCTTCACTGCAACGCTGCCGATAGTCACCATCGTGGCACCGCTGGCAAATGCGATGTCGATGTCCTCGTCCGACTTGATGCCACCACCGAAGTCAATCACCAGACTCGTGTGGTCGGCAATACGCTCGATGGTCTTGTAGTTCACAATGTGTGCAGAACGTGCACCATCCAAATCCACCGTGTGCAAACGACGTATGCCGTGTGCCTCAAACATTTTCGCCACCTCCACAGGGTCTTCGTTATACACCTTCTTCGTGTCGTAGTCGCCTTGAGTCAGACGCACGCATTTGCCATCGATGATATCTATTGCTGGAATGATTTCTATCATAGTTCTATAAAATTCTTCAGTATCTGTTCGCCCACTTGTCCACTTTTCTCCGGATGGAACTGCGTGGCGTAAAAGTTATCCTTGTGCAGTGCCGAAGAGTAGGGCTGTATGTAATTTGTGGTAGCAATTGTCCAATCGCATGTCGGCACATAGAAACTGTGGATGAAATAGACGAATTCGGGCTTGTCGAAACCTTCAAACAACGCCGTTTTCGTGTCCTCAATAGTGTTCCATCCCATCTGCGGCACCTTGTCCTCGTGTTGAAGCGGAATGAACCGCTTCACATCCACATCGAACACACCCAGACAATCCGTGTCCTGCTCCTCGCTGTGGCGGCACAGCAGTTGCATGCCAATACAAATGCCCAGCACAGGCTGCTTTAGTCCCACAATCACCTCGTCTAATCGATGTGCTTTCAAATATGTCATCGTGCTGTGTGCCTCACCCTGTCCAGGGAAGATAACACGGTCAGCCGACTGAATCTTCTCCACATCGTCCGTCACCATAGGCTCAATGCCCATCCGCCTCACTGCATTCTCTACCGAACCGATGTTGCCTGCATTATATTTTACGATTGCTACGTTCATTTTGCTTCACTAAACCACATAAAACGGGCACAAAGGTACGATTTTTCCTCGACATATACACAATATTTATTAAGAAAACATCCGAAAACAATGATTTGTGAATAAAACCGAACAAAAACGTTCCCCATCAAGCAATCTGCTAAACGACTTTTTAATCTCCCCCCATACTTTACCCGTTTCCGAAGACGTATCCCTCGGGTGCACTATGCCGTAGTCGAGGGGTACGCCATGTCGTAGTCGAGGGGTACGCCATTCATCAAAGATGATTTTGGAAGATTCTTGAAACAAAGTAATAAATAAACCGTCGAAACAAGCAAGGGTCTGGGAAACTTTCTCTGAAAGATTTTGTTGTTTGCGGAAAATGTTGTTACTTTGCAAGAAGTTTTTTTTGCAATAACTATTTAATACTTTTACGAATATGAAAAAAGTGGCTTTTTATGTTTTGGGACTTTGCGCGTCCCTAATATTATGTAATTGTAAGGGACAGAATGCTGGTGGCAATTCGGGAGACAGAGCGGTTGGCGATTCAGTGCAGGTGGAAAACCCGCTGAATGTGGGCATGCCTCAAGTGGAGAAGTTTGTCATTGTAACGAATGAGGAGAATGCAGAAGTGTTTAAATATGCAGATGAGGAGAGCCCCTGGCGTAACAGGTGGTGGGAAGAATGTGAATGTGATAATCCTGATGTGGCAGTGAAATGGTCGAACGAGAATGTGCCCGATAACTACACCTGTGAAAAATATGATGCGATGTTCGGTACGGCACTTGCCGTATTAGGCGAAGAGGGCGATTTCTACAAGGTGGGCATCATGCAGGAGGATAGTGAGTATGAATACGGTTTTGTGAAGAAATCGGATGTGGAAGATGCAAAGCCGGCTCCCATTACTGAGGGAATGCTTGCGGAAATGGAGGAAATGGAGTGGGGTGGCCACTACAGGATACTGAAGGATGGCAAGTACAAGGGGCTTGTGCTGTATTCGCAAGTGGATGAATTGGAAGGCGAGAGCCTTGAAGTGGGTGTAATGATGAATGGTATGATGGCTTTTCCGACGCTGAATACTTTTATCCTTGAATGCAATCCGAATGCTCAAGAAGCAACCATCACAGAACCAGATCAGGAGGCTTTCTTTACAGGCTTCATCTACTATCCTAAATCCATGTCGAACAATCCTGATGATGAGTGGATGTCTTGGCTCGATCTGAATGCGCTGACGGATGAGCAGATTGAAAAAATTGTGCAGATGGTACAGCAGAAGAAGTCGGAGTATGTAAAGTATGAGTATGTATTCCCCGCCTCAGTCGGCGACATCCACACTTTCTGGCTGAAGAGCAAATGATTGATAAATTACTGATGATTATGTTTAAACCAATAATATTTTGAATATGAGAAAAAGTATATTGCTAATGGTAGCAATGATGATGGCATCCATGACGTTATCTGCAAAGAATGACAAACTACAGTATGTGGCAACATGGACCACAGCCATTCAGAAAGTGGAACCTCACAATCTGGCACCGGCACCATATCTGTCGGGCAATTCGTTGCGGCAGATTGTGGAAGTGTCGTTTGGCGGCAAGGAGGTGGCGCTGAAGTTGTCAAACGAGTTCAACACTGAGGAAACAGAAATTCTGGGTGTGGAATTGGCTGAGGCTGAGTCGCAAGGAGCAAAATCGGGAATCATAGGAAAATCCACTCCGCTGACCTTTAAGGGTCAAAGAGGTGTGACCATGAAGCCGGGAGAGGTGATTGTGTCTGATCTTGTCCCTTTCAAAATGAAACCTCGTATGAATGTTGCTATCACAATTCATTTCGGTAAAGCATCGCAGACGGATGTGACAGGTCACCCAGGTTCACGCACGAGTTCTTACATAGCGAAGGGCGACACGAAGGACTTCTCTGGTGCGGTGGAGACGGCTCACTGGTACTACATCAACAGCCTGCTGGTGGCGGTACCCAAAGGAAAATTTGCTTCTATTGCTGCCATCGGCAACTCCATTACTGACGGACGCGGCACGACCACCAACGGACAAAATCGCTGGACGGACATTCTGTCAAAGCGCTTGTTGAAGAACAAGAAGACGAAAAATCTGAGTGTGTTGAATTTAGGTTTGGGCGGCAACTGTGTATTGCGTGGCGGACTTGGTCCCACTGCTAACAGCCGTTACGAACGCGATGTGCTGAAACAAGAGGGTGTGAAGTACGCAATCGTATTTGAGGGAGTGAACGACCTTGGCGGTTCAAGAGACGGCGAGGCTACAGCCAAGCAGTTGATAGAATCATTCCAGAAGATGATCCGCTTGGCTCACGAGAAAGGCATCAAGATTTACGGCGGAACTATCATGCCATTCAAAGGCAACAACTATTATAATGAGTCACGTGAAAAGGGACGTCAGATGGTGAACGAATGGATTCGCACCTCGGGCGAGTATGATGGTGTGGTGGATTTCGACGCAGCCATGCGCGACCCTGAACAACCCGACCGACTCAATCCGGCTTTCCTGTTCGAGAACGATTGGCTACACCCCAACGCAAGTGGCTATCAAGCAATGGGAGATGCCATTGACCTCGGTTTATTTACAAAATAGCATTATCGCCACACAGACAAAAAAAGACCCTGAGGCTCAGGGTCTTTTTTTGTATATAGTATTGTACCAACAAACATGTATATTTAACGTGAATTCGACGAAAACTACAAATAATTAAATTCATGAAAAATTCGTGGTTAATTCATGGTAATTCGTGTTTATTTGGAACATAAATTCTCATGAATTAGCCACGAATTTCTCATAAATTATTTTTGTTGGAATTCATCGAACTGACGTTATATTTACATACAAAAATGAAATTAGCGCCTTTTATAAAGGTCGCTGCCGAGATAGATTCCAGGTTCGGGGGGTTGATTATAGCCAACATTCTCGGTGGCAACACTCAGACGATAGGGGACGTCGAGCATGAGACATGGGAATCGATGTGTAGTGGGAATCGTGGTGGAGTAGATTCGAAGTTCAGTACTCTCTTGATTGCGCACCACCACCTCCTCACGCCAATCGCCCAAAATATCGGCTGATAAGCATGGGTTCTGCTTGCTTCCATTGTTGAAGGCGCATCCCTCGACTCTGAAGTTCTTGAGAGTCTCCACCTGGTGAGTAGTCCAGTTCCACTTGAGGACAGCAGTGCGGTCTAGCAATTCGCGCAAGAGATCGCCATCCCACCATACAGCACTATTTTGAGGGAAAGACACATTAGGGTAGTGAAGATTCCCCTCCACATCATAAAAGCCTCGTTGTGAAGATGACCACATCTCAAGTCCAAAATTAGTGGGATCGATGTCGGCAGCCATACCACGCCCCACATCAGTGTTGCTGGATATTTGGAAAATGATACGCCCCGTCTTTGCATCGCGGAAGTCAGAACCGTCACGTTTGTTCTCATGTACATCCCATATCTGCAACTGTGTGCTGTCTGGATAGAAAGCATACTGATGGATGGCGTCTCCATGCCCCATTAGCGTAGTGTAAAGCCCCGTCCCATCATGGTCAACAGCCATAGAACCATATGTGATTTCATCACATCCGTCACCATCCACATCTCCCACACGCAAATTATGATTGCCTTGTCCTGAATAGCCTGGATACAGTTCGGAATCGAAAAACCAGCGGAGCGACAAGTTCTTCCCGTTCCAATCGTATGCTGCCAGATAGGTTTTGGTATAGTAGCCCCTGCACATGACGGCACTAGGATGCTTACCGTCAAGATAGGCTACTGCGGCCAGAAAACGGTCGCAACGATTACCATAGTTATCCCCCCACGAGGACACATCGCCACGTGGTGGCTGGTAGGGGACGGTCTCGAGTGCCTTACCTGTCAGTCCGTCAAACACCGTAAGGTATTCTGGACCGTCAAGAATGCGGCCTATGATATTGGCTTTAGTTCCCGCTGTTTTGCCTTGGATGCTTTTGTCGATGGTTCCATTGCCCACCCAATTTGCATTGGAATCTCCAATCGGGACTCCTGCACCATCGATTGTTCCATCAGCTGTCTTAGTGATAAGTTCTGAATGCCCGTCACCATCGAAATCATAGACGAGGAATTGGGTATAGTGGGCACCCGCACGGATGTTTTTGCCAAGGTCAATGCGCCACAACTTTTCACCAGTCAGTCGGTAGCAATCAATCAACACATTACCCGTGTAGCCTTCGTGGCTATTATCATGAGCATTGGAGGGATCCCATTTCAAAATGATTTCATACTCGCCATCGCCATCCACATCGCCTACACTGGCATCGTTGGCTGAGTATGTGTATCGGCGACCATCGGGTGTGATGCCATCTTCTGGCTTGGACAGAGGAATGGGCAAGTAGTCTTTCAGGTCAGGATGGTACTTTAGTTCGTAAACGGTTTCCTTGTCGTTCTTGATAACGGCGATGAGATAATCGGCAGGTGCTTTTGGTGCCAATGTTTTGAAAAAAGTTCTATCAGTTAGATTGTTTTCGTTCAGGCGTTTACCATCTTCATAAATATTGAATGATGCTTTCTCTTCACCAACCAATAATCGCCATGAAATGACCAGACTGTCCCCTTCGCGAAGGAGCACCGCACCGCGTCCTAAATTCTCTTTCTGAATGTCGGGAGCATAGGCTGGCTGTGCTAACATGATAACAGTGGCAAGAAACCCTATGATAAATAGGTATGTGCGTTTGTGCATGCCTTATCTGATTTCAATCGTGGTTGTCTGAATGGCGTACTCATGGGTGAAATTCCACAACGTAAGATACACGCTAAAAGAATGGAGGTCAATCTCGTCAGCAGAGGCGATGTTCCTTTCGGTAAAGAACTGCTGATTCTTACTAAAAAGTTCGTCGCGCACGGTATTTAAGGTTGGTGCGTCTGCCTTCTTTTTCAGGAATGTACTGACAGCTTTCGCATCGCATGCCTCGACTGCAAAAGATGACAGACCATTATCGGAAATGGCATCTTCGGTGAATGAATATGACGTGAGTTTTAGCGACACGATGCAAGCTTTGACCAAAGAATCATAACGCACGCCTTCAAGGGAGTCGGCATAGGCAATATTATCGGTGGCCACATAATAGGTGCAAGTGGCTTTACCATCGGAACTTTGGGAGCATGATGCCACACTCACGAGAAGTTCCATGAGCAGCAAAATGAATGTTGTATTTTTTTTCATCTATCGTTTGTGTTTTAATTTATGATTGTACCTTTCCTTTTTCGTCACCAACATGACTGATACCTCTTTGCACCACATCAATGAAATTATAGTCCTCCTTATTTTTTTCGGGCAATCCTTTGCGGAAATCGAGAGGACTAAGTGTGGTGAGATTCTTAAACCATTTACCGAAATAACTCTGATTGGGGAATGTGAGTGCATCCGATATTTCCTTGATAGTCATATTAGTATGACTTAAAAGATTACGTGCTTCAACAAGCAGAGCTGTAGCAATCCATTGAGTGGGCGACTTTCCAGAACACTCTTTGATGATGGTGCTGAAATAGCGTGTGGTGAGAAATTGTTGCTCGGCATAAAAACGCACCTCATGCTGAGTGCGATAGTTGCGATATAGTTGTGTGATGAACTTCTGCAGAACCTCATCCTTACGCGAAAAAGACCTGCTGTTAGGCGTCAGGTTGGTATAGCATTGCAGCACCTCAAGCATAAGCGAGTAACTGAGTAACTCTGCTTGTTTTTTAGCAATCTCAACAATAGGACGGTTGGAAGTGGTTTCAAAGTTTTCTTTTTCCAACTTTGCCTTCTCTGCCACAACCTTCAGCAACGTGATATGCTGACTCAAGGTCTTGTATTGAGTTTCCGATATGGCTTGACAGGGAGCTTGCTTGATGACGAATAATGCGTTGAAATTCGACACGTTGTAAAGCATGGGCTGAATAGTTTCCAGATTGGCACCAATCAGTGTTCCCTTCAGATTTTGAGTGTGGCTTATTATATGCAAAGTACTATATGAAAAATAAACGATGATGGAGCCTTTGTGCATATGGTATTCTGTACCATCAATCGTTAATGTTACACTACCTGCCTTACAAAGAAACAACCCCGTTTTGGTCAATTTCACATATTCTTTTTCTGCATTTAGAATATTGACCTCGCCACCTTCCAACTCTAAAATAGTTACCTTTTCTTCTCTCATATTAAATGAATTTGGGACAAAATAACGAGTTTTTAACCAAAATTCCAACAAAAAATCGATTTATTATTTAACAAAACATACATTTAGGACAAAAGTAGTTAATTTTATGCTACCTGTGTTCCAAAATAAAAGTGTATCTTTGCAGCACAATTATAAAACGAATAAAAGGAAAACTATGAAAAAAAAATCATGCATCTATTGGGGCGTTCTTGTCGTCATGTTAACGTCGTGCGGACAAAAGAACACAGAACAGGAGGTGTGCCCGATTGTTGATGTGGCAACCGTGATGGGAGGAGGCGAAATGGTTGCCACCACTTTCACGGGCAAAACAAAATCAGCATCGGAAGTGAATCTGGCATTCCGTGTAGCGGGTCAGATAGAGAGGGTGTTGGTGAAAGAAGGCGATTATGTGCGACAGGGACAGGTGGTAGCCATCATGGACAGCCGTGACTACCAAGTTCAGCTGGCTGCCACACAAGCTGAGTATGAGCAGGTGAAAGCAGACGCAGAACGCGTGATGGCACTCTATGCGGAAGGGAACACAACTGCCAGCAACAATGACAAAGCGCGCTATGGGCTTCAGCAAATCACACAGAAGTTGGCAAATCACCGCAATCAATTAGCTGACACACGATTGAGAAGCACTATCAACGGCTATGTACAAACGAAGTTTCATGAGAGTGGTGAGACGGTTGGGGCAGGCATGCCGGTGGTGAGTGTGTTTGGCGACGGCGACACGGAGGTGGAAATCAAAATAAGTGCATCTGATTTTGCCGACATCGAAAAGTTTACAAGTTTCGGCTGCCGTTTTGACGTAACAGGTGATGAAGTATTCCCTTTATCTGTTGCACGGGTCAGCCAAGAAGCCAATTCCTCTCAACTCTATACGGTTCGTCTGAAGTTTGCTGGCACAATCGATCACAAGAAGATTACACCAGGCATGACGACTATGGTGTATGCGGAGAGGACTGGCAATGAAAACTTAGGGATAGTGTATGTTCCTTCTTCTGCAGTACTGAATACAGAAGGGAACACAAAAGTGTTTGTTTATAGCGAAGATTCTGGCCATGTGAAAGCACGTGCAGTCACAGTAACAAGCGTCAAGCGCGATGGGACTATACAGATAGGGAGTGGCTTGAAGCCAGGAGAAAGCATTGTGGTTTCAGGTGTTCATCACATTCAGGACGGACAGAAAGTGAGAAAATTAGAAAAGCCTGCCTCTTCGAATGTAGGTGGATTGTTATGACAATTGATAATTGATTATTGAAAGATTATGAATTTAAGCAAATGGGCATTAGATAATAGCAAACTCATCAATTTTCTGGTAGCAATATTGGTGGTGGGCGGATTGCTGGCCTATGGCTCAATGTCAAAATTGGAAGATCCTGCCATTAAGGTGAAACAGGCAATGGTGATAACGACCTACCCGGGTGCATCATCACATCAGGTGGAACTGGAAGTGACCGATCCGCTGGAGAAGAGTATTCGAGAGATGTCTACCATCAATAACATACAATCCTCAAGTTTTGCAGACTTGAGCCTAATCACTGTGGAGTTGCTGACAACGGTTCCTGACGAGAGTGTGGAACAGCAATGGGACATGCTTCGTCGGAAAGTGGCTAATGCACAGAGCAAGTTGCCACAAGGCACTTCGACATCTCAGGTCAGGGACGATTTTGGCGATGTTTTTGGTATGTTTTATGCGCTAAAGGGTGACGGACAAAGTGATAAGGAACTGAACGACTATGCGGAACTCATAAAACGAAGTGTAAGCGAGATTGATGGGGTGAGCCGTGTGGAAATCTACGGAAAACGCAACCAGTGCATCAACATCGAACTTTGCGAAGACAAGATGGCGAACCTTGGAGTAATGCCTACGGAGGTTATTCTAACGCTCAACAATCAAAACAAGACTGACTATGCTGGATACTATGACAATGGTAACCGGCGGATTCGTGTGACGGTGGATGACAAGTTTAACAATGTTGACGACATTGCCAACATGCTGATTCAGGGACATGATGACGACCAGTTACGCATCAAGGACATAGCCACAGTGGTGAAGGCTTATGAGGTGCCGACTCGTAATCAGATGTCATACGACGGAACTCGTGCGTTGGGTATCAGCATTGCTTGCTCGGCTGATTATGACATCTTAAAAGTGGGTACAAAAGTAGAGGACGTTGTAGAGGAAGTGGGGAAACGTTTTCCTGCAGGAATCGAATGTCAGAAGGTGTTTTTTCAGCCAGAACGTGTGAATGACGCTCTCAACACCTTTCTCGTCAATTTGTTCGAATCAGTAGCGATTGTGGTGTTGCTGCTTGTATTCTTCATGGGATGGAGAAGCGGTTATATCATTGGTTCTAGTTTGGTGGTTATTGTGTTTGGTTCCTTCTTAGTCCTGAAGGGTTTTGATGGCACCTTGCAGCGTGTGTCACTTGCCAGTTTCATTTTGGCGATGGGTATGCTGGTCGATAATGCCATTGTGATTGTCGATGGCATCATGGTGGACATGAAATTGGGAAAGCCACGTGTGGAAGCCTTGACTTCCATCGGACAGAAAACAGCCATGCCATTGTTGGGGGCAACACTGATTGCCATATTAGCATTCTTGCCCATTTTCATGAGTCCTGATACGGCTGGTGTATATGTACGCGACCTCTTCATCGTTATTGCCGTAAGTTTGCTGCTCAGTTGGATTTTGGCATTGATTCATGTGCCTGTGATGAGCAATCGCATGTTTAAGAAAGTGGAAATGCAGGACGAGCAGAAGAACACGGAACTTTATCAAGGCAAATCATACGACGTACTGGAAAATGTGTTGGTTTTTGGTTTGAAGCATCGAAAGACAACTATTGTCTGCGCCGTGGTACTGCTGGCTTTGAGTGCCTTCTGCTACAAGTTCGTCAATCAGGCATTCTTCCCTGATATGGAGTACGACCAGTTGTACATGGAGTACAAATTGCCCGAGGGATATAATTCCACAGAAACGGCACGCGATTTGGAAGAAATTCGTCAAATGCTAATGAAGCGTGACTACATCAAGCATGTCACAACATCAGTAGGTGGAACCCCTTCACGCTATAATCTGGTGCGTTCCATTGCCACGCCATCTTTGGCATACGGTGAACTGATTATTGATTTCACATCTCCATCGGAATTGGTGAAGCATATTGATTCCCTACAAAAGGAAATCAATGACCTCTATCCCGATGCTTATGTAAAGTTCAAACGATATAACCTAATGTTCAAGAAGTATCCGATTGAGGCATGTTTCAGCGGTCCTGACCCGGCGGTACTGCACCGACTGACAGATTCCGCAAGAGCCATTGTGGAGGCTTCAGACAAGGTGTATCTCGCCACCTCTGATTGGGAGCCTCTGGTGCCTGTGCTGAGCATCGACTACGACCAAGCATCAGCACGAAATAGTGGTCTGTCGCGCAACGATGTGGCACTCTCTATGATGGCATATACAAGCGGGATGCCAATTGGCACTTTCTACGATGGCATCAATCCAGAAAACATCTATGTGAAGTGTACCGACGAGAATGGTGAAAATGTGGAAAATTTGGAGAACGCCTACGTGTTTGGCACCATTCCAAATGTTGGCCAGTTCTTGAACCGCTCAACGATACAGAAATTGATGGCTGGTACAGTTACCCGTGACCAGATTGTAGAGAATCTGATACAAACCACACCACTCAAACAGGTGTCTCACGGAATCGACATCAAATGGGAAGAGCCGGTTGTGGTACGTAATAACGGACAGCGAACTCAGCGGCTACAGTGTTCGCCTTGTCCAGGTGTGGGTACAGAGGCAGCTCGCAAGGCGATAGCAAAAGAAATAGAAAAGATATCACTTCCAGAAGGATACACCTTCTCATGGGAAGGAGAGAAGAAGGCTTCCGACCAATCCATGAAGTATCTCTTCAATGGCTTCCCCATCTGCATCGTCATCATGTTGCTCATTCTGGTGATGCTTTTTAAGGACTACAAGAAACCTGCCATCATTTTCTGCTGCATTCCATTGGTGATTATTGGTGTTATTCCCGTGGTGATGCTGACGGGAAAACCGTTCGGATTCGTTGCAATTGTCGGTGTGCTTGGTCTGATTGGTATGATGATAAAGAATGGAATAGTCCTCATGGATGAAATCACGTTAGAAATATCGCAAGGCATTGAACCTCGTTTGGCACTTATTCAAAGTTCCAAATCACGTCTGCGCCCTGTGATGATGGCAAGTCTTACGACCATTCTTGGCATGATTCCATTAGTGCCTGACTCCATGTTCGGCTCGTTGGCCGTCACCATCATGGGAGGACTCTTCATGGGCACGCTCATCACGCTCATCTTCATCCCAGTGCTTTATGCAATGTTCTTCAAGGTGAAATAGTACATTTTTGACTCAACAATAAAAACAATGAATAAAAGTTCTTTCTATATTTTTAGCTTCATGCTGTGCGCCGTGTGTGGAAGGGTGGGGGCGCAGACGCTCACGTTGGACGAATGTGTGAACAAGGCTCTTGAACACAACCGCTCATTATCTTCAGCCAAGTTGAAACTGGAGCAGACACGCTTTGATTCAAAGGTTTACAAGGCCAACTTCTTTCCACAATTCAATCTCATGGCCATCGACTTTTACAGTACAGCCAAAGGGAATTTCGCAATGAACGGTGGTCACCTTCCTATATATAATTATGTGGAATCGACAGGAAAATTCATGCCTAACGTGACGATGAATGCTGATGGCACTTACACGCTAAATCAGTATGCAGATTTCCCGTCACAGTCTATGAAGTGGAAAATCAAGAATATGTTTGTAGGCGGCATATCCATGATGGAACCCATCTATATAGGGGGTAAAATCACAACAGCCTATCAGATGTCGAAACTGGGAGTCAACATGGCCAACGAAAATATCCGCCTTACAGAGTCGGAGGTTGTGGTGAAGACCCATGAAGCCTATTTCTTGGCCATCAAGGCAAAGGATATGGGGAAAGTGGCTCGAAGTTACAAGACTCTGCTTGAGGAACTGAAAAAGAACGTGGAAGGTGCCTTCCGTCACGGCATGAGCACCCGCAACGACATCATGAAAGTGCAAGTCAAATTGAACGAAGCGGAACTTTCCATCCAAAAAGCCGACAATGGCTACAAGTTGGCTCTGATGAATCTGTGTCATATCATTGGTTTGCCACTCAACAGTGCGGTAGATGTGGTGACGGATTCCAGCCTTCCAGTACAGTCCTCCATCCCCGTCATGGGGGTGCGCCCGGAGCATGTCATCCTCGAAAATAAAACAGAATTGGCACGTCAGAACATCAAACTGACCCGAAGCGACTATCTGCCCGATGTGGCATTGGGAGCCACCTACACTTATGCCAATGGAGGCGAATTGGTGGGAAAACGTCTGATAGACAATGGCTTTTTCACTGTGGGTGTGGCTGTAAAGATGCCTCTCGACCTTTTCGGCGGAGGCAGCAATAAGGTACGTTCGGCCAAGGCAGCATACCAAATAGCGCAGTTGGAGCAACAAGACCTTGACGAGCAGATGCAGCTTGACTATTCCCAATGTCTGAATCTCTACGAAGAAGCCCAGACGGAGCAGCATCTTTGCGAGGTGGCTCTCGAACAGGCAGCAGAGAACATGCGGCTGTCTAAACAGCAGTATGAAGTGGGATTTGAGACACTGAGTGACTATCTGGAGACGCAGGCGGTATGGCAGCAATGCAATGCCAATCTCGTCAATGCCCGTTGCCAATTGCAGTTGGCTTATGTGCAACTCAAGAAGGCATCAGGAACACTCCTCCCAACACTAAACTCTAAACACTAAACTCTAAACACTAAACTCTAAACACTAAACTCTAAACACTAAACTCTAAACTCTAAACTCCCAACTCTCTTTCTTATGGAACAAATTGACAATCCAACTCCTCAGCAATCTCCTATGTCTAAGCCAGACAGCAATATGGTGCTGGCAGTGTTGACAACAGTCTTATTTTGCATGCCCTTTGGTATTGTGAGTATTGTCTATGCCGCAAAAGTTGATGGACTCTATTATGCAGGCGATTATGCAGGTGCGCTTGCTGCATCCAAGAGTGCTTTCCAATGGGCTATGATAGGCATTGTGGCATCTATAGTGGTAGGAATACTAATAGCCCTCTTTTATTTCTTGTTTGTCGGAGCTGCAGTCTTTGCATCATTGTGGAGTGGAGCCAACTAAATCCAAATCATCCTTCTTCTGGTTGCTGATATTCCTCCTGCTGATGGTGGGGGGTATTGTCGTTTATACGCTATTCGACCCGATTAAGTCTGTGTGGATGCCAAAATGTCCATTCCGTCTATTGACGGGATGGAATTGTCCTGCATGTGGACTTCAACGTGCCCTCCATGCCTTGTTGCATGGGAAATTTACTGAAGCCTTGTCGTACAACTACTTCTTTGTGGTCAGCATTCCGTATGTGATTGCCTTATTTGTGGCAGAAGCGCTGAAACGGATTCCTCGCGGCGACAATTTCATACGTGCAGTGGAACATCCTGTCCTTGCACGCGTGTACATTATATTATTTATTGCTTGGGGAATTATAAGGAATCTTCTTCAGGTGTAGAATTGCCGAACAGGATTTTTCTTTCCCTCTCTACTGCTTGTGCCACCCAATCTTCTGGCACAAATCGCCAATGTTTCTTAGGTTGAGGATTGATGGTCCCCAATTCCTTCACATATTCCATCAGATAGTGGCGAATGTCGTACTTGCTCACACTGAGGATGCGTGAGTCCATCTCTTCTTTCGACAATCCAGCCCCTTTCGTCAGCAGTTCGCCACCGCCATTGGCGCGATAGGCCGTCATGGCCACAGTGTATGTCTCGTTCATCAGGAAAGGCTTTCCGTCGTCCATGCTCAAGATGTGCACCTTGTCGCCTTCGGGCTTTGTGACATCCACCTCATAGTGGATGCCTGCCGCCGAGTCAAAGTTGAAGATAAAGTTTTTAAAACCCATACGCTCTGGATTCCCCTTCATAGGACTGATGAGCAACATGGGGTCATTAGGAGAGTGCATTTGCTGTGTCCATGCCGCATAACTCATTTCCAAATAGTTCTTGATTTCCTCCCCTGTGAGCAGCAGAGTGTAGAGGTGGTCTTCAAATCGGTAGAGGTCGAAAAGGTTGCTCACCTTGATGTCGCCAGCCTCAATAGAAGCATTGAAGAAGAGTGGGGCACTGAACGAGAGGTCGGCACCGCTCACTTTCAACTGCAAATCTTGAATCAAGTCAATATAGGCAGACGAACCGAAATAGGCATCCGTCACATCCACACGATTGAGGAATGTGCCTATCTTTTCAGCGGCAAAACGCTTCACCTCATGAAATGGGTATGCAAAATGACGGCGGAAAGAATTGGCGTGTTGGTTGTGCAACGTACCAATATAGTTGAGGGTACACAGCGTTTCATGACTGGTCACCTTGCCTTGTTCGTTTATGCGGAAATCCACATCAACAACCGCTACGCTATAAGCATAACATCCGGGGTTGATACAAGGAACGTTACGTCCACCCTTCGTGGTCACTTCCTCCATGTTGCTCGCATGGTCATGCCCATATAGGATCAAGTCGAAGCCTTCCACATTCTCGGCAGTTTCCCGTGTCGCATTCTCTTTGTAAGCATCTGTCACAATACCTTCATCCATACCAGAATGCAGCAGACCTATAATAAAGTCAGGGTTCTCTTCCTCCTTCACTGTTTTTACCCATCGTTCAGCACTCTCACGGATGTCTTCAAAACGGAGTCCTTTCCAGATTTCCTTCGGAATCCAATGCGGAATGGCTGGTGTGATGAAACCAATCACCGCAATTTTCAGCCCTTGACGGTAGAACACCTCATAAGGTTGAAAATAAGGCTCACCAGTGTCAATGTTGATGGCATTGGCACCTAAGATGGGGAAACTGCACTCCTTCACATATTTGTCATAAATATGCTTACCCATCTCAATGTCATGATTGCCAATCACAGCCACGTCATACCCGATGTAGTTGCAGATGTCAGCCACTCGATGTCGGGAGTTCTCACAATGATTATTGAAATAATAAGCAGTCGGTTCACCTTGCAACATGTCTCCTCCATCAACTAAAAGCATATTGCCAGGGTTCTCTTGAACCACCTTTGCCACAAACGCATGCACCCTCTGGAGGCTTCCCTTACCCCAGTGGTCATGACGGAAGTCGTAAGGGAAGTAATTTCCGTGAACGTCCGTCGTGAAAATAATTTTCAGATGTTTCGTTTGTGTGCTCATTCAGTTTGCAAAGGTACGAATAAGTGAGAACAATACAAAAAGAAAAAACCTTTTTTCTTTTTTATTGTCGAACGAGAGTACCTTCGGCGAAGCCAACGGTACGAAAAAAAAGTTAATCCCAAATGGGTCATTAAGAAACAAATTACCATAATTAAATTATCATAATTATAGAAATTAGTGGGTGAAATTATGATAATTATTCAAATTTGTTTTACGACAGAGCCACGAAGTGGCCTAATGACCGATTCGGGTTAATAGTTAAAAACTAAGAACTAAAAGTTTCAGTTACCAGTTCTTTGGCTCATGGAAATATTCACTTTTAGTTTTAAATTTTCAGTTTTTTACCGAGAATCTCCTTATTGGCATCTTTTTTGTTGTGCTTCTTTGTTGAAAAAAACACTGAAATTATGGCATTTATAGATTATTACAAAGTGATGGGCATCCCTAAGGACACCCCTCAGAAAGACATAAGGGCGGCATACCGCAAGCGTTCCAAACAGTTTCATCCCGACCTTCACCCTGACGACCCCAAAGCCAAGGCGAAGTTCCAGATGCTGAACGAGGCATACGAAGTGCTCAATGACCCTGAAAAACGTGCCAAGTATGACCAATACGGTGAGAACTGGAAACAGGCAGAGCAGTTCGGAGGTTTCGGCACTGATGGAGGAGGAGGTAATCCCTTTGAAGGCTTCTCCTTCAACATGAGCGGAGAAGGTGGCATGAGTGACTTCTTCCAGCAAATCTTTGGAAGCATGGGAGGAGGGCGTAGAGCACGTGCCACACGTCGTTCTGCCGAACCTTCCGAAGTGGAAGCCCATGTTTCAATCGATGTGTGGACAGCCATCCTCGGCGGTGAACTCATCGTCAGCAGTACCTATGGCAAATACAAACTGAAAGTGGCACCAGGCACCCAGCCGGGCAAGAAAGTGCGTCTGAAAGGGAAGGGCGGCACCAAGAGTGACGGCACACCCAAAGACCTCATCATTGTCTTCGATGTCACCATTCCTGCCAATCTGACCGACCAGCAGAAAGCACTCATCGAACAGGCACGAAGAGGGTGATAAAACTCAGCCCCATGTAGCATAACAATATAAAGACAATAGAGAAGCATGTCCAATGGATGTGCTTCTTTTGTATTTTATACCTTCCATATCCATTATTACTTCTTCGCCACATGCATTTGTACATGTCCTGCACAAGTATTTTAGAGGCTACTGCACAAGCAATTTGAAGGCTTGCGCACATCTAATATAATTTGAAACTTTGAAAAAATAACACTAGTGTCTCTTAATATATGTTAATCAAATTTGAAGTCAAAATAGAGTTGCCCATCATCCAGCTTGGCAGTCTCTTTGAGAGGCTTGAACAGGTCTT
>ONFA01000008.1 GCA_900316975.1 uncultured Prevotellaceae bacterium | reverse complement strand
CGTATAACAAACTCTCTCCGAAAGACTTTGAGATATATGAAAAAGAAGGGGTGGTGTATGATGATGCATTTGTTATTGGTAATCGTTATTCAAGCGTTGCGGACAATTTTGAAGAAGTTACTAAATACTTCATTTGGAGCAAGTCCAAAGGATTGGTTGAATATAAATACCAGAATGGTGATGTATATACGTTTTACAAGAAAATACCACGTAAGAAATGAAAAAATATTGATGTTTTAACATGATTTCTTTGTAAAACATTCAAAGGATGTCCGCCATGTATCCAATGATACCATGACGGACATCCTGAAAAGGTAATCCACATGTCAAAATGATGCTCGTGCTTGTTGGAAAGTGGGCGTGACGGTGTGGTGTATCGTAGCGTATGTTTTATTTTGCGATGATGAGACTGTACTTTTTCTTGCCTTGTTGCACGAGAAGGTACTTGCCGTCGAGCAGGTCGGTTGCGGTGAGCAGTTGATCGGGGGCTGATGCCTTGTCCTTGTTGACGCTCACGCCACCGCCCTTGACGAGTGTCTTCACTTCGCCCTTGCTGGGGAACACCTGCGCGTGGTCAACCGTCAGGTCGGCAAGTTTCACGCCTTCGCCTTCGAAAAGGCTCTTGGAAACTTCGAAGTGGGGAACACCGGCAAAGACATCGAGCAAGGTCTGCTCGTCGAGTTTAAGAAGGCTCTCCTTGGTTGATTTGCCGAAAAGGATGTTGGAGGCTTCGACAGCCATGTCGTAGTCCTCGCGAGAGTGAACCATGACGGTCACTTCCTCGGCAAGTCGCTTCTGGAGCATACGACGACCAGGGTCTGTGTCGTGCTCGGCGATAAGGGCATCAATCTCTTCCTTCTCCAATGAGGTGAAAATCTTGATGTAGCGCTTGGCATCCTCGTCGGGCACATTGAGCCAGAACTGGTAGAACTGGTAAGGTGAGGTGTAGTTGCGGTCGAGCCACACGTTGCCCGATTCGGTCTTGCCGAACTTCTTGCCGTCGCTCTTCGTCACGAGTGGGCAGGTGAGGGCAAAGCACTCCTTGCCGTTCATGCGGCGGATGAGTTCAGAACCAGTGGTGATGTTGCCCCACTGGTCGGCACCTCCGAGTTGGAGTTTGCAGCCTTTATGCTCGTTGAGGTAGTAGAAGTCGTAACCCTGAAGGAGTTGGTAGGTGAACTCTGTGAAGGAAAGGCCGTCGCGTGCCTCACCATTGAGACGCTTCTGAACGGATTCCTTTGCCATCATGTAGTTGACGGTGATGTGCTTGCCGATGTCCCTGACAAAGTCGAGGAACTTGAAGTCCTTCATCCAGTCGTAGTTGTTCACCAGTTCTGCGCGGTTGGGTGCATCGCTGTCGAAATCAAGGAAATGAGAGAGTTGCTTTTTGATGCAAGCGACATTGTGGCGCAGGGTCTCCTCATCGAGCAGGTTGCGCTCGGTGCTCTTGCCCGAAGGGTCGCCAATCATGCCTGTGGCACCGCCAATAAGGGCGAGGGGCTTGTGGCCGCAACGTTGAAAATGGCGGAGCATCATCACGCCGCAAAGGTGTCCGATGTGGAGAGAGTCGGCGGTGGGGTCGATTCCGAGGTATGCCGTCACCTGCTCCTTCTTGAGCAGTTCGTCAGTGCCGGGCATCATCTGGTGTATCATTCCACGCCATGTGAGTTCTTGTACGAAATCTTTCATTATGTTGAGTTTTAAGTTTTTAAGTTTTGAGGTGCAAAGGTAGGGAAAAAAATGAAAAAATGAAAGAATGAGAAAATGAAAAAAGAAAAAAGGATGAGGAATTGTTACTTTTTCAAGAAAAAAAGACATCAAATAAAAAAAACTTTCAACTCTCAACTTTCAACTTTCAACTTTTTTGTATCTTTGTGCCCGAAAACTTAATAACCAACACAAAAACTTAATAACTTATGTCATTCAGAAACGTTATGCAGGCTGTTACGCTTGCAGCATTTTTGGGAGCACCGCTGTCGGCTTCGGCTCAGAAAGTGAAGGCTCCTGCAGGAGGTAAGAAAATCAGTAAGGAACTCATCGGCATCTTCTTCGAAGACATCAGTTACTCGGCTGATGGTGGTTTGTATGCTGAGTTGATAGAGAATGGCTCGTTTGAGTACAATCCTAACGAGCGTGACGGATGGGGGCCTGGTACATCATGGAAAACGGCACGTCCGGGTCATTCGCTGGGTATGTTGCAGGTACGCATGGACAACCCCATCCATCCTAACAACCCTACCTATATGCGTCTGCACACGGAGCGTGTGAAGGAGTATTACGACTATGCAGGTTGGAAGGGCTTTGGCTTGGAGAACGACGGTTTCGACGGCATCAGCGTGAAGGCTGGTGCGAAGTATGACTTCTCCGTGTTCTTCCGCAACTTTGGTGCTGCAAAGCAGGTGCGTGTGGTGCTGGTGAAGCCAGGACAGGGATGGGGCGCTCAGCCTACCGTGTTGGCTGAGACCACGCTGAATGTGGGTGACGCTGCTTGGAAAAAATATGAGGCCACGCTGACGTCAGCGGAGGACTGCACAAATGCCAGTTTGCAGATTTTGGTGCTGACTCAGGGCGACCTTGACATTGATATGGTTTCGCTGATGCCACAGGACACTTACAAGGGTCATGGTTTGCGCAAGGACCTCGCTGAGGCGCTGGCAGGTCTGGAGCCTAAGTTCATGCGTTTCCCTGGCGGTTGCGTGGTGCATGGTGGCGGTGACGGTTTCTGGGACACTTACCGCTGGAAGACGACGGTGGGTCCGAAGGAGCAACGTCGCGGCTTGAAGAACACTTGGGGCTATCACCAGTCAATGGGTCTCGGTTACTATGAGTACTTCCAGTTCTGCGAAGACCTTGGCATGGAGCCACTTCCTATTCTTCCTTGTGGCGTGAACTGCCAGGGTACGAATGGTGGCTGGAGCATGCGCACTCAGGCTCAGGATGCTGTGCCTATGAGCGAGATGGATGAATGGGTGAACGAAGCGCTTGACCTCATTGAGTGGGCAAACGGCGACGTGAACACCAAGTGGGGTAAGGTGCGTGCGGAAGCAGGTCACCCCAAGCCTTTCAACCTGAAGTATCTGGGTCTCGGCAACGAGGAGAAGATTACGAAGGAGTTTGAGGAGCGTTTCAAGTACATATATGATCGTGTACGTGCGAAATATCCTGACATTGTGATTGTCGGCACAGCAGGTCCTGGCTCTCACAAGGGCAATCCTGACTTCGAGAACGGTTGGAGGATTGCAGAAGAGACAGGTGTGGACATTCTGGATGAGCACTACTACGAGCCACGCAACTACTTCCTCGACAACCAGGCCAACTATGACAACTACCCACGCGACCGCAAGACAAAGGTTTATTTGGGTGAATATGCCGCTAAGGATAAGAAACTGGCTGATGCGCTTTACGAAGGTCTCTATCTTCTTGGCATCGAACGAAACGGCGACGTGGTGACCATGACAAGTTATGCTCCTCTCTTCTGCAAGAAGAACCACGAGAGTTGGAATCCTGACCTCATCTACTTCGACAACGAGAAGGTCATCTACACTTGCAGTTACTACGTGCAGCAGATGTTCGGCACCACTTCTGGCGACTACTACTATGGCGATGTGGCTAAGTTCGAGGGCGGTGACAAGTATCAAGGCACTTCGGCTGTGCTCAACACGGAGAAGGGTGAGTTGTACATTAAACTCATCAATGCCGCTGCTGAAGCAAAGACTGCCACCATCGACTTGGGCAAGTTCAAGGGCTTCCCATCTGTGGCTCCGATGACCACCATCAGCAATGCCTCGATTGATGCTGAGAACAACTTCGACGCTCAGCCTGTGGCTCCTCAGACGAAGGATGTCAAGATTGCGAAGAAGATGAAACTGACGGTTGAACCTTATTCGGCTAACGTGATTCGTCTGAAGGTGAAGTGATTTTTTGTCACTTTGTGATGAACATGCAAGCGGGACTGTGCCTTGATGGGTGCAGTCCCGCTTTTTCCCGTTCTTTGCGGAAAAGTCAGAAAAAGGCACTCGCAATCATGCCCGAACGATGTTTTTTTATGAAGGAACAACATTTTTTTGAAAAAAAATTCTTCTTATATACATAAAATTTGTATATTTGCGCTCAAAACAGGAATAAGAAATTCTTGTTGTATTATAACAGAAAGAAGCCTTTGATTAAAATAGTTCAATATTTTCGTAAAACACTCTCTGCACGAATCAGCTTATGGGTATTGATGTCGGTGACCATCTTGTTTGTGGCTGCCCTTGTCATTATGTTCCGATACTCCCACCATGCAATTGAACAGGAATCATTGGCAAAGACACAGCAGATGCTTGATGGTAAGGTGCTGCAAATTGACAATCAGTTGCACAAAGTGGAAGTGGCGACGAGAAACATGCTTTGGAATGTAGAGCAGCATCTGGACAATCCCGATGCGATGGTGACGTATAGCGTGAAGATGCTGGAGAGCAATCCCGACATCATGGGGTGTGCCATTGCTTTTGAGCCAGGCTACTACAAGGAGAAGGGTGAGTCCTATATCACGTACACCTACCGCATGGAGGAAGACAAGGATGAAATCATGCTTACTCATGACCCATTGGTGATTGAGCCGGACATGTTTAGCGATGTGCCTTATTGGCAGGTCAATTGGTACAATATACCCAAGCAGGAGAACTTGACTTGCTGGGTGCGGCCACATGCGCCAAATGACACCGTCAACTCCACTGTGGTGTCTTGCTGCATGCCCATCCATGACAAGCAGGGGAGCATTGTGGGTGTGATGGCTGCCGACATTTCAGTGGCATGGCTGTCCCGTGTCGTGCTTGACTCGAAGCCTTTCCCCCATTCCTATTGTATGATGTTGGGTGTGCAGGGTTCCTACATCATCCACCCTGACAGCACGAAACTCTACCATAGCATGTTGCGTGATGTTGCCAGACAGGAACCCGACGAGCGAGTGGGGGAACTTGTGGAATCCATGCTGGCAGGCGAGTCGGGATGCCGCTCTGTCCGTTTGTTCGGCAAGGACTCATACGTGCTTTTCAAATCGCTCAACAACAAGCATTGGAGTGCCTGCATAGTTTGTCCTGAAAGCGACATCTTCGAAGCCAGCCACCGGCAGCAATCCTACATGACAGTCATCATCCTGCTGGGCATCGTGTTGATTGTGTCCTTCTGCTTCTGTTTCGTCAGCCGCCAATTGGCTCCGCTCAACATGTTGGCAAAGTCGGCACAGCGCATTGCGCGAGGCAACTATTCGGGCACGATACCCTCCACGAACAGGACGGATGAGATAGGTGTGTTGCAAAACAGTTTTGGTGCCATGCAGACATCTCTGTATCGCCACATTCAGCAGATGAGGAAGTTGTCCCGTAACCTCAAGGAGCAAAATGAAACTTTGGGTGCTATCCATGAAGAGGTGAAGGATGCTGACAACATAAAGATGAATCTTATCCATAAGATTGCTGACAAGATGATTCTGCCCATCAAAGGTATCGTGGCCATTGTCGATGACTTGTCGGCACGTCATGCCGAATTGAAGAAGGAAGATGTCGTGTCCATGTCGGAGGATGTGATGAACCACACGAAGACTATCACTGATTTGTTAGACCAGATGCTTGACATCCCCAAGAAGAACAGGAAGGACGGCGAGGACAAGACGGCCTCGTCTGTACTCGACCGAATTGCAGGGGAAGAAAGCGAAACAAAAAATAGACCGAACTCATGAAAAGCGTATTCTTCCATATCAACCGCTCGTTGTCGCTGAAACTGAGTTTAGGCATCTTGCTATTTGTGGTGATGGTGTTCGTCCTCAGCCTCGGCTTCCTCTTCCAACGCTCACGGCAGCTCGTGAAGCAGGAGGCGATGGAACATGCCACCCGCATGCTTGAGAACACCGCCTTGCGGGTGACGGGATACCTTAACGAAGTGGAAAAAGCCACCGACAACATGGAATGGTTGGCAATCAAAAATCTCCAGCCCGATTCCCTTTACAACTACACTCGTCGTGTGGTTGAACTCAATCCCAATGTCAACGGATGCTCCATCACCATGGAACCCGCATTCTTCCCTCAGTTCGGCACCCCCTTTTCCGTCTATTCTCTGAGGGGGCACGACACGATAGAAACCGTCATCGAAGGAAAGTACAACTATTATGAGAAGGTGTGGTACAAGACTCCTCGTGAGCGGAATGAGGCATGTTGGGTCGATCCCTTCAACGACTTCAATGAGGGGACACTCTCATCTCCCGTCATGATTGCATCTTATTGCAAGCCTTTGAAGAATCCGCAGGGCGACTTCATTGGCGTCATCTCCACAGACCTTTCCATCGAATGGCTTTCCCGTGCCATCACTGCCGAAAAGCCGTATCCTCACTCTTACTGCATGATGCTTGGCACAGACGGACGCTATTTTGTCCACCCCGACAGGTTGAAATTGGTGAAGGAGAGCATATTCTCATCCGTTGATGCCCATAAACATCACGACATCATTGTGTTGGGACACGAAATGACCTCGGGAAAGACTGGAAACATGCGTGTCAATGTGGACGGGAAACCTTGCATCGTGTTCTATCAGCCGTTGAAAGGCACCACATGGAGCATCGCCCTCGTCTGTCCTGAAAGTGAGATCTTTGCAGGCTACAACCGTTTGGGCTACATCCTCATCCCGCTGCTTGTCATCGGTTTGGTGCTGATGCTTATAGTTTGTTGGAAAATAGTCCAGCATTTCATCCGTCCGCTCGACCAACTGGCACAGCAGTCACGCCACATCACAGCCGGACACTACCACAAGCCCCTCCCTTCAAGCAACCGCGTCGATGTGGTAGGGCATCTGCAAAACAGTTTTGTACAGATGCAGCAGTCCATCAATGCAAACATCAGCGACATACAGCGGGTGAACGATGAGGCCGAAAGGCGCAACAGCGAACTGCAGACCGCCAACGCCCTCATAGAAGATTCCGACCGACGGAAAGCCGCGTTCATCCATGACGTGTCCCTTCAGATACGCACACCCCTCAACATTATAGCAGGCTTCATGCAAGTGTTGCGCGAGACCTTCACCCTCCTGCCCAAAGAGGAAGTGGTGAACTTTGCGGAGACCATGAAGCAGAACGCAGACACGATTCAGCGTATGTCCACGATGATTTTCGATGTGTCCCGCATGGATGGCGGGCAGAAACTCGATTTGTCCAAGGAGGTGGAGGTCATTCCTGCGGTGCAGAACGTCATCAAGTCGTTCGAAGAGAAAGCACCGCACGACGTGGTTCTGAACTTCACGACAACCCTGCCCGACCACTTCACGATACACACCAACCGTCTCTACCTCAACAGAGTCTTGAGAGAATTGCTCATCAACGCGAAGAAGTTCGCGTCAGGCAAAGAAGTGGGCATGACGCTGACATTGATGGACAGCACCACCCTGCGCTTCGTCATCGAGGACAAAGGTGTGGGCATCACCGAGGCGGAGCGTGACCATGTGTTTATTCCCTTCGTCAAACTTGACAGTTTCAGCGAAGGGTTAGGACTTGGACTTGGACTGTCTCAACAATATGCACATTTGTTGGGAGGCACACTTGTGCTCGATTCCACCTACACAGAAGGAGCACGTTTCATTTTCGACATCCCCTGTACTTAGTTCTTGTTCTGTTGTCTCTGCAAGAAATCAGCCACTTGGTTCCGTAGCATAATATAGGCGTCGCAATCCTTATATTGGGTGTTGCGACGTAGCATCTGGGCTGGTTGGAACTGGCTGTGGGAATAGCAGGAGAGTTCGTTGTTCATCTGCTGGCTGTTGCCCCGTGCCAGCATCTTGATGTCTTTTTCCCGTTCGCGTCGAAGGATGGTGCACACGGGGGTCAGAGCGGCATCCACCACATTTTCCATCAGGTGGTGCCCTTGGATGAAGAGATAGGTGTTGTCTTTTCTCACCCCGAGTTCGGCAAGTTCCTGTTTCAACGGGGTGAGTTTCCCCTTGGCATCTTTCACGTGTTGCTGAAGCCAAGCCAATTTGCGGTTCACCTGCTTGCGCACACGTTCAAGTGCATCGATGGGCTTGAATACATTGAGTTGCTCCACCGACACAATGTTGTTGAAGTTCGTGAGGGGAAAGTCATTATAGCGTCCACGTCGATGCAACCACACCATCCAGACAAACAGTTCATAAATGATTTCAGAGTACTGGCGCAGGTATTCCTCAAAGTTAAAGATGTCGCGGTCGTTTAGGGTTGCCATCACACACACATTGTGCAGCGAGGGGGCATAGCACTGGAAACTTTCGATGGAGTAAGCATAGGTGTGGAGCACATAAGGGTTGTCAAGCATCCTTTGGGAGGAAGGTGTGTGACGCTGCAAGAGATAGTCGAGGTCGGCATCCACGCAGGCAATCATGTATCCTCCTAAAGACTCTCCAAGTTTGTTCATCAATGCAGTTTTCTTCCCACGGTTCAAGTTGGTTCGGCTGGGCAGCATCACCTCGAACGCGGTGTTCTCGTCCTCAAACTCACTCAGCACGTCCCGCCAGAAGAAGATGTCGTCATACGATTCCACATACGCCACAATCTTCCGTTTGCGGGTCTTGGGTCGCAAACGGTTCGCAGCCTCGATATAGGCGGAACTGATGTTGGAAAGCAAATGACGTGCCATAAGCCATAGAAGTTAAAAGTGAAAAATTCAAGTAACCTGCCATTCAGCTTGTTGGCTTTTCATTTGCAAAAGTAACTTAGATTTTTCGCTTTTCACTATTCACTTAATTACTGATATCTCCCACTTCCGTCACATTGCTCATCCATCCATCCATGATGAGGGCAGGGGAGTGGGTGGAGAGGATGATTTGGGCATTCGGGTTGAGTTGCCGTATCAGGTCGATGAGGCGTTGTTGCCAGTCGATATGGAGCGAGATTTCGGGTTCGTCCATCAACAAGGCATACGGTTCTCGGTTCTCCACCAGTACGGTCAGCAGGATGGCAAGCATCTGCTTCTCACCGCTGGAGAGTTGATAGGGTGTAATCATCTCGGTGGTTCCGTTACCGTTTGTCTGCACAAACTGGATTTCGTTGCTTTTCCTGTCAATCTTCTTGTTTGTGTCGGCAAACAGTTCGTCAATCATGTCCTGAAACTGCTTTTTGGGCGCACTCACCTCCGCAGCCTTCATCTGGTCGTCGGGGTCTCCGCTGGTCAGCAGTTCGATGATACGGTTGCCGATGTTCACCTGATAGTCGAGGAACCTCTTTTGCAAACGGTAGATTTGCCAATCCAGTTCCGTCTTCACCCGCGAATCCGACAGCTTCTCCAGCAAGTCGCTGTGCAGCAGAGGGCGGTCAAACGAGCGGATGACGTCAAACTTGATGTAAGTTGCATCTTCCGGCATCAGTTTGATGGTCACCCCCTGTGGAGCCTCTTTCGGCACAATCTCGTCGCGGTCAATCTCCGCCAGCGTGCGTGCCGAATGGTTGATGATGGTGCTTTTGCCCACACCGTTGATGCCACTGAGGATGTTCACGTCAGGTTGCAAGTGCCAGATGATGTGCCTGCCACCTTTCCACAGAGCCTTGATCTCTATGCTCTGGATATAATCTGCTCTTTTTCTCATGGTCTTGTAGGTTTTGTGTGGCGAAGATACGGAAAAATTGGGAATGAGAAGTTAGGAATGAGGAATTATTTGTCATCTTAGTCGTTTTTTTATGGGAAATAGTAACAAATCACTAAACACTAAACACTAAACTCTAAACTTTTTCGTACCTTTGTACCCGATTTCAAACACATTACTATTTATGGGAGGTTTTTTTGGGACCGTATCAATGGAAAAATGTGCGGCAGACCTTTTCTATGGCACAGACTATCAGTCACACCTCGGTACACGACGCGGAGGTATGGCTTCGTATAGTAAGGAAAAGGGGTTCTACCGCGCCATCCATAATCTGGAGAGCACTTATTTTCGTACACGTTTTGAGGCGGAACTGTCTAAGTTTGAAGGCGAGTCGGGCATTGGTATCATCAGTGACACCGATGCACAACCGATGCTGTTCAACAGTCACTTGGGGCGTTTCGCGATTGTGACGGTGGCGAAAATCAACAATATGGAGGAGATTGCCTCCAAACTCTTGGACGAGAACATGTACCTGTCTGAGTTCTCGTCAGGAAAGATCAATCCGACGGAGTTGATTGGTGTGTTGATTGTGCAGGGCAAGACATTTGTGGAAGGTATTGAGAATGTGTTCAAGGTTGTGAAAGGTTCCTGCTCCATGTTGTTGCTGACGGAGGATGGCATCATTGCTGCCCGCGATGCTTGGGGACGTACACCTATCATCATTGGCAAGAAGGAGGGCGCGATGGCTGCTACCAGCGAGAACACGGCATTCCCTAATTTGGGTTACGAAACGACATACTTTGTGGGTCCAGGCGAGATTGTGCGTCTGCGTGCCGATGGCATGGAGCAGTTGCGCAAGCCCAACAAGAAGATGCAGATTTGTTCCTTCCTTTGGATATATTATGGGTTCCCCACCTCGTCGTATGAAGGAAAGAACGTGGAAGAGGTACGCTTCGAGACGGGACGCGTGATGGGCGAAACGGACGAAACGGAAGTGGATTGTGTGGGTGGCATCCCCGATTCGGGCATCGGCATGGCTGTGGGTTACAGTGCCGGCAGTCACATCCCTTATCAGCGTGGCATCAGCAAATACACGCCTACATGGCCTCGCTCGTTCATGCCACCAAGTCAGGAAGTGCGCAACCTCGTGGCGAAAATGAAACTCATTCCCAACAAAGATATGCTGAAGGGTAAGCGTTGTCTTTTCTGCGATGATTCCATCGTGAGAGGTACACAGTTGAGAGAGAACACGAAGGTGCTGAAAGATTTGGGAGCGAAGGAGGTACACATGCGTATTGCCTGTCCTCCACTGATTTATGCTTGTCCGTTCGTGAACTTCTCTGCCAGCAAGTCGGAATTGGAGTTGATCACACGCCGTGTCATCAAAGACCTCGAGACGCATTCGCGTACAGCCACCATGCTGGCGGATGCACAGACGGCACAGAATGTGGAGGTGCCTGCTGAGCGCATCAAAGCATATGCCACAACCGATTCACCCGAATACAAGGCGATGGTGGCAGAGATAGCCCATCGACTCAACCTCGACAGCCTCAAGTTCTCCTCGTTGGAAACCATTGTGAATGCGATAGGACTTGAGAAGTGCCAAGTGTGTACACACTGCTTTGACGGTAGTTCGTTCCACTCTCTGGAAGAGGAGAATACCAACGAGGATTAGTCAGTTGACAGTTGACAGTTGACAGTTGGGGGTGAGAAGTTGCGCCGGTGGCGCTTTCCCGGAAAGTAAATATCAAGTAAATACGGAGTAAATTTAGGGCTCACTTGTAAAACCTTGTGTCTGTCTTAAACACTCGCCAGTAATAAAACCACGGATTCGCAGTTTTTTCAACAACGAATAGAACTAATGAAACGAATCTATTTTCTTTTCAATGCCGCGGGACGGCAACGAAGGAAAACGAATGGCGGGCGTTCCTCATTCGGAGAAATTAGCAGGATTTCATTCGTCGGGCTTGCCCATTAAAAACGATTCGCCACATTCGGAATATTCGTTGTTGAAAAAATAACTTCCGAAAGTTGAGTATAAACTCCGTTAACGAAAGTTTGTTGCTAAGTAGTCAATCACTTTTTCGTTAGCGGTGCGAAGGGTGTCGCAGGCTCTGTGGAGATTGCGGGAGAACTCTTCGAAAGTTTCTGCACCGTTGTCACAGAGGTCGGTGACAGACTTGACATAGAGAATGGGGGTTTTGAACAAGGAGCAGACAAATCCCACAGCGGCTCCTTCCATATCTTTGAGTTCCCCGCCATGCTTTTGAATCATCTCAAGGTCACAGGGCTGCATGTCCAACGATGAGCCTGTCGTGACCTTGCCCATTTTCAATTCCAATGCTTTTGCCAGTGCTGGGCTTCCTTCCCACACAGGGTAGTTGCCAAGGCTCTGTGTACCCCATGCGTCATCGCCTGGCACACGGCGGTCGTGAAACATCACCCCGTTGCCGATATACACTTCGGCAATGTCGGCACCCTTCTCGCGGAAGGCACCGCAAGTGCCTGAATTTACCACAATGTCAGGATGCAATCGTTGGATGGCACTGAGGGTTGCCACTGCAGCAGCCTCGCATCCCACGAGGTCGCTGCCTTGTTGCTGACCGTTCAGCACCACATTGAGCGTGACATTGTTCACTTCTCCCTCATAAAGTTCGCAAGGGAGTGGGGCGAAAAATCCCTCCACTTTCCTGATACCGTATCTCTCGATGAATGGTTGGGCTTCTGCCACCATTGCCACTATATAACAAATTCTCATGCGTATTGTCAATTTGGTTTGTTTACATTGCAAATGTACGGAAAAGTTTTGAGTTTAGCGTTTGGCGTTTAGCGATTTGTTACTATTTCCTATAAAAAATGCCAAAGATGGCAAATAATTCTTCATTCCAGACTCCTCATTCCTAATTTTTCCGTATCTTTGTCACCAAAACCTATTATTATCTTTTATCAAATCATTAACAATGAAGAAACTATTTGCAATTAGTTTTTGTGCCATGCTCCTTGCAGCACCTGTTTGGGCACAAAAGAAGAGTGCTGTTTCGTTCGACTCCTACGAGTATGATTTCGGAACTGTCAATGCGGCAGAAGGCGCCATTTGTCACACATTCACATTCAAGAACAAGTCGAAGGCACCCGTTACCATCGGTAAGGCTGAACCCAGTTGCGAGTGCATCCTGGCACAGTATGACGATGAGGCAGTAGCCCCAGGTCAGTCTGCCACGGTGATGGTCGTGTTCAACCCTGCCAAATCCATCGGGAAGAGTTTCCGTAGCGTGGCATTGTTCGACAAAAACGGCAACACCCTTGGTGCGCTTTCCATCAAGGCGATGGTCAGCGAGGGACCTGCTCCACAGAAGTATCCTTATCAGAACACGTCACTTTCTTACGCAGAGCGTGTGGAGAACCTTATTTCTCTGCTCACTCCCGAGGAGAAGGTGGGTTTGATGATGAACAAGTCCGTCTCTGTCGATCGTCTGGGCATTCCTTCCTACAACTGGTGGAGCGAGGCTTGTCACGGTGTGCGTCAGGGCGACTACACCGTATATCCACAGCCTATCGGTATGGCGGCTGCTTTCAATCCTCAGCAGATGTATGAGGTGTTCTCAACTGTGTCTGACGAGGCACGTGCCAACTGGAACCGTACCGACCACAATGACCCTAAACTCTTCAATGTGCCAATGGGTGTCACTTACTATCCTGGCAACCCGGAACTGACTTTCTGGTGTCCAAACGTGAACATCTTCCGTGACCCCCGTTGGGGACGTGGTCAGGAAACTTGTGGTGAAGACCCTTATCTGAATGCCGTTTTGGGTGTGCAGACCGTTCTCGGTATGCAGGGTGATGACGACAAGTATCTCAAGACCCACGCTTGTGCCAAGCACTATGCTGTACACAGCGGCCCAGAGCCTCAGCGCCACTCCTTCAATGCTTCAGTCTCCATGCGTGACCTTTGGGAAACCTATCTCCCGGCTTTCAAGGCATTGGTGAAGAAAGGCAATGTGCGTGAGGTGATGTGTGCCTACAACCGTTATGAGGGCAAGCCTTGCTGTACGAGTGACCGTCTGCTGGTTGACATTCTCCGCAACAAGTGGGGCTACGATGGCATCGTCCTTACAGACTGCGATGCAATCAATAACTTCTACAACCGTGGTCAGCATGAGACTCACGCTGGTCCACTGGAGGCTTCTGTCGATGCAGTGTTGAACGGTACCGACCTCGAGTGCGGTAAGGTGTTCATGGTGCTTACGGAGGCTTTGGAGAAAGGTCTCATTCAGGAGAGCACACTTGATTATCACTTGCGCAAGACACTCTACGGACGTTTTGAATTGGGTATGTTCGATCCAGCCGAGATGCTTCCTTGGGCAAACCTCAAACCAGAGGTGATCAGCAGTGAGTCCAATAACGACCTCGCCGTTCAGGCTGCACGCGAGTCAATGGTGCTGCTTGAGAACAGCAAGGGTGTGCTTCCTCTTTCGAAGAATCTCAAGCGCATCGCTGTGTTAGGTCCTAATGCCGACGATGTGGAACTGCTCAACGGAAACTATGGCGGTACACCTACGAAGGCACATCAGCATTCACTGCTTGAGGGCATCAAGAATGCTTTGCCTAACACGGAGGTGTTCTACAAGAAGGCTTGCGAACTGTCTGACGGCTACACGACCATCCACCACTTGCAGGAATTCAACGACGGCAAGGGCATCATGGCTGAATTCTTCAACAACAACAGTCTGAGTGGCAAGCCTGCCGTGACCAACTATTACAACGAACTGAACTTCTCCACCTTCGGCGCATGGGGCTTTGCTCAGGGTGTCAGCAAGGATACGCTGTCTGTCCGTCTTTCTGGTAAGTACAAGGCTACCTTCACAGGTGATATGCAATACACGCTCAGCACTGATAATGGTTATGTGCTCAAGATCAACGGCAACGTCGTGGAAGAATCTAAGGGCGGCGGTCGTGGTGGCTTTGGCTTCGGCTTCGGTCGTGGTGGTGCCAACTACAAGTCTTTCCCTGTGAAGGCTGGCGAGACCTACGATGTTGTGATTGAATACAAGCATGGTAATGGTAACTTTGCCATGTTGCGTGGTGACATCTGCGAGCGCAAACTCATCGAGTTCACTGAACTTGCCAACGAGGTGAAGGACATGGATGCCATCATCATCATCGGTGGTATCTCTGCCCGTATGGAAGGTGAAGGCGGTGACAAGGCTGACATCGAACTGCCTGCCGTACAGCAGCGTCTTGTCAAGGCCATGCATGCCACAGGTAAGCCAGTCATCTTCGTGAATTGCTCTGGCTCAGCCATTGCATTCGGTAGCGTGGAGGGACAGTACGACGCACTCCTTCAGGCATGGTATCCTGGTCAGGGTGGTGCCAAGGCATTGGCTGAAGTGCTCTTCGGCGATTTCAACCCAAGCGGCAAGTTGCCAGTCACTTTCTATCGTTCCAACAATGACCTGCCCGAATTTACGGATTACAGCATGGAGAACCGCACCTATCGTTACTTCAAGGGGGTACCGCAGTATGCCTTCGGTTATGGTCTTTCTTATACTACTTTTGAGTATGGTAAGGGCAAACTCTCTAAGTCATCTATGACTGCTGACGGCAAGGTGACCCTCACTGTTCCTGTGACCAACACGGGTAAGCGCGAAGGTGCTGAAATCGTACAGGTGTATGTGAAGGCACTTGACTACCCAGAAGCACCCATCAAGTCGCTCAAGGGCTTCCAAAAACTCTTCCTCAATGCAGGTCAGACTGCACAGGCTGTCATCACGCTTGATGGTGAATCTTTCGAGTATTATGATCCATCCATCGACGAGCTTTCCACTCGCCCTGGACGTTATCAGATTCTCTATGGTAGTTCTTCACTCGATAAAGATCTCCAGACCCTTGATTTCGTAGTGAAATAAATACGACAGAAATGAAAACATTCAGATATATCATGTGTGTGGCGGCTTGCTTATGTGCAGCCGCCACCATGGCTCAAAAGGTCAAACAATCCACTATTTGCAATGCAGATGGCACAGTGACCTTCAAGTATGAGAACCCCAATGCCAAGAATGTGGAGGTGGATGTGCAGTTTGCTGGCAGAAATCCAATGACGAAAGGCGCGGATGGTGTGTGGACAGCCACGCTTGGTCCTGCTGCTCCTGACATGTATCCCTATTGTTTTGTGGTGGATGGCGTGAGCGTGATGGACCCGCTTTGTCCACAATACTTCCCTAACGAGGGTTTCAAGAACAGTCTCTTGGAAATTCCTGCAAAGACTGGTTCGTTGGCACATGACATCAAGAATGTACCACACGGCAAGGTGGAATACATCCATTACTATTCCAAGAGTTTGAAAGGTGTGAACAACGCCATCGTCTATCTTCCTCCCAAGTATGATACGGACAAGAACAAGAAGTATCCCGTGTTCTATCTGCTCAGCGGTACGACCGATACGGAAGAAGTATATTATAAGGTGGGCCGCGTGAACTACATCCTCGACAACCTGATTGCTGAAGGAAAGGCTGTTGAGATGATTGTCGTGCTTCCCTATGGCAACCCAACAAAACTATTGCCTCCAGCACCGGCTCCTGCTGGCGGATTTGGCGGTTTCGGCGGTATGGGCATGATGCGCGATGTGGTGGGTGATGACATCACAGGCGATTTGATGAACTATGTGGAGAGTCACTATCGCACCATCAATGACCGCGACCATCGTGGCATCGGCGGTTTCTCACGTGGAGGAAACCAAGGATTGGGAATCGGGCTTCGCAACCTCGACAAGTTCTCTTACCTTTGCTCTTACAGTTCATTCACGGCAACTGAAATCCCTGGTGTATATGATCATGCTGCCGATACAAATCAGAAGATTCACCTCTTCTGGTTGGGTGTGGGCACCGATGATTTCCTTTTTGGAAATGCACGTGACTACATGGAGCACCTCGACAAGCACGGCATTCGTAGTGTGAAGGAGTTTACGCATGACAAGTACGGTCATACTTGGATGAATGCCAAGTATTTCCTCGACAAGTCATTGCGCCTGCTCTTCAATCCTACAGCCTCCGAAGAGGCGATGAAAAACGGCAAGCCGGCTTTGGAACGTACAGGTCAGGAGCAGCAGTTCACGGGTGCCACGATGGCACGCCTGTTCCCCCGACAGGTCACCTCTCCCGACTATGCAGATGGAAAGGTCACTTTCCGCCTCAATGCTCCCGATGCAAAGAGCGTGCAGATGGAGGGTGAATTGTTTTCAGCACCTGTTGCACTCACGAAGGGTGACGATGGTGTGTGGAGTGTCACGCTGACCGACCATGTGGCTGATGTCTATAAGTATTGTTTTGTGGTGGATGGCACAAAAATCGCAGATCCCACCAACATGTACCTCTCACCTGATAAGGGCCTCAAGTACAGCATTGCTTACGCCCCCAGCAACCCATTCGATGTTCAGGTGCTTGGCGACATCAACTTTGGAAAGGTCAGTTATGACTTGAACCAGAATGTGGCTACCTATTTCCCGCCAATGGCAGAAAATCCAACTGTGCTCATCCAACTCATTCCTGGTGATGATGATACGATGGAGAGTTGGTTCAAGGTGGGTGGTGCCAATCTCATTGCTGACAAACTCCTCGCCGACGGAAAGACCCAGCCTTGCCTCTTGACCACTTCAACAGCCAAGAACGCTAAGATGAAAACTTACACGCTGAAGGCTTCTGACTACAAGACTTGGGCAGAGCGTCGCAAGGCATTGGAGAAACTGCTGTTGAGCCTGAAATAAGGAAAGGTTTTGCAATCATCACAAAAGAAGGGGATGCACATCGAAAGACGTGCATCCCCTTCTTTTGTGTGAGTTCAACTATCATTCAAAGACGAAGTTGTGCAAGGTGCAGAGCGATTTCTCCTTCGTGTCAGACTTGAAAGTGAAGAAGATGGCATGTTTATGCTCCAATTTGCCGATGTCAGGAAGGACAACGCTCAGTTCAGTGGGTTGCTGTGGCATGTCTGCACGCAGTTCAATGGTGCCCAACAGCATTCCTTGCGAAGTCCAAGGACGGTCTGCACGGATTTCGATGGTGCCATCCACGCCCAATGGCGTGGCATTCAGCAGGAGTTTTACATCATTACGTCCTTTTGTGGCATTGAAGTTGAAGTATTTGTAGCCCACGATGCTGCCGTCGGTGTTGTTCACCACATCATTGGTGTTGTAACGCAAGTCATAGGGTGTGTCATACTTTTTCGTTGAAGCCAATGCCTCCTCCTTGGTCATGCCTGCCTCGCCACCATAACTGGCTGCCACATACGAGCCAAAGAAGGTGTTGTTGGGCCATTCGTGGAGGGCAGGCTTCGGTCCTGTGTACCAACAGGCGATGCCAGCAGAGTGTCGTTCCAACGGGTTGAGACCATCAAGGGCAAAGCCTTCTGAGGTGTATTCACCTTCAGAAATCTCCACCTTGCCACCTTTGCCTTCTTCCACTTTCACTTCAATAGGTGCCACCATGGCTTGGCGGGCATATTCGTCAGTGCCTGTCTGACGGTGGTAGAAGACATACCATTGTCCGTTGATTTCACAGATGGAACCGTGGGTGTTGCCGTCAGGGGTGGCAGAGGCGATGACATTGCCCTGCTCATCCTTTTCACGACCACGTCCATCAATGATGGTGCCACCATACGTCCAAGGACCTAACGGGTTGTCGCTGTAACAATATGCCAAGGTGTAATTGGAAATGGGCAGTCCGAATTCACCGTCCTTGGTGAAACGACTATAGATGAAGACGTACTTGTCTTTGATCTTGCGGATGGAGGAGGCTTCGAAGAAACTGAATATCCCCTCTTGGTTTCTACCAGAAATCATGTCCTCGACAATCTGGGTGCCAGGCTTCACCGTTGCCATGGTCTCGGGGTCAAACTCGGCGGCATAGGAACGCTCGAAGCCCCAATAACCATACACTCTGCCGTCATCATCGACAAACACGGCAGGGTCAAACTGCAGCACGCCATCCACCTGGTTGGGATCGTCCTTGCTCCAGTTGCACACCTCAAAAGGACCATCGGGACGGTCGCTCTTGGCTATCAATCCATTGCGGATGCCCGTCTGGTCGTTGGGGAACAAGTAGTAGGTTTTCTTGCCCGTGCTGTTAGTTACCAACGTCACGTCAGGCGCATAGAGCACATCTGCAGTGCTTTTCGAGTCAAAAGGTTCTCCGTTGGCATTCTTATCTACCACCAGAATGACACCGTCATACCGCCAGTTGTTGAGGCTATCGACAGAGGCGGACCATACGACTTGGTCGCGTCCGCAGTATTCACTGATGAGGTCATCGTGTGAGCCATACACATACACGCGATATTTCCCTGGCTGGTCAGGGTCTTCAAACACGTAAGGTTCACCGTCAGGGATGTGTTCCCAAAGGGGCATGAAGGGGTTACCTACGGTCGTGAGTTCTTGTTGTGCCATTTCTGTGGTTTTGTTGGTGCAGGATGTTGCCAATGCTGTGCAACAAGTGACTGCAATAAGGGTTTTGATAGAGGTGCTCATGTTGATGAGATTTGAAAGATTGAAGTTTTTGCAAAGGTAGGAAATAAAGTGAAAAGTGGAAAGTGAAAAGTGAAAAATCTAAGTTACTTTGTTATGAGGAACAGTCCGAATGGCTACTAATATAGATTTTTCACTTTTCACTTTCCACTTTTCACTTTATTTCCTACCTTTGCATCGCAAATCATCAAAAGGAAGAAGTTTTATGACAGTTTCGACAGCGGAATCGTGTACGGGTGGTCGCATTGCGTCTGCCATCACGGCTCGAAGTGGTGCGAGTCGTTACTTTGTGGGTGGATTGGTGGCATATCAGAATGAGGTGAAGGAACAAATGTTGGGTGTGCCGGCAGAAATGATTGAGAGGTATGGTGTGGTGTCGCGTCAGGTGGCGGAAGAGATGGTGAAGGGGGCATGCCGATTGTTCCATACCGACTATGCATTGGCTTCCACAGGTTATGCGGAAGCATGGGAGGGACATGAAGTGGAGATTTGGGTGGCATGGGGTAGTGAAGGTGATGTGCATTCGATGTGTTTGCGTGAGGACTTCGGCAGGGTGAAGAATGTGGAGATTGCCACACAGTGTGTGATGGAGGAGTTTGGAAAGTTCTTGAAAGGGATGAGGGTTTAGAGTTAAGAGTTGAGAGTTGACAGTTTAGAGTTGAGAGTTGACAGTTTAGAGTTAAGAGTTGACAGTTGAGAGTTGAGGGCAACTTTTCATTCCTTCATTCTTTCATTTTTTAGAGTATCGGCCTTTAACTTCTGAGCGGAGCGATAACTCCTCTAACTCCTTTAACTTCTATCGTTCTATAAAATGAAACTTATATGAATACAATAATTATAGAAATGAAAAAAGTTTTAGCAATGGTAGCCCTTGCAGTGGCTACGCTGCCAGTCATGGCACAACAGACAAAGTACAGTATTAAGGGTACAGCCCCTGCAGGTAGCAAGATGGTATATGTGGGAAACCGTGATTCACGTGAGGTGCTGGACAGTGCTGCTGTAAGTGGCGGTAAGTTCTCCCTCGAAGGCTCTTACGCCAAGGACGCCCTTCTTTATGTGAGAGTGGATGAAGCCCCCCGTTTCGTTATCATGTTCAATGATGGTACACCTGCCACCATTGACCTTAACACCAACGTGCTGAAAGGCTCTGCCCAAAACCAGAGTCTAAACTATTATGACCGTCAGAATGACTCTTTGATGATGCAGGTGAGTGCCTTGCGTTCAGAAGTATTGGATGCCTATTATGATACGTCCGTTCCAGAAGAAGAGCGGGAGAGTAATGCGGAAAAGAAGGGTGCGGAGGTGAAACCCGAACTGGACCGGCTGATCAACAAGGATAAGGAACTGATGGACCAGATGCTGAAAGAGAACGCGAAGACGTTGGTTCCTGCTGCTTTTGTTGATAATCTTCTGGCTTTCTATGGGATGGAAGGCTTCAAGGAGATGCTGGACGCCAATCCACCATACGCCAGTCATCCAGCCGTAGATGAAATCAAGTATCGTCTGGCGCAAGAAGAGGCAAAGAAGAAGGTGATTGGACAGCCTTTCATCGACCTCGAGGAGGCTGATACCGACGGTAACCTGCACAAACTTAGCGAGTATGTGGGCAAAGGTAAGTGGGTGCTCATCGACTTCTGGGCTTCATGGTGTGGTCCTTGCCGTGCCGAGATGCCCAATGTGGTGGCAAATTACGAGAAATATCATGCCAAGGGTTTCAACATCGTTGGGCTTTCTTTCGATCAAAGCAAGGATGCGTGGGTCAAGGCGATTCAGGACCTCAAGATGCCTTGGGTACACCTTGCTGACTTGAAAGGTTGGGAGACAGCCGCTGCCAAAGTGTATCACATCGATGCCATCCCAGCAAGCCTGTTAGTCAATCCTGAAGGAAAGATTGTGGCACGTGACCTGCGAGGTGACGCCTTGGGCAAAAAACTGAAAGAAATATTTGGTGAGTAAAACGGTTCAGACGGCTAAGAATCGTTTCACTTCCTCCAACATGGCATGGGCTTTCTCCTGCCCATGTTGATAGATGGCGTGCAGTTTCTCTTCGTTGAGTTCTGTGCGCCCTATTTCTAATGGATGGTCAGGGTAAATCGCCAGAATGTTTCCAGCCCGTTCCTGCTCCTCAATGTATTGCAGTTCGGCATTGTACATCTCGTGCCTCTGTCTCATGCAGGCAGCCACTTGGGGGTAGTTGGGGTACCACATCTTGAAGAGCCATGTGAATTTGTTGGGTGTCTTCTGGTAACCTTTGGGTCTGGTAAGGATGACGATGTTGCGCTCGTAGCCAATCTCTTGGAAATGTTGGAGAGGAATACAGTCAATAAGCCCTCCGTCCAAGAGTTTCATGCCGTCAATCTCAACGGGTTTGGATACGATGGGCATGGAACCTGTGGCACGAAACCACTCGAGGGTGCTGTCTTCTACATGGTCAATCTGTTGATAGACAGGCTTTCCGGCTTCAATATCGGTACACACCAGATAGAACGCTGTAGGGTCTGCTTCAAATGTGGGGATGTCGAACACGTCCAGTTCCATCGGCATGGTGTGGTAGGCAAATTGGGCATTGACGAAGTTGCCCGTTGTGAGAAAAGAACGCCATCCCATGTAGCGAGGGTCATCTTTGAAACGTGTGTTGTAGCGGAGCCCGCGTCCTACTTGGTGTGACTTGAAGTTACAGCCGAACAGGGCACCTGCCGACACGCCAATCATGCCATCGACGGTGATGCCTTCCTCTTGCATCACATCGATGAATCCTTCGGAGAAGAGTCCGCGCATGCCCCCACCTTCCAGAACTAATCCTCGTTTCATGTGTTTCAGTCGTTTTTTGTGTTTTGATGTGCAAAGATACAAAAAACTCTTAACTCTCATCCTTAAACTCTAAACTTTTTCTTATCTTTGCAAACAAAAATGGAAATATGAAGAAGAGACTGTGTTTCATTCTGTTGCTGCTTGTATGTGTGGCAGTGAAGGCACAGGATGCGTCCTTTTCTACAGATGGAAAGAAAGTTTGTCCCAAAGTGGCGTTGGTGCTTGGTGGTGGTGGTGCAAAAGGTGCTGCCACGGTGGGTGTGCTGAAATATGTGGAGGAGTCTGGTGTGCCAATTGACATGGTGGTGGGCACGAGCATTGGTTCCATTGTGGGTGGACTCTATGCTTTAGGGTATCGCAGTGAGCAGTTGGATTCGATGTTTCGTTCCCAACAGTGGACAGATATGTTTGCCGGTTCGCTGATGGGTGACAGCATCGTGCGTCCGTTGCGGCAGATGACGGGCGATAGAGGGTCGGTCAATTTTGACGACCTGCCCATCCCTTTCCGTTGTGTGGCGGTGGATATAAATAAGATGCGGGAGGTGGTGTTGCGTGAAGGTGATCTGGCTCAAGCGATGCGTGCCAGCATGGCGATTCCGTTGGTGTTCAAGCCTGTGAAGATGAACGGCATGCGGCTTGTGGATGGCGGTGTGCTGAACAATTTGCCTGTGGATGTGGCGAGAGACATGGGGGCAGACTTTGTGATAGCGGTGGATTTGACAGTGAACAAATCCTCGTCGTCGTTGCGGCTTGACGCAAAGAAATACCAACAGAATTGCGAAGATGCTGACATCTATATCAATCCACGACTGAAAGGATATGGGCCAGAGGATTTCTCGCCAAAGAAAATAGCGGAGATGATTGCCATGGGTGAAAAGGCAGGCAAGGCATCGTTGAAAGAAATGAAGAAAATGAAAAAGAAACTGGCTCGGTGAGTCGGTCTCTTTTTCATTTCAGTTTTATCCTGAATCGGTCATAAATATTTTAATGACCGATTTTGGGGGTATCAGTTCGCACTACTCTTCAGCAGATGCTGACGATACATCCATACAAAGTAGCCGCATAGCGACAAGGCGGCAAGCACGACAAGACTGGTCCACAACAGGGTGGAGGAGCCGTCGCTGGTCCCCAAATCGTTGAAGAAGTTGATGGCAGAGCGCAATGTGTCTTCCACAGCCTCCTTGCATCCGAGAGAATCGAGGGGCGCGGTCAGTGTGTCGAGCACATTCTTGGGAGCCTCCACCGTATCGGTTACGGGCTGAGGTGCCTTGACCGTATCAATAGGATGGTCAATGATGATGCGTGGCCGATAGGGTCTGCCTGGATAGGCAATGTCTAAAAGATTGAGCATAAGCAATACTATTTAAATAATGAGTAATACTATTTTAACGCCTGTTCGGTATAAGAGAACTTAACTTCGGAGTTCTTTTTACCGCTTTGCGGGCTTTAGAAAAACAAGAAAAAATAAAAAATACAAGAAAAAAAGCATTTCACTTTCTCTATTTTTTTCTTATTTTCTTTTGTTTTTTCTTATTTTTTTCAAGCCGCCGAAGGCGTTATTCTTATACCGAACTCACGTTGTTTTACATGAAGAATTGGTATAGGAGTTGCAGGAGCAATCCGATGAGGAAACTGATGGCATTGCACAAGAAACTGTAAATAACGGCTTGCTTGACGCGATGCGTGAAGCACCAGTACCATACGGCTTCGACAAGGAAAACCGCTACCTCGCCAATGAGGATGTCTCCCATGCTGTCGTTGACCAGCAGCACATACAGGTTCAGCGGCACGTTGGTCAGCACGTTGACGGCAATGGACGATAGCAGCACCTTCTTGCGCTGTTCCTTCAACAGCCACAACACTCCCAACTCGATGAGGATGGTGGGAATGAGTGCAGTGAGCAGTTGCACCATCAGTTCGTAGTCATCCTCCAAAGGAAACGACAAGGGGTGGGCGATGTCTAAGAGGTGGAACATGTTACCGTCTTATTTCTTGTTATCATGTGGCGAGCAGATACCCTGGTATCAATGCTGCCGCCAACAGTCCGAACGCTAATCCCTCATACCCTTTTAACAGCGTGTTCGCCCAATAGAGGGTGACAGGCATGGTGCAGTTGATGAGGAAAAGTCCCGTGAGCATCACAGCGATGTGCAGGTCCTTGCCGAGGAAGCAGAGAATCGTCCCCACCACCATCAGCAGCAAGGCTTTCCATATCCCCATGCTTTTGGCAAGCCATCCGCCAGCCATCTTTCCAGCCATCGAGGTGGCTCCCAACAACAAGATGAGCATGGCATTTTTCGTGATGCCCGTCGTGAATGCCTCACCTGTAAAAGAGCGTCCTGCCACGACGAGCATGATGAGAAGGATAATAGACCCTCCCCTCACCACAGACCCTCCCCTCACCCTCCCTACAGGGAGGGGGTGGTTACCTTGCTCACTTGTTTTTTCATTAATAGAGATACTACTCCCTCCCTGTAGGGAGGGTGAGGGGAGGGTCTGTGCCTGAAGGGTCTGTATCGCCAATACACAGATGCTCAGCAGAAACACATACAACAGGGACCACGATGCCAATACCCCTCCGATCGCAAGTCCGAATGCACCAGTTGAGACGAACACCCCCAATGCGCGGATGTCGTTTCCTGTGTTGACTGCCACTTGCTTGCCGCCCCATACGTGAAAGAGCGAATTGCCGATACCCAGCAAAACTGCGGTAGGCATGATGAACTGTTCGTTGATGGTTGACAGTTGACATGCTGCCACACCCAACGTCAGTAACAGCACCGAACCGAGCAACATCCAATGTCTCTGCCTCATCCAGTCAGCCCACCACCCGGTGAGGGGTTGTGTCAGGAATGCCAACACATTGTAGGTCACGTAAGTCGTTACGATGTCCATTTTGCCTACCGTTGCGAGGTACAAACAACAGATGCAGAGTCCATCGACGAGGAAATGGAGTAGGGCACTCACTCCCGTTAATCTTACACTCGCTTGTTGGTTGGATGGTGACATGTTGGTCGGCTTTTGGTTGCAAAGGTATGGAAAAAATAGAAAAATGAAAGAATGAGAAGATGAAAAAAGAAAAAAGGAATGAGGAATTGTTACTTTCCCGAGAAAAAAAGACATTAAACAACAAAAAACTCTCAACTCTCAACTCTTAACTCTCAACTTTTTTGTACCTTTGTCCCAATGTTGCATCATTTAATCTAATATCTTAAACAAAAAACTATGGATTTTGTCATGATCTTGCAACTGCTCATTGTGTTGGGTGCGCTTTATGTGGGCTCACGCTATGGCAGTTTGGCATTGGGTGCCATCTCGGGCATCGGTCTTGCCATTTTGGTGTTGGGCTTTGGTATGAAGCCGGGTAATCCTCCCACTGACGTGATTTACATTATTGTGGCTGCTGTCACTTGTGCCGGCATCATGCAGGCGGCAGGTGGCATGGATTGGCTCATCCAGTTGGCGGAGAAACTGCTGCGAAAACATCCGGCACATATCACCTTCTTGGCGCCGCTGTGTACGTTCTTCCTCACAGTGCTGGTCGGAACAGGACACGTGGTGTACACACTCATGCCCATCATCTGTGACATCGCCTTGAAGAAGGGCATCCGGCCTGAACGCCCTTGCGCTGTCGCCTCTGTCGCTTCGCAGGTGGGCATCACCTGCTCGCCCATCGCTGCTGCTGTGGCATCGTTTGTGGTTATTAGCAACGAAGCAGGTTTTGAGGTCAACAACCTGCAAGTGATTGCCGTGACCATTCCTGCTAGTCTGTGCGGAATCTTTGCCGCTGCCCTTTGTTCCTACAAGCGAGGGAAAGACCTTGACAAGGATCCGAAGTTTCAGGCTCGGTTGGCTGACCCTCAGTTGAAAGAGTATATGTATGGTGATACGGCTTCGCTGCTTGATAAGGAGGTGGACAAAAACGCTAAGATTTCCGTCTTCATCTTCCTTGGTGCCTTGGCGATCATCGTGTTGTACTCGCTCTTCCAGATTGCAGGGTGCGACATCCGTCCAGTGGTCGATTCTGGCAAATTAGATGATGCTGGCAACCCTGTGATGAAGCCTATCGGCATGAACATCATCATCCAGATTGTCATGATTATGGCTGCTGCCGCCATGATTATCTTTGCGAAAGCAAGTCCCAAGAAGGCTGTGGCTGGTTCTGTGTGGCAGTCAGGCATGGTGGCAGTGGTGGCTATCTATGGCATTGCATGGCTTGCCGACACTTATTTCAGCAACTATATGGACGAGATACAGGAGGGGCTTGAAGGCATTGTCAGCCAGTATCCTTGGGCGATTTCCATTGCCTTCTTCGCTGTGTCTGTGCTCATCAACAGTCAGGGTGCCGTAGTGGTTTCGATGCTACCGTTGGCTTACTCGCTGGGCATCCCTGGTCCCGTGTTGCTCGGTGTGCTCCCTTCCGTCTATGGCTACTTCTTCATCCCCAACTATCCGTCCGACATCGCTACCGTGAACTTTGACCGTTCAGGCACCACCGTCATTGGCAAGTACCTGCTCAACCACTCCTTCATGATGCCAGGTCTTGTCAGTGTCATCGTCAGCACCATCGTGGGATTGGTCATTACAACGATATTTTATTAATGACTCAACTTCTTTGAAGTTAGAGGAGTTGAGAGTTGAGGGCAACTTTTCATTCCTTCATTCTTTCATTCTTTAGAGTATCGGCTTTTAACTCCTGAGCGGAGCGATAACTCCTTATAACTCCTTTAACTCCAACGAAATAAAACATCCGGAACTTATATTAATGACAATAATTATGAGAAAAATCTTTGCTTTTGCCCTTGTGGCAAATCTTTCCTTCTTGCCACTCTGGGCTGAAGGCTACGAGGAGCAGGACATGATCGAGCCTGCTGATGAGAGAATTGAGGTGAGTGAGTTTGAACCCAACGGTACACCAGGCGCTGGCTTCATCACCGAACTGGTGAATAACAGCCTTGCCGATGCCCTTCAGAGTGCGGCTCCCGCTTCTGATGCAAAGCCACAGTTGGGCAGGAAATTGACCGACTATGCTTCTGCACCCAAGTTTGGCGGCTACTTCATCGGGAAGTATGCCTACAGCGACCAAGCCGGAGCACATGGCGGTGCAGGCTTCAGCCAGCGACTCATTCGTGTGTATGTCGATGGCACCATCCTCACGGACTTCAAGTACCGCATTCAGGCACAGGTGAACAATTCCACCTTCCACATGAAGGACTACTTCGTGGAGTGGTCGCACTGGAAGGAACTTGCCATCAAGTTCGGTCAGTACAAACGTGCCTTCCTCTTCGAGAATCCCTATAACCCTTGGGATGTGGGTGCTGGCGACTACTCGCAGATTTCCAACCAACTGGCAGGCATCAGCAACAAAGACGGCAATGTGGGCAATGGCGGACGCGACCAGGGCTTGCAGGTGCAAGGTGACCTTTTCCCTGCCAAGTTAGACGGTCACCGTTTCATCCACTATCAGTTGCAGGTGATGAACGGTCAGGGCATCAACACTGGCGATGCCAATGGGCACAAGGATTTCATTGGTTCTCTGCAAGTGCAGCCTGTGAAGGATCTCTATATCGGCTTGTTTGGTTGGACGGGCGACTATGTGACTGCTGCTGGTGCAGAGGTTGACCGCAACCGTTGGGCTGCCTCTGTGAAGTACGAGCACAACGACTGGACAGTGCGTGCCGAGTATGCTCATGCACAGGGCATCCTTGCTGACTATAAGACCGAAGGCAAGGCCGATGGCTGGTATGCCACCGTGGGCGTTCCCTGCACTTCTTGGCTTAAAGTGTATGGCAAGTACGATGCTTATCGCAGTGCCAAGACTTGGGAGTCAATGAAGACCATCTACAGCATCATCCCCAACTTCCAGATTCATAAGAATCTCATGATGCAGGTGCAATACAACCACGTGCATGACCGCAACCTCCAGCACAAGGACTACAACGAACTCTGGGCTGAGATGTACGTGCGCTTCTAAGGTCTCTACAAAGAAATTCTGTTAGGGTGCTTCTACACCCCCTTTATCGACGTGCCCCACGTCGGTGCAGCGACATGCCCCACGTCGGTGAACCGATGTGGGGCATGTCGTTTTTTTGCTTTTTTCGTGAACGGTCTGGCGTTTCAAGTGTATGCTGTCATGTAAAGCAAAAAGACGTCAAGTGCTTTCAGACAGTGAAACAATCAGAAAACCAAACAAAACGTAGAAGAAAATGAAAAAGATATTGATTGCATTGTTGCTCATCGCGGCAGGTACAGCAAATGTCTGTGCGCAGGAGACTGAACAGATAGAAGGGCATATCGAGATGCTCCTCGAGAAGACGGAAAAGCTGGACAGCCTGTACAACTATTGGAACGACTTCGTGGCTCAGCACCCGAAGGACGAGAAGGCGTGGCGAAACCTCTTCGAAGTGGAAAACGGCTTGGTGGAGCGTCTGCACTTCAAGGACTGGAACAAGGGCGAGGAACTGCGCAAGGAACTGAATGTGGTGGGTCGCATGAAGCAGGCGATACCCGATACCTATACATTTTATTATTGCGCGTACGAAGGAGCATACCGGGAGGACGGATGGAGCTCGGAAGAGTTCTTCGAACACTATGAAAAGTTTGCCGACCTTGCCGTTGACCACTTGCCGCACGATGCCGTGGCGTCGGATTATAAGACATGGGCGGGCTATCTCATCCACAAGCAGGACACCGCTCGGTTGACGCGCGTGCTGACCGAATACTACGAACGCGGGCTCTACCCGGCCGAGGAACTGCAATATCATTTCAACGAACTGCAGGGCATGGAAGAGGGGGCTGTCTATCTGGCTCCTCACGAAGGGGATATCATCGGTAAACTCATCCTGCAACTGGTGAAGGGGGTGCACCGCGACAAGATTCTGTACGACGAGAATTGTGCGGTATGGAAAGAATATGTGGGGAGTGTCTTCAAGCGCATCGGGATGGATTTCGACGATGCTTTATGGGACAAACTCTGGTCGTCCTTTCAGAGCGAATCATATCCTCGCATCTTCCGCCATATCTGCACCCATTCCAAGCGTCCCATCTATGTGTCAGCCACCAGCGTGTCATGGTTCAGCCTCGGCGAAGGCATTCCCAAAGATTTGCAGCCACACTTCTACAATGAGGGTCTGACGTTGCGCTATTCCCCCAAAAACTATGACAATATGGCGGTGAAGCGGCGCAACATCGAGACGCGCTACTGGTTGGAGTATCTGCGCATGTCGTTTCAGCCAGAGAAAAAGGAGAGTGCGGAGGGAAACTTTTGTGCCATGAACTACATTATCTTGTTGCGCGACCAACTGCCTTATTACAAAAAGCACAATCCCGAACGCTACACGTGGCTCAGGGAACTGCTAACCCATCTCTATCAGCGGCTGGATGAACAAGGGTATGATATGGAGGACCTCAGTTTGGAGGCGAAGAGCCCGAACTATTTGGAGTACGAAGTGACTAAGTTGGACCTTGATCAGGAATGAACCCATGAGCATCCTTCTCTTCAAATCCAACCGTCAGATGACCGACGAGCAGTTGATGCATCGTGCGAGTCGTGGCAGCGAATCGGCATTCGAAGAACTGTACCGTCGGTATGCCCGACGGTTACAGGGCTTCTTTTTCCGACAATTGGGCGGCGACGAGGAAGCAGCGGCAGACTATACCCACGATGTCTTCCTGCGGGTGTATGAGGCACGCAACCGCTATCAGGAGGGCAGCAATGTGGCCACATGGTTCTTTTCCATCGCCTATAACCTCTGCAAGAATGCTTATCGGCACAACGAACACGTGAATACCTATCTTGCCACGCTCGACGCCGAACCACTCGCGGAAGATGATGCGGAGGTGAGGATGGATCGTGAACGGCTGAACGAAGCCTTGCACACTGCACTCCAGTCATTGCCCCCTCCGCTCCGCCTGCTCTTCTCCCTCCGCTATGAGGAGGAACTCACCGTTCCGCAAATTGCCCAAATAGAGGAGATTCCCGAAGGAACGGTGAAATCGAGACTGCACAATCTCATGATATTGATTCGTAAAAAATTACAGCACTATGACAAAGAATAATCTTCCCTCCAACCGTCCTCTGCTCAGCGATGACGACATCATCGCTGCTGCCCGCCATCTTCGTGATGAGGAAAACCGTCGTATGAATGTTCGCCCATGGCAACCGCGCTATCATGCAGGTTGGTATGTGGGTGTTCCTGCAGCCTGTCTTGTGGGGTTCCTGTTGGGGTTCTACCTGCGTCCGTCGGTGGAAGTCGCTCCTGTTGAGCAACCTGTGGCACACACGGAGGTGCGAGTCGATACGGTCATTGTACATCAAGTGGTGCACGACACAATCTATCAGACCACCGACCCCCACCGTCCAGTACGTCCGCGTCCTGTCATGGCGGCAGCCAAACCTGCTGCAACTCCTCTAAAATCGGAAAAAATCGGAGTTTCGATGCTGGAAGATGGCATCCGCTACGACTTGTTGGCAGCAAGTGGCCGTCAGTAAAAGTACTGACTTTTTCCTTGATGCATCTGTAACATACAGGCAAAAAAAAGTAACGATAGAAAAGGGTGGATAAGACGAAAAAGTTGTAACTTTGCCGCCATAATCCAAAATCTATTGACATGAGAAAATTGTTTTTGTGTGTTGCATGCAACATTTGTGCTGTCATCTCGGCGTTGGCAGCGGAGCAGTTCGTAAGTTTCGCCCCGCAAGGCGATGCCTTTTGTCTGACTGACCAAAAGGGGACTATTGTGTATGACCAGAATGACTGGAAGGGTGTGCATCTTGCCATCGACAACCTGAAGAAGGACTTGGAAAAGGTGACAGGCAGACAGGATTTCCCTATCGTGGTGGGTACGTTGGGCAAGAGTGCCGCGATTGACAAGATGGCGAAGAAAGTTCCTGCCATTAAGCAGTTGAAGGGCAAAACGGAGATGTTTGTCATCACGACAGTGAAGGATCAGTTGGTCATTGCCGGAAGTGACAAGCGTGGCACCATCTATGGTGTATATGAACTCTCACAGCAGATTGGTGTGAGTCCTTGGTATGATTGGGCGGATGTCCCTGTGGAAAAACATGCAAACCTTTATGTGAAGAAGGGTGTCTATACGGATGGTGAACCAGCGGTGCGCTATCGTGGCATCTTCCTCAATGATGAGGCTCCTTGTCTGACAGGTTGGGTGAAAGAGAATTATGGTGGGTATAACCATGAGTTTTATGCCCGCGTGTTTGAATTGGTGTTGAGGCTGAAAGGAAACTTCATGTGGCCTGCCATGTGGGATGCCATGTTCTATGCGGACGACCCACTGAACATGCAGACCGCCGATGACATGGGCATCTGTATGGGTACCAGCCACCATGAACCGTTGGCACGTGCACACAAGGAGTGGACAAGCCATCGAAGGGAATATGGTGCATGGAACTATGATACCAACCAGGAAACACTGGACAAATTCTGGAAGGGTGGTGTAGAGCGTATGAAGCACACTGATGATGTGGTGACGATTGGTATGCGTGGTGATGGTGACGAGGCGATGGGTGACCATGCTGATGTGGCATTGTTGGAACGCATCGTGACGAATCAGCGCAAACTGATAGAAGAAGCGACAGGCAAGCCAGCCAAGGAAACGCCGCAGGTGTGGGCGCTCTATAAGGAAGTGCAGGAGTATTACGAGAAGGGCATGAATGTGCCAGACGATGTGATTCTGCTGCTCTGTGACGACAACTGGGGCAATGTGCGTGTGTTGCCTGAACAGGAGTGGAACAAGGGTACAGGCGCTTTCTCCAAGCGTCATCCTGGCGGTTATGGCATGTATTACCACGTGGACTATGTGGGTGCGCCACGTAACTCGAAATTTCAGAATATCAGCCAGGTGCAGCGTATGTGGGAGCAGTTGCAACTCACTTATACTTATGGTGTGGATAAACTCTGGATTCTCAATGTGGGTGACTTGAAACCGATGGAGTTCCCGATTGATTTCTGGTTCAAGATGGCATGGAACCCCGCACAGTTCAATGCTGGCAATCTGATGGAATACACGGAGAACTTCTGCCGTCAGCAGTTTGGCGAGAAGTGCGCCAAGGAGGCTGCCCGCATTTTGAATCTGCAATGCAAGTATGCACATCGTCGCACCCCTGAGCAGTTGGATGCCCGTACGTTTGACCTTCTTTCTGGCGAATGGAAGGAGCGTGTGGCGGAATACGACCAATTGGAGCGCGACGCGACCATCCTGCGTGAACTGATGCCTGTGCAGAACAGAAATGCTTACAATGAATTGATTTACCATCCTGTGCGTGTGTTCTGCAACCTTTATAACATGTATTATGCGGTGGCGATGAATAGTTATTATGCACAGCGTAAGGATCTCCGTGCCAACGAATGGGCGGACAAGGTGGAACTCTGCTTCCGTCGGGCTGGAGAACTTTGTGACGAATATAACCACAAGATTGCAGGTGGCAAGTGGAACCACATGATGGACGAAATCCATATCGGCTATCGTTCGTGGAACAATCCTCCACGTAACACGATGCCTCAGGTGAGGCGCGTGGAGGCTGCTGAGGCTGTGGCTGGCGAGGAACTGGCGATTGTGCCGAAAAAGACGATTGCCATCATCGAAGCCGACGGGTTTGTGAGCAAGACAGACGCAAAGGAGGCAACTTGGCAGGTGGTGCCAGACCTCGGCATCTGGAAGGCGGGCGTGGCACTATTCCCCTACACGAAGAGCACCGAAGGGGCTTCCATCTCTTATGAATTCGATGCATCGGAGGCGGTAGAGAAAGCGACTGCCACCATTGTTCTTGCCACCAATTTCCCCTTCAATGACGGACGTGGTCAACGACTTGCCATCAGTTTGGATGATAAAGAAGTGCAGACCCTCAATGTGAATGAGGCAAGCCGCTACGTGGTTCAGATGTCGCACGACCAGAACTTTGAATGGGAAACCACGCGTATGAACAGGCAGCGACTTACCCTGCCTGCTCTCGCACAGGGTAAGCATCGCCTCACCTTCCGTCCGCTTGACCCGGGTATCGTGATTGAACGGGTGGTCGTGGAGTGAATTTTGCCCCCTTTGGGAAACAAAAACGGCTTCTGCACCAGTGATGATGAAAAAAAGATGCAGTAAAAACACTTGAAATGAATTATTTTTACTAATTTTGCATCATCAATGGATAAAATGACTTCGCACATGGGAAACATTTTGATTGCAGAAGCGGTGACAACAGATGGCGATGGAATCTTCACACAAGGTTCCATGTGGGCTGTCTTGTTCGCTGTACTGCTGGTGGCGATAGGGGTTTATGCCCTCTGCCGCTGGATACTCACGCGTGAACATAAAAAGCAAGAGGCTGAAAGGCTTCGTATGCGTTCGGAGCATCGGAAAGAACTGGAGGAGTTGAAACAGCAGGTGCTGTCGGGGGTGAGTCAAGAATTGTTGACGCCCATTACGCTCATTATCAGTCCGCTGCAACAGATGGCGGCTGAACCATTGACTGACGATGTGAGGGTGCGTGTACAAATGATTCTGAGAAATGCCCAGTTGCTGTTGCACCAAGTGAATATGTTGCCTGCCGGTGTGAAGGGTAATGTGGTCTCTGCCATGATCCCTCCTGTGGATGCTGTGATGACGCAGGTTCCGGCTACTGTCGTGCCAGATAGGGGACAACGGACAACAGACAACGGACAACAGACAACGGACAAAGGACAACGGACGGAGCCTGTTGGAATTGATGATAACAATGCGGCAGCGGTGGTTACGGATAGGGCACAACAGGCAACGGGTGACGGTCAGCCTGACGAACGCTTCACCATGCTGATGGTGGACGACAGTCCTGACATGTGCCGTTTCGTGCATGATTATTTCCGAGGTGAATATAATGTCATCACTGCTAATAACGGTGAGGTGGCATTGCAACGTCTGGAGGAGAACGACAGCATTGATTTGGTGGTGAGTGACGTGACGATGCCGAAAATGGACGGTCTGGAACTCTGCAAGCGTATCAAGACAGACTTGCGATGGTCGCATATTCCCGTCATTCTCTTGACAGGACGTCGGGGCGACCAATTGGAGATGGAAGGCTTGCGCATTGGCGCGGATGACTACATCACGAAGCCGTTCAATGTGGAGATGCTCCGTCTGAGAGTGAAGAAGTTCATTGAGAAGAAGGAATCCCGTCAGCGTCAGTTTCGCGAGAAGATTGATGTGGCACCGAGCGAAATCACGATTACGTCGATGGACGAACAATTCATTCAGCGTGCTATCAAGATTTGTGAAGAACACATGTCAGACACCGAGTTTTCGGTGGAAGTGCTTGGTCATGAACTGTCGCTAAGCCGTACTTATCTGTATAAAAAACTCATCAATATTACAGGCAAGGGACCTGCGGAGTTCATCCGCACGATTCGTCTGAAGCGTGGCAAACAGTATCTGGAACAGACGACGATGCCGATTGCTGACATTGCAGCCGAACTCGGATATGCGAACCCAAAGCGTTTCACGGAAAATTTCAAGGCTGAATATGGCATGTCGCCATCGGAGTATGGAAAGAAGTTCCGTGAGGAAAAATTAAAAAAAGGATATGAGACAATTTAAGGACATTCAAGTGGCAGTGGCAGGAACCGGTTATGTAGGTCTGAGCATTGCCACTTTGTTGGCGCAGCACCACCAGGTGACTGCCGTGGATGTGATTCCCGAGAAGGTGGATCTCATCAATAACAGGAAATCACCCATTCAGGATGAATATATCGAGAAGTTCTTGTCGGAAAAGGAACTGAACCTGACGGCAACGCTCGATGGAAAGAAGGCGTATGCGGATGCTGACTTTGTGGTCATCGCCGCCCCGACGAACTATGACCCCGTGAAGAACTACTTCGACACGTCGCATGTGGAAGAGGTCATCGATTTGGTCTTGGAGGTGAACCCCGATGCGGTCATGGTGATCAAATCGACCATCCCCGTGGGTTATACGGAGGGTCTCTACAAGAAATATGGCTATGCCATGAAGTTGCTTTTCTCGCCGGAGTTTCTGCGCGAGAGCAAGGCACTTTACGACAATCTTTACCCTTCGCGCATCATCGTGGGTTCACCCAAGCGCATTGAGGTGAAGAATGCTGCAGAACTGCATGATGCGGCGGACACGTTTGCGAAGTTGTTGCAGGAAGGTGCCGTAAAGGAGAACATTGATGTGCTCCACATGGGGCTGACCGAGGCAGAGGCAGTGAAACTCTTTGCCAACACGTATCTGGCACTTCGTGTGAGTTACTTCAACGAACTGGACACCTATGCCGAGGTGAAGGGACTGGACGCTCGGGCAATCATTCAGGGCGTGGGTCTTGACCCGCGCATCGGCACGCACTATAACAACCCGTCGTTCGGTTATGGCGGCTACTGTCTGCCGAAGGATACGAAACAACTCCTGGCGAACTATCAGGATGTGCCTCAGCAGATGATGACAGCCATAGTGGAGAGTAACCGCACGAGAAAGGACTTCATTGCCGACCGTGTGTTGCAGATGGCAGGGTATTACAGTTATTCCAACCGCATACGCTGGAGCCAGGATGTGGAGAAGGAGGTCATTATCGGTGTGTTCCGTCTGACGATGAAGAGCAACTCCGACAACTTCCGTCAGTCGTCCATCCAAGGCGTCATGAAGCGCATCAAGGCAAAAGGTGCGACGGTCATCATCTATGAGCCGACCTTGGAGGATGGCACGACATTCTTTGGTTCGAAGGTGGTCAATGACCTTGCCAAGTTCAAGGAACAGTCACAAGCCATCATTGCCAACCGTTATGATTCCTGCCTTGACGATGTGCAGGAGAAGGTTTATACCCGTGACATCTTCCGTCGAGATTAATTCTTACGTGATCAATCTATAGTAAACTTTCCAAGATGAGAAAGACTTTTTTCACCTTTATGATGCTGATAGTCTGCCACCTCGCATGGGGACAGACATTTGAATTGCGTCTGCTCAACCATTGGGACAATCCTAATGGCACTGTTGAACGTGGCTTTGCCGGACGTTCTATCTGGAAGTGGGATGAGATTCCAGCAGGAAAAGGTTCCATGCCTAAGGAATTGAAAGCCCGTTATGAGGAGTATGGACGCATCAACAAGGAGTATGGCATCAATGGCACGGTGCTCAACAACGTGAATGCCAAGCCTATTGCGCTCTCTTCGGATATGTTGAAGAAGACGGCAAAGATTGCAGATGTGTTGCGTCCCTATGGCTTGAAGGTCTATCTTTCCGTTAATTTTGCGTCCCCAAAGGCATTGGGTGACGTGGAAACTGCTGACCCACTGGATGAGAAGGTGCAGGAGTGGTGGAAAAAGAAGGCAAAAGAGATCTATGGGCTGATTCCGGATTTCGGAGGTTTCTTGGTGAAGGCAAACAGTGAGGGTGAACCAGGTCCGATGGATTATGGACGCACACACGTGGATGGTGCCAATATGTTGGCAACGGCTTTGAAACCTTATGGCGGCATTGTGATGTGGCGTGCTTTTGTCTATTCTGCAAAGAGTGGGGAAGGAACTCAGAAGACTCCTGCTCAACGTGCATACGAAGGCGACCGTGCCAATCAGGCATACGAGGAGTTCATCCATTTCGATGGTCAGTTTGCAGATAATGTCATCATCCAAATCAAGAATGGACCGATTGATTTCCAACCTCGTGAGGCTGTGTCTCCTTTGTTCTTCGGATTGAAGAAGACGAAGATGATGGTGGAGTTTCAGATTACACAGGAATATACGGGCGAAAGCATTCATACGTGCTTCTTGGCTCCGATGTGGCGGGAATTCTTTGATACATTGAATATGTTTGGAAAGATGCCTAATCTTGTGGGTTTGGCAGGTGTTTCCAATATTGGCGACAGTCCGAACTGGACAGCCAATGACCTTGCGATGGCAAACTGGTATGCTTTCGGTCGATTGGCTAATGATGTGGATGCTTCTTCGAAAGAGATTGCTGAGGATTTCTTGCGCGACTATTACAAGACGGAGAATCCAGACTTCCTTCGCCCCATGACGCAGTTGCTTCTGAGAAGCCGTGAAGCGGTGGTGGATTATATGATGCCACTGGGTTTACATCACATTTTTGCCGGTGGACATCATTATGGTCCTGAGCCTTGGTATGCTCCTCGTGGTTCCCGTGAAGACTGGCTGCCACGTTTCTATCATCGTGTGGATTCCATCGGTATCGGTTTCAACCGTTCTGACCATGAGGAACCATGTTTGGCAGGCAATGCTGGTTCCAACAATGTGAGCCAGTATCCAGAGCCTTTGCGTACATTATATAATAAGGAAATATGTCCTGAGAACCTCATTCTTTGGTTCCATCATGTGGCTTGGGATGAGACGTTGAGCAATGGGCTTTCTTTGTGGGACAATCTTTGCTATACGTATGACCGTGGTGTTCGCCAAGCAAACGAGTTTGTCAAGACTTGGGAGGCGATGAAACCATACGTCCCGGAAGAACAATATAAAGAGCAGTTGTGGCGTTTTGAGCGTCAGGCGAAGGATGCACAATGGTGGCGCGATGCTTGTCTGTTGTATTTCCAGACCTTCTCCCACCGTCCGCTTCCACCTGATAGCCCTGCCTTCCATTTCACTTTGGAGCAGGTGATGAACTACCATCTTCGGATGGATAATTATACAGCAGCAGACCCTGCAAAGTTGCCTTAGGCACTTTGCAGGGTCCGCCCTTTTTATATGGTGTTTATGCGATGGAAGGTACGTCAGGCTCGTAGAGACCGTCGGGGTCTTCTGGATTGTCTGGGTTGTCTGGATTATCCGGGGCTTTTTTGCCACCATTGATGTCAAGGGTGATGGTGCCATCTTCATGCTCCACGATATTGTCAATCGTTTGTCCGAGCGTTCCACCTGTGAAGACATCGTAGGAACTCATTTCGGTCACATTGTTGTCGCCAGGGTAGAGGTCACCATGCAACGATATGGCCCATTGGGAGTCTGTACGTTCATTGGAAGAAATCAGTTCTCCATCGGCGGGAACAATCGTGATGCGCTGATGGGATTTGTCTGTATTCACGGTGTTTAAGTTCCATGCTGACAGACTGTAATCTACATGCGTAATCATCAGTCCGTGGTTTGCACCGTATTTTGTGTATTGTGAACTGGTAGCCCAACCCAGATATTTGTCTGACCCGATTTCTTGGCGGTTTTCAAGGATGAAGTACTCGTTTTCGTTAGCCTTGTTCACCACTTTATACGCCACGCCTCCTGTTTCCAGAGGGTCAAGGGTCAAGCTATAAGCGGAATCAGGATTCAGTTCCACCAATTTCCGCCACCCCATGAAATCCCGTTCGTATGCCGAAAAACCTACGGGCATGCGTCCTGAGATTTTGTAGCATCCAGTATCCATCACGTCCCAATAGTCCAGCCCGTATGCTTGATAGTTTGTATCGTAGAAGTCGGGAAGCCCTAATCCGTGACACAACTCATGGGTGCAGGCTCCGATGCCGTCCATGTTGTTTTTGTACAATTCGCAGGTGCAGCCAATGGAACCGAAATAGATGTCGGAGTTGTCATCTTTAACGGCGGAATATATAGGTTTCTCCTTAGGCCAGATGGCATTTGAATCTATCCCCTTTTGGTTCTGTCCATGTCCTGCGTAGATAAAGAAAATGAAATCCACAACCCCGTTTCCATCGTTGTCATATCGGTTCCAATCCGCTTCATGTTGCGCCACCGCCAGTTGGCACGCTTCTGTATAGAACTCGTTGATGTGAATGTCTTTCACTCCGTTTTTGTCCTCACCGTAATAGGCAAGATTTTTGGAAAGCGTCACAGGTCCGATGATGTCGAAGTCGGGCGTGAACTGTCCATCGGACTGCTCACGGAAATACTCCTTCACGGAACAGAACGATGTGCCAGGGTGAATTCCTTCTGTTGCATTGAAGAGCTCTTGATAGACTTGCTTGACCGCTTCCTCATCCTCTTTCACGCTGAACGAACTGTCAGCGAATTGCACTAAAATTACAGGCACTTTGGGCGATCCCATACAGGTGAGGGGAGCAGTGGCGGTAGTCCCTATCCTCCGCATTCCCTTTTGGGGTGACAGCATCTGTCCAGTACCTATATGTTCAATGTGTCCGCGTACATCAAAATCCTCCTCCTCCTCCTGTGCCATGATGTTCGTTGACGTCAGTAGCAGCGCGGTGATAAGCATCCCAATTCTGTTCATTCTTGATGGTCCTCCTTTGTCGAATTCTCTTGGTTAGTTAATTTCCGTATTTCTTTCTTCTTAATTTGCGACATCACCACCACCACTATCATGACAATCACTGCGGCATAGCCGATGAAGGCGCCCAGACTCAACCAAGTCGGTGCAGCCACCTTTAGTGTGATTGTAGCCGCTTCCCCCTCCCAGCGTTCAGGGTTAAAACTGGCCTGTAGGGTGATTTTGTATGTACCCGTTGAGAGATTGGTCACTTGGATGGGGCGTGCGTTTTCCGTTATCACCCACGGTTCATCAGGGTTCATCCTGTATCGGTACCACACGACCTCGCCGCTTCTGTAGGTCGGAACGGCATAGTCAATGCTGAACGTGTTTTGGTCGTGGGTCAGCGTGATTTCCTTCGTCTGGTACAGCGTCTGTTTCAAGATGCCTGTCTCGTCGTTGGGAACAATATGCTTTCCGTTCATGTGCAGACTGAGGAAATAAGGCTTCAAGCGCTCTCTCGACAAGACGAACGACGAGGGATTGAAGCTCACAAGTCCCTTATAGGTGCCAATATAGACAATGCCGTCTTCATCCACGTAGCCCGACGAGTAGTTCAAGTATGTGGAAGGCAGCCCGTTTGCCGTCGTCACGTGGTTGACCACCTTCTTGCCGATGTTGTAACTGTACAACCCGTTGAATGTGCTGATCCACAAGCGGTGATGGTGGTCTTCCACGATGTTGGTCACCGTTTCGTGACACAACCGCTCCGACACGTCCAACTGCTCCGTTTTGCCCGTCTTGTCATCGTAACTCATCAGACCGTTCACGTCCGTTCCCACCCAGTAGAGCCCCCTCGAGTCCTCCATGACCACCGTGGCGCACTTATAGTCGAACTTTGTTTGTTCAGCCCTCCATTTCCCGTTTTTCTGCCGAATCTTCCATAGTCCCTTGTCGAACGTCGCCACCCACACGTTCCCGTGGCGGTCGGCATAGAGGTGGTGTGCATACACACCGCTCATGTCTGGCATCATGTTGAAGACTTCCTCCTTCTCGTCCCAGATATAGACGCCAGCCGACGAACTCGCAAAGACCGTTCCGTTTTGGTGGCACATGCTGATGGCGCCAATCGGATTGCCAAGCATCGTCCTGTTCGTCTTTTCATATCGGCGTTTCAGCCGCATGCTGCGCGTGTCCACCACATAGATGCCATTTGTCAGACTCGATACCCACAGTTCATCATCGCCCACCATCATCAGCGATTGGACGTTGAATGGTGGCGGTGCACCCTCCCAATCCACATGAGCCAGTTGCAGCACATTCTTCTCCTCGTTCAGCAAGTACAGACCACCGTCCTCTGTTCCCACCCACAAATGTCCGTAATTGTCTTCGCAAATCTCGCGAACCACATCCCCGTCAGCCTCCAGGCCCTCTGACAAGAAAACCGAAAAATTGCGGGGTGAAATGCTGATGCGGTTCATCCCTCCGAAATAAGTGCCAGCCCACACCCCGTTCTCCCTATCCACAAACAACGAGTGTACCGCATTGTCTGACATCGAATTGGCAGCCATGCGCGATTGGCGGATACCGCTTAAATGCCTGTCTCTCGTGTGGTAAATGACCACACCGCGTTCAGTTCCTATCCAAAGGTCATCACCATCGGGCGTGATGGAGGTGTGCGCCACAATGGGAAAGCCCTCGTCGTCGTGCGTCAGTAGCAGCTTGGAGGTGAATTTCTCTGGCGAGAACATGCAGATGCCATCGTTGTAACTTACCAAAGCCAATTGGCGGTTTCTCATTTCCGTGATGCTCACCAGGTTTGTGAACTTCTTCGCTCCCTCGGGCTTCACATTGTATGAGCGTAGCCGATGGTTGGGCGAGTCATAGCGGTAGAGAGTGCCCTCATTGTCGCCCAGCCACACGGTGCCATTCTCTGCCACCGTCATGCACACGGGCGAGACCACCCCCTCACCGATACATTCCGCCTTCTTCTCCTTCACGTCAATCAGGTACGCCTGATTATTCATGATAGTCCACAACCGCCCCTCTTGGTCAAACAGCATGGCACGTACATTGGGGGATTCTGGCAAATTCTTCGTGGTGAATTTCTGCAAGTGCTCGTCACGAAAGTTAAACACATAAATGCCCCTCTTGGTGCCAATCCACAATTCCTCATCAGAAAAAGGCGCCAACGACGTCACACGGCTGTAGTAACCACCCATACCGTTTGGGTCGGGAATAGTGTAAGGGTACACGTGATTGCCGTCGAAAGCACAAAACCCCTTCGATGTGCCGATCCATATAAAGCCATTGACCTGTGTGACACACGTAGCGCCACGCACTTTCAACTCATCATTTTCCCCGAAATTCTTGATGTGATACTCCTCTTGTGCCAGCATCACGACCGTTGAAATCATCATCAGGCATAATCCAATCACTTTTTTCATATCACTAATCTTTATGTTTTTATTTCTTACTCATCCCCTCTAACCTTGACTCTAACCTTAACCTTGACTCCCCCCTCTCTGTCTTACAGCCTCAAACAACAGCACCGCCGCACTTACGCTCACATTAAGCGAATCCAACCGTCCCAGCATCGGAATCCTGATGTGCGCATCAGCCGCCTTGCGCCACACCTCCGTCAACCCCGTCGATTCCGTTCCCATCACAATGGCGGTTCCACATTTCATATCCGTATTGTAGTACAGTTCAGAATCCTGCAACTGCGCCGTCAATATCTGGATGCCCCTCGCCTTCAGGAATGCGATACACTCCTCACTACTGCACACTACACAGGGCACCGTAAACACCGCTCCAATAGAACTGCGAATCAAATTCGGATTCCACAAATCCGTCAATGCGTTGCACACCACTACCGCATCAGCCCCAGCCGCATCGGCACTTCGTAAGATGGCTCCCAAGTTCCCAGGCTTCTCCACACGCTCCACCACCACAATCAGAGGATTTTGACTTAGTCTCAAATCTTCCAATTTTCTTTCTTGACTCTTTACCACCGCCATCACACCCTCCGTACTCCCGCGGTATGCCATCTTCTCATACACCTCTTTGCTCACCTCCAAAGTGTTTGTCTGCGCCTCCACCTCTCCAGCAATCTCTCTGCACACAAACACCTCCTTCACCTCCAGTCCCATCCTCACACAATGCTCCAACTCCCGTTTCCCTTCCACTACAAACAGTCCAGTCCGACGTCTTTCAGCCGACTTCTGCTGCAACGTAACCACTGCCTTCACACGCGGGTTCTGCATACTTGTAATCTTCATTTCTTCCATTCTTCAACTCATTAAATTTTACAAAGATACGTTCTTTTTTCTTGATACCAAAATTTTTTTAATAAAAAAACAAAAAGCGCACAGCAGATGTTATGATTCCCTCTACACCTCTCTGCTGAAAACCAACCATCCATTCCTTGGTACTTCACCACCCCAAAATCGACAAGGCTGTGTCAAAATGGCTTGTTCAATACTGCCCATATCGACGTCGTCGATGTCGGTCAGCCGATGTCGTCGATGTCGATCAACCGATGTCGTCGATGTCGATTTTAGATGCTGTTGAATAGCTTATTTTGAAACAGCCTCATCGGTTAATTGGTGTGCTCCACGTCGGTTTTGGGGTAGAAAAAGAAGGGGCAGCATCGGTTCTGATGCTGCCCCTTCTGCTATGATTGCTCCTCTCCTCAGGGAAGGAGAAAAGGCTCAAATTACAATTTCCAGGAATTGATCTCGTTAAAATCTATGTCATCCACAAAATCTTCCATCTCGGGTGCGAGCACTTCGAGATCCTTTTTAGCCCCACCGCTCTTGATGCCGGGCGATACGCAAACCATGTTCTCAATTTCCATTTTGAAAGCCTCCATGCTGGGCTTCATATATACTTTTCTCATTGTAGTTGTCCTTTCTTGTTTGTTATTTCACGAAAATCTTGTAACTCTTACCATTCTTCACCACAATGTTCAAACCCTTCTGCAGACTATTCACTTTCACACCAGTAGCAGTGTAGATGGCATCGTACTCACCAGCAGTCTGCACATCAACGCTTTCGATGGCTGTTGCCTCATCGTCGTCGAAGAAGAGAGCCTTGATTCCACCACCAGAAGCCAGTTTGATATAAGCGCGATTTGCTTTTACAGTGGGTGCCTCAGCCGCAACAGTGGATGCCTTGTAGAATCCCAAACCATCATCTTGCTTCTGTAAGACATACACGTCATTTGCGCCGTTGCTGGTAACCGCTTGATCTTTATAAACACCAACGAGGATACCCTCCGTGTAAGAATCTTCAGTTGCGATATTCACGCCCGAAACAGGGTAAGTATCAGCAGGACCGTTCAAGAGCACAGGGGTGTTGGCTGGAATCGTTGTTGCCAATTCTGTCTTTTGGAGAGTTTCTCCCTCTATGCCTTCAACTGTGTAAGCCTTCACGCCATTAGGAATGGTGACTTCAAATGGGGCAATGAAGGTTGCCCATTCGGCAGCAGTGATGTTCATGTTGAGATTTACATTTTCGCACTTGGTCAACGAGAAGTCACCAATTGTAGTATTAGTACCATTTGGTGCCGCGTATGAGAAGATGTAGTTGCCGGCAGCTCCAGTTTGGAAGGTGATGACGTAAGTTTTCACATCGGTATCGTATTTAGGTGCAGAACCGGTTTCTGTCGATGTCAGACCTTCTCCATTACTGTTCAAAATGGAGATAGTTGGACTATCCATGTTATCATTCCAACCACCATAAGAGTATGTGAATTTATACCAAGTATTGGCTTTCAGAGGCATTGTGTAGCCCGTGGTTTCACCATAGTTGACAGTAGTTGGCCAAATGTAGAGTGCCTTCTCATTAGCAAATTTTTCTGCACTGACAATCTGGCGCATATTATTGGCATCGCCTGTAGTCCACCCCTTCACACCTGTTGTGCTAACATTGCCTATAGCTATTTGGGAGAATCCGCCATCATAGAAGGCATCTACATCTGTGGCATTAATGATCCAATTGCTCAGAGCATCAATCGTACTTTGAACCAACAACTTTGAGTTTGTTGCATTCTGGTCAATTCCCTTGGCTGTAGTAATGGCCGTGATAGCATCAACGTTGTTGTATGGGGCATACTCGCCTTCCTCGAACCCCAAAATTTTACCTTCTGCAGTTTCAATGGCGGCATTTAAGTTGGTATAGTCGGTAGCATCAGCGGCGGCTGCATAGGACGTGATGGTAACGGACTCGGGAGAATAGATAAACCATTGGCCAGCAGCATAGCCCATCACCTTCACACCATAAGTGTAGGTTCCAGCAGCAGGTGCATAGAACCACACATCGTTGTGGTACTTGTTGTTTTTGAACATTACAAGAGCGGCATCGGTTCCATTGGCATAGTAGGTGCCGTTATAAAGTACATCGGCAGTATTGCCTTCAGTAGTGGTGGCGGTAGCCTCACCGCTTTCATCATAAAGCGATTTTATCTGTGTCTCACTATCACCGAAGAAGAGAGCAGCAGCAGGCATGTCAGCCCCAGCCTCGTGCAAAGCTTGAACATCGTTGTTCCATGTGGCACGGTTGAAAGCTTGCATGGAGAACTTATAAAAGCCTGGCTTTGTGATGTTAATGGTATTGCTGTAAACCATGACAGGCTCCAAATTTGCAAAAGTGTTATTGCGTGGCTGATAAGATTCTAGAACGCTTGTAATGGTTGAAGGGCTAACAAATTCTCCCTCAATATAATTCGCGGTCAACTCGGTCTCCAATGCACTGACAGTTGTGATGCCGTTGAGTGAGTTATAGTTACCAGAAGCGTAGGCAGCAGCAGCGGCAGTAGCAGCTTGGTTATTTTTCTTTATTTGCATAGCAGTGGCATGTTCACTGATACTTTCTATATTCCACATGATAATAGGACCGCTGTTCGTGCCATTGCCATCATCGAATACGGAAATTTCTTCGTCATCAACAGCGGAGGTGTTATACTTTAGATATTTACCACCGCGGTTGTTGCTGGCAATGAGGAATTTGCTGTTTTGAATGCTTATTGTGAAGTAAGTTGGCGATCCACCATCAGCGAAGGCGTCATAATCACCGTTTGAGAATACATAACCATTAGTGTCTGCCATTTTCAGTGTGGTTCTGTTGCTTCCATCAGTGGTGACTACAACAGGAAGACCATAGTTGTCTATTGACAGGTGTGTACTATAGGCAGTACCACGAGCCATATACTTGCCGACAGCATTGCTAGTGCTCTCAATGGTACCATTATAGGTGGCTTCGACCCTCAAATAGTAGGTGCCATCGAACAGGACGGGAGTTTTTAATGTAATATTCTGTACAGCATTCTGGTTGTCGTTGTTGTACTTGATGGCACCAGCTGGGATTGCCAGCACGTAGTTGTTGTTCGTAGCCACAGTAGGTACCGTGAAGGTAAAGCCGCTGGCTGTTGGGGTGACTGTGATGGCATTGCCTGCAAAGGTTACACCACTATAGTCTTGAGTTAGCGCACCTTCTGGGTCATTAGTGTTTACAGTGTAGTTTACAGTTACTGTATTGCCAGGTTGGATGTAAGTCAAGTCCGCAGTGGCTTCGCTGATAGAGTAACTATATGCGGCAACACCTACAATAAGATTGTTTGCCGATGAAGATTTCACATAGTAACGCTGTGCTAATAGATTGTTGTTCTCTGCCGTCAATGTCACGGTGCTTGTGGTGGATGAGGTCTGCGTATAGCCATCTGTTGTGCAGATGATGTCTCCCAATGTTGTGGCTGTAGCAGTATAGTTGTCAGCAGCGGTTGCGATGTCAAAGTAATACCAAGTGTCGGCTTCCATGTTTCCACCATCAGGGAGTTTTACGGCATAGTCCATTACGCATTGTCCGAGATAGTCAAGCACGAAGTTGTCAAAAATGACCCATTGGTTGCCATCTCTGATGTTGATACCTACTTTTAGTTTTCCATCGTTAACAAAAGTTTCAACAGAATTTACATATTTACCTGCTGTAAAAGAGCTAGAAGCATCATTCATGCTGTTCTCTGTACCAGTTAGGGAAAGAATGGTTTTAGTGTCACTATTAGCATAAAGCACTGGGCCTTCAGCACTACCGTCCTGACGCCAGAAACTTTGACCGTAGAACTTATACCGTCCGTTGGGAAGTGTTTCTTTTACATTCTGACAAATGTCAACAATGGTATGGAATTTCTCGCCACAACGATTGCTGTTAAGGCCGCCTGGTTGAATTATAGACACATCGTCCCAGGCGGTAGAACCAGACCATGTTTTAAATTCCCATGCTGCGTTCATCTGGGTGTTGATGAGATAATGGCTATAGTCACCCATGGCTTCACGTGTGGCTTTTGAAATGAGCAACCAATACGAATAATCGTTACCAGTGTTATTGCCAACATTCACCGGACAGCCGGGATTTGTGTTGTTTTGATCAAAAAAGAGGTATTGTGTATCACTGTTTTTGATGGTGTAGGCATTGGTGTAACCTGCAACATCGACAGGGGTAAACACCCAGTCTGCATCATTTGTTCCAGTATCTACATACCCATTAGTCGTCAAAAAACCAGCCTTTGCCTCACTGCGTTCGTTGAGTGATACGTAATTTGTGTAAATACTGTAACCGTTTGTGTTAGTAGCCAAGGTGAGAACGCGACCAGAATTATCTACGGTAGCACGTGTTCCATAGTCTAAGCCATTGGTTAGGAACTGCTTCGCTCCAATATTATAAAGGAAATAGTCGCTTCCAGCAGCCACTTCTGTACCGATTGTGTAGGTGTGATTGTAGGATGCTTGTGCGGAGATTTTACCCCCCCCACCAAACACGGCAAGTAACAATGTTACAGCCGTAAGAAAAAGTTTTTTTCTTGTCATAAAAAGTTAGTGATTAAATAAAGTTAATAAATATTGTTGTTTTTAATCTATTTCCCTTTTGGTTAGTCTTTTCTTAGTCAAGAAATGCTTCCGATGAAGTTATAACGCTACAAAGGTAGGCATTTTATTTGATGTGTGAGGAATGGAAACCGAAAAAGGAAATTGCAGAACAGAACTTTTAAATAATGTTAACACGTGAAGTGCGTATTTTTTGTTTTTCCAAGGGCTTTTTTTCAGGAAATCGAAAGAAAAAGTTACATGAGTGGAAGTGTTTGTTACAAATATGTGCGGAAAAATAAAAGAAAAGTCTTAAATTTGCAACCCAAATGGGCTAACCATCTTATTGTGCATAATAACCAATTATAAACAAAACCTAATAAAAGAAAATGGCAACAGAAAATTCAACTCAGGAAGCAAATGGCTTCTACAAACTCAGTTGGCTTCAGCGTATAGGCTTCGGCTCCGGCGACCTTGCGCAGAACCTTATTTTCCAGACAGTAGCAACCTACTTGATGATTTACCTTACTACGGTGTTGAAAATCAATGCTGCTTTTGTCAGTGGATTGATTCTCACAGTTCGTCTCATTGACTGTTTCTGGAGTCCTGTGGTGGGGCGTTATATTGATAACCGCAATCCCAAGTTGGGCAAATATCGTGCTTATCTTCTTTATGGCGGTATTCCTCTCACTGTTGCCGCCTGTCTGTTGATGCTTCCTCAGGCTGCCGAATGGTCCATGCCCATGAAAATGGTCTATGCTGCTCTCAGTTATACCGTGCTGAGCATGATTTATTCAGTCGTGAACATTCCATACGGCTCGATTATGGCAAGTATGACCCGTGACAACGATGAGGTTCTTATTCTTACTTCCACGCGAATGGTCTGTGCCAATATCGGTCAGATTGTTGTTCAGGCAGGTTTCCCTATCGGACTTGCTATGTGCGTCCATGCTGCCATTGACTGGAATCAGGCTACATTTATGGCGATTGGTACCATCCCTGCTTTCATCATCCTGCCTTCTTTGCCTGCATTGAAGAAATGGCTGGGTAAGAAGGGGCTTTATTACACGCTTCTTGCTGTAGGCCTCGTTGGATTTATCATCTTGTTCACCATTGGTAAATTCTTTGATGTGGCAAATTACAATACAATCGTTCAGATTGCAAAGATCATGACAGGTGTCGGACTTCTTGTAGGTTCACTGATGTGGGCACTGGTTCCTGAAGTGATTACAGAGGCTGAGTATCGAACGGGAAACAGACCTGCTGCCACAGTGAATGCACTTGCCGGTGTTGCTTTCAAGGCAGGTTTCTCCATCGCCGGTTGGATCACACCTCTGGTGATGGGATGGATTGGCTTTAACTTCGCCAGTGAAGAGTCTGCTTTGGCTACCGATCCTACGGCTTGGTTTACTGTCACCAGTGTGTTTGCCCTCGTGGGTTTTGTTCTCTTGATGCTTTGCTTTGCTGGCTGTAAGGAGAATATCACCACGACCCCTGAAAAGCCTGTTTCATTCGGCGAAATGTGGCAGGAATTCAAAGCAAACAAGAGCCTTCAGTTAGTGCTTGGCATCTTTGTCGTTGTGTTCCTGGCATCATTTATCAGCGCTCCTGTAAATGCCTATTATGTGAAATTGGCTAATTATTCTGAAATTGCTCAGAATGCCATTCTGGTGTTCACTTGTATCATCCCAGCCATCCTTCTGATCATTGTAGGATTCTTGGTTTACAGATATCCTCTCACTGATGAGAGACTTGACGAGATGAGCAGAGAGATTGAGGCTCGTTCGAAGAAGTAATAACTAATCTATTTATAATAACCCATAAAACCTAAAAACTATGGAAGGAAAGAAATATCTTTTCCCAGAAGATTACATGGCAGATCCTGCTGCGCATGTATTCAATGGTAAATTGTACATCTACCCCTCTCACGACTGGGAGGCTGGTGCTGAAGAAGATGACGATGGCGGTCACTTCCAGATGAAGGACTACCATGCACTCTCTTTCGATGACTTGGAGAACGGCAAGGCTACTGACCACGGTGTTATCTTCAGTGTGGAGCAAGTGCCATGGGCTGAAAAGCAGTTGTGGGACAGCGACGTGGTGGAGAAGGATGGCAAGTACTACTATGTGTTCTCTGCCAAGGGCTATGACGGTGTGTTCCGTCTTGGTGTGGCTGTGGCAGACAAGCCTGAGGGTCCTTTCACTCCGCGCCCATTCGCCATTCGTGGTTCGTTCTCTATCGACCCATGTGTGTTCAAGGATGATGACGGCACCATCTACACCTACTTCGGCGGTCTTTGGGGTGGACAACTCCAGTGGTGGCAGCCTCTCTATCATGGTTTCGAGACCATCCCTGGCAAGTATGGCGACAAGAACGGACTCATTGATTTAGGTCCTGCTCCAGACCGCAAGACTCAACTCTTCGCTAAGCCAGATGCGCCTGCTCTTCCAAGTTGGGTGGTGAAGATGAATGATGACATGGAGTTTGCTGAGGCTCCCCGTTGCGTGCTCATCCTCGACAAGGACGGACAGCCTCTGAAGGCTGGTGATCCACACCGCTTCTTCGAGGCTTCGTGGATGCACAAGTACAATGGTAAGTACTACTTCTCTTACTCTACTGGTGACAGCCACTTCCTCTGCTATGCTATCGGTGACAATCCTTACGGACCATTCACCTATCAGGGTGTCCTCATGACTCCAGTGGTGGGCTGGACCACTCACCATTCTATTGCGGAGTATAAGGGTAAGTGGTATCTCTTCCACCACGACTGTGTGCCGTCGAACGACAAGACATGGCTTCGCTCGCTGAAGGTGTGCGAACTGCACTACAACGCAGATGGCACCATTCAGCAGATTGAAGGATTGGACAAATAATTCTAAACTATATTTAATAAATTATGTTACTTTTAGGTTACGACATTGGCACATCGTCGGTCAAAGCATCCCTCGTTGATGCACAGACAGGACAGACGGTGGCAAGTGCACAATATCCAGACAGTGAGGCATCCATTATTGCCAAGCAGCCAGGTTGGGCTGAGCAAGAACCCGAAATGTGGTGGGATGAACTCAAACAGGCAACAGCCCGTGTGGCTACCAAGGCTGGCGGTTCGCTGGCTGACGTGAAAGCCATTGGTATTTCTTATCAGATGCACGGACTCGTGTGTGTGGATAAGGAGGGAAAGCCGCTTCGCCCATCCATCATTTGGTGTGACGGTCGTGCTGTGCCTTATGGCAACAAGGCATTCGATGCTATCGGTGGTGAGAAATGTCTTCAGCATCTTCTCAATTCTCCTGGTAACTTCACTGCAGCCAAGTTGGCATGGGTGAAGGAGAACGAACCTGACGTTTTTGCCAAGATTGACAAGATTATGCTTCCTGGCGACTACATCGCCATGCGCCTTTCTGGTGGCGACAAGAAAACCACCGTTTCAGGTCTTTCTGAGGGTATGTTCTGGGATTTCAAGAACAATGAGGTGAGCAAGGATGTGATGAACTATTTCGGTTTCTCCGAAAATCTCATCGCTGAGATTGTGCCAACCTTCTCAGTGCAGAGCACCGTTTGTCAGGCTATTGCTGACGAACTTGGCATTCCTGTTGGCACTCCTATTTCTTATCGTGGTGGTGACCAGCCCAACAATGCCCTTTCACTCAATGTGATGAAACCGGGTGAAATTGCTGCAACCGGTGGTACTTCAGGTGTGGTTTACGGTGTGCTTGGTGAAGTCAACTATGACAAACTGTCTCGTGTCAACACTTTTGCGCATGTGAATCATGGCGAGGGTGGGGCAACCCGTCTGGGCGTCCTTCTCTGTATCAACGGTACAGGTATCCTCAATGCGTGGATGCGTCGCACTGTGGCTCCAGAGGGCATGAGTTACCCGGAGATGAACGACCTCGCAGAGACAGCTCCTATCGGTGCTGATGGCTTGACTGTGATTCCATTTGGCAACGGTGCAGAACGTGTGCTCCAGAACGAGAATGTGGGTGCTTCCATTCATGGCATCAACTTCAACATTCACAAGAAAGCACACCTCATCCGTGCTGCTCACGAGGGCATCGCGTTCTCGTTTGCCTACGGCATGCAGATCATGAAGGACATGGGCATGGAAATCAGCACCATCAAGGCTGGTCATGCCAATATGTTCCTCAATCCGCTCTTCTGCCGCACTTTGGCATCCGTCACAGGTGCCACCATCGAACTCTATGAGACGGATGGCTCTGTAGGTGCTGCTTATGGTGCAGGTATTGGTGCAGGCATCTACAAGGACAGTGATGAAGCCTTCAAGACACTCAATCACATGGCAACCATTAAACCAGAGGCAGACTGTGCTCCTTACAAGGCTGCGTATGATTTGTGGGTGAAGAGATTGGGAAAGTAATGTAAGGTTTAACGGTTAAAGTTTACAGAAGGAAGGTGTTGGTTCTTAATGAATCAGCACCTTTTTTGTTGTTCCATCACTATATTGATAAATGTTAATGCCCCTTTGAGGCTGCTCCAATCGTATGCCTGTAGTGTTGTAGATGCCGATGAGCTGGCGGTTCGGCTCACGAGAAATCACTTCCTCCAAAGCATCGGTGGTGGGTACGTAAGCATAATAATCGTCTAAATAGTCTATGCGATCACTCACCCAACCATGCAATCGCTCGAGCGAGTCGATGTTGGCATTCACCTTGTATGGCCTCACTCCGTGCACCGTCTTGGTGGCTCTCCACAGCCTGCCTTCCAGTTTGACGATGTCGCCAGCATTGTATGTCTGGGTTACGTTGTAATTCTCGGTGTCGGAATAGTTGCCCCATTGGTTATAGACCTCCCATCCTGGGTTACATTCCGCGTCGCGATAGCATGGGCTGTCGGGCCATTTGGCTTTTTCCATCGCATAGTAGTCCTCGCCTACACGCCCATACCAATCATCTATGATGCGGCAGACAAACTCGGCATTGAAGACTCCTCTGTCACGCAATTGCTTGTATCGTTCACGCAGGTCTTCCTGATAATATTTGTAAACCCAATAGAAGGGTCCCGACACCAATATGTCCAACCCTAAAGTGGCAGGGCGCACTGCTCCATAGAGATTGACACCAAATGTCTGGTCGAGGTCGTAGGGTGTCACCATCCACTTCTTCCCGTCGTAGGTGAACCATTGCCAGTTTTTCAGAGAACCGTCTCCATTGGCTTGAAAATAGAAAAAGACGCAATAGTCAATCAGGCTCTCTATTTCGTATCTGTTTTCTATCTCATCTCTCATTTCCTCTTTGCTTGCACCTTCCTTCTCCATGCTTGACAGTTCTGACCAGTATTTGCTCATCTGCATGATATATGCCTTCACCTTGCTGGTCATGTCTTTGGCAAGTCTGATGTCGGGTGTGTCCGCTTCATCATCAAAGTTGGCGCACTTCTCGTCAATGAGTTCCTTGGGGCTATTGCCATTATATTGATTCCCGTTTTTGTCATAGAGCCCCTTGGGGTTGCGCACTTCAAAGTCTCTCCAGATGATTGTTCCCCTGAAGATGCTTTGGTCTTGCAGGGTGCCATCCAGATGGATGTGCTCTGCCACGTCCTTCTCCATGTTCATGTTTTTCCGACTCTTCTTCAGTTGCCATGCGAAGATTCCATAAAACTCACCATTCAGATACACAGCGCAAGGAAAACCATCGGGGAAACACCTGCCCTTACTTTCATCTTGATAACCGTCCCGTTCCCAATAAGGAGCACGGTCGGCAACCACTTCTTCATACACTTTATATCCAACTTCACCGATACCTCGCAGGAAGTCGGTGTAAAAAGCCTTAAAATGGAAAGAACTTTGTTTCACCCACTTCCCGATTTTCACTTCAGCCCCTTTGTCCTCGTCCCACATGTCGTTACAGTAATGGCACACAAAATTTCGTTTGGGAAACTTGAGCGAATAATTCCCCTGTGCACTGATGGTGATGGGTTTCTTGAAGTAGATGCCGTTGCCGTCATACACTTCCATCCATCCCTTCATTGTAATGTTTTTGGTGGTGGGCATATTTGTAAATCCGGTCAAGTTCACATAGGCCATCTGTGGCTCCTCCATCACAATCTTTTCCTCCATGCTGCAATCCGTCACGCCCTTGTTTAAGTTACGCTCATTCACCATCTGCTCAAACTCTGTGGTTTGTGCTAACATGTTGCAATAAATTCCTGTCAATAAGACGATGGCAATACTCCATTTTTTGATAATGACCATAACTTTTAGTACGGAATAACCTTCACTTTCATTCCTGCTGCAAAGTTAAACAAAACACACACATGAACCAAGGCTCCCGCCCCTTTTATTGGTCTATTTCCTCTCTCTTGGGGGTAATATTTATCAAAATCTAAAAAGTAAGTATCATTTGTGATAATCCTTTTTCGGAAATATGGCTACCTTTGCAACATCAAATCTTTTCCATTTATGAATGAATGGTCTGTTGAATAACAATCGACCTAAAAACTGAAAAAAACTTATGGGAACAATCAAAATGACAGGCGTGTCACGCCTTGGTGAACTGAAAAACTATGCAGCGATGGTGGCATTGTTGATGGGCGTTGCAACAGCCAATGCTCAAACTGGTAAAGAATGGGATGACCCCGCAGTGACCAGCGTCAATCGTGAAGGGGCGCACACCCTTGCCATTCCGATGGCAAACGAAAGCGATGTGGCAAAGAATGACATGTCGGTATCCCCTTACTATATGTCGTTGGATGGCACATGGAAATTCTACTGGGTGTCTAATCCGAGCAAAGTGCAGGAATCTTATTGTGCTCAAGATTATAATGATGCTTCATGGACAGACATTGATGTGCCTTCCAGTTGGCAGGTCTATGGACTTCATCATGGCAAAAACTGGGATAAGCCTCTCTATTGCAATGTGGCATACCCGTTCTCGTTCGACAAGAATACCTACAGTGTGATGGCTGAACGTCCGGGCTGGTTCACTTATAAGGGAGATATGACCAACCCTGTGGGTACTTATCGTCGTAAGTTCACCGTCCCCTCTGATTGGAAGGATCGGGACATTTACGTGCGTTTCAACGGTGTGGGACATGGCTACTACCTTTGGGTGAATGGCAAGCGTGTGGGATATAGTGAGGACTCCTATCTTCCTTCAGAATTTAATATCACCGACTATGTGACCAAAGGTGAGAATACCATTGCTCTGCAGGTGTACCGTTTCACCAGCGGTTCATTCATCGAGTGTCAGGACTATTGGCGATTGACGGGTATTCAGCGTCACTGCTTTTTGTGGTCAGCACCGAAGAGTCAGATACGCGACTATTTCTTCACGACCGACCTTGATGCCACTTACACGAATGCCAAGGCAAATGTGAAGGTGAGTCTGTCGGGTGCTGATGCTGTGCAGAATGGTACAGTGGAGGTGAAGATAGAGGAGGCTGGAAAGACGATTGCTCAAGCCTCCAAGTCAATAGATGCAGCAGCCGAACTGAGCCTTGACATGGACGTGACGAATCCCAAGAAGTGGAGCGCAGAGACTCCTAACCTCTACGATTTGGTGATTACGCTCAAAGACAAGAAGGGGAAGACGGTTGATATTCGTGGTGGCAAGGTTGGTTTCCGTGAAGTGAGCGTTCGCAACGATGGTGCCCTCCTTATCAACGGCAAGCGTATGGTGTTCCATGGTGTGAACCGTCATGACTTCTCACCGGTGAATGGACGTGCTATCACGGCAGAGGAGATAGAGGAGGACATCAAGACCATGAAGCGTCTGAACATCAATGCTGTTCGTACTTCCCATTATCCCAACGACCCCGTCTTTTACGATTTGTGCGATAAGTATGGTTTGTATGTTTTGGCTGAGGCAAATGTGGAGTGCCATGCCAACATGGGACTTTCGTCTGAGGTGAAGTTCCGCAATGCGATGGTGGAACGTTCCCAGAACCATGTGAAGTGGATGCGCAATCATGTGTGCATCTTCATCTGGTCCTTTGGCAATGAATCTGGTCGTGGCGATAACTTTAAGTATGTAGCTAATGCCATTAAAGCACTTGACAAGACACGACTCACCCACTACGAGGGTAATAGCGACTTTGCCGATGTGAGCAGTACCATGTATGGTAGTTATGAGACCATCAATTGGATTGGCTCCTCACAGCATAACCGTCCTCACATTCAGTGTGAAAACAGTCACTCGATGGGTAATTCGATGGGTAATGTGCGCGATATGTTTGACCTTTATGAGAAATATCCCTGTTTGACGGGTGAGTTCATTTGGGACTTCAAAGACCAGGGACTGCTCACCAAGAGTTCCACAGGTGTGGAGTATTGGGCTTATGGTGGTGACTTCGGTGACAATCCCAATGACGGTAACTTCTGCATCAATGGACTTGTCCGTCCTGACTGGAGTTTGACCGCCAAGTCTTACAACACCAAGAAAATCTATCAGCCGCTGGAGTTCAAGGCCGTGAAGGGAAAGAAGAATTCCTTCCTCGTGAAGAACAAACTTGCTTTCCTGCCCAGCACCACTTATGATGTCGCTTATGAAATCGTGAATGAAGAAGGCAACTCATTGGCAAAAGGTGCCATTGATACCGAAGTGGCAGCCAACGACAGCACGACAATCACCATCGACCTCTCCTCGGTGGATGCCCTTGCAGCTGACGAGGAAGCATTCATCCACTTCACAGCCAAGCAAAAAGAGAATACGCTTTGGGCAGATGCTGGCTATGTGGTGGCAGAAGAGAAACTGCCCGTGAAGACTGCAACCAAAGCCATGTATGACCTCCAGCAGTTGGCTGCCTGCGAAGATATCACAGTGGAAGATGCAACAAGCACTCTTACGCTCTCTACATCAAAGTTCAAAGCCATGTTCAGCAAAACGTCAGGCACGTTGAATAGTTACACGTACAATGGGACGCAACTGATAAACAAACCATTGAAACTGAGTGTGTTCCGTTTGCCGACCGATAATGATGGCCGTCAGAGCGGCAGTTGGGACAATATGGGACTGAGAAGCCTTACAGCACGTGGCAAGGGAGTGGAATTTGAGAAGTCAGAGGATGGCAAGACCGTCAATGTAACGCTGAACACCCGTTATACGGGTCAGAATGGCACCTACTTCACTGTTCAGATGAATTTCGTCGTTTGTGCCAATGGTGTGATGATGGTCAACTCCTTCATCAGTCCCTCCAACACGGGCACTGTCATCCCGAAGATGGGATTCCGTCTGGAGATGCCTGCCGGGATGGAGCAATTGTCGTGGTTCGGCCGAGGTCCTTGGGATAGTTATCGAGACCGCAAGGAGGCATGTCTGCCTGCCATCTACAAAAGTACAGTGACCGAGCAATACGAAGGTTACATCTTGCCACAGGAACATGGCACCAAGCAGGAAGTGCGTTGGATGTCACTTGCCAACAGCGAAGGCGACGGACTTGTCTTTGTGGCACCCGACCAAATGGCAGCATCGGCTGTTCACTTCCGCCCTGAAGACAATTATACAGACCGCAACAACCGTAGCAGGCACACCTACCAGTTCAAGCCCTGCGACAATACGATTGTCTCGCTTGATGCAGTCACACGTGGATTGGGCAATGCAAGTTGTGGCCCCGATGTGATGGAAAAGTATGAGCTGAAAGCCGCCAACACCGACTTCCGCTTCTTCATCATGCCGCTCACAAAAGGCATGGACATCGCCAAGATGGCACGTGTCAATATGCCCGTGTGTCAGCCTGTCAACTGCAAACGATCAACCAATGGACGCATCAGCATGACCACCTCTACACCGAAAGCGACTATATATTATAGTATTAATGACGGAGAGTGGCGGAAATACACAACTGCGCTGACCAACAACGATGCCTGCACCATCAAGACCTATTGTACAGCCGAGGGATTGATGGAAAGTCCTGTGATGTCTTATGATTTTGACCTTTTCATCAACAAAAATGCATGGAAATTGGTCAGCGTTGACAGTTATCAGGGAGGTAACGAAGCCACGAAGGCTTTTGACAACAACACCTCCACTTTTTGGCATACAGCATGGGGAGCCAACGAACCTCGCTGCCCTCACACCATCGTGATTGACATGACCAAGATTTATCAAGTGACCGCATTCACCTATACAGCCCGTACAGATGGCAATGGCAATGGTATGGTGAAGGAATACGAGGTCTATCTGAGTCTGGATGGAAAAACCTGGGGGAATCCAGTTGCAAAGGGAGAGTTCAAGAACACCACAGCTATGCAGGTGGCAAAACTTTCCACTTCAACTACAGGACGCTATCTCAAGTTCGTCGCCAAGTCGGAACTCAACAACAACGCATGGACTTCAGCGTCTGAGATTGGCATTCAGGCTGCAGCGGATGTGACAGCAATTGATGAGGTGCGTAGTGAGCCTTCTTCAGACAATAACCTTTTCTATTCCTTGCAAGGGGTGGCGACTAATAATCCTACTCACGGTGTGTATGTGCATCAAGGCAAAAAGGTGCTGTTTTGATAAAGAAATCCTTAAAATGGGCAAAAAGAAACAGGATTGTTTGGAGTTAAAACGAAAAAGCAATATCTTTGTAACTCCTTATAACTATTTCTAATAATTACAAAACTTATCAAAATCATTATGAAGTTTACTAAAGGATTTCTTTTAACAGGTTTAGCAGCAATGCTGCTGACAGTCACAACAGCCGGTTCTTGCGGTGGAGGTGACGATGATGAGGGTAGCAACTCTGGTAGTAATTCTGGTAGCAACACCAACACGGCGAAAGACTCTTGGGCTAATCTTGTGAATGAGAATGCCCAGACCTTCAAGTTGGAGGGCAACACCCTTACGTATGGCTCTCATGTTTACACAGTGAGCGGTTCCATCAATACTGAAGGTACCGACAAAAACGAGGACGGAGTGGCTGATGAGAAACTGGATGTTCCTCAGTTGACCCCCACGGCATTTGTGACTTTTACCAATATCCCATCTGGCTACAAAGAGTTTGAAACTGTCTATAAAGAACTCTTGGGCAAGAGCCTTCAGGGTACAGCTGCCATGATTCCGATGGCAATGGAAATCTATGGTCGCGACAGAGAAACCGGTTTGAAGTGCATCAAACTGCTTTGTGTGGAGAACAACGTAAACAGTATGGTTAGCATCTTGAAAGACAAGTTCGGGGAGCCTTCTCCTTATGCTGGTCCTAACGACACTTACATGCAGCGCTATCTGCCTGCTGCAACATTGAAGGGTGCTCTTCCTACCAATGCTTATAAGGCAAATGAGCCTTATACGGTAGAAATGCTTGCATCGGTGAACCTGCCTCAAAGGTTGAACCTCTCTGCAACACCGGGTCTCGTCACCTATCTCTATGTACTCGGAGGTGGCTGGGACACCACTCAACGTTCCGCTGAAATCTTCTTGGCTGATGGTCAGGAACTCTACAAGGTGTTTAACTGCCCGGCATTCTATACTCAGTGCAAGAACTGCATTGGGACATGGGCAGGATTGAAGTAAGATGTTTTAAGTTTGACGCCGTATTTGCCCAGACAAATGCGGCGTCAAATTTGGTTTTAAATAGAATGGCGTATGGAAGAAATGTTTGGCATAACCAATTGGCTGGAGCAGGTGAACGACGAAGACGTGAACTTTGTCGGTTCTGTGTTCAAACTCTTGCTGAGCATGGTGCTGGGCGCTATGGTTGGACTGGAACGTCGTCACAAAGGGCAGATAGCAGGAATGCGGACATTTGCGCTTATTTCCATGGGAGCCACGTTGGCGATGCTGGTGTCCATTTACATCCCGCAGGAGTATCTCGGACTGAAGAATGGCGACCCAGGGCGTATTGCGGCGCAGGTCATTTCAGGCATCGGCTTTTTAGGTGCAGGAGCCATCATACAAATGAAGGGGTCGGTACGTGGACTGACCACGGCTGCAGGCATGTGGATGACAGCATCAATTGGTTTAGCGGTCGGTGCGGGAATGTATTGGGTGGCAGTTATCGCAAGTGTACTGATTATATTGGTGTTGACATTGCTGGAACTATGTGAGAAAAAGTTGTTTAGGGGAAAAGAACAAAAGATTGTGCGTCTGAAGGTGAATTATATCGTGACGGACGCTTCTCCGTTCCGTCAGTTCTTCACAAACTACCACGTCCATATCTCTGATGAGTTTTTCCGTTATGACTATACTTTGGGCACTACGACCATCAATTTTATGGTGAGGAGTCAAGACAAGACTGATTTCATTGCATTGTTTGACGAAATCCATGCAACAGGCAATGTGCTTTCACTCACATTGACGAACGAGGTGAACAATTAGTTATCGTAGGAAGTAAGAAAAGTAACTGTTTGATAAAAAGTTTGTAAAAAAACAAAAAAAAGTTTGTTTTTTCTTTGGTGATTTAAAATAAAGGTATAACTTTGCAACCCATGAACGATGTTGTTAATCCATACGTTTCGGTGGATTGTGTGCTCCTTGGATTTGATGGAGAGCAACTCAATGCACTCATTGTGCGGCAGAATGGGAAAGGTGAAGGTGAGGATGCGGGGATACATAAACTGCCGGGCAGTTTGATTTATATGGATGAAAACTTGGACGAGGCAGCACAGCGGGTGCTATGCCAGATGACAGGATTGGTGCAGGTGAACATGATGCAGTTGAAGGCTTTTGGCGGCACAGACCGCTTGAAGAACCCTGCCGACAGCGTGTGGCTGGAACGGTTTCACCATGTGGAAAACAGTCATATTGAACGTATTGTCACAATCGCATACTTGTCGTTGTTGCGCATTGACCGTCGAATGACGAAGTTGCAGGGTGGATATGAGGCGCAATGGATTCCTGTGAGTGAACTGCCGCGATTGGCTTTTGACCACAATGACATTGTGCGTGAAGCGATTGAATCAGTGAAACAGAAAGCAACGCTCGACCCGACCCTCCTTTTCGACTTGCTGCCAAGGAAGTTTACAGCGGCTCAGTTGAGGGTGGTGATGGAAACGGTGAGAGGGGTGAGGCTTGATGTGAAGAATTTCCATAAGAAGTTGGCGGCGATGCCATACGTGGTGCCGCTCGAAGAGAAGGAAGATGGAGTGAAGCATCGCGCGGCAAGGTATTATAAGTTTAAGCGGAGGAGGGTGAAGTGATGAGGAGTGAAGAAAGGCTCGTCCCCCAACAATACGCAACCCTCTAACCTCTAATTACTGAACTCAAAAAAACTAACCCCTATTCTTGAATTCAAAACTCTAACCACGAAAGTAAGTATATCACATATATTTATTAGTACAAACAAAGTAAAGTTAAACAAAAAAATCTAAAATTATGGCTAAAGAATTTTTCCCAGAGATTGGTAAAATCAAGTTCGAAGGCAAGGATTCAAAGAATCCAATGGCATTCCATTACTATGACGCCGAGAAGGTGATCATGGGCAAGCCAATGAAAGATTGGCTTCGCTTCGCTATGGCATGGTGGCACACACTCTGTGCAGAAGGTGGCGACCAGTTCGGTGGTGGTACTAAGAAGTTCCCTTGGAACGAAGGTGCTAATGCCGTTGAAATCGCAAAGAATAAGGCTGACGCTGGTTTCGAAATCATGCAGAAACTCGGCATCCCATACTTCTGCTTCCACGATGTTGACCTCGTTTCAGAGGGTGCATCTGTTGAGGAGTATGAGGCAAACCTCAAGGAAATCACTGACTACCTCGCTGTGAAGATGAAGGAGACAGGCATCAAACTGTTGTGGTCAACTGCTAACGTGTTTGGTAATGGCCGTTACATGAATGGTGCTTCTACTAACCCAGACTTCGACGTGGTGGCTCGCGCTATCGTTCAGATCAAGAACGCTATCGACGCAGGTATCAAACTCGGTGCTGAGAACTATGTATTCTGGGGCGGTCGTGAAGGTTACATGAGCCTTCTGAACACAGACCAGAAGCGTGAGAAGGAGCACATGGCTACTATGCTCACTATGGCTCGCGACTATGCTCGTGGCAAGGGCTTCAAGGGTACTTTCCTCATCGAGCCAAAACCAATGGAGCCATCTAAGCACCAGTATGACGTTGACACTGAGACTGTCATCGGTTTCTTGAAGGCTCACAACCTTGACAAGGACTTCAAGGTGAACATCGAGGTGAACCACGCTACACTCGCAGGTCACACCTTCGAGCACGAACTCGCTTGTGCAGTTGACGCTGGCATGCTCGGTTCTATCGACGCTAACCGTGGTGACTACCAGAATGGTTGGGATACAGACCAGTTCCCAATTGACAACTACGAACTCACTCAGGCTTGGATGGAAATCATCCGTGGCGGTGGTCTCGGCACTGGTGGTACGAACTTCGACGCTAAGACTCGTCGTAACTCTACCGACCTCGAGGACATCATCATCGCTCACATCTCTGGTATGGACGCTATGGCTCGCGCTCTTGAGTCTGCTGCTAAACTCCTTGAGGAGTCTCCATACTGCGCGATGAAGAAGGCTCGTTACGCTTCCTTCGACAGCGGTATCGGTAAGGACTTCGAGGATGGCAAACTCACTCTCGAGCAGGTTTACGAGTACGGCAAGAAGGTTGGCGAACCCAAGCAGACTTCTGGCAAGCAGGAACTCTACGAGGCAATCGTTGCCATGTACGCATAAAGAAAATACTTTTTTTCATAGGGCCGCACCCCTCGACTACGATGCATCGTACCCGAGGGGTGCGTTGTGTCGTACCCGAGGGGTACGGAATTGAGAATGAGGAAAACCAATGACCGATTGGGGTTAAATGCAACCCGCATGGCAATTCTCAATTCTCATTTCTCATTTCTCAATTATTTTCCGTATCTTTGTGCCGTTCTTGGAAAATGTATGAGAAACTGTTTGATATATAGATATGGTCTGACCTTATTGTTCTGTCTGCTGTGTGGCGTCGAAGTGTATGCAGTGGATAAGGATTTGCGGATTCGTGTCGAAAGAGTTGATTCACTTTTTCAGATAGGGCGAATGAGTGAGGCTCGTGCGATAGCAGAGGAGTTGCTGCCTGAGGTCATGCGGCAGGAGGATGTCTTGTCTGAAGCGAGGTTGAGGCTGATTATGGGGGTGAGCATGCGGTCTGAGGGTGCGGAACTGGAGGCTCTGGAGCAGATGAGGGCGGCAGGTCGGTTGGTGGAGTCTCCTCAGTTTAATCGTATGGATGGCCATGCTCAACGTCATTTCGCAGCCATGTTGCTTGCCACACTGGCGACGAACGAGTTGGAGATGGGACATCTAAAGGAGAGTGTGCAGCCTGCACGTGCCAGTGTCAAGTGGGCACAGCGCTTGGACGACAAGGCCTTGCAGGCATTCATTTTCCCCTACATGGGTCACGTTCTTGTGGAGGCAGGTCACGTGGAGGAAGGTATGCCCCTTTTGCAGAAGGGGAAGGGGTTGGCACATGAGTTGGGTCTTGTCCAATATGAGAAAGTGGCAGACATGGATATTGCCAAGGTGCAGGCGAAAGCGGTAAATGGCAGTTCGGCAGATGAAGAAAAAGAGTTGACACTTGCGCAGGACAGTCTGCATGCCAAACCCTCGGACAAATCCTCTGTCCAAGCAAGAGATACCATAGTGAAACAGATGGTGGTGAAAGCCCCGCAGGAAAAGCCGACGGAAACGGCATGGTGGCAGCATCGACAACTGCTTTGGCTTGGTGGGCTTCTGGCTTTCGTCATGTTGGGAATGCTTGGAATCTATCTGTTCAGGCAGCATCGCCTCAAACGAAGAATCACTCAACTCCAAGAAGATTCGGAATCACGTTATCTGGAAGGGAAGGAAGAGGAACGCAATCGCTTGGCTAAAGAAATGCACGATGGCGTGAGCAATCAACTGCTTGCCATCGAGATGAAACTTCAATCAGATGGTTTGACTCCACAAACCATGCAGATGCTCACTGAGAGTCGTGAACAGGTGCGTCGGGTGTCGCACGAACTGATGCCGCCAGACTTTGACCATGCCACCCTCGATGAAATCATACGGAACTATGTGGAAGAACTGAATGGAGCCAACGGATGCCAATTGTCCTATCGCTCGGAGCCTGTGGATGCCGACTGGAACAAGATACCCAAGGCTCAGGCTTTAGGCATATACCGAATCGTGCAGGAGGCTTTGGGCAATTCCTTGAAGCATTCAGGAGCCACACTCATAGCGGTGGTGTTGCAACTGGCAGAAAATATTGTCGTGACCGTGGTGAGTAACGGACAATGGACAATGGACAACGGACAACGGAGGGGCATTGGATTACGTACCATGCAGCAACGGGCTGAAAGCATCGGAGGCAAAATCATCGTGCGGGAGCATGAAGGTACACAACTCTTTATGCTTGAAGTGAAGTAATTTACTATGTACCATTTACCATGTACAGTTTAGGCTAACGCGATGTGCGCAAGCCGCGTGGCAAATTGTACATGGTACATGATAAATTGTAAATGAAAATATCTTTCAAAAAAGCAATTTCGCCATTTTGGGGTCACGGAAATCCGCTATTTACAATCCTTAATTGCTAAAAAATGTAAGAAAAGATTCCTAAAACTCACGGAAAAGCCTTACTTTTGTGTTTGTTATGAAGGAAATGAGCATCAAAAATGACGTAATGTCAATAGCGGTTATTGATGACCACGATGTGGTATTGGAAGGTTTGTGTGGTTTTCTACTAAAAAAAGGGTATCCACATGTTGAAGCCTTCCATTCGGCAAACGAGTTGTTGAGGAGGATTCCTCAACAGCAATACGATATTTATATAGTAGATATAGAGTTGCCAGACATGAACGGTGGTGACTTTATAGATCGTATTCGTGCCATTCACCCAGCGGCACGCATCATTGTCAACACGATGCACGAAGAAATATGGATAGTGAACACGATCCAGGAGAAGAAAGTGAATGGTGTGCTGTATAAATCGACCGACTTGTCTCAGATGCTTGAAGCAATAAAAGCCGTAAGTAGGGGAGAGCAATATTTCTGTCAGAAGTTCAAGCGTTTTGCTACAGAGAACAACACGAAAATGGAGCACCCTACCAAACGAGAGAACGAAGTGCTTCAAGAAATAGCAAAGGGAAAATCAACGTTGGAGATAGCCTCAGCACTCTACATCTCCGAGAATACAGTGGAAACCCATCGGCAGAGTCTGTTCAAGAAACTTGAAGCCCACAATGTGGCAGAACTGATGGTGAAGGCCATTGCCCGTGGCTACATCGACCCTCATTCTGCAACTTGATACACAATCATTTAACTAAAACTAAAAGTTAAAAGTGAAGAGTCTAAAAAAGGAGTTAAAGGGAGATAAAGGAAGATAGCCGCTTTTCAGCGGCGGAAGATAGAGGACAATACTCTGTCTGTCCTGTTTCTGCCACAAAACAAATGTCCTTTATCTCCTTCTGTCTTGTTCTATCTCCTTTTAACTCCTAAAAGTAACTTAGATTTTTCACTATTCACTTTTCACTATTCACTTTCAATTCTCAATCACCACCAGTGAATGCTTCTGTCTTCGTTCTCCTCACTCAGCAGTTCACTGGTCACAAAGAGGTAGGAATGTGCATCCAACGGTTCTGCATCCTTGATGATGTCCCCGAAAAGTTGTTCAATGACAGATGAGGGAAGTCGTTGGAGGTCAATCATGTTGAGGTGCGAATATTTAGGAATCAGCAGGTCTGTCCCCACACGAATGTCAAACATCTGGCTTTTGGGCTGCCAGACGGCAGTGAAGCCAGAGTTGTTCTTTCTGTCTCTGCGGATGATATCGACATTCACAAAATAATGGAAAACAAAGGCATCGTTGAGTACTTTGCCCATCGCGATTTGACGGAGAGGCTTACCATTGATGGCGGCTTTCCTTTTTCGCTGTATATATCCCAAAGCAAGCCCTGTTTCCTGATTCACAGCCACACATAGCATCTCCCATTCTCCGAACTGATACATTCGGTTCTGTTGGCTCTCGGCAATGGGTGTCTGCCCAGCCCTCCGCACGTAATTTCCGCTGACCCATCCCACTGTGTTCTCCGTTGGATGTTCCACCGCAAACCACCCGTTCTGCCTACCGAAACAGGGCAACACCACAGGACCCTCAATGGTGAGATTTCTCCTCTTCGTTTCCATAATACCCGACCTTATTGATGCATCGTTGTATAAGGCAATGTTACCTGCATCCAGCAAGACCAGTTCTCCCCAATCCTCCACATAGATGTCCTTCAGCACCCCCACCAGCCTCGTCAGTTCTGGAGTGCCACTCTGCGAGTGTGGTGTGTTCCTCATCAGCGTCTCTGTAGGAGTGCTGCCCGTCGCCTGTCTCAACGAGATGCCGCCACTTTTGTTCTGAGCAGAAACAATGGATACGCATGTTGTCAGTGCGACGGTTATCAAGAGTGTGGAAGAAAATACATTCATAGGAATGCCGTGTGTTAGATGGTACAAAGATAGCAAATAAAATTCTCGTTCCCGCAACAAATATGACGACTTGTCTTATGGTTAGGGGACTATTGAAAAAGAAGTTAAAGGAGTTATCGCTACGTTTAGGAGTTAAAGCCGATACTTTGACAGTAGCATGACCTTTCTTCGACACATATCCTGACAAGAGGAATGGGTTCTGTGGCTTGCCTGTCTTCATATTCCGATAACGAATTTCATTACGAAAAATTCGTAACGAAAGATTCGTAATACAAAGATATGGGTTTTTATTTGACCTGCAAAATATTTCAGCAAAAATATTTGAATGTTATAGAACACAAGTGTTATTGCAACGTTACGATTAAGCGAGTAAAAAAACAAATGTAAGGGTTTAGAGTTGTCCGTTGTCTGTTGTCTATTGTCTGTTGTCCGTTGTCTGTTGTCCGTTGTCCCTTGAACCACCATGTATCAGTCCCCATGAGGTCTTTGTAACAGATTCTGGCGAGTGTATGAGTGAGATACTTGAACGTGTGTGGGTGAGATACCGACACCTGTATGGGTGAGATACCGACACACCTGTGACATTTTACTTCCGCTGTCACTGAAGTGTTTAGCATGAAACCGAAGAAGAGCAGGAAGTTTAAAATAAAAAGAAATCAGGGGCATCAATTTGCGGACTGATGCCCCTGATTAATTGTGTGATGAAGTTTATTTCACAAATACTTTCTTGGTAGTGCCATTCGGATAGCGGAGGATATTCACGCCCTTCTGCAATGTATTGACAGATTTTCCATCAATTGTGTAAATCTGATATGTACCATCGTTGGCGATCATGTCTTCTATACCATTAGCATCTCCCTTCACGTTGATACCGAAGGAGAACTCATTATAAGTAGGACCTGTGGCATCCGTCTTTGAGAGGCTGACATTGCGGAATGATCCTGTCTTTGCTCCAGGCGTAACGCCCTCATCTGCCTTTAGCGTGATGGTCAAGATGTCACCGCTGTTTCCTGTGAGTGGATTCTTGGCGGTGCTGTAGAGCATGCATACATAGTGCCCATCTCTATAAGAGAAACCTACAGAATGCTTCTTCGTGCATCGACTGCCTGTATCCACCAGAAACTCGTCATCTTCATCCTGCACAACAGTGATGCCTTCGGGCAGGTAGAGGTCAAACTGGATGTCACGGTACTCTGCATTGGGGTTGTTCAAAAGGATATTCACCTCTTTCTCTTCACCCGGTTCAATTTCGAAGTCCTCAAAATACAGTTTGTCCATTCCTGAAAGTCCTTCTGCTTTACGCATCTTGGCTCCAGCATCATCCACACCAAGGATGATGTTCACCAGCTTTGTCACATCGAATACATTCACCGAGCCGTCACCATTGACATCTGCAGCCTCAGAGTCAAACCCATCGCTGGACGAACCAAGGATGTGGTTCACAGTGGCTGTCACGTCGAAGACATTCACGCCACCATCGCCATTGGCATCACCCGCAATGAAAGTTTTTTCTTCGATTGCTATAATGTTGCCAAAACTCTTCCAGGGCTCTTTTGCTTTGTAAGTATCAATAGATTCTGCTGGAACATGCAGAGTGCCACGATTCAAGTTTACATCATAGAAAATCTCACCTTCTGTTTTCGGAGCAGTCTTGCCGTAGCAATACATGTTCTTTAGCGAAGTACAATAAAAAGCATAGGTGCCGATGGATGTTACGCTTTCAGGAATGCTGATGGAGGTTAAACCACACCCCCAGAAAGCATCGGAGCCAATGTGAGTCACACCACTCGGTATATTGATGGACTTCATGTCAAAGCAATAGACAAAAGCCCCATCACCAAAGGCTGTGATGCTGTTGGGGATAGAAGAAAACTCCCATCCTTCAATCAGTGTATTGCTTGCCGTTTCTATAATAGCATTACAATTTCCACGTGAATCATATACAGGATTACCATTTTCAATCTGGACGGATGTCAGGTTGGGGCAGCGAGAGAACGCACCTTGACCGATAGATGTGACACTCTTCGGAATAATCACAGAGGTTATATCGGTACCAGTGAATGCATACGAACCGATGGAAGTGACACTTTCGGGGATGGTCACGGAAGTCAAGCCTGTTTCTTCGAAAGCAGTCCAGCCTATGGATGTGACACTCTCAGGGATGGTGATGGAAGTCAAGCCTTTATTATAACTGAATGCACCTCCGCCTATGGATGTGACACTCTTTGGAATGAATGACGCCCGACTTCCTACAATCAACATGTTGCTTGCCGTTTCAATAATGGCATTGCAACCTTCACGCGAATCATATATAAGATTGCCGCTTTCAACCATAAGAGATGTCAAATCACCGCAACCATGGAATGCCCTATCGTCAATGGAGGTTATACTGCGGGGGATAGTCACAGACGTCAATCCATTACAATAGTAGAAAGCCTCTTCACCGATATCTGTGACAGTGTAGGTGCTGCCATTGTATTTGACAGACCTTGGTATGACAATGTCACCCGTGTATTTGTTTTCCCCACTTATCACTTCTGCTGTCATGTTTCCATTGTAGAACTTATAGTAGATGCCATCAATGCAGTTGCCGTCAGTAATGACTGGCTCCACAGCAGATTCTTCGATGGTCAGTGTTCCCTTTGTATAAGTGATGTCGTAGTTCTTCGCCTCTGCGCCACTGACGGTGATGTGGCAGTGCCTCACCTTGTTTGATGGTGTAGTTTTTAGCCGCGATAGTCAACGACGCCTTTGTGATGGTCAGTGTTCCGTTCACATAACTTGCGTTGTAATTCTTTACGCTGCCTTTGTTCACGACGATGGGGTAGGTGCCCACAGGGGAGGTTGCAGTGGCCGTACAGGAGAGGACTGGTGTACCATTGAGTGTCGCACCGGTGGAGGTGTATTCAAAGGTTGGGTTCGCCTCACCATATTTGCGCATATAGTTCTTGGCGGTCACGACCACTCCGTCTGCCTTCACGATGGTCAGAGTTCCCTTGGCGTATTTGATGTCGTAGTTCTGGGCAGTTGCATTGCTGACAGTGATGTCGTAAGTTCCAGGGGCACTGGCTGATGTGGCAGAACATACGAATGTGGGTTGCTTTGTCAACACGCTCTTTGTCTCCCTGGCAGTGCCTCACCTTGTTTGATGGTGTAGTTTTTAGCCGCGATAGTCAACGACGCCTTTGTGATGGTCAGTGTTCCGTTCACATAACTTGCGTTGTAGTTCTTTACGCTGCCTTTGTTCACGACGATGGGGTAGGTGCCCACAGGGGAGGTCGCAGTTGCCGTACAGGAAATATTGGGTGTACCATCCAAATCCTTGCCCTCAGATATGTATCCAAAGGTTGGGTTCGCCTCACCATATTTACGCGTATAGTTCTTGGCGGTCACGACCACTCCGTCTGCCTTCACGATGGTAAGTGTTCCCATGGTGTATTTGATGTCGTAGTTCTGGGCAGTTGCATTGCTGACAGTGATGTCGTAAGTTCCGGGGGCACTGGTTGATGTAGCAGAGCAGGAGAAGGTCGGTTTTTGAGTCAATACACTTTCTGTCTCACCATTCTTGAAGCCTGTGTAAGAGGCTCCGAAGGTGGGCAGTGCTTCGCCTTGCTTGATGGTGTAGTCCTTCGCTGTAATGGTTAAGGCAGCCTTTGCCACGGTCAGTGTGAACTCCTTGCTGAAAGGTTTGTAGGTGTCATCACCTTCTTCTTGCTTGGCAGTGATGGTAGCCTTTCCTGCCCCTTTCACTGTCAGTGTATTGCCACTGATGGTTGCCACCTTGGTGTTGCTGCTTGTCCATTTGAGTGTCAAGCCCTCGGTGGTCTTGGAGGGCAGTGTGTATGCCTTATCACCGTAGGTCATATTGGGCAGTGATGCCAATTCCATCGATTGTTCCTCTCGGTCGTCGAAATCCACTACCGCTTTGAAGAGTTCTCCTTCTTTCCAACCTGCATCAATATAAGACTGTCTAGTTCCTGTAGGAACATATACTGTGCATTGGGATAGTTTTGGGAATGGTTGAGTATTTGAATTATCAAGTGTGCAAGGTGTTTTCATCTTGCAATATATTGATGTCAGGTTGCCACATCCATAGAAGGCCCTATATCCGATAGAGTTGATGTTTATTCCCAGTTTCACCTCCTCAAGGCTCGTGCAGTCGTAGAAGCATGAATTGGTGATGTTCTTCACCCCATCGCCAATGGTGGCTGTCGTGAGTGATGTGCAGCCAGAGAAGGCACTTCCACCGACAGTCGGGACGGAGTTGGGGATAACGACGGATTGCAGTTTGTTGCATCCATAGAATGCACCTTGTGCAATGATTTCGCATCCTTCATGGATATCCACGGTTCTGA
>ONFA01000086.1 GCA_900316975.1 uncultured Prevotellaceae bacterium | reverse complement strand
AGGTAAGTGAAAAATCTGACATGGCAAAATCCTGGGCAACTTTTTGTTGCTCAGGAACTTATAAAAATAGTTAAACTAAAGTGCTGCGGAATTAAGGATTTTTTTTCTTGGGGCAAGAAAATACTCCCCCAATAGTTATTCACGCCATCTCAAGTTCTTCTTGGAGAATAGAAATGTGCAGGCAGTCCTCTATCTTCGACATGGTTTCGAGAGAAAGATTCTCCTGACCTTTCAGAACCTTCGAAACATATTGCTGGCTACATCCCATCAGTTCAGCCAACTGTTTCTGAGTTAAGTCCAGTTCATCCATCTTCTCCAACATTTTCACAGCAATGCGCTGGGAGTGGCGCAGCCACGATTTGTTCTGCTGCCTCCACTCTGCCCTCTCCCTCCATTTTGAAGGTGTCGTTGACTGATGTTCCTTCAGTCGTGCAATTACCTCTTTCATATATACCTCCTTTTTATATTAAACTAATTCGCTCAGAAAATCCACAAAAGAATCTTTGTCAACTATATTGTTTGCCAACAGATGAGAACGTACCTTTTCCATCTTTGCCAACTCTTGGAGCGTATGTTCACGCTCTTGCATGGTACGAGTGAGTTTAATGGCACCACCCGTTATGACATAGATTCCAGGTTCCAACTTAATAGCATAGATTCTAAGCCATGAAGCATGCCTATAAACATCTTTCAGCCGAGCCTTTTCTTTGCCAAGCAGTACATCGGTGAAACGACTATTCTCTAACGGTCTGAAAAGTTTGTCCAAATCCGCCTCTGGCGAGATGTCCATAATCAAACATTGTAATCGCTCACTGTCCTCTATCGTATCGTAAATGGCTTCGTTGACATCTGTTATCTTGAAGTACGATATCAAGTCTGCCATATTCTCCTTAAAGAACCGGTAAAGCCACGTCACGTCGTTCCACTGTTCAAAAAGCATGTAGAGCGCATTGTCTGGGCTGTCGTCATACCTGACAGCCCAAAGCCTACCATCCTCAGTTATGCTATCATAAGTCATGATTCACTTCCTTTTTGGTGCAAAGTAAAACAAATTATTTGAATAAAACAACTTTTAGGTTGTATTTCTTTGTTGTTTTTTGTTTTTTTCGGATTATAAATACTTATTTGTCCCTATTCCTTGCCAATTGCCTTATGCTTCCATGTTTTCTCTGTCACTAAACCTTTCCAATTCCCTTTCCATCGCTTCCTCTCTTTCAAATCCATCATTGCCCCTCTTCCATAACCTCTGAATCGACATCGTCGACATCGGTGAGTCGATGTCGTCGAGGTCGGCAAACCGATGTCGACGATGTCGATTTTGGGGCTATTAGTGTAAGTTTTGGGTGGTATAGTGTTGCAGAAGTCAAGTTCTCTTCGTATCTTTGCATGACGAAGCAAAGATGTCTAACATTATAAGTAGGTGAACAAAAATAGTTTATATGATGCGGCAAGCCGCATTTTTCTCGGACAATAATTTCCAAGACTACGAGTTTACTCGCCTGAACACCTATAAAAAGAAAGAAATGAGTGAAGAATTAACAATAATTTTATCCAATAATTATTATTGGAACCAACCTTTAGCTCGACGAAGTCAATTTTTGGCAATTATTGGAAATTATTGTCCGAAAAAACAAGCCGCTTGCGGCGAAGAGAAGAGACATCATTGTATAAGATAATTTTGTGTAGTTACTTAACAATAAAAGAACAATGGCTATACCGTACAGAAAAAGAAAGAGGAAGATATTAGGGCCTGATCATCAGCAGCATGAGGCTTGGGTTATGGAGCAATTCAGTTATGAGCCTGTCAAGTTTGAGGATTTCGTGAAAGAATGCATCATGTCACAGGGAGTGTCTGGTGCACAGGTGAAGGGCATTGTGGAAGCAATGTCGAATCGTTTGCAGGATTACCTGATGCTGGGTCACAGTGTGCAGGTTGCAGGCATCGGGACGCTCAAACCGACGTTCAATGCACATAGTGCAGAAACGCCCGAGGAGTTGGGCAGCAAGAGCGTGTATAAGGTGAAGGTGCAATTCTATCCGCACAAGGATTTTCAAGAAGTGTTGAGTCAAATGACCTTCGTTGACATGGATGCGCTGAATGAGAATCCGGAAGAAGAGGGGGATGCTGTGGACTCTCAAAGGGGGGCGTGATGCCTATGACGATTTCATTGCCTCGATAGATATGGATAACGATTGAAATATACACCCCCTGGAAAGGACGCAAAAAAACGGGCACGTCGTTGGACGTGTCCGTTTCGTTTTCCTGTTGAGGAAGGTTACTTGATTTCGATGTGCAGAGTCTCTTTGGCCTTCTCTTCCTCGGTCTTCTTCGGAATGTTGATGGTCAAGACACCGTCGGCCATGCCGGCTGTGATTTTCGACTTCTCTACGTTCTCGGGCAGTGAGAACCTCTGCTCAAACTTGCTGTAACTGAACTCGCGGCGCAGATAGGTCTTCTTGTCGTCCTTCTTGTCGTCCTTCTTGTCGCCTTCTTTGTTTTCGGTCTTTTTCTCCATGCTGATGACGATG
>ONFA01000014.1 GCA_900316975.1 uncultured Prevotellaceae bacterium | reverse complement strand
ATGTCCCCAATAAACACGAACCTTTAGCTCGGCGTAGCCAATTAACCACGAATTTTTCATGAATTTAATTATTTGTAGTTTTCGTCGAATTCACGTTAAATTAGAAAAGTCTAAACATTTGCGATTTGTTTAGACTTTTCAATTATTGTTGGTTTATTTATGCCTTCAGCAGGTCTTGTCCGATGTCACGACGGAAGTATTTGCCTTCGAAGTGGATTTTTCCGGCTTCGGTGAAGGACTTGACGAGGGCTTCCTGTTGGGTTTCGCCATAGGAGGAGACGGCGATGACGCGTCCACCGGCGGTGACCACCTGCCCGTCTTTGAGGGCTGTACCAGCATGGAAGACGACAGAACCTTGAACGTCATCAATGCCAGTGATGGGGAAACCTTTCTGGTAGGCTTGAGGATAGCCTCCGCTGACCATCATGACGCAGACGGCACTGCGGGGGTCGAACTCAAGGGTGCGGGTGTCGAGGTCGCCTGTTGCCACTCCTTCGAGGAGATCAACGAGGTCGCTCTTGATGCGAAGCATGACAGTTTCGGTCTCGGGGTCGCCCATGCGGACATTGTACTCGATGACCACGGGATCACCGGCCTTGGCATAGGCATAGTCACGGTCCACCTTGATGAGTCCGAGGAAGATGAAGCCTTTGTAGTCAATGCCTTCAGCTGCCAAGCCTTCGACAGTGGGACGAACGATGCGCTCTTCGACTTTCTGCATCCACTCCTTGTCAGCAAAAGGAACGGGAGAAACGCTGCCCATACCACCTGTATTAAGCCCTGTGTCGCCTTCGCCGATGCGCTTATAGTCTTTGGCTTCGGGAAGTATCTTGTAGTGCTTGCCGTCGGTGAGCACGAAGACGGAGCATTCGATGCCTGAGAGGAACTCTTCGATGACGACGGTGGCACTGGCCTGGCCAAACATGCCGTCGAGCATGCCACGGAACTCTTTCTTGGCTTCTTCAAGGGTAGGCACGATGAGCACTCCCTTGCCGGCACAAAGACCGTCTGCCTTGAGCACATAGGGGGGCTGGAGAGTTTCGAGGAAGGCGATGCCCTCTTCGATGTTGGTGCCGTTGAAGGAACGGTAGGCTGCCGTGGGGATGCCATGACGCTGCATGAAGCCCTTGGCGAAGTCTTTGCTGCCTTCGAGCACGGCTCCCGCCTTGGAAGGACCAATGACGGGGATGTCCTTCAATTGGGCATCTTGCTTGAAGAAGTCATAGACTCCCTTCACAAGGGGGTCTTCGGGACCCACGACGACCATATCGACTGCATTTGCCACAACGAAGGCCTTTATACCCTCGAAGTCATCTGCCTTCAGGGGCACGTTTTCACCGACTGAAGTGGTACCTGCATTGCCAGGTGCAATAAACAATTTCTCGATTTTTTGGCTCTGGGCAATCTTCCAAGCCAAGGCGTGCTCTCTGCCGCCGCTTCCAAGTAAGAGTATTTTCATTTACAATTTTACTATTTACAATTTGGTATTTACAACTTAATCATTTCGTGTAACTATTCAGCGAATCACCCTTGGTGGTGGATTTTAAGAAACAAATTGCAATAATTTGAATAATTTTATCCATCAATTTTAATAAATAGGACATTAGTGGTCAAAATTATTCTAATTATTCATATTAGTTTCAGAAAAAGCAAGTTGAAGTTCTTTCGCTGAATAGTTACAATTTCGTTACAAAGGTAGGGAAATAAAGTGAAAAGTGAAGAGTGAAAAGTGAAAAATCTAAGTTACTGACAATCCGAATGGCGAGTAATTTAGATTTTTCACTTTTCACTCTTCACTTTTCACTCAAAATGCTTACCTTTGCACAAAAGTTATATATAACAAAAGAAATGAGCGCGAAGACTCTTGCTGACACCTTGACACGAACCGTCGAAGAACTGGCACGGCCAGAATCGTACAAGGATCTCTATCATGAGCACAACGACGGTGTGCCACTGCCTTCGGGCGAAGTGTTACAACAGATTATCGACTTGACCCGAGAAATTATCTTTCCGGGATATTATGGTCGTTCGTGCATCGACACAAACACGCTGAAGTACCGTCTTGGAGTGGACACGGAACAACTCTATTCGTTGCTGGTGACACAAATCCAAGCAGGATTGTCTTTCTCGAACTTTGAGCAAGGCACGGCAGTTTTTGCCGCCTACAACCAGAACACCATCAATGTGGAGATGCACCGCATGGCTGAAGAACGTGCGGTGAAGTTCATCAACCAACTTCCGGAACTGAGACGAGTGCTGGCTACGGATGTGGTGGCTGCCTTCAATGGCGACCCTGCTGCGAAGAACTACGGAGAAATCATCAGTTGCTACCCTGTCATCAAGGAACTGACGGTGTATCGCATCGCCCATGAACTTTGGAATCTTGACGTGCCGCTCATTCCGCGCATGCTGACGGAGATGGCACATTCGGAAACGGGCATTGACATCCATCCGGGTGCCACAATCGGCGAGTATTTCACCATTGACCACGGCACAGGTGTGGTGATTGGCGAGACGAGCATCATTGGCAACAATGTGAAACTCTATCAGGGTGTGACGTTGGGAGCGAAGAGTTTCCCATTGGATGAGGATGGCAACCCCATCAAAGGCATTCCACGCCATCCTATCTTGGAGGATGATGTGATTGTCTATTCCAACGCATCTATCTTGGGCAGAATCACCATCGGCAAGGGTGCCGTAATTGGTGGCAACATCTGGGTGACGAAGGATGTGCCAGCAGGGGCAAGCATCACACAGCCAGCCCACGCGCTGGGCGGAGTTGTTACGCAGGCAAAAAGCAATAATTAGGAGAAGTATGACAGAATTCAAGATAATCGCAAAGACCTTCCAAGGATTGGAGGAGGTGCTTGCAAAGGAACTCATCAATCTGGGTGCCAACAACGTCGAGATTGGCAGGAGAATGGTGGCGTTCACAGGCGACAAGGAAATGCTCTACAAGGCAAATTTCTGCACACGCACTGCCGTGAAGGTGTTGAAACCCATCAAAGAGTTTAAGGCGAAAGATGCCGATGAGGTGTATGAGGAAGCCAAGAAGATAGACTGGGAGAAGTATATGGACGTGAAGAGCACGTTCTTGGTCGATTCGGTCATCTTCAGCGAGAATTTCCGCCACTCAAAGTTTGTGGCTTACCGTGTGAAGGATGCCATTGCCGACTATTGGCGTGAAAAATCGGGCGGTGACCGTCCGAATGTGGTCATCAGCAATCCAGACCTCCGCATCCATGTACACATAGCCGAAGACGAGGTGACCATCGCCCTCGACTCGTCGGGCGAGAGTCTGCATCAGCGTGGCTACAAGACTGCCACGGTGCAGGCACCACTGAACGAGGTGCTGGCGGCTGGACTCATCATGCTGACAGGATGGGATGGCGAGTGTGACCTGATTGACCCCTTCTGTGGTTCAGGTACAATCTTGATTGAGGCGGCACTGATTGCACAGAATGTGTATCCTGGGGTGTTCCGCAAGGAGTATGCCTTCGAAAAATGGAAGGACTTTGATGCTGACTTGTTTGACCGCATCTATAACGATGACAGTCAGGAACGGGAGTTCGACCACAAGATTTATGGCTACGACATCAACCGGCAGGTGGTGCAGATTGCCACCAACAATGTGCTGAACGCCGGCGTGAAGGACATTGTGAGTGTGGAACAGCGTGACTTCTACGAGTTTGAGCAGCCGCTTGACAAGGCCATCATGATTACAAATCCGCCTTATGGCGACCGCATCACGACTGATGACATCTTCGACCTCTACGAGACCATCGGAAAGAATCTGAAACGCAACTTTGTGGGCAACGATGCATGGATTATTTCACACCATGAGGAATTGTTTGACAAGATTGGTTTCCGTCCTTCCACCAAATATGCATTGTTCAACGGTTCGTTGGAGTGCGAGTTCCGCAAATACCAAATTTTTGACGGCAAACTGAAGGAACGCCGTGAGGAAGGTCTGGACATCAAGACGGACGAGGAACGTCGCCGCAACTTGAAATTCAAACCTCACAAGAAGAACGAGGATGGCGAATGGGACGACCGCCGACAGACCAACGATGAAGAACACTACTTCAAATCGAAGCCTTTCAAGGATAGAGACAGATCTGCCAAGGAACTCCCCTACGAGGAGGAGAAGGATAGAAAGTGGGGCAAAGACAGCCGCTGGAAATTGTTTGAGGCTGAAGATGAAGAGGAGGCTGAAATCATCAACCGTCACTTGGGCAAGTGGGGTGACCGCACGATTCGTGCCAACAAGGGCAAAAAGAGAGATGAACGAGGTGATAGCCGATTTGAACGAGGCAACAGGGACGGAGAACAGCGGGAACGCTTCACCGACCGTGAATCGCGCCAAGAGGCTCGCAAATCGTTCTTTGCCGGCAAGGGCACTAAGGATTTTGGTGAGAGAAGAGGGTCTTTCGAGGGTCGCAGAGGTGAACGAGACGAGAGACGTCCACGCCGAGATGATGGGCGGCCTGCTCGTAAATTTGACGGACAGAAAGGTGAAGGTCGTCCGTTTCGAGATAGAAAGGACGGGAAGAAGTAAAGACCCAACGTAACGTTTCTATATTGCAGTGATGGCCAAAGGAGAGAAAAAATCCTTTGGTCATCATTTGTTTTGCCTGTTCGGGTTTACCACGAAAGCCATGAATGACCCAAGGTTGGGGTTCTCTATCCTCTCTCTTGCAGGAGGCTTCGAGTTCGCGACGAAGCATCAGCAACTCATCGAAGGCTCTGACACAATGAATGACCATTGGCTTCTGCACTTCCTCGGCAATGGCTATCTGGGCACGAAAGGCTGCCATCTGCACTTCCATCTGCAAAGGGTGTGGCTCGCCATGCACTTTATCCAAACCACACTCACCTATTGCCCACACGTCGTCTCTGCTTGCCACCTTTCGAATGGATGCAACCGTTTCTTGCCATGTTTCCGACACGTTCCACGGGTGTAAGCCTACCGAAAGTTTGACGTGTTTAGGATAGGAGGGCAACAGGTTTTCCATGTCCACATTGAGCAGACAGGATTCCTCTTTTATATAATATGTATGGAAATCGAACATGGGGAGTTCACCAATGAAATTGTTCGGGTACAGGGTCGTAGCCACAACCTCCCCACGGATGACATCGCAGGATGCGACGACAAGCGAGATAGAAACCTTTGAAAGGTCCATGCTTCTTGATGGCATCAATCGCATACTGGGAGCAGGTGGGAGTGAATCGACACGTTGGTGGCAACAGTGGCGAAATGCATGCCCTATAGAAATAGATGGGGAGCAGAAGGATATATGAGAAGAGGGAGGAGAGCATGGAGGGGAGGGTTGAGGGTTTAGAGTTTAGTGGTTAGAGTCAATGTTAGCGTTAGCGTTAATGTTGTCGCTCATCATCCTTCCAGCCTCTCAGCCACTCGAATGAGTGCTTTCGTGACACTCTTGTTGACGGTGCGGAAAGTGGGCAAGGTGTCGGTGATGCACACAAAGGCGATGGCGAGACGAAAGTTTTTCTCTTGGAGGGCATTCCAAAGGATGTGCTTATTAAGTCGGTAGGCTTCGCGCACAAGGCGTTTCATGCGGTTGCGGTCAACAGCATGGCGGAACCGTTTCTTGGGAACAGACACCAGAATGGACACGGGAGGCTGCTGCACACCATCCAATTGTTGGGAGCCTTCTTGTTTCTCCATCTGCATATAAACAATTCGCAGGGGAAATGCTGCCATTGAAGCATTTCCTCCTGCGAAAAGTTTATCTATGACAAGCTGGCTGGTGAGCCGCTCAGTTTTTGTTAATCCATTGTTCATTAGGCATAACACACTATTTCAGCGTCTTAGCGTATGCCTCGATGATGGCTGGCACCGAACGGAGTTCGGGAGTCGGTTGGAAATCGACATGTATGCCTGCTTCTTCAGCAGCCTTGATGGTTTTTGTGCCTAAGCAAGCCACCTTGATGTCACCCTGCTCGAAGTGAGGGAAGTTCTTGATGAGCGAATGGATACCTTCTGGGGAGAAGAACACCAGCATATTGTAGTCGAAAGCCTCATCGGGCGTAAAATCGTTTGCCACCGTGTAGTACATCACAGCCTCATCATGCTCCACACCTGTTTCATCAAGCATGCGGCGCATATCGTCAGTGTGGGCAGAAGACTGGGGAACGAAGTACTTTTCATTTCCGTGTTTGGCAATGATAGGCATGAGGTCTGTCACCAAACCTGTCTCGGGGAAAAAGTTTTTGCGCTTGCGATACTGCACATACTTCTGGATGTAGAGCGACACTTGCTCTGACACGCAGAAATACTTCATATCGTCAGGTATGGTCACACGCAACTCCTTGCAGAGCGCAAAGAAGTGGTCAATCGCATGGCGAGATGTAAATACAATGGCTGTATGGCCTGGTATAGACACTTTCTGCTGACGGAAATCCTTAGCAGACATGGGTTCGATTTTAATGAAAGGCCTAAAAACCAGTTCTATTTTGTATTTGTTCGCCACCTCGAAATAGGGTGACTTCTCTGTCTGAGGTTTGGGTTGCGACACTAAGATCTTTGTTGCCATCAATATAAATAATTTTTTACTATAAAACTGTCAGTTATCCATACCGCCAAATGCCCAAATACAAGAGTCGGTAACAATTCAACGCTGCAAAAGTACAAAAAAATGAACATATAGCCATATTTTCTTACCCGAAAGTTAACGATTAACTTATAAAATAACAGCATTTCGTACAAAATCACTACCAAAATGGCACCTCCAATGACAATCTCATGTGCCAAATCAGAGAATACATCCAACACCGCAATGAGGTAGAAAAAGAAGGCTGTCAACGATGTCATAAGAAAATATCCCGTCATCCATCGCTTGCTGGAATCACTGTCGAAAAATGTCCAATTCACTATAGAATATACCCCTGCTTTCAGATAGATAAAACACAGGCACGCCACAAAGCCCACAGCGAAAAACCAATAGGGAATGCCCGTCACCGACACGAAACTATTCCACTCCATGATGTCATCAAAGAAAATGACGGAAAGACTACATGCACTAATTACCAACAACAGAAACACATGGAACATTTCCAGCGAATTCTCTTTCACATTCTCTTCTATATAGACACGTTTCTCAGTGAAGAAACTATTCAATCGATAGAGCAAGGCTACTCGGCTCTTGTACACGACAACAGCCAAGAGAAGAAACATAAGCACCATGCCTGCCACCATATAGTCATCATTCCCCATCGCATAGCCACGTTGCCCCATCGCCACCGTGCGATCGGGCAGAACAACTTCCTGCTTGTAGAACTCCGTACGCTGAAAAGCATTGAAGTCAGATGCCAACCAAGTGCTATCTTTCATTATTTAACATTAACCTTACGTCAGTTCGGCATAAGAGAACTCTCTTTCGGAAGTTCTTTTTACCGCTTTGCGGGCTTTAGAAAAAAATACAAGAAAAAAAGCATTTCACTTTCTCTATTTTTTCCTATTTCCTTTTGTTTTTTCTTGTTTTTTTCAAGCCGCCGAAGGCGTAATTCTTATATCGAACTCACATTAACATTAACCCTAACCCTAACTGTCAACTCTCAACTGTCAACTATCAACTGTCAACTCATGAAACTCCAAATTCCCTCTTTATCTCTTCTTGATACCTTTCTGTCTCTTCCCATGGGAACAACGTCACCTCCACGTCAAGGTCACCTTGGTAGCGGTTGGTGAAGTGTTTCACAACTCGTTCGGTCTTTCTGCCGAAATGTCCATACGATGCAGTTTCCTGATAGATGGGTTTACGCAAATCGAAACGCCGTTCGATAGCCTTAGGGCGCAAGTCGAAGAGTTTGTCAATCTTTTGGGCGATCTCACCATCGGAGAGCGCCACCTTAGCGGTACCGTACGTGTTCACATAGATGCTCACGGGCTTTGCCACACCAATGGCATAACTCAACTGCACCAGCATCTCGTCCGCCACACCTGCCACCACGAGGTTCTTGGCAATGTGACGCGCTGCGTATGCCGCCGAGCGATCTACCTTGCTGGGGTCTTTACCCGAGAAGGCACCACCACCGTGGGCACCCTTGCCACCATAGGTATCGACGATAATCTTGCGTCCCGTCAAGCCTGTGTCGCCATGAGGACCGCCAATCACGAACTTGCCCGTCGGGTTGACATGATAAGTGATGCCCTCCTTGAAAAGTTCGCTTATCTTTTCATCACCTATCTCTGCAATCACCCGTGGAATCAAGATGTGGATGACATCCTCCCTGATGCGTTCCAACATCATCTTGTCTGCCTCTTCCTGTGTCTTAGCCCACAGTCCGTTTTCCGTGGTCTGTTGCCCGTTGTCCACTCCCACAAACTCATCGTGCTGGGTGCTCACCACAATCGTGTGGACACGCAGCGGTTTACCATCTTCACCATACTCAATCGTCACTTGGCTCTTGGCATCAGGTCGCAGATAAGTCACCTCCTTGCCGTTGGGACGAGTGTAGGTCATCACCTTACCCTCTCGACGGATGTCAGCCAGCACCCGCAAGATGCGGTGGGAAAGGTCGAGCGACAATGGCATGCAGTTCTCCGTCTCGTTGGTGGCATAGCCAAACATCATGCCTTGGTCGCCAGCACCCTGTTCGTCAGGGTCTTCACGCTCCACACCTCGATTGATGTCACCACTCTGCTCATGGATGGCATTCAGCACGCCACAACTTTCACCGTCAAACTTATACGCTGATTTCGTGTAACCGATCCGGTTGATGGTTTCACGCGCTATCTCTTGAAGATCAACGTATGCATTGCTCTTCACTTCGCCAGCCACCACGACCTGTCCTGTCGTGACCAACGTCTCACATGCCACCTTCGATTCGGGATCGTATGCCAGCAGATTGTCCAACACTGCATCGCTGATTTGGTCAGCCACTTTGTCGGGATGTCCCTCCGACACTGATTCAGATGTAAATAAATAACCCATAGTCATTGACAATTTAACCATTTACAATTTACTATTTACCATGCGGCTTACAAGTAACGCATGAACAATTGAAATGGGAAAGAAATGGGAGAAGATGCACTGACAATCTTTTGTTCACAAACAGGAGACTCACATTGTCGTTTTAGCATTTTTTTCTGTGGTTGCAAGCAGCCCAAATCTATCCACATTTTAATTCGGCTGCAAAGGTACGATTAAGTGAGCACAAAACAAAAGGAAAAACTATATTTTTCACTTTTATTGCCGAACGTGAGTACTTTCGAATGAAATTGAACGGTAAGGGCTTTTACTGGAATGACCAAATTTCTCTCCATTCTTATTGTTTCTATCCCTTTCTTCCACTCCCTCCACCACCTTTCCTGAACAAACCCAATTGGGGCGCTTCCACAACCACAAAATCGACATCGTCGACATCGGTTCATCGACATCGACGACATCGGCAAACCGACATCGACGATGTCGATTCGGAGGCTGTGGAAGAGAGGAAAAAGAGGCGGAGGGTTAGAACTCTTGAAGCCTCTGTAATAAAGTCTGTAGATTCGTTTCTTTCAGCACCACACGCTTCTTTTCATCCAAAAGATAGAGGGCAGGTGTGTGTGGCACATAATACTCCCCATTCAAATCGTTCACATCTTTGCGAACCACCTTGAGACGAGGATTCTGCACAATGAGGGGCTCTTGTTCCAACTGAGCATCCAGACGTTGACAACGTCGGCAATCGGGGTCAAAAAAAATGAGTAGTGTCTGCTCTGCTTTCACGTTGTAAAGACGTGTCCGCTTCCCATCAGAAGCAGCCAAAAGAACGTCTGCAGCACGACTCCCCACCCGATTCTTCGCCAATTGCTCCATTAGCCACACACGCTGAGGCGTTTCAGGTAAGGCCCGCAAAAGACAAACATACACCTCATCACTATACAAGGGGGAATCAGAGTCACCCAAATAACGCTCCATCAGCCCTTCAAAAAAAGACATGGCAGAAGGGTACGACACCAACGAATCAGACAGGACACTCGCCCCCTGAACCGCTGTCACAGAGTCGGCATGCTGCATCAGATTGAGGAAATCCACCATTCCCTGCTCCCCCACCTCACGGTTCATCGCTGTGCTGTCAGCAAACGAGTAATCCTGCCAGAAATGCTCCAGCATATATGCCATGCGCGCTTCTGGCTCCTCCACCTCATCGGGGATGTCGGGATAAGGAAAGTCGCCTTGCTGTGCCATCACAGCAAGGCAAATGAAAAATGAAAAGTGAAAAATGAGAAATCTAAGTTTCACAATGCCTAAGATGTAAAATGTCCAACCCTCACAACTCTAAAACCTCTCAATCCTTTCCGATGTTCACGTGCGTATTGCCCCACACCTTGGCATTGTTACCACCACCATAGACGTTGCCACGGATGTCGACACCTGTAGGCTTGTACTCCATGTAGTAATTCGTGCCTTCGACAGCCGTACCTGACGCTTTATTGTACTTGCCATCTTCTCCTTTCGTAAAGAAGTCTTCGACACTTTCTCCTGTCTTGACATCAATAATCGTATATTGGGGGGCATCATCTATATTGGTGCCGATATTCACATAGGTGTCGCCGTCCACCTCTGCGGCATTGCCACCACCATAAACATTTTGGATAGCACCAATCTTGCTTGGAAGCGACTTGCTTGGAAGTGTAATCGTTATAGACGGGTCAGGGGAAACCAACTTACGTGTACCATTTTCATCATATACGAAGTCCCATTTGCCTGTTGTCGAGTTATATTTTCTTTCGTATTCTTTGAAAGTAATCTGTTTCTCGCCAATATAATCATTGACGGTCTTACCATCTTTATAAGTGAAGCCATTCTTATATCTGCCATCACCCACATTGATGTTCACATGAGTATCAGCCACCACTTTAGCTGGCGCGCCATAGCCGCCGCCATAGATATCGCCTATGCTGGTGAAGGAACGTACATTAACTGTAGGACCTGGCTTTCCGTCGGGTGCTGTGTAGGGCGCCTGATTGCCACCACCATAGAGTTGTCCTATGATGATAGGCTTACAACCTGTCTCCTCTATGTTCACGGTGATGGTACCCTTAATTTCTCCACTCACATTGTTGCCACCAAACACGCGGTCGAATGTTCCATTGGTAATGGTCAAGTTCACATCACCTTCTATCTGAGCATCCTCTGCACCACCATATGCCGCACTCAAACCCGGAATGCACGCCATCTCCAGACTCGATGTCGCATCCATCGGAGCACTCTTTCCACCACCGTAAGCCTCTTCCACTTCGAAGGGACATCCACTTTCATCCTCCAGCATCGTCACTGCTGTAATACGTACATTACCCTTGGTATTAGAACCACCATACACACGATGTACCGTTCCACCGTGAATATTCATCCTTGCCTCACCTGAGCCATACTGGTAGTTGGCAATTCTCAAATCCTTAGTAGCAGCACCTTTATTCTCATCTGTCGAAGTTTCGTAAGCAGAATAGTCCGTATAACCCACGTTGGCACCTGGGTTTGGATCACCATTAGGCAACTTGTCCTTTCCGTTACCACCACCAAAGGCCTCATCTATCTCATATGTTTCATTGATGTCAACTTGTGTTGCAGGGGTAGAAGCCGCATTGCCACCGCCATACACCTGTTTGATACTCGTCAATCCACAACCATCGATGATGACCTTAGTTGAACCTGTTGACGACGTTGGCTCATAAGCCGCCAGATTGCCACCACCATAAACGGCCATGACATCAAACTTTTCGCTGCCTTTATCGTATTTGGTGCTAATATTTTCTTTGTCCGCATTCTGTGTAGCGTAAATGTGTACCGTGACATTGCCCTTTGGCGAACCATTCATATCGTTGCAACCGAATACCTGACTAACAATAGCCCCCTTTGCCGCTTCGTCCGATGCAACAGTCTTATTCAGATTTACCTCCACGTTGCCTCCCGTCGTTCCTGCCTCACTAATGCCTTCAACGTTTGCCGTGCTACCCTTACCGCCTCCGAACACACTGCCGAAGTAGTAATACTTAGTAGCATCTTCAGAATCAACAACCTTCGTGCCTACAGTACCACCGTTGATATTCACCGTTGCATTCTGTGCCACAGCACCAATCTCACCACCGCCATAGACACTGCTCTTCACAGTACCGCCGGTCATGTTCAATGTCGTCCCCTTACACTTACCCAACTTTGGCCACAAGGTCAGCAATGTCGAATTATCCAAAGCGTAGAGTCGTCCCATACCGCCCGTGAACACATTACCACCCTTAGTGTATTGCAGATGGTTCTGATAGTCAAAGGTGGTGTATGGTATCTTATCCTTCTGAGCATCAGTTGGGTTATAAATGTATTCCGCATCGTTACCAATGGTACCGCCACTGATGTTGATGGTGATGTAGCCACGACCTTTATCGTAGTAAGTCGAAGCAGGCTCTGTACTTGGATCCGGATAAGAGCCGTCATACTTGTCGTCTGGACGCAAGATACCGTAAGGCTTGACCTTTCCTTCGCCTTCTGTAATCTCTTCATCCACCAGATAGAGACCATAACCTACCGATGCCAAACGACCGCCGCCATAGACGGAGCCAAGAATCTTACCGCTCTTGATATTCAATTCTACAGAGCCTCCGATATTACCTGCAGTCAGTGCCTCGCCACCGAAACCGCGACCGCCACCAAACACGTTACCATCTACATATGAGGTACCCGTTGTACCAATCGTTGGACCTTCTGTTTCATCGTTATCCTTACCGATGTTTACCGTCGTATTCTGGAATACGTGACCATCCTCACCACCGCCAAAGATGGAACCATAGACTCTACCACCCTCTATGTTGACAAAAGTACGGTCCACATTTGTCTCCTTGTTAAAGAAGATACGCTGGTCGCCCTTACCGGCTCCGAAGATATAGCCCGTAAGCGGATGTGCTACGATTTGAGCAACGGTACGTGGCACACCAACAGTGCCACCAGTCATCGTGATAGTAGCAGAGCCCTTCACATTCGTAGACTCACAACCACCATAGACATTCGTCAGGATATGACCGCCACTGATATTGACAGTAGTTCTACCTTCGACGCTACCTGCCGTACTCAGATATTTACTGATGCCTTCGGTTGTATCGAAGTAAGGGATACTACCCGAACCGCCACCAAACACATTACCATAGTAGGTGTGACCGTCGGAAGCCTCCAGTCTGCCGCCATCCGTTGATTTGCCATTAGGATACTTATCCAAGTCGCCCGTCTCATTCGCGAATGGGTCGTATGACGCGAATGGTGCAGTAAATGGCCAGCTGGCGCAATCAAGATCATCTGCTCCTGTTGGGATGTAGTCATTAGCCCACACCGCATCGGTATATGGCTTTGTTGCGTCCCTGCCACAGCCAATCTGTCCGCCAGAAATGTTGACTTCGGTATCACCCAGCACATGTCCGCTTTCACTACCACCATAGGCAGAACCTGTCAGGAAGGCCGTACCACTGATGTTCAATATCGTCTTGTTAAAGTATGCACAAGTCTCCACATTGGGATAGAGTTTAGGATCATGCATCTCACCACGACCTGCGCCAAACACATGACCAAAATCATCAGGACCGCCCTTGCCATGTTCCGCCATAGTAGCTCCGGCAACACCAATCTGACCGCCACTGACAGTAACGGTACAAGTACCTGTACCATCTGCGCAAGAGATCGGTTTGCCAACAGGCACTTCGGGATGAGCTGTATGATAAGCAGCATCAGCAAAAGTATATGTTCCTACCGATCCCATAGCACCACCGCCATAGACGTTATGAACCACATGACCACCGTCTATCAGCACTGTCGTATTGCCACGCACGATACCAGCATTGAAGCCAAAATAAGTCTTATTATCAGTTGTATAGGTATCCGTACCACAACCAGAACCATAGACATTACCACGATTAGGATAGCGGGCACCTGAGTAGGTGATATCATCCGACTCATCGTCAGGAGTTCCACCATCATCGGTAATATTACCACCTTCAGGAACACCTATAGTACCACTATGAATCGTCACCGAGGCATCATGGAAGTTATGTCCATTCTCACCACCGCCATATACAGATCCCTTTATGGAAGGACCCGTTTTTGAACCTTGAGTACCAATAGTCACATCCGTATCATATACCCAAGCCATCTTATCGACATTCGCATTCGTTTCAGGATTGCCCTCCAAACCACGTGATGAACCGAACACCATACCATTATCTTTTCCGGTGCTTCCAATGGTACCACCCGTGATAGAAACAGTACACTTACCTTTATTATCAGTAGTAGTCCAACCAGTTGGGAATCCTATCGTCGCATCGTATGAGAACGTGCCCACCGAACCGTAAGCACCACCACCATAGACATTATGCAGAATGGTAGGCGAACCACTGATACTAACGTTAGTACTACCCTTCACCAGTCCAGCAGTTACATCATCAGCCTTACCCTTACCACCGCCATAGATGTTACCGTATTCTGCGCCTCCTTCATTTTCAGTACCAATTGTACCACCGGTCACGGTCACTTCGGTATTACCATCTACACCAGATTCCTCACCACCACCATAGACACTCTTAGCAACGGACATGACCTTACCATTAGTAAGTGTTGTATTACCATCAATAGTGAGCGTAACATTGCCAGTAACTGCACCAAGGGTGGTAAGGTCTTCAGTAGTATAGAGGATATGATTTGTTCTATCAATAGCTGTTTCCGTAGAATTAACGACATCGCGATGCTGCCAAGTGTAGGTTTCTGTAGAAGGCATTACAGCCTCTAGGTAAGTACCAAGATTTGAGTCATATTTCGGTGATGTTTGGAAACTATTGTCCATAACAGCTACAGGCGGCATACTAGCAGAGTAACCTACCAAGATTACCACCACCATAGAAGTTACCGACACATTGACTGAAGAGATCAAGACTTCCAAGTGCGCTTTTGGTAATAGTGCAATCGGTAAGTTTTGAGGTAACATCACGAGTGGTTGCCAATGAGAAACTTACATAGTCAACAAACAAACGGGCTACGTTGCTGGTGTTACCAGACATAGGAATGAACTGATAATCTATACGTGTTTCAACACCACCATAGTTAGCGTCATACTTCTTAGTATACTGTTCACCAACCCAACTATTCCAATCTATGTTCTGTACATTATTCTTGTTAGCAGGGTATTTGCGATTATAGGAATTACCGCCATATCCAGCACCAAAGAAAGTGCGGAAAGTACAGTTGGTAGCATTGGTAACCACTTTTCTACCACCATTCATATCACCAAACTTAGGACCGCCACAGAATTGGTCAACACGACTATTAGAGATGACAGTCATAATATTGCCTTCTGCAATATGGGCAGCATTGATTCCACCACCATAGAATTCATTGATATCTGCATTATCTATTTGCCACGTGATGTTACCATTAGCATGAGTATCGAGATTGCCAATTCCTTGCATACCGGTTCCTGCCACCTTGTTGAAGCGACCACCGTTGATATAACATTCGGCATTGTCATCATAATTGTTATTAGGGCTATTATAGTAACCGGTCAGATAGAAAATATCATAATCGCCGCCTGTTACAGAGATTGGCGGATGTTTGCTGACGAAATGGTTCTTGGTTTTATCCTGATGGACTCCGATATGAAACTCTTTGAACCACACATTGCCTCCTATATGATAATAAGTAACCGATTTAGCTTCTTGATATTGATCTTCTGCTCCTCCTACTGTCACCCATTGTTCAATGACACCTCCCTGCAAAATCATTGGACTTTCCTCTCTCGCCGACGTACCATTATTACTGTCATAGAGATCATACTCTAACTGCGTCACACGGAAAAGGCCGGTATTTGTACATTCAAACCAACCGTAAGGTTGCATGATACCAAAGTTGTAAGTACCAGTACCACCATTAGACTTTTGAGCCATACCAAGACCGATGACATTCAAAAAATCAATCCTTACTGGATGCACTCTTTTGCGGCTATCAAACCGGAGAATATATGAATAGTCAGGTTCATTGTCTTTATCCAAATCAATGGACATAATGGTATATCGCTTTGATTTGGTCTCATTAGATAGACTCAAGCTATGGACATTTCCAACCAACACAATGGCGTTGTCATAAACAGAACCTGATGGATTTAATGCTGTAACAGCAGCACTCATCGTAGTATATACTGCTTGGCTATTTCCGTTGATGTCATATGACTCTCCATTCGTATAACGTTGTCCACCACCAACGGTTGTAACATTGGTAGCAGTCGACATGCCTTGATTGTACACCACATCAGGATATGCATCTGACACATAAACGCACTTACCCCAATATGGTTCTATCGTAATGGACGTTACACCTTCAGGTACATCGAAGTAAGCACCTTGACTGAATACACGTTCACTAACATCGAACTTGTCTTTACCAGTACTCTTGCGGTCAGCAAAGTTGTAGAGAAACTGTGTGTTCCTCCTGAGATTGCAACAATCTTCCAACCGGTCACAACCTTATTATCTGTATAGTTCTTCGTACCGACATCATTATAATAAGGCAGTTGAACCTTATAATAGTTGAAATTGAAGTGTACAGGATCCTTGTCAGTAATATTAGGAGTAACAGAAGTTACATTTATGTTTGCTCCATTAGGTGCACCACTCGATGCATTTTGAATGCTTATAGTAAAAGTGCCAAACTTTCGTCCTTGGTTATATTGCGTCTTCTTTGTAGCTGCATCTACAGCGAATGCTTCTGCATGGTCAGCATCGATGTTTACCACTGAAGGATATTGACCGGGAGTTTTAAGGATGGGGTATGGGGTGGAACTTCCTATTTGCGATGGTTCAAGTACCCATTTCATTATTTCTTCCTTATTCTCCATGCTGCCAGTAGCCCACCATGCTGCCAGTTCGCGGTTGCTATTCAACATGTGGCGGAAGAACTCAAAGCGTTGCAAGAAGCGTGTTTCTGCAGAAAGAGCACAGTTGTAAACATCAATTTCTGAATTCTGAACGTATGAAGCTCCAGCCCAGAAGTAATTGAAGTTGCTCACACCAGACTGATCGCCTCTGTTAGTAATAATACTACCATTGTAGATAGGAGCCTGCGAAGAACCACTGACCTCACCGTAGAACATACAGTTCATCACCATCGTCTTGAGATTGTTTGATTTGGTGGCAACATTATTATAGCCTACGATACCGCCAGCATAATTACCTCCGGAAACATTGGCAAAGCTGAAGCAGTTGATAACACGTGCAGAACCATCAAGCAATCCCACGATACCACCCACATAGTTGCTACCACTTACGGAACTACTGCAATCTGTCAGATAAGTATAGCCGTTTTTATCTGCATTAACAGTACTTCCTGTTGCCAATACACCACAGTTATATATTCGGGTATCTCCTGTAGCTTCTCCACAGATGGCTCCAGCGTTACCATTCTCATTTCCACTAATGGTAACATTATCAAGGACAACATTCCTTATAATAGCTCCATTAGCATAGGCTACAAAAGGATGGTTTAGTCCAGACAATGTCACCATGTTACCATCAATAGTTCCAGTAAAGGGATTATCTGAAGTGCCAATTGAAACGTCAGAAATGAAATTTGATGCTAATGAATAATTACCAGCCATGTCTGTAATTGCACTAGAAGAAGACACGTTTGTAGGTGGCAGAAGGGCAGCCTCACTGGAGATGACATATCCAGGTTTTGTAGCAATGGCTCTGATTTCAGCAGCGCTGCCCATGGCAAATGGACTGGTATATGTTGGTGAAGATGAAGTAGTAGAGCTACCATCTATTGTATAATGAATCGTAGCACCTTCTGTAGCACAGGTAATAGAAACATTACCGCCACTTACAGAAATGACAGGTCTTTCACAAACGGGCAGGTCGTAAGTCTTAACAATTGTCGGGAAAGGATCACTTGCTGCTTTGGCAATTGCCTTAATGACTGTGATGTCTTCTGTCTGGGTAATAGGTGTTGAATAGGTGGATGAAGAGATCGTAGGCTCAGTACCATCTATCGTATAGTAAATAGTAGCTCCACCATCTGCTGTAATAGTAAAAGTACCATCATTATTATCAGTAATGGTTGGAGGGTCGATAGATAGTGCGTTTTCAAGATAGAACGGGGCATTGGTATCATCTTGCGTATATACACCAATAATACCAGCAGTATTGGTATAGCCTGTAGGGCCATTCCCTTTGCCGGACTCACCCTTAAGTGAGTTTTTGTTTCCACCATTTACAGTCAACCAGTTTCTGCCAGCAGCTCCACCAACCACCCCCTTAGGAGAAATGGTCAGATAAGTGCTGTATGTAGCTATGGTAAACAATTCTTTGTCATCAAGATCCTCTGGAGCAATAGTTTCAACGTGCACACGCATACGGTCTGCATTGTTAGTTGTACGGATTGTGCCGTTAGAAGTCAGGTATTTACCCGTTGAAGCTTGCCTGATATAGTAGTAGTTGGAATTGGGCGCAGGAGCCTTTTCAATAATCCATATAGCATCATTAGGATTGCCAGAATGATAAGCAGCACTTCGACATTTATAGGTGGTAAGGAACGGCATGTCATTGTTTGTCCCGGTAAAGTCATCAGTGACTTGATAATAGCACCATCCTTCCGTTGGGCATAAGTAAAAGTTGTTATTAGGAGTTCCTGCATTATAGCCAGCAGTACCTATATAATACACACCCGAATAGTCTTGTCCCCACACACTGCTGTTTCCTAATGTGAGCATCAGGAGCAGAGATATGGCAACTCGTGGCTTTAGCCATACTCTAGCCATACTCCAGGCTGCTTCTAGGCTTACTCTAAGCATACTCATCAGTAAGCTTAGAGTATGGCTAGAGCCTGCCATCAACCTTGTTACTTGCTTCTTAATTCCGTATGTTGTACTCATATCTTGTTTCATTTCACTGAAATCTTCTTGTTATACTTGCCACCAGCAGCACGGATAATATAGACACCGCTCGTTGGAAGAGGAGTTTCAATTGTCTCATTAGGCTGAATGGTGAACGATGCGATGGTCAAGCCACTGGTGTTGAAAATGGCAACATCGGTTGCGGTGCGGAGAGTTGAGGTGACTCCGATAAGATGTTTCTTGGTGTAGAATCTCAGTTCACCGCCGACCTCGCCTTGTGTCGGGTCGTTATCTTCGAATGTGAAGGTTGCATCAGCAGTGTCGAACACGATGCGTTCTGCAGCATTTCGTGGTTTGGCTGAGCCTGTGACAGGACCTGCGATGAAGTAGGGTCGGAACGGCACGGCAGCTGTAGCGGTGGCGGTCTGGTCGAAACTGTTGCCGCTGCTGCTGAGCAGATAGCCTTCTACATTCTTGCTCATGTAGTTGGGCAAGAAGGTGTAACCATCTTTGGCTGTTGCCGTCAATTCGTTGTCGCTGATGCCTACCATAGCACCTGCTCCCGATACAAATGTGGAAGTCTGTTTGCCTGGACTGGCTATTGTCTGATTCTGATAGCGGTTGGCTGGTGTCCATTCGCCGCTGAGGTCGAACTCATAATAGGTGCTGCCAGGGAAACCGATGATATATGGTGTTCCGGCTGTGAGGTATGGATAGTCGCTGACTGGATAGAGCGATTCTAAGTACTCCTTGCTATAGTACAGTTCCTGATACTTGTCTTCGTTTTTATCCTTGTAGGTGTCCTTGCTGTAGTAGGTGTCCCAGAGGTAGGTGTTGGTGTAGTCTTTCTCGTTTACACCTTTGGCAAGATAACTGAACTTGCCTGTGAACACATTACCTTCTTCGCTCTTCTTGCCAGCATACTCGCGCAGCCAGTATTCATGACCCTTCATGCTGCCTTCGTAGAAATGGGTGATTTCACCCTTATCATCAGTAGTGACCATCTCGGCTGAGAAAGGTATGCTGATGGCTTCCCATCCTGTGTTGCGGTTGGCAAAGTTGCCGGGTATGCGTTGGTACCACATGCGGTTATCGTCACCCATCTGATATGCAATCGGTGCATTGAAGTCTTGCTTGTCCACAAGGAAATGGTCGCGATCGGTCTTGAGAGTACTCTGCACGAGGTGGCCTTCAATGGTGGAGACAACGGGGAAGACGCGGTCGTATTTCTTTCCATCAGCGTATCTGTCGCCTGTCCGGTCGTAGTAGTCGCTGAATGCAGGTTCGGTGAAATAGCTGTTCAGCACGTTATATGTTTTTGTATTGGCTTCTGCCGATGGTGCATAGACAAGCAGGTTGCGTGTCTCGTCATGGTTGGCGATGTCAGCCAAACCATCATCGTTGAGCAATGGCGGGAAGAAGAATCCGTCAGGGGTGAGACCTTGTGCATAAGACTTGTCATTGTGTCCTGCAAAGTCGATGGCGGTCATGCCAGGATAGGCTTCATGTGTGCCATCTTTTGACTTGGCTACCAGGTTGACCCACGGATTGAAGTGTGCCACACCCATTGTCTTACTCTGGAAGTAGGCAGGTGCACGATAAACGCGGTTGCTTTGGTCGTTTGATGCCAATCTGCCATTGCTCTTGGCGATATGTGATGGCCAATCCTCATGTGGGTAGTCGGTGTTATAGCCATAGGTCAGCATCTGACCGAAGAAGAGGTAGTCGTCGGGCCAGACAGGAGCATACTTCACCGTAGTGTTTCCGTCTTCGTCGGTGATGGTTCTCATGCGGATGTTGTTGCTTTCTGGAATTGTTCCGTCGGCATAGATGAAATCGACATTGCCATAGCGTCTTTCCACATAGCCCATGTCACCATATCGGGCATTGTCTGTGGTGAGTGCAGGATAATGGATTGTGCTCATCTCTTCGGACAATGAGCCATTGGCCTGGGTTGGCAGGTAACTGAATTCAGTGGTGGAACCGCTGAGTGTTGTGTGGTCGTAATAGCGTCTGTTCAAGTAGAAGCCATTGAGGTTGTATGCCACAGTTCCGTTGTAGAAGTCTTTGATGCCCCTGCGTGTCGGTATGCCGTAGTTGCCTGTGTGATTGGTGTACTTGTTCGCAGCATCTTCCTCTTCCTGATAGTAGCAGTTGACAATGCGGACTGGGCGAGGAGTGCCACTCTCTACAGCGGGACTGCCAAACACAGGTTTTGAGGTCTTCGCTTCTGTGCTGGAAGTGCTGACCCAACTGTTCTCCACATAACCTTTACCTTTTTCTGCAATGCCTGCTCCAGTGAACGAACCTCTGACACCAAGGTTATAGACATCGCCACAAAGATTACCAAAGAGTGAGTTGTTCAGGCCGCTAATAGTGTAGCCATCGCCATGGAAGGTGCCACCGAAACACTGACCGTCATTACCAACAGGAGTCCAATCAGTGTATGCCTTTGGCTCCACATTGCTGTGCAGGATGAAGTCGAGGTTCTCGCAACCTTTCACGTGTTCATCCAACAGAGCATGACCTTGTGTTGCTCCAGTGGTAGCCACTGTCGTTTGCAAACTTAAGTCATAGAGGTCTTTCAGCAGGTCGAGTTCACTCTTTGTCGGATCTGATTCACATGCGCGGTTATCGATGTAAATCTTGCTGGGACGCATGACATCTGCCCTATCTATATAAAGGTGGTGCTCTTTGTCCTTCATCACTGCATCGATGTCGTGGTAGTTGGCAACACTGAGCGGTACAGGATTGGAATAAGTCTTACCCAGGTAGGTCTTTGAGTAGAACGCCACCCATGCTTTGTTGTTCTGATACCAATATGCAGGTGTGATGCCATTGGTGAAAGGCACGCCATTGCGGTGGTTCCATGCATCTTCTTCGTTCGAATACAATTCCCAACCATTGGTTATCACTTCGTAAAGCCCTGGATTCACATCAGGTTTCTTCAGTCCGACAGCATTGCCAGGCAGCACAGTGGCTGGTGGATTAAGCAAACCAATCTGAGGCACACCACTTTCCAACTGCAAATGGATGTTCACCACGTGCAGTTCGTTGGTCAGACTGACGCCTTCACCTTCATCGTCATCCTCATAATAGGTGTACTGATATACCACAGAGATGACCTTCTCCGAAATCACATCTTTAAAGACAGACTCGCGAGACACGTAGAGCGTGGTGGTTTCTGTTGGCTCCATTCCCTGAATCGAGAAGTTCTTCTGATAGTTCTTCAGATTTGCATACTCTGATGACGTGATGCAGGTTCCACTGGGTACATTGTCATAATTTTCGTAGCAATAATACAAGACAAGCGGCTCTGTTTTATTATTGTTGATATGTGCTGTCTGCACATAACTCTTGTTGGCCAAGGAATTATATTCATTCACCGTAAGGTCTTGACCCTTGGCGTATGGTGTGCCTCTGTCGTAGAAATTATCCGTTACGATATAGACATCCTGCCCACCTGCCGCCACTGTGATTCGAGTATAGTGCAGCTGTTCATTCTTAATCCTCTCAAAATCTTCTCTTGAGATGGATTCGCCAGGATCCAAGATGTGTGCAGGAGCAGTTTCAGCTTCATCTGCAAATCGGTATTCCAATGGTGTCGCACCCGTATTGGCAGCCTTATATTCCACAGGCTTCACAGCACTATATATCTTTTTTGCAGCACCCGTTTCCGGACTGTCATACAAATAAGTGTTGCCCGAATAAGTTGGATCAGCCAGCACATCGAAAGCATCATAGTTAAAGACGAACTTGTCACGGTCATCAGTAAGCGAGCACCATGCCTTGAGGGCGCTGTAATTGACATTCTTCTCGAAATACTGTCCTCCATATTTGCCGTTTCCCGTGCAATAGTAAGCATCCGACAAATGACTCTCCACATAAATGCGGGCTTCATCATCAGAGATTTTCTCTGACTCAATCAACTGCTTTGAATTGTAGAAGTCTCTATACTTGGAGGCAATGGCGCCCATCGTTGTGGCATCCACCAACTCGCCATTAAGTATATACTCCTCATTGCCCAACTGGATAGTACTGGTGCAGACCTTTGCCAAGGCACAAACGTTCTTCTGGGCCTCAGTCAAACCATTAAACTCCGTCTGAGAGAGAGGATACCCAGCCAGAACAGTTCTGGACGGTAAGGTGACTGGTTGATTTGCCACATAGGCACGGTCAGCCACAGTTGCCTGGGCTGGAGGCAGCGGCTTGCCAGAGGTAGTGTTGGTGTAGTCATCATATATTTCCTTCGAAATGATATCACCCGCCACATAGTCGCGTTGTCCATACAGTCCAGCCGCAGCATCATCTTTCAGTCTGAAAGTCGGGCCCTCCCTGTAGTTAGCCTGCTCGACGGCATCCTTCTCCCCGTATTGCGCCTTAGTCACCTTCCCTGCCACACTGCTGCCATTGTCAGGGCTGTACCAGTCGTCCCAATCGGGAGGACTGTCCATGTCGAAAGTGAGCACGTAGCCTGTATTGTGACTAATATTGTTCGACGAACGGAACACGTCATCAATATTATCCACCACCTCGCCCCTCACATTCTTGACAGAAGGAGCCCCAGCCTTAAACTGATGATAAGCCGTCCCGTCGCTGTTGCCGCCATGAATGGTGGGGTCATTCTCCAGCACGTAGGTTCCTGCAGGATAGAGAGTGCCATTCACATAGCAAGAATCCACATTCACATACGTTTCCCTCACAAAGTACTTCTTTTCGTCATCAGTCAGCAACTGCCAGTCCCACCACGTGATGACATCGTTCAGGTAGAAAGTCGTGCTCTCATTGTCCACCTTCACGCCATCAGCCGAAATCTTCCTGTCCTCACTCCGAGAGAAGTCACCGTAGTAGGCATAAAGGTTAGGCTGCACATTGAGCAGCTGCAACTTGCCGTTCGAGCCCGCCGTGATGGTAAGCGGAATCTTCACCTCCTTGCTATAGGCAGCAGCAGCCCCCGCATAAGCCGACACCTTCTGGTCATACACATACACCTCACCCTTGATGTACCAATAGTGGGCAGGCGACTCCACATACCCATCATTATACACCCCATTGTTAGGATAGCAGTCATCCACAATGCGCTTACGCCTATGAATGAAATTGCCCGAAGTCTCATGGTCGTGAAGTTCACTTGTTGTTTCACCATATTGATAATATCTATAGGTTCTTGCAGCCTCATGGGTGGAACCTACAGCCTTATTGTATGGGGAAAGGATGATATTATCGTAGGCAACCAACCGACGCTCACCGTGTTCATTCTTTGCATACACATAGCCACCACCCACAAAGTCTTTCTTCACGTTGATCAGGTCAAGTTCCACGATACCTGTAATATAACCATAATCTTTCTTAGTGGCTGTACTGTTCTCCGTGGTCAGTTCGAGGAACACACCTGAAGCCAACGCCACCTGATTGTGACAAGTCCCGATGTTGCGGTTCTTCCTCTTCAGATTCTCAACCTTCCAATTGTAATAAGTGCGCGTCTCGTCTGTAACCGTCTTGTCCTTCCCGTTCTCAGACACAATGTACTTATACTTATCGTCAAAAGTCACGTCACTGGTCAGGTTACCCATGTAGTTCACCACACTGTAGATACCGAAATAATTGCCATGTTCAGCATCGTCGCCAGTATCCCCTGGTGTGATAGATCGTTGTTTGTTCAGCGACAGTTCCCCCACACGGTTAATCGTATATACCGTAGCATCGCCCACATCTGCCACACGGTCCTTCGCACCTTGCAGCACCAAGCGCGACCCATACACGCCACACATGTCGGCACGCTGAATCGTGTTCAGCAGACGGCCAGCATAGATGGAGCAGAAACCGAACTGTTTCCAATAGGTTTCATTTCTATATTCATCGGGAAGATGATTGTAATCCTCTTCACTAATTCTATCTTCTCTCTTATACTCTTTGCCATTAATCGTCACAGCCTGTTGACACTGATATTCCAACTTAAAATAAGCACGCTCACGATTCGACATTTTCTCATATTCAGCCAAAGTGATTTGCGAATTCAGCCCATAGTAGTCAGTGCCATAGTTAGTGATGTTCAATTCACGATAACCATCCACCATCGACAAGTTGCCACCACCATAGAGACCACCCGTATGCTCCGTGCCCACCGTGATGAAGTCGCGGTGATAGACATCGTTGAGTACCGCAGTAGTGTTGCCAAACACCGTTGTAGCATTGGCATAGGTCTGGTCGCTGTTCGAGGACACATTGCCACCCGCAAACACAGCGTTATGAATCTGGACACCACGCTCCACAGGGTCGTCTGGATTAACGGTGCCGTCGGCAAGCCTGTCGCCTGTATAGAAAACAGACCATGCAGCAGGCCAAGCCCCATCGGAACCCTTCTTCGGCAACGTGTTCAGATATGCCGTAGGCACATAACTGTATGCCCCATACGTCTTTCCTTCATACGTGACAGACTGTCCCTTCCGCACTTGCAGATAAGGCGACACCACCACCTTGCAGTCTTCCGTCAAAGTCCCCTCGTCATAATAATACCAATGGCCAGGGGATCCTGTCCCCTTTTGACGACTTGCACTGTCCTCATACCCCCTGCTATACACATAGCCAATATCACCCCCGCCAAACACGTTGCCATAGCCCTTGGCAAGACCTTCATCCGTTCCTATTTCACCTCCATGAATATACACCTCAGTCTGTCCGAACACATAGCCATCTGTGTAAAGACCATTCCCCACGCCATACCTCAACATGTTGTAGCCCTTGCCACCACCGAATACGTTACGTCTGACATGACCATTGTAGATTTCCACATGAGTTCCACCAGCCTTATAGATGCGATCCAGTTCACGCACCACACCCGTTTTCTGCTTAGTCGCGCCACGTCCCACGGTGGCAATCTCACCGCCACCATGAAGGCTGTTGCGAACCAGACCGCCATACATCTTCACATGGGTGAAGTCGCAAGTGCTCAGGTCATCATAACCCGCACCGAACACATTGCCACAGTCCTCCAGACGGTCGTTGGGAGTTCCTTTAGGATGAGATTCGTCCGACCACGTTTCATCAGAGATTTTCTCCTTGAACGGGTCTGCCCCGTCTTCAGGATCGTAGTAGTAACCGATATATCCGTTGTTGAGCGTCAGATGAGCCGTGCCATAAATAGAACCGCCCTCACCACCACCATAGGCATTGCGTTGTACAGTGGGCAAACCCTTGTAGAAAGTCATCCCCCCCTCGGGAAGATTTTCCTCGTCTTGGTCTTCACGGATACCGATGACCACATTCGTTTCGCCAGGTATGTCACCATCGGTTGGAGCACTGAGTTCTCCAGCATGTTTGCCCACGCTGCCCCGCCAACCGCCACCATACACATTACGCACAGTACCACCTTCGATATAAGCATTCGTTTGGGCTGTAAAAGTGGTATTAGTTGCAGGCTCCATCAAATTAAGTACAGAACCACCAGAACCTGCTGCATAGATGTCCTTGACAACGGTGCCACCATGCAGACCTATATACGTCGTACCGCTGACTGTGGCATCGGCACCGAGACCAGCACCATAGCCATAAGCACCGCTGAGACTCCCATCGTACATATAACCACAGACATTGGCACCCTTGTTGATGTAAACGTTTGTATTGGTCTTTGTACCCAAAGCATTTTCAGTGACCAGATAACTATCCAATCCCTCATCAGTATAATTCCCTAATGATTTATAGACTGTTGCATTTACATCTTCATCATTACTGTTTTTGTAGGTATAGGTGTCCCATTTATTGACAGATGCTTTGTTGAGCACCATTCCTGCATTGCCGCCGCCATAAACCTCATAGACCTTCGCACCTTCATTCAGGTTAACCTGGGTATATTGCGCCCAACTGTCTTTACCATAGCCTGCACCAAAAACAGTACCCGTATATTCATTCTCCTTATCATACCAAACGGGGGCATTGATGTTCACGAAACTATAGAGGGTGCGACGGGCATTGTTGTTTCCTCCATAGATACCATCACGCCAATTACCCACAAGTGCCTGTTCACTGTTGTAATTCACGTTTGACTCATACACATCGCAGGGCACATTGTTCTTCAGACCGAAAGCCCCACCAAAGATTCGGTTCAGATGAATGGTGGACCCTTCTGGCACATTGACTAAGGTGCGACGAGTGACGCCCTCTCGATAACTGGCACCATAAGCATTATTGATCTGACCGCGCATCAGGTCAATGACGGCTGCCGCAGTGACACCATTCTCATTTGCCTGTGCGCTCTCCTTTTCAACCCCCATGCCAAGTCCACTATAATCTCCTGCACCAAAGACTTCGAGTTTTGTATATTTTGTATTGTCATCCGCAATGTTGATGAGCACATAACTGCGGTTCTGCATGGCATCTTTGGCAGTTTCAAGTGTCGAACTCTTTTCTATATCTGACAGGTAAGATTCAATAGAGAAACCTTGTCCTGCCCCATACACTCTATCCACCGAGTTCTTTGATTCATTATTAGGTTTGAAGTTGACGAAAGCATTCTCCATCCATGGCTTTTGAGGGACGAGCGTGCTTCCGTAAGTTGTATCGTAGTCGTAGTCACCATAACAGCCACCAAAGATGTTTTCTACATGTCCTTGAATGTACTCTACATATGCAGAGGCTTTTAGGACTTCGGGAGTGTTGCCGTTGGAATTATCAGAATCATCGGAATTGCCGGCTGCGGTGTTTTGGGGGTTATACACCATTGTCAAGAGGTCGCTGCTGACGCGATGAGCGAAAGATGCTGTACCGAAAATCTTTCCTCCTAAGTCGTTGCCACCATAGATATGGTCGCGGATGTAGGGGAAACCCTGGTCGTTATCATTGTTGGTGTTGCGTCCTACGTAGGTTTCAGTATGCCCTAAGATATTAGCATTGCAACTACCAGCAAAGGAATTGAAAATACGCCCGTTACCTAAGTTGACGTGCGTGTTTCCTGCAATGAGCCCCTCGAAACCACCGCCATAGATAAACTCTGCTTCTGCCATGTCAGAACTGTCGCCAGTGGCATTTCTTGACACACCGGGGAGTGTACGGAGTCCTTTCAAATTGATATAAGTGCTATACTTCTCATCGTAAGAATATGTTCCGTCATCATTCTTCTTTCCGACGGCACCTTGTTCGCCACCGCCAAACACCTGGAACACATAGCCTTTGTTCAGGTTGATGGTCGTACTTCCCCAAATTTCTGATTTCTTACCATAGCCACCTCCAAACACATTCAGTGCCGATGCCAGTACATCCATGCCTTGTTCATCAAGGATAACGCCAGACTTTCTTTTGATAATCTTATAGTTTTCATTATCATACAATTTGGGCTCGCCTATTCCTTCTTCGTATTCAACTATGTCGAAAATGGAATCCCTTTCAATAATTGAAGCATCAATGTTGATGACCACATTGCCGTCCACATGACCAGAGTTGAAACATCCGCCATAGATGTTGCCACCTTTGAGGCGGCGCAACTTATCATCTTCAGAACTTGTGCCGGTGCTTAGGTTTGCAAAATCAGAAAAGCGGGTGTCTCCGCTATAGGTGTTCCATTCCAATTGATGTTGATTATTTGTGTCAAGCACATAGTTTCCCGCATTGTCCTTTTTCCATCTTTTGGGCTCGATTTTCAGTCCATTGAGATTAAGCACCAGTTTGTTGCCTGTTTCATTATCCTTGTTGCCAATGACTCCACCTTCATAGGCTGCATTAATACCGTCTAAAGCCTCCACATCAGCATTGTTGCAACCGCCTACAACCTTTTCAAACACAATAACTTTCTGGTCCACATCAATAGTTTCGCTTCCTTCAATATCCATGCTTCCCACATTGCCACCAAAGAAGAATGAACCAATGTAGGTACTGTAATCTATATAAGTGGCGGGGTCTGGAACAGGCTTTCTTTGGGCATCATCGAACACCACATTTGGCATTAACGTCATCGTGCATCCTTTCATGTATTCCGCAAAGACAGCTTTAGAAGTGATGTCTATAGAATTGAACTTATCAGCAGATCCTGGAACATCGCTCCTAAAGGTTCGTAAGACTCCTTCAGCAATGCCGTTTTCTTCATCTTTTTCATTGTTCTTCACCATATAAGCACCATTGTTGCCTAAGAACACACTGTCGGCAATAACATCGGAGCCAATTTTCAGTTCCACCAAAGGATGGGCTTCGCCTTCCCTGGGTATCAATGTGGCACTGTTACCGCCCAAATAGATGCCGCCATGAATGATGGTTCTGGTGATGTCATAATCATCTGGATTTTGAGATCCTTCTGTTTTTCCTTCTTTCAGCACTCTCTTTCCTGCCACGCGGATGGACACTTGCTCGCCATTGGGGCGGTAAGCATTAAGGGTTTCCACAGAAGAACTACCAGGATTATAGTAGAAATCACCATAGACAGGATCATCTTTTAACTTTTCATTGTCGGTATAAGGATAGGAACCGTTGCCTCCGCCATAGATGTCACCACGGATGCTGGTATAGACACCCACGGCACTTCCACCATAGACTTTACCAGTCACGTCATTACCACCATACACATTATTGATATCTCCACCACGCACAAGCACACGTCCTGACAGACCTATTGGGAATCTATATTTCAAATTGCCGTTTTCGTCCTTCTCATCCAACTGAATATCTGCCGTCTCGGCATCTACGGCATTGCCTCCCTTCAAAGTTCCTGATGCCAAGGGGTGTACATCAGCCTTGCGGCATCCACCATAGACATTGTCGATAATCAGGCTTGCACTGTTCTCGACATCGGGGTTAATCTCCAACAGCAATCCTTTCTTGCTGGTCATAGGACCTTGGTTTCCACCGCTGTAGAGGTTTTCGATGCGACCCTTCTGTAAGTGCCAGGTAGGCTGTATGGCCATCTCTGCCTTGTTATTGCCACCAAAAACACGCGAGAAATGGTACGAATTGTCATAGTAGGCAGTGTTGATGCCCATGATGTCAGATAAATCCGTGCTTTTCACCAGCACATCTGCTGCGTTGTCACTGCTTACATTGGTAGATACTTTGGCTATGTCACTCTCATTATGGATATAGATATCGGTGGCATCGGTCACAGTCACATTATTGCCGCCTCCATACACATAGCCAAAAGTACCACCACAAATTTCCAGGTAAGTCTTACCTAATTCAGGCAGATTGTCAACAGCTTCTGCAATGACATTCCCATCTCTTTCCACCTTGTATTTCCCCACATTCTCATTTTCGTCTTCATTTTCATCACTCCCATCATCCTCTTTTGCTTCAATCAGTGTATAGTCATAGTCGCCATAGCCGCCACCAAAGAGTTGACCGATGAAGATGTGATTGGATTGTTCACCCGCTTCTTTCTTCATGGGATTGACGCGGACAAAAGCATTGTACCCTTTAAGATTCTTATCTTTATTGTCACCCTCACCTGTTCTGGTGGTCAATCCGCATTCTGCCGCATGCAGAAGGGCTTTAGGCACCGTGTCTGATGCGCCGATAGTGCCCGAGATGTCATTGCCGCCATAAACTGCTGTGATGATTATGTCGCAAGTCGTTTTCTCACCGCCAATATTGACAAAGGTGGAGCCACCCACATCGGCTTGTCTGGCTCCGCCAAACACGTTACCTCGAATGGTTATTTGTGCCTGCATCAGCGATGCAAACAATGAAAGGAACAATATGATGAAAATCTTGCGCATAGTTCAATGTTTAGTTTGTAGTCACAGAAAATGTGGGGTCATTCAGGTCGGGGTCTGCCAGTGCATAGAGATAGGTCGGATTGACTGTTATCTGTATGGAGTGTTTGTGGCTGGGCACCAAGTAACTTGAATTGAAGCCTAACTTGATGGTGTTGACAGCCTTGCAGTTTTCCCTGATGGGAGTTTCCATATTGTTTGTGACATACACATCATAGGTGGTTGTCAGTTCAAATTGATAGATGTTGGTAGGAGCATAGCAGAGTGAAACATTTTGGGCAAATGCCTCATTCGCAAAAGACGTGCTCAGTGTGATTCCTTTGTTGCCTTCTGCTGCCTGATAGAGTGTGATGGGACTGCTTTCTCCTGTTGTGGGAGTGGTGAATGTAATAGCATTGCTCGCCAGTGGTGAAGTGCCATCTGTTGTAGCATGGAGCACCACCTCTGCATTCACGCTTTTTCCCGTCAAGGCCTTCATCTTTATCGATTTCACCTTGATAGTGCGCAGTTCTGCATAGCTTTCAGCCATCTTCATCTGGAATTGGAATGCACCGAACAGGTGGTCGAAGAGCAGGTAGGCATACTCGGGGTCTTGCGGGTTAGGATTGAACTGGTAACTGAACTCTCCCAACCTGATGTCCACGTCTTCAATCGAGGTGTTGGTGCCTGTTCCTTTCTTCACACCCACAATCACACAGGGATCTTTCGTGCTCAGGGTGTTCAAGTTTTTAATCATGAGTTTGGCTCCATCCTTATAAGGACTGTTGGTCACTTGCGAGATGGATATATCAGTGGAGGTTTCATCACCTACAGGCATGAAGCCATAGATGTAGTATGGGTCGGCGGCATCCTCGATGGTAAGGTTGGTTTTCCAAGTTTGATCTTGAAGTGAGAAGATGCGGGCAGCCACATTGGTACCTGCCTGTGGAGCAATAAAGGCAATGATTCTTTCCCCTTCCTCCAGAGGATGAAGGGTTGTATATTTTATGTAGCCATCCGGAAGTGCACGCGTAAGTTCACGAGGTGACTCCTGCAGTTCGTGTGGGTAAGGCATCAGGTTCAGTTGCCTTTGTCCGCTGTTGGCAGTGTCCTGTTCGCTGCCATCTGTGCAGGCCGTCACTCCTGGCATGGTTACAATGCAGAGCAACAAGATAATTCGATATATGTCTTTATTTTTTATCATGTTGATTAGTTACCAGTTATAAACTTCATGCGGGTCTTCCTGTCCTGTGCTCCACTGCTTGACACCAGCCTCAACGGTAGTGAAGAGGCGAATCTTGTCGCTGTTCAGGTTGGGCAGGGCATTGTAGGCCTTGTCAAGACTGGAGATGGTCAGTTGTGCGGTGGTCATGTAGTCTTTTGTGAACACCCGTTTCCCGTAGTCTTTCCCTGCCTCCGACGATTCGATGGCAGCAACCATATAGAACTTGGTGCCATCGTAAATGACGCCATTTTCGCACTTAAAATCCACGCCGCTGTTGTTTTCAAATTCCAGCACCATCTTCACCGACTTGTCATCTTTGGTCTGAAGGGCTAGGGTATAGACGGGCGTGGAGAAGTCCCGTCCTTGGAAGTTGCCCAGGCAGATGCCTTCGTTGGCAATGCTCTTGTCGTAGATGATGTATTCAGGGTCGTTGGCGGCTTCGTAGTCTGCTGCCGCTTCGTCGGGATGGAGGGGCGACAGGGTGTAGTCTTGTTTTGTCTGCCCGCCTATGAGTATGGCGGTCAACGGGAATTTTCCGTCTCCTGTATTCCCGACTGGCACTAATGCGCCGTCAAGGTCGAGGAATCCCTTTTTGTCGTTTTGTTTGATGGGGGCTGCTTTTATCATTGTCTTCAGGCATCCCACTCCGTAGTGGAGTGGCTTTTCGAGGGCGACGGAGCGCGTCCCTTCTTCCACGGCTGTCCCGTCTGCATAGGCTGCGAGTATGTCTTCCCATTTTTTGTCGTGGGCATAAAGGGGCTTCTGGCTTTCTCTTGAGGTGCGGAGGGTGCTGTTGACGTGGTAGAGCAGTTCGGCAGGATAGGCGTATTGTTCCAGTCTGTTGGGTTCGGTCGTCTGATACTCAAACTTGCCGGCGGCGTTGTTCCACCTGATGACGGCTGCCCCGTCGGGCAGGTTGGTGGGGTGACCTTCCATGTCGTTCAGACTGGTCACTTCCTTTCGGTCGGCGTCGAAGGTCACGTATTGTGTGTTTGCGATGGCGGCTTGCACGGCTGCCTTGACGGTGAGCAGTCCTTCTGTGTGGATGTCCTCAAACTTCTCGTAGAGCTCGTTGACCCATTTCTTGACGTTGGTGCTCGAACCGGCAAAGGGGTGGAACTCGCCATCGTCGTTGTTGACAAATTCCTTGAAAATGGCGTTCAGTATTTCGTCTCCGCTTGCGTTCCAATTGCCTGCTTTTGCGATGCCTGTCAAATAGTCGGCAATCGCGCTGCCTTTTCCGTCGTCTTCTGTGCGGATGGGAACGGGACTGAAGGTTATGTTCTTGGGGCTGTAGTCGCTGTAGTCGCATTTGACGAAACCATTCAAGAATTTAGAGTCTATGACTTTGTCTCCTGTTTTCGGGGTCACCTCTTGGGGTGTCCCATAGCACAGGAAGGAGGCTGTGCCTTTGAGTAAATCTGCCGTTTTATGATAGTAGTGACGGTTGTCTTCTTCTGTGTATGGCTCGCCAGTGGGGACATTGAAGGGGGTCAGCGGTGCATCATCTCTTTGTATTTCCCCTTCAGTCTTGAAGGGGATAAGTCTTATGTTCTGGATGCCCCTGAAGGTGCTTGAGGGTGTCTGCACCGCTTCTGCCGACATACGTGTGGCGGCAGAGGCGTGTGGGGGTGTCTGGTATCCGGAAATCCCCAAAGCGACATCCACCGACACTACAGACTGCGACACGTCAGACAGGGTGGTTTCGTCTGACGCATTGCATGCCGATATGAACCAGATGGTCAGCAGGCTTATCGCGCACGTACATATATTATATGTCAATCGTCTCAGTTTGCTCAAATCGATGCTGTTTCTTTTGATGGTTACAATTCGGGGTTGTACTGTCCACCTTGGTTCCAGTGGGTGGTGACGCTCACGCCTACGCTGGTGTCGCCTGTGGTGATGGCTCCATTGGGGTGTGCCTTGGCTTTCAGCAACTTCAATTGCCCGGCCCTCAAGGGTTTGTTGATGTGGAAGATGGTCTGGGTGGTGGAGCCGTCTGACGTGGTGGCATAGATGCGGTATTCCCAAAGGCTCTGTTCGGCTGCTGGCGCCACAAAGGGGTCGGTGGTCTCAATGACGGTGCGAGTGGTGGACGCTTCGGGCGAGGGGAACTGCACCGAGCAGAATGCTTCATGTCGGTTATCTTCGGTATTGACAGCATCAGCCTTGACAATGGGTGGTGTGTCTGCATAGATGAAGGTGCTGTCTGCCAGGTTGAAGCCCGTGGCGAAGCCTGTCGTATAGACTTTCATGTTTCGGATGCCGCTGCCGATGGTGTCGATGACGAGGGCAGAGGCACAGTTTGCCATGTAGAGGTGTACGTTGAAGTGTTGGCTCACCCCCTCCAGCACGTTCATTTGCAGTCGTGCCGAGAACAAGCCTGTGGTGTGCGACGGGAGGGTGTCGGCATCGATTTGCCTGAACTTGGCGGTGTAGCAGTGTTCGTCGGTGATGAGGTTGACCACGATATTCTCCACCAGGTTGGCGGCAGCCAGATGCATGTATTGGCGCATGGGCAGATTGAGCGTGTAACTTGCCTGGTTGGCATCCATCACGTGCTGGTCGTGCTGCAACCGAACGAAATCACCTTGAGTGTCGTAGAAGGAGAGGTCGATGTCGTGGGCAAAATCGGTGAAGATGGTGGAAAGATATTGGCGCAATGCTGAAGCCACATTAACATCGGTCGATGTGGTCAACTCCGTTTCCAGTTCGGTGGTCATGTTGGTCACCAGACGGAGTTCGTAATTCAGTTCAAAGTTGTTGCTGTCCTCACCGCAGTCGTCACGATCCTCGTCAATGGCGGAGCAACTGACTATCAGTAACACTGACAGCAACAACCCGATGCTATGGTATCTTTTCATTCTCTTCTGTTGTTTTTTCCCTATTTAAGTTTGACTTCGTCGAGCTAAAGGTTCGGGAGTTCTTTTTTCACCACAGATTACACGGATTACTCAGATTTTTATCCGCTGAAGGGTAGGCTATTGCACCGGTTCCGTCTTGATTTCACAGATTAGAGTCGTGCCGACTCTTGAAGTCATCCGGATGGGCTTTCGCCAAGAAAGCAAGAATCTGTGACATTTGTCAGAAATTCGCTCAGCAAAAAATCCGTGTAATCTGAGAAATCTGTGGTTTATATGACTTCCGAAAGTTGAGTTTCCTATTTTTAGTTGCCGCCGAGAATGATGTCGTTGAAGTTCATGCCCGTTGACCACTTGATATCTACCGAGAGACCCAATGTGAGGGCACTGTAGCGCAGGTCGGGCACAGTCAGATAGGCATACTTCAGCGAATTGGCACCAATGACGAAATCGGCAGAGGTCATGAAGTCCTGAATGAACACACGCTTCTCCTGAATGCTTGAGCCATCGGCTTTATATGGTGGCAGTGCGTGGTGAGTAGGCCAGACGAAGTCGGCTACTGTGGCTGGGTCGAGTTCGCCCACCAGATAGAAAGTGCCTCCGTTGCGCACGATGTTGTGCAGACCGAAGAAGTCTTTTCCGGAGTTGTTCTTCAACTCCAATGCGATATACACTTTCTCCTGTCCCGTAGTGCTGGTCTTGTAGTTGTCGAACACCAAAGTGTAATTAGGTGAAGACTTGGCTCCACTTTCGTCGTAGGCTGGTATCTTGGCTGCATCATCGGAGATTGCCATATCGTTGATGTAACCCACTTCGTTGTCGGCGGTCTTGGGGATGAAGTCCCAGCCCACCTTCTTCGACTGTCCGCCAATCACGACACTGACCAATTGGAACGAAGTACCGCTGACTTCAATCTCGTTGTCGGGTTCATCGGTGTCGAGCAATGAAGGGTCTTTTTCTTTCTGGATGGCATGGTTGTTGTCCTTCAGTTTGGCTGCACCATAGCGAACGGTGGTTTTCAGCAGGGCTGTTCCATAGTTGATGTCGTTCTGCATGGCTACACTTTGTGTGGAGGAAGTCACATGGCTGTTCTTGGTCCAGTCGGTGGGGTTCCAATTGGCATCGTCGTCCCAGTTGGCAACACCGTTAGGATAAGTGTTGGGCTTGTGCTCGGAGTCTGACACACGGATTGGGCTGTTGCCGAAGTAAAGCAGTTCGGCAGGATAGTAGTAGTTTTCGACCGTGAACCCGCCTGAATTACCCACTGCGCTGGTATTGTAGTTCCACACATAACTGAACATCTGCTTTGTCTTGTCAAAGGCAAGATGGGTGGCTCCGCTGGGAAGATGGAACATACCGGGGAACTTGCTCAGCGAAACGGTCTTGATGGCATCGAAACCTGTAGGCTTTGTGCCTGCCTCCGACGGCCAGATGTCGTTGGCGAAAGAAGTGATGATGTGGTCGGTGGAACGGAATGTGACTCCTGTCACACTCTTTCCGTCTGAAGGGAGAACTGTAGATGTGAAATACTCCAACAATCTTTCATTCACACGCTCTGCAAAATACTTTGCTACCACTTCCGGCTTATTCAGAGGAATAGCACAACGCACCTCGTTGATGACCGACCAAAGATCCTGTATTGTCTGCTCTAATGCTAAACCAGAACCTGCACGAAGTTCTCCGGCAGACTGTTTGATAGTGGTCATCTCCCGATAAGCGTCCGCCAACTTCTTCTCCAACGGATAGAGTTCATGGGAGGTTTCCACGGGACTCTTTGTGTCGCTATTAGCATAGTCTGCCCACACCAGTTCGGGGTACTCGCTGGCTGCCACATCGAAGCCATAAGCTGGAATATTTTCGTCGTTGGAGGGACGGGCAGAGGCATCAATGTCAACATGACGGCCGTTGGTCAGGTTTGTGTACATGATGCTGGTCAACACACCACCCAGCAGTTCCTCTATCTTCTTGAAACTGCTGACGCTCTCTGGAGTCATTCGGCGACCCAGTTCGAAATTGGCTGTCGATAAATCTTCTCCGACAGCAGGGGTGTAGTCGTCCAAATGGCCATACAGGTCATAAGCGGTGAATCCTTTTGCCACATCGGCGGATGAGGCTGTCCCTTCAATTGCCTTGCCATAAAACAACAATGTGTTAGTGTTCAGGGGCAGTGAGGTCTCAATGACACGGCGAGAATTATTCTTATCAATCGTATTGGGAGCCAATATTTCAGACAAATCATAACGCTTGTCCATCTTACCGCCGTCAGGCAGGGCTGCAAGATGCTTTCCGTCTTTTCCTGCCTGTTTATAAGAAAAGAGCACGGCATTGTCAATGCCACGGAACCTTTCATCTTCCGTTGCCTGGGTTGCTGCCGCCGACTGACGGGTCGTGTTGCCTGTTGATACATTAAAAATGAAATTGGCATTGATTTCATTTGTCTCGGGATTGTAACGAGGATTGTTGACAGCCACATCATCGCTTGACGAACATGCTGTAAATCCTGCTGAACCAATCAGTGCGACTGCACTCATCAGAACTAAACTTTTCATTGTCTTCATATAATTCTATGTGTTTATATTCTATGTTTAATCAAATGTATGGCTGAAAGTGATGCCGTCCTGCCAAGTCAGATTGACTGACAAACCAATTTCCACATTCGGATTGCGCAGGTCAGGGATGGTGTTCTCGGCTGTTTTGAGTGTTCTGATGGTGAACTGTGCTTTGGTAATGTAGTCTTGCTTGAAGACCTTACCGCCAGTTTTGTTTTTCTCATCATTTGAGACTGTGGAAACGTCAAGCGAACCAACAAGATAGAACTTGGTTCCTTTCGCAACAATGCCATCTTTCCCCACAAAATCCTTGTCATTGTTAATGAATTCCAACGCTACATTTACTTTATCTGCTGTATTACCGACAGGACCCGTTGTTTCTAACACAAGGGTACTGTTGATATAATCATCTGTACTGGTAGATAGGGCTACACCTTCATTGTTTGTAGTCAATTTCTGGATATTGTCATACAGTGTGTATTCTTTACCACTCTTAGGTTCAAATTGCCAATCCACATTCTTCTGACCACCAATCAGGATGCCCGTCAGTTTAACTTTACTAAGATTCACCACGTCAAATCCCGTCTTATCATAAATGGCGGCTCCGAGCTGAGGCACCACGCTGATATCCAAACGTCCTACAGCATAATTTACAGGTTCAGTCAGCACCACGGAACGTGTCTTCGAACTAATGGCATTACCATTTATATAGTTGTTGGCATTTGCTATTTCCTCCCATGTTTTACCAGCTATGAACAAGCTCTTTTGAGACTCTTCCGAAGTCAGGATGCCACTCTTCCCCCAATAATAGAGACTGGCAGGATAAGCATATTGAGTGATTGCAGTAACATTCATACCAGCATAGTTGTCTGAATTCTCCACATACTTAAATTCCCCTGTTGCATGATTAAGCACTGCCGCACCTTCTGGCAAATTGTCACTCACATCTGGATAGCCTGCAATATTGTCCTTGAATGTGACTGTTTTATCTGTTTCATTGATGGTCACATAAGTATCATTTTTTATCGCTGTGCAGATGGCTTGTGGCAGCGGATTGGGATTCTCTTTCAACGCAAAGTACAAATCACGAACTGCCACTTGCAGATTGGTGGAGGAGCCAGCCTTCATACCTGTGAAATTATTGTAGAGATTCTTGTAGCCAACGTTTTCTGACGAAGCCCACACTTCACCACCTTCTCCTGCCACTTTTGCATTGGCTATACTGTTCAGATAGGTGCAGATAGCCGTACGTTTTTCATCGCTCTTAGTCGCTGTGGTGATTTCCTTTGGCGAGAACGTGAAACCGGAAGTATTTCCTCCTGATGCAACATCAAGACCTGTAGTGTTCAGATGACCATATTTGAAAAAATAGTCGGCATTCTTTGCCGTGAGATCTTCGTTTGGAGCATCACCAATGGCTTTTCCGTAAAAGAGGAACGTGCGGGTGCCTATCTGCAACTGCACATCGCCATAGAGAACTGAATTGCTACCATTGAGCAATCCTTTATTTGGGATATAGTTGCTGACCGATTGTGCGGAGGGTACCATCAAGGTAGTCAAAGAGATGTCTTTTCCCAAGATGCTGCTTGCATTGAAATTCCCTGGCATTACGGCTGCCGGAAAAATCTTAATGTCATTGATTCCTCGGAATTCATTGATGCTTTGGGCACTCTGCACTGTTGCGGCACTCATTCGGGTGTCAGCATGATTGGAAGAGAGTGGAATGGAAATGGTGAATTGCGCTCTGACGGGGTCGCCAAGGGTCAATTCTTCATTCTCCACAATGTTTTCGTCATCACTGGAGCAAGCCGTGAACGCCCCTATAAAGGTCATGGCTGCCGCAAATAAAAATACATTCTTTATTTTCGTCATAGTCGTATGGATTTTATGCTATTTATTTAACTCTTTCAAATTTCGTTGTGCATCGGCATTGCCTTGCTGGGCAGCAATCTTGAAATAGTTGAGGGCTGCCGCATGGTCGCCTGTCTGCCAAAGTGCCACACCAAGCGCATTCCACGAACGTGGGTCACTCTGCACACTGCGGAGAATGGTCAGTGCCTCGTCATAATGTTCCTGCTGAAGGAGTTGGGTGGCGCGGTTGATGGTGGCGGCATTCGTGTCTGGCACGTAGTCGTAGTAGATGTGCAGATAGCCCGAGTTACGCTGGTCGGGCAACATATGCTGCTTGATGTATGCATAGGTGCTGCCACCTGCCAATTTACGCAAGCACACCTCACGATAGTTCAAATCTTTCTCGGTGTCGATGACTTTGAGGGCATTGCGCAAGGATGCAATCGTATTGGCATTGGTGGTTTGTGCGATGAGATCGCTAATCTGCTCGCGGAAGTCAGCCCATGCCTCACCACCATTTGCCACATCGAAGAGCGAGTCGGGGACTGCCACCTGCTGCTGGATGTATTGCTTGAGTGCCTGGGCACGTGCATCGGCAAGTTTCTCGTTGCGTGCCACCGCACCTTCGACTGATGCCATTCCGACAATCTGGATGCGCTTCACGCTGCTGGTCGAGTCTGCCATCACCTGACGGGTGATGCTGACGATGCGGTCAAGCACTGCAGCGTTGTCGCGGAAACCGTAGTTCAGCACACTCTTGTTGACGGGGAAATGCACGAAGAGGGCACCTTTCTCTTTGCGCAAAACGCGTGTACGGTCATACGGACGATAATTGGAAATATGTTCCAACAGGGGGTTCTCCTGCTGCAACACGCCCGCCTTGCCTGTATTGTCTTCCACTGGATGGAACACCAGCACTGGCTCTGCCTCTGGCTTGATAGGAATGTCGATGATGGTGGGTTCCTGTGGTTTCTTCTTGATTTTCTGATACACCACGTTGAGGGTCAGTTTAGGAATGAGAAAGACTTTGTCATGGCGCCCCAAATAGTCACCGCAGTGGATACATTCGTATTTCTTTGCCCATGTGTAACCGATGCCCAATCCCAGTTCTGCTTCCAGACGGAAGAAACGGTTGAGTCGCCACGACCTGCCATAGAAGGCACCGATGGCTGCAAGGTCGCCCTGCAGACGATAGTCGCGCACCGTCGGATAAAGGCTGAAGGGGAAGGTCACATGCCCTACATTGTAGTGGCTGTAAACGAGGTTTGCGCCCAAATAAGAACGGTGGAAAGTGCTGTCTTTCCAATAGCGCAGCTCTGGTGCAATCAGCAAGTGGCGCCACTTGCGCATAGTCTTGTCATCAAGAGGCCAAGGGCGATAGCCCGCATTGAGTCCAAGTGTCCAATGCGGCGAAACACGCACATCCGCACCTAAGTTCGGTGTACCAGAAATGTCATAAATAAAGTTATTACGCACAGCAAAATTGTCTTGTGCACAAACCTTTCCTTCCAACAGAAACACCCATATTGCCAGAAGAATGGCACGTTGAAATATCGTCTTTTCTCTATACAAAATACACCTTTTATCTTTATATTAAATTCCTATTTTACGCAAAAATAAGGAATTTTCTTTATATAAAAGAAGAGAAGCCTATTTTTCACCCCCCCCATTAACACTATTTAACATAAAAATTACAAAAAGTATCTATTTGAAGGAGGTGATTTATCCCAAATGGGTCATTAAGAAACAAATTACCATAATTAAAATAATTTTATTTTTATCCACAAATTATCATAATTATAGAAATTAGTGGGTGAAATTATGATAATTATTCAAATTTGTTTTACGACAGAGCCACGAAGTGGCCTAATGACTGATTCGGGTTTATCATTTTTACAAATAAATTCTCATTTTCACGGGATGATAGTTCTTATATTTTGGAAAGCATTGTTCGCGTTCTCCTATGATCCGAAAGGGAAACGTCCCCATCGTTTAGGGATTTCACATTTCCTTTTAGGAGAAAAGCCTTTGACGAGGGCATCAAAAGCACGTAACTTTGCATCGACAACAAAAAACAACTGATTGTTTCACTCTAAAAAAATGAAGCCTTATGAAAAAGTTGATTCTTATCTTAGCAGTGATTCTTGGTTCACTCTTAATGCAGTCTTGCTTCTGCGACTGCTGGCTTTACGAACCCGACTATGGGTATGCTCCTCCACCACCACCTCCACCTCACAGAGGACGCGTCATTATCTGGTAGTTCAAGGACTTACGCGATTCTATCGCACACTAAATCGTACACTCGAAGGATTTCCCAACAACAAAACAGTAGTTATTTATAACAAATCATTAGTTTTCTCATAACAAATCATTAGATAGTTTTTTCTTTCAACATAATATTGGTTAGTTTTTAAATGGAAGGAGGCTGCATCATAGCGTTGATGCAGCCTCCCTTCTTGTTGTGCTGTGATGAGGACACTCTATATGCCTCTCGTTAGGTGCTTCGTGTACCTCAAAAGGGGTGAGAGTCTCACCTGTGATAGAGGTGAGAGTCACACCTGTGTCATAGGTGAGACTCTCATCTCTTTTTTACTCTAAAGTGAGCTCTTTGAGCAGACGTTTCGCATGGCTGTAATCATCCATGACGGAGAGCACCCAACGGATATCGACTCCGATGCAGCGCTGCAGCGCATTGTCGAACTTGAGGTCGCCCGACATGGCTTCCCAGTTGCCGTCAAAGGCAAGCCCGATGAGACGCCCTTTTCCGTCAAACATACCTGAGCCTGAGTTTCCACCCGTGATGTCGTTGGTGGTGAGGAAACAGAGCGGCAATTGACCTGTCTGACGGTCGATGTACTGTGGAGAGAATTTTCCTTTCTTCATCCACTTATAGACAGGGTCTATCAATTGGTAGTCATAGTTTTCAGGGTTCTGCTCGTGCTTGTTGAGGAAAGAACGTGGCGAGGTGATCATGCTGGTTGCCTCTTCCTTCAAACCCGTGGTACCAGGAATAAAGTCAATGGGTTTGCAGAGTCCGTAACTGAGACGCATGGTGAAGTTGGCATCGGGATAGTATTCATGGTCACGGTTCATCTCACGGATGCCATCGCCAAGCAATTGTTCGTACGTTTCACCGTTGCCCCGCCATCCCCATACGGAGAAGAAGGCTGCTAACACATCAACAGCGGCATCGTACATAGGGTCGTCTCTCAATTCGTCGAAAGTATGCACCTGCTTCATGTCGTCGGGTCGGGCAAAGATGGAACGGGCATAGAGGTCGTCGGCATAACGTGCGTAGTTGCCTTGGTAGAGGGAATCAACGGTTTGCGTGATTTCCTTGAGGCGGAACCGCTCGCTGGGAATGTGCTGGAGGTAGTTCTGGAGCAGGGCAAGAAAGACTTTCTTGTCGGTGGCTACATCAATGTCGCGATACTGCTTTGCCACCCGCTCCTGGAAATCATCGTCACGGGAGCGCATCAGATTTTTCACGACGAAACTGAAGATGTCACTGCCATTATAGAAGGATTCTATCCAAAGGTTGCGACCATAGAGGGTTTCGTAGTTGTCGGTGTAGAAATGCTGCAAGGAGTCAAGCACGCCGAGATAACGTCCACGTGCAAGCGTGTCTTCCGCCACCCATTGCATCAGTTCCTTTTCCAACTGCTGTTTTTCGTCGATGACTTTCAGGTTGTCGAGGGCGGTGTTTTGTCCAAGAGAGAATTTCCAGTAGTTGGAACTGCTGGCATACTTGGAGGCATACATGATGCGGAGCGCATCGCTCTGCTTCATGGCTTCGCCAAGGATGGCAAGTTTGACTCCGCGCACTTGATAGCGCACGTCGTTCACGGTGCGCATGGTGCTCTCAATGCCATAGGAGGAAAGGTAACGGTCTGTGCTGCCGGGATAGCCTATGGTCATGGCGAAGGAACCCTCGCTATAGCCTTGTGTGCTGACATGGGCATATTTGCGAGGATGATAAGGCACATTGTCCTTACTGTATTCGGCAGGGTTATTGTCCTTGTCGGCATAGATGCGGAAGACACTGAAGTCACAGGTCTGGCGAGGCCACATCCAGTTGTCGGTGTCACCGCCATACTTGCCCAAACACTGTGGTGGGGCATAGACAAGGCGCACGTCGTCGTAGCGCTGATAGACGGAGAGCATGAAGCGGCTACCCTTGTAGAAGGGGGTGATTTCGCTTTGAATGCCCTTGGCGCTATAATCTACCATCTGTATGAGTTTCATGGCTGTAACATCTATGATGGAATCGGCTTGCCCAGCCGTAGCATCGGCGGGAACGGCACCAAAGAGGACATCGGTCACGTCAATGGTCTTGATGTGGAAGAGCACATAAAGGTCTTCGTTAGGCAATTCTTCAGCAAAGGTCTTGGCAAAGAAACCATTTTTCAAGTAGTCGCTCTTGGGTGTGGAATGGTCTTGGATGGCATCAAAACCGCAATGGTGATTGGTGAACATCAAACCATCGGGACTGACCACCACACCCGAGCAAAATCCACCCAACTGCACAATGGCATCGTTGAGTGATGGATGCTCTGTACTGTAGAGTTCTTCAGGCGTCATTTCAAAACCTAAACTGCGAAGAATTGAGTCCGTCTTTGCTGAAAGATTGCCCATCACCCACATGCCTTCGTCGGCACGAACTGTGAGGCTGAGGAGGGCAAACAATAATAACACTATTTTTTTCATTTCTCTGAGTATTAGTTTTTATCGTTATCTCGTTATTACGTCATCACGCTTTCTCGTTGTCATGCTTTCTTCTTGAATCGTTTCCCGATAACAGGCAGACTGTGCAGGGGCATATCCTTATGGATGATTTCGAGGAGGAAGAGGATGATGAGTCCAGTATTAAAAATGATACGCAGCCATGCGGGCCATGTGTCAGGTTCACATTGCATGGCAACGAAAAGGACACCTGCCAAAAGAATGTAAACGAAAATACCCTTCAAGTCATACTGAATAGGATTAAGCCGCTGTCCCACAAAGTAACTGAGTATCATGGAGGTGGCATAACCTACAAAACCTCCCCATGCGCAAGCCATGTAGCCGTATTTCGGAATGAAGATGACGTTGATGGCGATGAGCACGGCACAGCCAGCCAAAGAGAACCATGCCCCCCAAATGGTCTTGTCAATCAGTTTGTACCAGAAAGAGAGGTTGAAGTAGATGCCCATCATGATTTCGGCTGCCATCACAATCGGGACGACGACGAGTCCCTCGCGGTATTCCTTGCCAATGATGCACTTGAGGATGTCCATATAGCCCATCACAACAAGGAAGGCAAAGAGCGTGAAGATGATGAAGTATTTCATTGCCACAGCATAGTACTCCTTGCTGTCCTTATCTTTCGCCTTGGAGAAGACAATGGGCTCGTAGGCATAACGGAAGGCTTGGGTGATCATTGCCATAATCATCGCCACTTTCACGCATGCACCGTACACGCCCAGTTGTGCCTTGGCATCTGCCTCATCACGCAAGACCAGAGGGAAGATGATTTTGTCGGCTGTCTGATTGAGGACTCCTGCCACACCCAACACCAGGATGGGCCAAGAGTAACTGAGCATACGCTTCAGCAGAGCAAAGTCAAAGTGCCACTTCACTTTGAAGAAATCGGGGATGAAGAAGAAGGTGATGAGCCCCGTACACCAAAGGTTGATGCAGAAGACATAATAGACCTCAGTCTTGCCCAACACCACAAAATAGAGGACGTTCAAGGCAATGTTGAAGAAGATAAACAACAATTTCAGCGAGGCAAACTTGAGGGGTCGCTTCTGGAATCGCAAGTAACTGAATGGCATCGCCTGAATGGAGTCGAGCACCACAACCGTTGCCATCATGAGCAGATAGTCGGGGTGGTCGGCATAGCCCAGGCTTTCGCTGATGGGGGTGATGAAACTGAACATGAAAGCCAGAAAGACTACCGACAACGTACACACCACTCCTGTTGCCGTGGAGAACACCGTATCGGGCTTCTCATCCTCCTTGTTGGCAAAACGGAACAGCGTGGTTTCCATACCAAACGTCAGGAGGACCAGCACCAGTGCCGTGTAGGCATAGATGTTCACGCTCACACCATAATCGCCCGACTCCTTGGGCATGTAGTTGGTGTAGAGCGGCACAAGCAAGTAATTGAGAAACCTGCCCACAATGCTGCTCAAGCCATAGATGGCTGTGTCTTTTGCAAGGCTTTTGAGATTGGCCATTTTATCAATTATATTTGAAATGAAGAGTGAAGAGTGAGAAATCTAAATTACCTGCCATACGGGATGTTGGCAACTCAATTCATTAGCAGAAGTAACTTAGATTTTTCACTTTTAACTTTTCATTCAAGGTACGTATATCCATACAATCCTGAACGATAGGTGTCCAAGAACTCTTTGCCTTCTTCGAGCGTAATCTTTCCCTCCTTGATGGCTTGCTTTGCCCAGATTTCAAGGCTTCGCACAAGTTTTTTGGGCTCATACTGCACATAACTGAGCACGTCAGCCACGGTCTCGCCATCGATGATGTTCTTGATGTGATAGCCATCCTTGTCTGTGGTAACGTGGACTGCATTCGTGTCACCAAAAAGGTTGTGCATGTCGCCCAAAATCTCCTGATAGGCACCCACAAGGAACACACCGATATAGTAAGAGCCCTTCTTCTTGTCGAGCGAATGGACGGGAATGAAGTGGCTCACACCCGTTTCGGTGGCAAACTGCGCAATCTTGCCGTCGGAGTCGCAAGTGATGTCCTGCAAGGTGGCGTTACGGTCAGGTCGCTCGTTCAACCGCTGGATGGGCATGATGGGGAAGATTTGGTCAATCGCCCAAGCGTCAGGCAGCGAGTGGAAGAGCGAGAAGTTGCAGAAATACTTGTCTGCCAAGAGTTTGTCGAGCGAATGGAACTCCTCTGGCACATGCTTCATGGTGTGGACGAGCGTGTTGATTTCACGCGCTACAGCCCAATACATCCGTTCTATTTCAGCACGGGTGCGGAGGTCAAGCATGCCGTGAGAGAAGAGGTCGAGTGCCTCCTCACGGATTTGCTGGGCATCGTGCCAGTTCTCCAGCATGTTGCGCACATTGATGTTACACCAGATGTCGTAGAGTTCCTTTGCCAGCGAGTGGTCTTCTTCTCCCACCTCAAACTCGTCGGGCATGGCAGGCACCTCCGTCGTCTCGAGCACCTCCATGATGAGCACCGAATGGTGTGCCGCCAACGAGCGTCCACCCTCAGTGATGATGTTGGGGTGAGGAATTTCGTTGGCATTGGCTGCCTCCACAAAAGTATAGACGCAGTTGTTCACATACTCCTGAATGGAATAGTTGACCGAACTCTCGCTGTTGCTCGAACGGCTGCCATCGTAGTCCACACCCAGTCCACCGCCACAATCGACGAACTCCACGCCGTAGCCCATCTTGTGCAACTGCACGTAGAACATGCTGGCTTCGCGGAGGGCGTTCTGGATGCGGCGTATCTTGGTGATTTGACTGCCGATGTGGAAATGAATCAACTTGAGGCAGTCCTTCATGCCGTTCTCCTCAATGTACTGAAGAGCCGTCAGCAGTTCGCCCGAGGTCAAACCGAACTTGCTGGCATCGCCCCCACTCTCTTCCCACTTGCCTGAGCCTGATGCAGCCAACTTGATGCGGATGCCCATGTTGGGGCGCACACCGAGTTTCTTGGCGGTTCGGGTGATGATTTCCAGTTCGTTGAACTTCTCCACCACAATGAAAATGCGCTTACCCATCTTCTGGGCAAGCAGTGCCAATTCGATGTAGTCTTGGTCCTTGTAGCCGTTGCAGATGATGAGCGAGTCGCTGTTCATATTGACCGCCAACACCGCATGGAGTTCGGGCTTGGACCCTGCCTCCAGACCGAGGTTGAACTTCTTGCCATGCTTGATGACTTCCTCCACCACAGGACTGATCTGGTTCACCTTGATAGGATAGATGATGAAGTTCTCGGCATTGTAACCATATTCCTTGGCAGCCTTTCCAAAGCAGGTGGAAGTCTTCTCGATGCGGTTGTCGATGATGTCGGGGAAACGCACCAGCACAGGAGCCGACACATCGCGCAGGGCGAGGTCGTCCATCACCTCCTTCAAATCCACTTCCACACCATCCTTCCGTGGTGTCACAGCCACATTTCCCTTATCATTGATACGGAAATAGTTCACACCCCAACCATTGATGCCGTACAACTCGTTGGAGTCTTCAATGCGCCATTTTCTCATATTAAACCGATGATTTGATTGACGTAGTTCTTGATTTGTTCTTTCGTGTGAATCACCTCTATCTTCAGAGCATGCTTCGCTCTGCGATAGTAGGGCAACCGTTTCTGAAGCGACTCTTCAATGTAAGCAATCAGTTCCTCCTCCGACTTACCCTGAATGAGCGGACGCACCGTCTTCCCCATCTTCAGATGTTCTTTCAACACAGAAGGTGCCGCATCGAGGAATACCGTCTCTCCACGGGTGTTCATGTAGTCCATGTTGTCGAAAAAGCACGGAGTGCCGCCCCCACAGGAGATGATGACATCCTCAAACTCAGCCACCTCATGCAACATCTTCCGTTCTATCTCACGAAAGCCCTCCTCACCCTTCTCAGCAAAGATGTCGGGTATCTTCTGATGAAACCGATCCTCAATATAATTGTCGAGGTCATAGAACTCCATGCCCATCTCACGAGCCAAGACCTTCCCGATGGTGGTCTTGCCGGCTCCCATATAACCTATCAAGATGATTCGTGTCATACGTTCGATGCTCTTCTGCCACGTCTTGCAGGCTTAGCCTCCGACGGCGATTTCTCGGCTTTGTCCACAAATGCCTTGCACTCCTCATAGGTGAGGTTGGCAGGCTCCTTGATGCTCTTGGGCAGTTTATAGTTGGTTCCCTTGTACTTCAAGTAAGGTCCGAAACGTCCATTCATCACCTCCATCTCTGCATCTTCATCGAATTTCTTGAGATGGGCAGAAGCCTCACCTTTCCGACGTTCCTCTATCAGTTCGATGGCTCCAGCAAGGTCGATCGCCATCGGGTCAATGCCCTTCGGAATGGACACATACTTCTTGCAGTGAAGCACATAGGGTCCGAATCTGCCTGTGCCCACCGACACTTCCTCCCCTTCATATTCGCCTAAGGTGCGAGGCAACTTGAACAACTCCAGTGCTTCCTCCAGCGTGATGCTGGCAATGCTCTGCCCCTTGTTCAACTGGGCAAAACGCGGCTTCTCTTTCTCGTTCGCCACACCAATCTGCACCATCGGACCAAAACGACCAATCTTCACACTGACAGGCTTACCCGTGCCTGGCTCGTCACCCAAGTAACGCTCACCCACCTTGTGCTCACTCTTCTCATGCAAGGTGGCATCCACCAGCGGCTCCAGTTTGGCATAGAAGTCACGCATCATCTGCTGCCAGTTCTCCTTGCCCTCGGCAATTTCGTCAAAGTCCTTCTCCACATTTGCCGTGAAGTTGTAATCGACAATCTCGGGGAATGCCTGAATCAGAAAGTCATTCACCACTGTTCCGATGTCGGTCGGAAGGAGTTTTCCCTTCTCCTTGCCCACCACTTCTTTCTTCACAGACTTCTTGATTTTCCCGTTCGTCAGTTTCAGTACAGCATAATTTCTTTCCTCACCCTTCTTGTCACCCTTCTCCACGTAGTCGCGCTGCTGAATGGTCGAAATGGTCGGTGCATAAGTGGAAGGACGACCGATGCCCAGTTCTTCCAATTTCTTCACCAGACTCGCCTCCGTGTAGCGCAATGGGTGTTGAGTGAAACGTTGTGTTGCCACCATCTCCTGCATCTGTAGTTTCTCACCTTTCTTCACGACAGGAAGCAAACCCTCTGTTTCATCCGACTGCACATCGTCATCGTATGATTCACGATACACTCTCAAGAAACCGTCGAACGTAATGACTTCGCCTGTAGCTGTGAAATTTACATCATCGGCAGAGATGGTGATTGTTGTTTTCTCTGCTTCTGCATCTGCCATCTGGCAAGCCAAGGTACGTTTCCATATCAAGTCATACAGACGCTTCTCCTGTGAGTTGCCCGTGATCTCATGCTCCGAGATGTAAGTGGGACGGATAGCCTCATGTGCCTCCTGTGCACCTTTCGAACTGGTGTGGAACTGACGTGGCTTTGAGTACTTCTCACCATGTATCTTCAAAATCTCCTCCTTCGTCGTGTTGATACACAGTGACGAGAGGTTCACCGAGTCGGTTCGCATATAAGTGATATGTCCCGATTCATAGAGATGCTGCGCCACCATCATGGTCTGGCTCACGGTAAAGCCCAGTTTGCGGGCAGCCTCCTGCTGAAGGGTAGAAGTGGTGAATGGAGGAGCAGGACTCCTCTTCACAGGTTTCTTGTCTATGTCAGTAATCTTGAACTCCCTGCCCTTGCATGATTCCAAAAATGCCTCAGCCTCCTCTTCCGTCTTGAAGCCATGAGCCAAAGTTGCTTTAATTGCCTGCCCATCGACCACAAACACAGCATTCACACGATAGGTCGATTCGCTCTTGAAGTTCTCTATTTCCTTCTCCCTCTCCACAATCAGCCTCACCGCAACGCTCTGCACACGACCTGCCGAAAGACTGGGCTTGAGTTTCTTCCACAACACGGGTGAGAGTTTGAAACCCACTATTCTGTCCAGCACACGACGAGCCTGCTGCGCATTCACCAGACCCATGTCGATGGTGCGGGGTGTTTCTATCGCCTTCAAGATGGCGCTTTTCGTAATCTCATGGAAAACAATCCTTTTAGCCGCCTTGGGATCCAATCCCAACACTTGACTCAAGTGCCAGGAAATAGCCTCTCCTTCGCGGTCTTCATCGGATGCCAGCCACACCGTGTCGGCCTTCTTTGCCTCCCTCTTCAGTTCCTTCACCACCGATTCCTTGTCGGAAGGAATCTCATACTCTGGCGAAAAATCGTCCAGATTCACACTCATCTCCTTCTTCTTCAGGTCGCGGATGTGCCCATACGATGACATCACCTTGTAGTCTTTACCAAGAAATTTCTCCAGCGTTTTTGCCTTGGCTGGAGACTCTACAATCACTAAATTCTTTTGCATATTGCGTTGTTTATCTTTCTCTTTTTTAGAAAATCGGGTGCAAAGGTAAAGAAAAATTTTTTTTCACTATATATATAATGTGTAAATTTTTCAAAAAAAGATTTTCTATCCTATAGGATAGTTTTTTCAAACACCACACCAAGACAGTCACAAAAGCACACCCGAAGATGCCAAAGTGGCGTACCCCTCGACTACGGTCATTCGTAGCCGAGGGGTACGGTCTATTGAGCACGCATCTTTCGTCAGTCAAAAAGACTGCCCATGCCCGTCTTGTCGTTGGGATTGACCCAAGGGTTGCGCCCCAGGTGTCTGTAGGCAAGTTCTGTCACTTCACGTCCACGTGGCGTACGTTTGATGAAACCCTCCTTAATGAGGAACGGTTCATAGACCTCTTCCACCGTACCCGTGTCTTCACCAATAGCAGTGGCAATGGTGCCCAAACCAACAGGTCCGCCCTTGAACTTGTCGATGATGGTGGTGAGTATCTTGTTGTCAATCTCGTCAAGACCAAACTTGTCAATGTTCAGCGCTTCGAGCGCCATATGAGCAATTGGCAAGTCAATGGTGCCGTTGCCCTTCACTTGTGCAAAGTCACGCACACGCCTCAGCAGCGCATTGGCAATACGGGGAGTGCCACGACTACGCCCTGCTATCTCGCCTGCTGCATCGAAATCGCATGGAATGCCCAGCAACTTGGCAGAACGGAGAATGATTTTGGTCAGCACATCGGCATCATAATATTCAAGATGCAAGTTAATGCCGAAACGGGCACGGAGCGGTGCTGTCAAGAGTCCGCTACGAGTGGTGGCACCTACTAACGTGAAAGGACTGAGGTCAATCTGGATACTACGCGCCGAAGGACCTTTGTCTATCATGATGTCGATGCGGTAGTCCTCCATCGCACTATACAAATATTCCTCCACTACAGGCGAAAGTCGGTGAATCTCATCAATAAAAAGCACGTCATTCTCCTCCAAGGAAGTGAGGATGCCTGCCAAGTCACCAGGCTTGTCCAGCACAGGACCCGACGTTACCTTGAAACCCACCCCCAACTCATTGGCAATGATGTTACTCAGTGTCGTCTTGCCCAATCCTGGAGGACCATGCAAGAGCGTATGGTCAAGAGGTTCACCACGAAATCGGGCAGCCTCCACAAACACACTCAGGTTCTCCACCACCTTGGTTTGCCCACTGAAGTCCTCAAAGCGGAGCGGCCGAAGGGCATTCTCAAAATCCTTGTCCTTCGTATTCCGCTGTTCTCTTATGTCAAAATCTTCTGCCATTGTCAAATTGAAAATTGTACATCGTCAAATTGTACATATCACTATTGTTGTGTCAACCTATCAGCAGGTTGCAACACATACAGTTTGTCATTCACACGCACTCTCTCATTCACCTTGATGCTGATGTGCTGACCCTTCGTCGCCACTTCCACAGGCTTCAGGTCGAAGCGTATCTCCTCACAAGTCTGAATCAACGCCCCCGTCGTGGTGCCTGTAATGAGCAATTTGTCTCCCACATGCAAGTCCTCGTTCTCAATCAGAAACTCCGCTACACCTATCTTCGAGAAGTACTTCATGCACTTGCCCACATACACCTTCTTCTCCGTAGCCCTGCTGCCATACACCTCGCACCACTCGCCCAGCTTCTGCCCTTGGTAGTAACCATCCCAGAAACCTCTATTGAACACCGTGCTGAGCTGCCTGTCCCACTCATCCAGTTGCTCCTCCGTCGCCCATGGTCTGGACTCCGAAAGATTCATCTCCCCTTGGGGGGACAGGAGGGGAGCTGCCGCACTGATGGCCTCATCATACGCTTTCACTACTGTATAGACATACTCAGGTCCACGCGCCCTACCCTCAATCTTGAACACTCTCACCCCTGCATTCATCATCACATCGATGAAACGGATGGTCTTTAGGTCACGTGGCGACATAATGTATTTATTATCCACCTTCAACTGTGTGCCTGTTTCCAAATCCGTCACCTCATATCCCCTCCTGCATATCTGTACGCATTCACCCCTGTTGGCACTTCTGCCTGCATTCTGTAAAGACAAGTAACACTTGCCGCTGATGGCCATGCACAATGCCCCATGACAAAACATCTCAATCCTGATCAGTTCGCCTTTCGGCCCTCTGATGCCCTGCTCAACAATCTGCCGATAGATGTCCCTCACCTGCCACATGTTCAGTTCTCTCGCCAGCACCACCACATCGGCAAACTGTGCATAAAACCTCAATGCCTCAATGTTCGAGATGTTCAGTTGCGTGCTCAGATGCACCTCCATGCCCACCTCGTTGCAGTAGGTCATCACCGCCACATCACTCGCAATCACAGCCGAAATCTTCGCCTCCTTCGCTGCATCAACAATCTCATGCATCGTCGGGATGTCCTCGCCATAGATAATCGTGTTCACCGTCAGGTACGACTGTACCCCGTGCTCATGACAGATGGCTGCAATCTCTTTCAGGTCATCAATGGTGAACGCATTGGCACTATGGCTCCGCATGTTCAATTTCCCAATGCCAAAGTATATCGAATTAGCTCCAGCCTTCAAGGCAGCAGCCAAACTCTCCCGACTGCCCACAGGAGCCATAATTTCAAAATCAGAACGTTTCATGGGTGCGAAGTTACTACTTTTTTTCTGCATTTCAACAACATCTGCCCCACATCTTTTACTTTTGCCCCAAACAAATACACCTCACCCCCATCTTTGATGCCTGTCTTTTTCCTCAACTCGTCAGCGGTCAGCATAAAGTTACGCGTGGCTATGTTGGCTTGGGAAATCGCCTTCTTCAAACCCTTCAGCACTTTCGACGAGAAGGGAATCTTTTCCTCCACCTCAAAGATACGCCCTGGGAAATCGGGGATGAATTCATCGGAGGTCATCAAGTGAGTGCCTATCTCCAATTGGCGAACATTGAAACGATGACAAAGAGAACCGAATGCCTGCGCCTTCATCAAAGTGACATCAGGCTCATACAAATAGTGTTTCACACCTCCGGCAGAAACAAGCACATCCATTTCATCGGGAAACTTTGTTGTATAATGAAGGGCAGAAGAAGCCAAGAAATCTACACAATGAATTACAGCAGACACTCCTCCCACAGCAGACACTCCCTTCACCCTCCCTGCAGGGAGGGAGTGATTACCTTGCTCGTCAGTTTCCCCATTAGTTTCCTCATTGGCAGAGATATTACCCCCTCCCTGCAGGGAGGGTGAGGGGAGGGTCTCCTGTTTCACCAACACCTCCTTGCACTCGTTCTTCACCGCCACCACATGCACCTCTGTCACTCCCTTCAACTTTCTGAGCACATCCGTCAAATCCACCATTGGTGAGAGTTTCACCAGCACCATTTGGGCATGCGCTAAAAGTTCGTCCTGCCACTCCACAATGTTTGGTTCACACTCCTCCATCGCATACACTCGGCTTCCGTCGCCTGCCCGCCGGGCAGGGTCGAGGTAAATGACATCCACCGATGGAATGGGCAGTTTGCGGCCATCGCCACACCGCACAGACACTCCCCTCACAGCAGACCCTCCCCTCACCCTCCCTATAGGGAGGGAGTGGTTACCTTGCTCGTCAGTCTCCCCATTACCTCCCCTATTGGCAGAGATATTACCCCCTCCCTGCAGGGAGGGTGAGGGGAGGGTCTGCTGTGAGTGGAGGGTCTGCAGCACCTGAAAGTTATGCTTTGCCACTTCACAAAGTTCTTCACTCCGCTCTGTGTAGATGGCTCTCTCCATCCCCTCGCTCATATACCAGAAATCCACGCCCATGCCTCCCGTCATGTCGCATAAGCTCTGCCCTTCGATGATGCTTCGTTTATATCTTGCAGTCTGTTCCGAACTGCACTGTTCGGCTGGCACACGTCCTGCCATGATGAGGTCGGCGTTGCCATACCATTCGGGCAACTTTCCCTTCAATCGTTTCCTCGCCTCAATCTGCTCCACGGCAAACGGCACATCAATGCCAAGATACTTCCGAGCCGCCAACAGCAGTTCAGACGTATCGTCATTCATGTGTTCCTGTATGAAATCACGAAGTTCGGGAGTCCAATTCATAGGATAAGAGTACGATTTAGCATCTTGTTTTTTTAAGCATCGGATGGTGGGTCACCATTTGGCAGTGAAGATTCGACCTCAAAATAGTAGAACTTCTATTTTCGATTTGAATATCGGAGAGTTACCTTTGAGCAAAAAAGAGACAGGTAACACTTTAGAAACGAGAGGACTTACATATTCCTACCCGTTTTACACAAATCCAAAGAACACTCATCTTGGTTGCAAAGGTACAAAACATTTCCCAAATAGCCAAAAGGTTTCGACTACTTTTAGCGATCTTTTGTACATAAACACCACATAACCTCGACTAAAATTCAAGTCATAAGTTCGACTAAATGGGGGCATATAACGATGCGTCATTTTTCCCTTGTTTTCAGCATTTCAGCCATGTTGAAGTTGTCAGTTCGACTAAACTTTGACTAAAAGTTCGACTAAACTTCGACTAAAACCCACTTCTTCTTTTCTGTTAGTTTAATGACTCCCTTTTTCTTCAGTGCAGACAGCATATTACCAATCTTCCTTATCTTTTGCTCCTCGGTGAGCACATCTGACAATTTGGATTGCAACAGCGTATTAAGTTCTGCTCTTGTGGCTCCGCCAAATGAGCGCAGATACTGAATTATCATGTCTTTGAAGTGGAGGTCATTGAAACTTTTGTTCCGAATATACTCCGTCTTTAATTCCTTGTCATCGACACCAACTACCAGATGCCCACCCTCCATGTTAGCCAATGCCGACACGTAGGAGATGACATCATCCTTCTCATGACCACTGAAGTCATTCTTCAGGTTCTTGAATTCCTTCCACTCACACCCCTCATCCTCTTTGGGGTATTGCTTGATGAGATATTGTTGTAATGTTTGTTCTGTCTATCCTGATTCGCCAGATTACTCATTATTGTATAATTTCCCTATATGGATTTTAACTGCAAAAAGGAAAATGTTGATAATCAATTGCTTGCAACATTTCTGGATTTAGTCTGCAAATAAAAACTTCTATCCATAGAATGGGATATATGTCATATACTTCTTGGAAGTTGTTTCAACATCAGCAGGCTTAATAAAACCAGTATCCACCGTATCAGAAATGATACGAGAAGCGACAGCCGATTCGTTTTTATTCAATTCAAAACGTTCCCTTACAGACTGATTATTGATAGTTTCCCCGTCTTCATACATCAAGCAGGCATGTTGATAACAGGCGGAAATCTTTTCATGTTTTGTCATATCCCTTAGACTCTTCTGCGGGTATAGGAAAACACGTGTGTGCTGTTCGCTTTTTGTAAACTTAACGGCAGGAAGATTCATCTCCTCCACAGCAGCGATGGCACGGTCAATGCCACTACCCCGGCGTTCGCAAATTCCCAGTTGAAACATCATTTGTGCCAACTGTTCATTTCTTGATTGTGGTGGCAAGTCAATTAGTCGGTTAATATCGTTAAGAGGAGCCCCAGCATTCGTAATGGCCAGTCGATTGGAGAATATTTCAATTGTCACAGGCATTCCCGTAATACCAAAATCCTGATGAACCAAAGCGTTAGCAACAAACTCTCGGATAGCCACTCGTGGATAGACAGAAATATCTTCCCTTTTCACGTCAATGACTTCCTTGCTCGTATTACGCATAATGAAATCAACCAATCCTTCGAAGCCGACAGCATATCCGTATGCGCCATGCTGTTCAAGTAACTGTTGGCGATTGTTTGTCCCTACATATTTCCTGACAATCACTTCGCGTCCTTTCATATTTGGAAAGTCGCCCAAATTGTTAGCAAACAGAATAGCACCCATATTCGTGATATTCCACTTCCTGCCCTCTTGCTCGCATAAATGATAATCATTCAGCCTGCTTATGATACTACTTGTAGAGGTTGGCACATTTTTATCCAAAATTTGGTATAGTGACTTATAGTTTAGAAGATGTAGAACCTCATCGGCAGATAAGCCAGCCAATGCCACTTGTCTTTCATAAGTTATGCCTTGTGAAGCAGCAATCATCGCTCTAACCTGGTTTTTCGACATCTTTACGGTTTGACCAGCAGAACGGTAATATGAAGAATAAATATCTTTTCCTCGCAGGCAAACGGGCTTTTCGTTCTGTTCAGGAATGAAGATGAACAACAAGGAATGACCTTCAAAGGTCATAACTGAATGTTCTATCTGGATAGGATAAGCAAGGTTGTTCAGGGCTATATTTCCTAATGTTTGAACAGTTTTGTCCACCTCCTCTTTTGAGATATCAAAACATGTACCATCATTATGCACACCATACACAAGAATGCCGCCACCCTTCAAGTTGGCAAATGCTGAGATATGCTGTGCCAACCGTTCCGCCTTATCCGACAACCCACTCTTCCAATCCAGTTCATTCAGTTCTGTTGGTATCGGATATAGGCTATCCTTCAGTATTGCTATTGCTCGTTCTTTCCAATTCATATTGTTCTTTTCTTTTTTTGTTTGCAAAGATAATCAATTTATCTCAAATATTCCCATATATCAATCGTGCTTTCTTACGGCTCAATAAAAATGGGTGTCCCTTTTGCATGGTCTGCATCCAGCTCGATAATTCTTTCTATTAGATGATGCTCAACCAAGAAAGTCAAATCCATCTCAAGAGGTTCAAGCGAGAATGACATATAACTCTTTCTTGGTTTCTGTTGAGGTATTTCATTTTCATTAAATCTCTATCAGGTTGTCAATTAATTCCATCACCTGTGCTTGTTTCTGTAAGGCGACTATAATTTTCTGATAGTGCTCTATTTCGTCGTTGCTGAGTTTCTTGCCTTTGCGGTCTTTCAGCCAACGGTCTAAGGGTTGATAGCCGGCGACCACCATTTGCCATGCCTGCACTGGAACATGGTCGAAATACTGTTGCTCGTTAATCCATACGCGGCCTTGCCCGCCGCCCGTCGGCTCGAAACGACGCAGAGTACACAGGTTGTTGTCCTTGGGTCGACTGATAGAATAGGTGGTGGTAAAGTCTTGGTCAGAAATGCCCACGAGCAGATGCAGGCGGCGAATCTGCCCACCGAGGACTGCCATATAGCGGAAGTAGCCTGCGTTTGTCGGATAAGGAATCGTGGGGAATCCGTCTTGCAGACATTCGTGATAAGTCTGGCGATAGCGACGCGAATGCAGCACGGCATAGATATAGTCAAGCAGATCAATCGGCATGAACGTGTCTTTGTCCTCATCACCTGCATTATCCATCATGCGATACCCTGTCTGTGGTTCTATCTGCCAGAGCTCTTCTCTGGCAGAAAGCATGTGAAGCCCTGTCCGCGCTTCTATCTGACTGACAATGGCTTCGGAGAAGTTGGTATGCGCATCTCCCATCTCATCGTAGACAAACAGTGGAAACAGATAGACACCCCCACGCGGTACTACATTCATATCTGTCGGTAACGTGGAGATGTAAACCAAACTCCACTCGTTATCACCTATCACATTACCAGACTTGCCAAGACAGAGAACAATATTCCTTTTGTTATGTACCGAGTTTTGCAATAAAGGACGAGGATAAGTGACTAATGCCTTATGGAAAAAAGTCCATCGGAAGTCAAAAGGACGATAGCAGACTTGTGATGTGTACTTATCAACATCATCAACACCAAATGATACCGCCTTCAGCAAGGAACGTGCGCCTTTCAAATTCCAGTCTCTGCTATCTCTAAAGCCAAAATTTTCTTGTAACTCAGCGTCATCTTTGTTGGATCGCATTTCATAGACTATGTTTCTTATGTCTTTTTCTTCGTATTGTATTGCCACATAATCTTTATCCGACTTAAATCCCTGGACATTACTATTCATCAGCTCCCAGATATTGAATCCTGTATCATACTGTTCTCTTAGATGCTGGTTTCTGATTCTGAAAGTGTACAATGGGGCGGAGGGATGTATCTCTTGGAAATCCACATCGTTCAGCTGATGCTCTGAGAGATATTGTAGTTTTTCCCGTTGCGAGCCATACAGATCCTTATAAAACACACGAGCTAATTGCCCGCTATTCCCGTCTTTCCACTTAATAAAGATATTGATACTGACACCCACCTGAATATTGAACACACATTCGTCTTTCTGCGTTTCTGTGCTTTCATTACGTTTGGTGGAGCCGTGCAGATTGATAATGTATATTTCATCAAATTTGCTGAGCAGTTCGTAACGCATACCACGGAATAATGCTGTGTCGAGGAATGTGTTTCCGCAGATATAGGCAAGCACTCCCTCTTGTGTGGTTTCGACAAAACTCTGGCCCAGTCTGATGAACTTGCAATAGTCATTGTTCAGTCCTTTGGGGTTACGTTCGCCTTCTAGAGTATTCTGATATATTTTCTTTCCAGTCTTTTTGTTGGTTCTAATGTATTTCCTCTTTTTTCCCGGTTCTTGCTTGTAATCATCCATCAAGTCCTTTATCCAGTCACCATTGTTTGCCGATTTCTCGTTATACGGCGGGTTGCCCATGACCACCATTACCGGCGTGTCGCGTTTGATGCGGCTGGCAGCGTTCGACTCGTCGGTGATGAACTTGGCAAAGTCGAGTCGTTCCTCGGGGTAGTCCTTGTCGAGTGAGTTGGTCAGGAATATATTCAACCGTTCAGGCAAATCTTCCTGCAATTCGTTCAGGCGGAGAGCCGTGGCCACTTTCAAGTGAGCCATCGTGTAGGGGGCCATCAGGTACTCAAAGCCGTTCAGCCTGGGAATGATGTTGTTCACCACATCATCTGGCCAGTAACCTTCCTTCCCTTTATAACTGGCGTATATCTTTTCTGCAGCCGTAGCAAGGAAAGTACCTGTACCCGTTGCAGGGTCAAGAATCTGCACCTTGTGGAAAGTCTTGTCTTTATAGTTGATAGTCGAATTGTCGGCCAGTCCCTTTTCGGTATTCAGTCTCTCGCGAAGGATAGTGTCTACAGCATCTACGATGAAACTGACCACCTTTTGCGGTGTGTACCACACGCCGAAATCTTCACGGATTTTGGGGTTGTACGCTTCGAGGAATTCTTCATAAAAATGCACCAGCGGGTCTTTGCCGTAGTTGTGCATCACTCGCCTCATGTCTGTAACACGCAAGACAGCCACCAAGTCCTCCACTATCCACTTGATACCTTTATGAAGTTCGGCTAAGGCCAGATGCTTGAATATCTTTTTCAAGAAAGGATTGATGGCAGGTATAAGTTCGGCTGCCTCCTGTAGAGAAAAAGTCTGCGGGGTCTTGTTATAGATGCGGGCAACGAACAAACCATAGACAATTGTCTGGGCATAGAAATCAGTGAACTGCTCCACACTCATATCGTGAACCAGAAACTTCTGGAAAGCGTCAAGTTTGGCATGCAAGTCTTTATCCTCGTTTGTCTTGTTCAACTCCATAGCCGTGTTCAGCACAGAAGCAACACCTTTGGCCTTGGCTGCCATGACTTCTGCCAATAGTTTGGCACTGCGTATGGGTTGCGGCTCTGCATCACCAAGTTTATACACGATTTTCAGAAAGTTTTCTAACTGCTGTTCGTCATCGTTTATTACTATACCAGAGGATTCTTCCCTGCCAATTCTTGCACAAAGTATCTGCTCTCCATTCTCATAAAGATAAAATACCAAGTAGTCAGTGAAGGCTATTAGATTGACAGCATTCTTATATCTGTCGAACTGTTCTTTGTGCTGCTTACTGTTTTGGCCAAGCAGGTCATGGTCTCCAATATTCTTTGTCTCAATAAAAGCAATGGTCACGTCGTCGCGATGGAACTCTATGTCAGGAGCACCATAATCTTTACGGGCTCCTTCATTGTAAACTCCGACCTTACTCTTCTTGTTTCCATTCAACAATTGAGTCAGTAAATTCACCAATGGGATACGATAAGTATGTTCCGTTGGATTGCCAGAATTATAAATGTCATTGACATCATTAATGTATTTCTCGATGTCATGTCTTATGTTCATATCCATATTATCGTTTATTTGACTTACCCACTAACTTTTCCGAGTTACTCACTAACTCAAAAAGAAGGGTGTTCTATTTGACTTTTCTTTGTCCTTACTAATTCTGTCAGTTCTACATCAAGCAGGTCTGCAATTCTTAGATATGTCTCCATTGTTGGCTGGCAGTCATTAGTACACCATTTTGATACGGTAGTAGGCGCACACCCCAACTGTTCTGCCAACCACTTATTGGTTCGTTTCTTCTCTGCTAGCACGACTTTGATGCGATTAATGTCTTTGTCCATAATGGATTTATATTGTTCTTGGTACAAAGTTATTCATTTTCTCTGAAAGAACACACAAAACGTTCGTATATTTAGTAAATAATCACATTTTAATGTTATTTTCCCCACTTTTTCCATGTTTTTTACCAAGTGTTACCAGTTACCAAACGTAGTAACCGAGGTAACACTTAGGTAACGGAACAGACTCAACATTCTTTCCAATCCGAAAGAATGTCAAAAGCATAAATAACAGCAAACCAACGCAGTATCAACGGTTTACGCTATCATGTCCGAATTAGCCTCATCATTCCCAACAACCTTAATATTCGTAGAAATAGAACGACCTCGTATAAGGTACGAGATAACATGCTTATGCCTCTGTTCAGGATCCCCCAAAAAACATCGGTAAAGATAATAAAATTCTTTCACTTCATATAAAAATGTGGGATTTTTTGGGAAAGGGGATGTTTTTTTTTGTTCTTCCCTTTAATTCCACTAACTTTGCACTCCAATTACGCGTAAAAAGATGATTTTCAACTATGATGTTGTGGTGGTGGGAGCGGGTCACGCAGGATGTGAGGCTGCTGCCGCTGCTGCTAATTTGGGTGCTCGGACGTGTCTCATCACGATGGACATGAACAAGATTGCACAGATGTCGTGCAATCCTGCCATTGGTGGTATCGCCAAGGGACAGATAGTGAGGGAGATAGATGCACTGGGGGGACAGACGGGCATTGTGACCGACCGTTGTAGCCTGCAATTCAGGATGTTAAACCTCTCGAAGGGTCCTGCAGTGTGGAGTCCACGTTCACAGTGCGACCGTGCCAAGTTTATCTGGACATGGCGGGAGATACTGGAGAACACACCCAACTTGCAGATTTGGCAAGACCAAGCGAAGGAGTTAGTGATTGAAAATCAGACGGTTCAAGGTGTAAAGACGTATTACGGAGCCGAGTTTCGTGCCCAATGTGTCATCATCACGGCAGGCACGTTTCTGAATGGGTTGATGCACATCGGCAGGGTGATGATACCTGGTGGAAGATGTGCCGAACTGCCGGCACTGGAACTGACAGAGAGCATTACGAAGCATGGCATCCGTGCAGGAAGAATGAAGACAGGAACCCCTGTGCGCATTGACAAGCGGAGCGTGGATTTTTCGCTGATGGAGAAACAGGATGGCGACCACGATTTTCACAAGTTCTCCTACCTGCCCACAGAGCGCACTTCGGTGTCGGAACGCAACAACCTCCCTTGCTGGATTTGCTACACCAACACCGAGGTACACGACGTGCTACGTTCGGGCCTCCCCGACTCTCCCCTCTACAACGGACAAATCCAGAGCATCGGGCCGCGCTACTGTCCGAGCATCGAGACGAAACTCCACACCTTCCCCGACAAGGACGAGCACATGTTGTTCTTGGAGCCTGAAGGAGAAACCACGAACGAGATGTACCTGAACGGCTTCTCGTCCTCTCTCCCCTTAGACATCCAGTTGACCGCTCTCCGCAAGATTCCTGCTTTCAAGAATCTGGAAATCTATCGACCTGGTTATGCCATCGAGTACGACTTCTTCGACCCCACTCAACTGACCCATTCCCTCGAATCGAAAGTGGTGAAAAACCTCTTCTTTGCAGGACAAGTGAACGGCACAACGGGTTATGAGGAAGCCGCAGGACAAGGTGTGATTGCGGGCATCAACGCTGCCATCAACTGCAACAAAACACTGAATGGTGGGGAGCCTTTCACGCTGGGCAGAAACGAAGCCTACATCGGTGTACTCATTGATGACCTCGTGACGAAGGGGGTGGATGAACCTTACCGTATGTTCACCTCTCGCGCCGAATACCGCATCCTGCTCCGTCAGGATGATGCCGACATGCGACTGACCGAACGCAGTTACCAGTTGGGACTGGCAAATGAAGAACGCCACCAACTGATGCTGACGAAGAAGGAGAAGATAGCAGCCATTACTCACTTCATTGAGAACTTCTCGTTGAAACCTTCACTCATCAACCCTACCCTCGAAACCTTGGGCACTACCCCACTCCGTCAGGGTTGCAAACTGGAAGAATTGTTGGGACGACCACAAATCAACATCAACAACATCGCTCCCCACATCGAGCCGTTCCGCAAGGAACTTAACCGCATCCTCGGCGATGACCCACGAAGAGAGGAAATCATCGAAGCGGCAGAAATCCAAGTCAAATACAAGGGCTACATCTACCGCGAACAACAAATGGCAGAAAAGATGGTTCGCTTGGAGAACATCAAGATTGCAGGAAAGTTTGACTACCCCAACATGACCCAAATCTCCATCGAAGCGCGCCAGAAACTACAAGCCATCCAACCCGTCACGCTGGCACAAGCCTCACGTATTCCTGGCGTTTCGCCTTCCGACGTCAACATCATGCTGGTGCTGATGGGACGATGAATGGGAAACAGAGAAACAACAGTTAAAGCATTTGTTTTGTTCCACGTGAAACAATTTAAGCGTAGGACATGCAAAATCAAGCATTTAGAAGAATTGACAAAAACAAATCATACAACAAAAGAACAATGGAACTCAACAATCAGTACCTACTGGATCACCTGCGCAGCATTCCGGATTTTCCACAGAAAGGCATCAACTTTCGTGACGTGACCACCCTCTTCAAGGATGCTAAAGCACTTGAGATTATGGAGGAAGAACTCTACGAACTTTACAAGGACAAAGGCATCACCAAAGTGGTGGGACTGGAAACGCGCGGCTACGTGATGGGAGCCATCCTTGCCCGCCGCCTCAATGCCGGTTTCGTCATGGCACGCAAACCCGGCAAACTCCCCTACAAGACCATTAAGGAGTCCTACACCAAAGAGTATGGGACAGACAGCATCGAGATACACGTGGATGCCATCGACGAGAACGACGTGGTGCTGCTGCACGACGACCTCCTCGCCACGGGAGGCACCATCAAGGCGGCATGGAACCTCGTGAAGAAGTTCAACCCCAAGAAGTGCTATATGAACTTCGTGGTGGAGATTCACGATGAGGGCTTACACGGCAGAGACTTCATCGGCGAGGGCATAGAAATCACCACTTTGCTGAGCGTGTGAGAAACAGGGAATGCACCATTCCGCACTTCCAGCAACAATGAAACCCTTTTGTCTTAAACGCTGATTTTGCATCAGTTAGAGACAAATTGTTTCACGTGGAACAATTCAAGAGGGTGAAGTAATACTTGAAGTAAAGAAGAATGAACAAAGACGAGGAAAGGTTACAGCGGCTCAAGGTGATTGTGAACAGCCTCACCGAAGAACCTGGGTGCTATCAATATTTAGATAAGGATGGCACAGTCATCTATGTGGGTAAGGCAAAGAACCTCAAACGTCGCGTCAGTTCTTACTTCAATAACTCATACAAGAACCGTAAGACACAGATTCTTGTCAGCAAGATTGAGGACATCAAATACGTGGTAGTGCCGACCGATGAGGATGCGCTGATTCAAGAAAACAATCTCATCAAAGAACACCAACCCTTCTACAATATTCTGTTGAAAGACGGCAAGACCTACCCTTCTGTCTGCATTACCAACGAGTATTTTCCCCGCGTGTTCAAGACGCGCAACATCGACAAGAAGACGGGCATCTATTATGGTCCGTTCAGCCATCCTGGGACATTGAATGCGATGATGGAACTCATCGGGAAACTCTATCAGGTGCGCCTTTGCCACACGTCCATCACGCCAGAGAGGATGGCACAAGGAAAGGTGAAGAAGTGCCTCTATTATGACATCGGCAAGTGTAAAGCACCCTGCATTGGTCTCCAATCAAGGGAGGAATACCTACGGCAAATTGAGGAAATCAAAGATATTTTGAGCGGCAACACACGGAATCTGTGCCAAAAACTGTTGACAGAAATGCAATCCTTGTCCGAAAAAGAGGAGTTCTTGGCAGCGGAGGAAGTGAAAAAGAAGTACCTTCTTGCTAAGGAGTTTGACAGCAAGAGCCGTGTCATCACCAGCACGAACCAAAACATTGATGTGTTCAGCATCGAGGACGACGAAAACAAGGCATACGTCAACTACATGCACGTGGTGAACGGCTGCATCACGCGCGTATTTACCAACGAATATAAGAAACGGCTGGACGAGACACCTGAAGAAATTCTTTCCTTGGCAATCATTGATATGAGGGAACAATATGGTGACGAATCTAAGGAAATTGTAGTGCCGTTTGAACTGGATTTCACACTCAAAGATGCCGAATTCATCGTTCCAAAGGCAGGTGACAAGAAGAAACTGCTGTTCCTGTCGGAGGCAAATGTGCGTCAATACCGCATCGATGCCCTCAAACAGGCCGAAAGGCTCAATCCAGACCAACGGAATGTGAACATCCTGAAGGAACTGCAACGCAAACTCAAACTGTCCAAGATTCCCATGCGCATTGAGTGCTTCGACAACTCCAACATCATGGGACAAGACGCTGTGGCAGGCTGTGTGGTGTTCATTGGCGGCAGAAAATCGAAGAACGACTACCGCAAGTACAACATCAAGACGGTGATTGGTCCTGACGATTACGCCTCGATGAGTGAGGTCGTCTATCGCAAATACAGCCGTGCCATCGAAGAAGAGACTCCCCTACCCGACCTTATCATCACCGATGGCGGCAAGGGGCAGATGGAGGTGGTCAGAAAGGTGATTGAAGACCAACTGCACTTGGACATTCCCATTGCAGGTCTCGCCAAAGACAACCACCACCGCACCAACGAACTCCTCTTTGGCTTTCCGGCTCAAGTGGTGGGCATTGAAATGGACAGCCCCTTGTTCAAGCTGCTCACACAGATTCAAGATGAGGTACACCGCTTCGCCATCACGTTCCATAAACAAAAACGTGCCAAACATAACACGGAGTCGGAACTTGACCACATCAAAGGCATCGGTACGACAACTAAAATGCTGTTACTCAATAGGTTCAAAAGCCTCAAGCGTATCAAGGAAGCCGACATTGAGACCTTGGCAGAAGTGATTGGTGCTTCAAAAGCACAACTCATTAAAGACTATTTCAATGATTAAAAATACCATAAAAAGAAATGAGAGCAGTCATACAAAGAGTGACCCACGCATCCGTCACCATCAATGGTGCGGTCAAATCGGCAATAGGCAATGGCTATTTGGTTTTGCTGGGATGTGAAAATGCTGATACTGAGGAGGATATTCAGTGGTTAGCAAAGAAAATCTGTAACTTGCGCGTGTTTGACGACGAGAATGGCGTGATGAACAAGTCAGTGTTGGATGTGGGGGGCGATATTCTGGTGGTGAGCCAGTTCACATTGTGGGCAAGTTACAAGAAGGGGAATAGGCCGTCGTATTTGCGAGCAGGAAGCCATGAGGTGACGGTGCCGCTGTATGAGCGGTTCCTGAAGGTGGTGGAAGAGCAACTGGGAAAACCAGTTGCCGCAGGGGAGTTTGGTGCGGAGATGAAGGTGGAACTGCTGAACGATGGACCAGTGACCATCTGCATGGACACAAAAAACAAAGAATGAGAACAGATAATATTTATGAATAATTCATGATTCATTGATGGCAATTCGTGTTAAGAAAAAACATAAATTATCATGAATTAACCACGATTTATCATGAAAAATATTTCAAGTAAGTATGGACGAAAACAAGTATTTTGAGACTCTAAAACAATATGATTTAGACCTCGATGACGAAAAGGTGAAACGACAAGTGGAAAACTTGTTGAAAAATCACCTTCAGGAGAATAACACGAAAGAAGTGAAGCAGTTCCTGCTGAACAGCGTGGAACTCACCACGCTGAAGACGACGGACAGCGAAGACAGCGTTTTGAAGTTTGTGGAAAAAGTCAACAAATTCGACGATGTCTATCCCGAATTGGGGCATGTGGCAACGGTGTGCGTGTATCCCTGTTTTGCTAAGATCTGCCATGATACATTAGAGAACGAAGAGGTGGAAATTGCTTGCGTCGCTGGTAGTTTTCCATCAGCACAAACCTTTGTGGAGGTGAAAATTGCGGAGACAGCATTGGCTATCAAAGATGGTGCCACAGAGATTGACATCGTCATTCCTGTAGGCAAGTTTTTGGCGGGCGATTATGAGGGAATGTGCGATGAAATCGCTGAAATCAAGGCTGTGTGTGGGGACAAGAAGTTGAAGACCATTCTGGAAACAGGATGCCTCAAAACAGCTAAGAACATCAAGACAGCGAGCATCCTGGCGATGTATGCCGGAGCCGACTACATCAAGACCTCCACAGGCAAGTTGGAGCCTGCTGCTACCCCCGAAGCGGCATTCGTGATGTGCCAAGCCATCAAGGAATACCATGACAAAACCGGCATTCAGATTGGTTTCAAACCTGCTGGCGGCATGAAGACGGTGGAAGATGCCCTTACCTATTATACCATTGTGAAGGAAGTGCTGGGCGAGAAATGGCTGACCAACCAATGGCTGCGTCTCGGCACCAGTTCTCTCGCCAACAAGTTGCTTTCCGACATTGAAGGAAAGGAAGTGAAGTTCTTCTGAAAACAGTGAAGCAGGAACGTCGCTTCCTCTTCAGTACTTCCACAGAAGTACCCGAGTACTTCTATAGCGGTACTACAGTACTTCCGAAGAAGTACTGGCAAGGAAACGGAATGAAAAAAGAAGAGATTAAAGAGTACGGTCAATCACATAATCGACGTAGGCTATCAAGGCTTGCTTGACATCCGAATCAGGGAAGGATGCAAGCAGGCCTTTTGCTTTTTCAGCATAATCGTTCATGACCTGTACGGCATAGTCGATTCCCCCATTTTCCTTGGTGAACTCGACCAAAACATTGATTTCATCTTGTGAAACCTGGCGTGCCTTCACCTTGCGGGCAAGGGCAAGCATTTCAGCATTTTGGGTGGAAAGAAGAGCGTGAATGACAGGAAGAGTGAGTTTGCCTTCCTGCATATCATTACCTGTCGGTTTGCCGATGGAAGGATCGTGATGATAGTCGAAAATATCGTCACGAATCTGGAAACAGATACCCACGTATTCTCCAAAATCATGCAGGGTTTTCATCGCCTTTTCGTCCGATGAAACCGCCATGACACCCGACTCTGCACAGGCTGCAAAGAGTGCTGCGGTCTTGTTGCGGATGATGTCAAAATAGACAGCCTTGTCAACTGCCTGGTTCTTCACGTTGTTCAGTTGCAGCAGTTCACCGCAGGCAAGATTCTGAGCAGCATTAGACAAGACCTCTATCAGGCGTGAACTACCCGTCTTGGCAGCACAAAGCAAAGCATTTGCCAGGATGGAATCTCCCACCAATACGGCGATTTGATTGCCATAGGCACTGTTCACCGATTTCTGTCCACGACGTTCCTCACTTTCATCCACCACATCATCATGCACGAGGCTTGCCGTATGAAAAAACTCGAAGGTGGCGGCCGTGTAGATGGCATTCTCATTCACAGCACCTCCAACAAGTTTGGCGGCAAGGAGCGCAAGCATCGGACGCATCATCTTTCCCTTCCGCTGGGAGATGCTTGTAAACACCTCTTGCAAAAGGGGGCTGGGATGCTGGAGATAGGAGTCAAACACTTGTTTGTATTGATCCATCTCTACCTCAATAGGCTTCCGTATTTGTTGTAATGCGTCCATGCTTTTGAATTTCGGGTGCAAAGGTACGGAAATAAAGTGAAAAGTGACCAAAGAAAAGTTAGAAATGTTTTTTCAAGTGTGCTTGAAAAGTGAAAAATCCATGTTACCCACTGCCAAAGAAAAAGAAATTTTGATTTTTCACTTTTCACTTTTCACTTTTCAGTAAAAAACAGTACCTTTGTGACAAAATCAAGAAAACATGGCAAAATTATTTCTGCTCGATGCCTACGCATTGATTTATAGAGCATATTACGGCTTCATCAAGAACCCGCGCATCAACAGCAAAGGCGAGAACACATCGGCTGTGCTCGGCTTCGTGAACACGCTGGAAGAGATACTCACGAAAGAGAATCCTGACTATATCGGTGTGGCATTCGACCCACATGGTCCGACGTTCCGTCACGAGGCTTTCGCTGAATATAAGGCACAACGCGAAGAGACGCCAGAAGGCATCCGCTTTGCGGTACCTATTATTAAAGATGTGTTGAAGGCATATCGCATCCCTGTGCTGGAAGTGCAAGGATTTGAGGCTGACGACGTGATTGGCACGTTGGCAAAACAAAGCGAATCCATCGAAGGACTTGACACCTATATGATGACACCCGATAAAGATTACGGGCAATTGGTGGCTAAGAACGTGAAGATGTATAAACCTCGATTTGATGGTGGTTTTGACATTCTTGGCGAAGCGGAAGTGAAGGCGAAATATGGCATCAACGAGGTGAAGCAAGTGATAGACTTGTTAGGACTGATGGGCGATTCATCCGACAACTACCCTGGTTGTCCAGGTGTGGGTGAAAAAACTGCCGTCAAACTCATCAACGAGTTTGGCAGCATCGAGAATCTGCTTGCCAACACCGAACAACTGAAGGGTGCCATGAAAAAGAAAGTGGAGGAACATGTGGAAGACATTAAGATGTCGAAGTTCTTGGCAGCCATCCGAACGGATGTGCCCATCACGCTCGATCTTGAAAGCCTCCGACGCGAACCCATGGATGAAATGGCACTGAAAGACATTTTCGAACGGTTGGAGTTCCGTACATTGCTAAAAAAGAAAATAGGAGGCGGTGAAGAGGGTGCCCCCTACTCTACTGTGGCTGCAACGACAAAATCGTCAAACACGCGAAAGGGGCAGATGGATGACTTGTTCAGCGGTGACCTCTTTGGTGGCACAAGCGTGACAAATACGGCTCAACCCCATCTTCCCGAAGCCTCCGAGAAGGCAAAAAATCCGACCGAGGGACAAGGTGACTTGTTTTTTTCAAATCTCAGCGACTTAAACAACACGCCTCACAACTACCAACTGGTTGATTCGGAGGATGAAATGAAAAAGTTAGCTGCAAAATTATTGACTTTTGGTTTTGTCAGTTTAGACACAGAAACAACTTCTGTGGATGCGATGTCGGCAAAATTGGTCGGATTGAGTTTTTCAGTGAAGGAAGGAGAGGCTTTTTATGTGCCCGTGCCTCAACATGAGAAATGGGAAGGCGATGATTTTGAAGAATCCTTAAAAGTTGTTAACATCTTCAAAGAGGTGTATGAATCCCATCAAATTTTGAAAATTGGACAGAACATCAAATACGACATGATGGTGTTGGCAAACTATGGCATCCATCTCGAAGGGAAGATGTTCGACACAATGATTGCACATTATATACTTGCACCAGAGTTGCGTCACAACATGGATTATCTTGCGGAGGTATATCTGAAGTATAAGACCATCCACATCGACTCGCTCATTGGTTCTGGTAAGAAACAGCGTTCGATGAGCGAACTTAATCCACAAGACGTGTATGAATATGCCGCTGAGGATGCTGACGTGACCCTCAAATTGAAGAATATTCTGGAGAAGGAACTTCACGAAAAGGGACTTTACCAACTCTTCGATGAAGTGGAAATGCCCCTTGTGCCAGTATTGGCAAGGATGGAAATGAACGGAGCAAGAATTGACGAAGCCTCATTAGCAGAAACGTCAAAGGTATTCACCGAGCGCATGGATGCCATCGAACGAGACATCCGAGAAGTAGCGGGACAACAACTCAACATCAGTTCTCCCAAACAAATCGGCGAACTTCTCTTCGACCAACTCAAGATTGATGCCAAGCCGAAGAAGACCAAGACGGGGCAGTATGTGACCGACGAAGCCACCTTGCTTGCCCTAAAGAGCAAACACCCTGTGGTGGAAAAAATCCTCGACTACCGTGGCTACAAAAAACTTCTCTCCACCTACATTGATGCCCTACCCCAACTGGTCAATCCTCGGACAGGACACATCCACACCTCTTACAACCAAGCCGTTACAGCCACAGGAAGACTCTCTTCCAGCAATCCCAATTTACAGAACATCCCCATCCGTGACGAGAACGGAAAAGAGGTGCGCAAGGCGTTCATTCCCGATGAAGGCGAACTCTTCTTCTCTGCCGACTATAGCCAGATAGAACTACGCCTGATGGCTCATCTGAGCCAAGACCCCAATATGGTGGCAGATTTCAATTCAGGGCACGATATCCACCAAGCCACAGCTGCCAAAATCTTCAAAGTCGATATCAAAGATGTGACCAGCGACATGCGACGGAAAGCGAAAACCGCCAACTTCGGCATCATCTATGGCATCTCTGCTTTCGGATTGGCTGAACGCATGGAGGTGAGCCGCAGCGAAGCCAAGCAACTCATCGACGACTATTTCGCCACCTATCCCGGCGTGAAAGCCTACATGGACAAAAGCATCGAAAAAGCCCGTCAGCAAGGCTACACCGAGACACTCCTGGGGCGTCGTTGCCAACTGCCCGACATCAACTCACGCAATGCTGTGGTGCGAGGTTATGCCGAACGCAACGCCATCAATGCACCTATCCAAGGCACCGCTGCTGACATCATCAAAGTGGCGATGATACGCATTGACCAGCGGATGCGTGAGGAAGGCTTGAAGTCGAAGATGATTCTGCAAGTGCACGATGAACTCAACTTCTCCGTTGTGCCCGAAGAGAAAGAGCAACTGCAACAACTGGTTATCAATGAGATGCAGAATGCCATCAAACTTTCCGTACCACTCTATGCCGATTGCGGATGGGGCACTAATTGGCTCGAAGCACACTGATGAGACAACACTATTTCCTATACATATTACTAATAACGTGTGTATGCACCAACCCACTCATGGCGCAACAGCGTTTCACCGTGCTTTCTTACAATATTGAGAATGCGTTCGACACCATCCATGATGAAGGTAAGAATGACCACGAATATTGCGCTGATGGTGAGCGGAAATGGAATCAGCGGCGGCTCTTTCAGAAACTCAACGGAGTGTGCAAGGTAATTGCTGCAGCCGATGAAAAGCACCCCATTGACCTGATTGGATTGTGTGAAGTGGAGAACGACACGGTGATGCAGTATCTCACACGACGCACTCCTCTCTCCAACATCGGCTATCGCTACCTCATGACCCACTCCCAAGATGACAGAGGCATTGACGTCGCCCTACTCTACTCCCCTTTCACCTTTCATCCTATAGAGAACCAATCCATTAAACCTGCTGCCAAAAAGCAAACCACCCGCGACATCCTGCATGTGGCAGGCACACTGAACAATGGCGACACCCTCGATGTGTATGTCATTCATTTACCTTCCAAACGAGGTGGTAGCGAGGGCCAAAAACTGAGTATGAGCATCTGCCAGCAACTGCAGGCACATACCGATTCTGTACGTGCTGCCAGACAGCACCCCAACCTCCTTGTCATGGGTGATTTCAATGCTGAGACCAATTCCCAACAACTCAAACTTCTCACTCGCAGCCACCACCTCATTGACCGCACTGCCAAACTACAACCAGGGACCTACAAATATCAAGGAGAATGGTCCATCTTAGACCACATCCTCACCCACACCACCACCCTCTCCCATCAGCAAACCCGCATCCTCACTTTACCCTTCCTGCTCGAAAAGGACTCCCCCAATGGTGGTGAAAAACCCAAACGCACCTATCTCGGTCCTGCCTATAAAGGTGGCATCAGCGACCATCTACCCGTCGTTGCCACCTTCCAAATCAAATAATCATCTTGAAAAGACCAAAAGAAAAAGGGCTACATCCTCTGTTGGATGCAGCCCTTTTTCCTTACCTGTTCAACGGATTATTTACCTTCGATGATGACACAGCGGTTCTTGTCATTTTCCGGGAATGGCTGAACCGAATCTCCATAAGACTTGACAGTCATCTGACTTGCAGGAACACCCTTTTCCTTCAACAAAGCAGCAATCTTATCAGCACGCTTCTGTGCATAGCCTACATTGAGTTTAGGATTGCCTGTGCCCTTATCAGCATAGCCATCAATTGTAATCTTCTTGTTTGGATACTTCTTGCACCATTCTGCCACCTTATTCACGATAGACTCCCTGTTCACATCACTCTCGCGAAGAGCATAGAAAATAGTTTCCTTCAATGGTTCGTCCACCACAACAGGTTTGGGGGCTGGAGCCTCCACTGGTTTAGGAGCAGCAACAGGAGCGGGTTCCACAGGTTTTGCTACAACAGGAGGAGCAACAACTGGCTTAGGAGCAGGTTTGGGAGCATCCTTGAAACCAAACTTATAAGTAATGGAAAGTTGACCTGTCATCATCCAATCATCAGCATCCTTGTACTTGCTGTTGAAACGGTCATCAAGCGAATTGAAATCGATTTCTGCACCAACACTCCAGTGCTTGGCAATGTTGTAGTCAGCAAGCAAACCCAGACGAAGGTTGTGACTCAACACGTTGTGACGCAGATTCTGGTCAGCCCCCCAAGCATTGATGATGTTGCTGCCCACTTGGTACTGAGAAACAATGCTTTCAAATTGCTTATTGTGCCAAGTGTAGTTAAGTCCCAGACCACCAATCAAGTAAAGATCAAAAGGACGATGTACTTTCTGCGAGAATACGTTGAAAATATTCACCATCAAGTCAACATTGGAGTTGATATAACTATGCTTGTATTTCAACACTGAGGGATTATTCACTGGCTGGTCACCTATATATCTAAACTCATCGAAACCGCCCTTTGCTTTCCAACCATTCACATGCACACGAGCACCTATAATAGGGGAGAACATACGACCAATGCCAATACTGAAAGTGGGAGAGAGGAGCTTCCAGCAACTCACATCAGTAAATGTTGTTCCAAATCCACCCTGCACCTGAATGAAATTGTAAGGATAAGGCTTATAACCCAATTCTTGTGATTCGGCAAGGTAGCCACCTTCTATGCTGCTGTCTTCTTGAGCAACAGCACCAACACTGCACAATGCAGCAGCACTTGCAATGATAATAGCTTTTAGATTACACATAAATTTTTTGTTTTTTTAATGGTTTTGACTGGTATTTGGCGGTAAAATTAGTTAATATTAAGGGAACGAACAAAATAAAAGGGAAAAAAGTTGTATCTTTGCCCAAAATTTACGTAACTTATGGTAACAATTAAGCAAGTTGAGACGAAAAAGGAACTGAAACAATTTATTCGTTTTAACTATGAACTGTACAAGAATAACCCATACTCCGTGCCAGACCTCTACGAGGACATGCTGAACACGTTCTCCGAGAAGAATGCTGCGATGGAGTTTTGTGAGGCTGCCTATTTTTTAGCATACAAGGAAGATAAGTTGGTGGGGCGTGTCGCTGCCATCATCAACAAAAAGGCAAATAAGACGTGGGATTTGAAGACCGTCCGATTCGGATGGATTGACTTCATTGATGACGAAGAAGTGAGCGAAGCACTGCTGAAGAAAGTGGAAGAATGGGGAAGGGAGCGTGGCATGACCACGGTTCAAGGTCCTCTTGGATTCACCGACATGGATGCCGAAGGTCTGCTGATTGAAGGTTTTGAGGAACTTTCAACAATGGCGACCATCTACAACTATCCCTACTACCAACACCACATCGAAAGGATGGGCTTCGAGAAAGATGCCGACTGGATTGAGATGTTGATGACAGTGCCCAAGGAGACTGGTATGCCAGAGAGATTGAGCAGGATTGCAGAGATTGTAATGAAAAAGTACGACCTGCACATCAAGAAATACACTTCAGCAAAGAAAATTGCCAAAGAATACGGACAAGAAATTTTCCAGGTCATCAACGAAGCCTTCAAGCCACTGTTTGGTTATAGCGAATTGAGCCAAAAGCAGATTGACCAATATGTGAAGATGTACTTACCTGTGCTCGACTTGAAACTGGTGAGCCTCATCACGGAAGCCAATGGTAGATTGGTGGCAGTGGGCATTTCAATGCCCTCCATGTCTAAAGCATTGCAGAAAGCGAAAGGAAAACTGACCCCCTTTGGCTGGTGGCATCTGCTGAAGGCACTGAAAATCAAGAAGCCAAAGACATTGGACCTGATGCTGGTGGGAGTATTGCCCGAGTATCAAGGAAAGGGAGTCAATTCCATTTTGTTTTACGACCTGTTGCCCATTTACATTTCCGAGGGTTACGACTACGTGGAGACCAACCCGGAGTTGGAACTGAACGACAAGGTGCAGCAACAATGGATCTATTTTGAACGGAGACAGCACAAGAGAAGAAGGTGCTACAAGAAGGAGATACAATGATGGAAGAACAAAACCTGAACAATACCCCAGAAACCAATTATGGTGATGCCAACATCATCACCCTGACAGGTGTGGAGCACATCCGTCTGCGTCCTGGTATGTACATCGGACGTTTAGGTGATGGCAGCCATGCAGAAGACGGTATCTATGTGTTGCTGAAAGAAATCATTGACAACAGTATCGACGAGTTCAAGATGAATGCCGGCAAGCGCATTGAAGTGGAGGTGATAGAGAACAGGGCGGTGACGGTGCGCGACTATGGCCGTGGCATTCCGCAAGGAAAGATGATTGAGGCGGTGAGTATCCTGAACACGGGTGGTAAGTACGACTCAAAGGCATTCCAGAAGTCCATCGGTCTGAACGGTGTGGGTACAAAGGCTGTGAATGCCTTGTCCAATCGCTTTGAAGTCAGGAGTTACCGCGATGGGGTAGTGCGCACAGCGGTGTTTGAGAAGGGGAAACTGGTGGATGACCAGACAGAAAAGACCTCAGAAGAAAATGGCACATTCATCTCTTTCACACCAGATGATACACTCTTTCTCAATTATAAGTTCCAAGACGAGTTTGTCAGCAACATGCTGCGCAACTACACCTACCTGAACACAGGTTTGGAGATTTACTATAACGGTAGTCGCATCGTGAGTCGCAATGGTTTGAAAGACCTTCTGAAAGACACGATGGATGCCACACCCCTCTATGACATCATCCACTTGAAGGGAGATGACATCGAAATAGCCTTCACTCATACCAACCAGCAGTATGGCGAGGAATACCACTCCTTTGTGAATGGCCAGCACACCATTCAGGGCGGTACCCATCAGAGTGCCTTCAAAGAGCATATTGCCCGCACCATCAAGGAGTTTTATGGCAAGAACTACGAATACAGCGACATCCGTTCGGGCATCATCGCAGCCATTGCCATCAATGTGCAGGAACCCCAATTCGAGTCACAGACGAAGATTAAGTTGGGCTCACTCACCATGGAGCCGAATGGTGGCATCAGTGTGAACAAGTTCGTAGGCGACTTTGTGAAGACAGAGGTGGATAACTACCTGCACAAGAACTTGGATGTGGCAGAGATTATCGAGGAAAAAATCAAGGACAACGAACGTGACCGAAAAGCCATTGCAGGCGTGACCAAACTGGCGCGTGAACGTGCCAAGAAAGCGAACCTGCACAACCGCAAATTGCGCGACTGCAAGATACACCTCAACGACCCCAAAGGCGAACTGAAGGAAGAGAGTTCCATCTTCATCACCGAGGGCGATTCAGCCAGTGGAAGCATCACAAAGAGCCGCGATGTGATGACACAAGCAGTGTTCTCACTGCGTGGCAAACCGCTCAACTCCTATGGCTTGACCAAGAAGGTGGTGTATGAGAACGAAGAGTTCAACCTCTTGCAGGCAGCGCTCAACATAGAAGACGGCATTGACGGTTTGCGCTACAACAAAGTCATCGTGGCAACCGATGCCGATGTCGATGGCATGCACATCCGCCTGCTGATGATTACCTTCTTCCTGCAGTTCTTCCCCGAACTGGTCAGGACAGGGCATGTTTACATTTTGCAGACACCGCTCTTCCGTGTGAGAAACAGAAAGAAGCGCATAAAAAAGGCGGCACTCGACCAGTATATGGCAGAACATCCCGACAACAAAAGTGACTTCATCACCATCTATTGTTATAGCGATGAAGAGCGTCAAAAAGCCATCGAGATGTTAGGACCAGAACCAGAAATCACCCGATTCAAAGGGCTCGGCGAAATCTCTCCCGATGAGTTCAAGAATTTCATCGGTTCCGACATGCGCTTGGAGAGTGTCACCCTCAGAAAAACCGACCAAGTGAAGGAATTGCTCGAATACTACATGGGCAAGAACACCATGCAGCGCCAAAACTTCATCATCAACAATCTGGTCATCGAGGAAGACAAACCCGAAGAGGAGGAGATCCTCCCCTCACCCTCCCTCGAGGAAGGGAGTAGTATCTCAGACAATGAATAAGACTATGGACAAAATAAATGCTCCCTCCTCTCAGGGAGGGCAGAGGGAGGGTCTAAAGATAGCCCTATTTGCAGGCAGTTTCGACCCTTTTACCATTGGACACAAAAACATCGTCGATCGCGCTCTGAAGAGTGTGGCTGACGAGGTGATTATTGCCATTGGCATCAACTACGAAAAGAAATACATGTTCTCGCTCGAGGAACGCTTGCAAGCCATCCAAAAAGCCTATGAAAACGAGTCCAGAGTGCGCGTGGAGACTTACGAAGGCATGACCACCGACTTTGCCAAAAGGGTAGGGGCGAGTTTTCTGCTGAGAGGAGTGAGGAGCGTGAAAGACTATGAGTTTGAAAGAGATATGGCAGAGGTTAACCATCGCCTCACTGGCATCGAAACCGTGCTCTTCTTTACCGATACCCAATATTCGTGTGTCAGTTCAAGCATTGTACGTGAATTGATTTCCTACCACAAAGACGTAAAAGATTTTTTACCATCGACATGAAATCCATCTTCATTACAGCAAAATCCATTGTAGCGGCATTCTTACTGATTATCACCATGCCGCTCATGGCACAACAAACAAATGGTTCCATACTCGACAGCCAACTCCGCAAACTGGTTTATGCCGAAGGGGCTATCGTACAACTTTATGTGGACACCGTCAATATCAGCAAATTGACAGAAGATGCCATTCGGGGCATGTTGACAGAACTTGACCCCCATTCCACCTATACACCCGCCAAAGACGTTCAAGCAATGAATGAGCCCTTGGCTGGTTCGTTCGATGGAATTGGTGTGCAGTTCAACATGAACGAAGACACACTCGTGGTCATCCAAACCATCAGTGGTGGTCCCTCCGAGAAGGTGGGCATCATGGCAGGAGATATGATTGTGTCTGTCAATGACACTGCCATTGCCGGTGTGAAGATGTCTCGTGAAGAAATCATGAAACGGTTGCGCGGTCCCAAAGGCACCACCGTCAACCTTGGGGTGATACGTCCTGGTGTGAATGGTGTTCAGACATTTAAGGTCACTCGTGACAAGATTCCTGTTTACACCGTTGATTCCTTCTATATGATTGACGACCATACTGGTTATGTGCGCATCAGCAACTTCGGTTCCACCACAAAAGGTGAGTTCGTTACAGCCACCAACTACTTGACAGCCTGTGGCATGACCGACCTCGTTCTCGACCTTCAAGGCAACCCCGGAGGCTATCTGCAAGCAGCCGTTGACCTTTCTGACCAGTTCCTCAACCACAACGAAATGATTGTCTATACAGAGGGACGCACTACAGGCAGACAAGAATATCGGGCAGGAAAAGACAAGATTGACCTCAACAAGATCATTGTGCTCGTCGATGGTTATACCGCCTCGGCAGCCGAAATCGTTTCAGGTGCTTTGCAAGACCACGACAGAGGCATCATCGTAGGACGCCGCACATTTGCCAAAGGGCTTGTTCAGCGTTCCATCCCATTGCCAGACGGTGCCGAGATGCGTCTCACCATCGCCCACTACTACAGTCCTGTAGGTCGTTGCTTCCAAAAGCCTTACGAGAAAGGTGATCGCAGCAAGTATGACCGCGATATGCTTGACCGCCTCAATAGCGGAGAGTTGATGAGTGCCGACAGCATCCATTTTCCTGATTCCCTCAAATACACCACCAAGGGAGGACGCGTCGTTTATGGTGGAGGAGGCATCATGCCAGATGTCTATGTACCTCTCGACACCACCTACTACACCCGACTTCATCGCGAACTCGCTGCCAAAGGGTGTATCAACACCACCATTCTCAAGTGGATGAACACCCATCAAAAACAACTTTTGAAGGATTATAATGTCAATTCTTTTAGAAAGGAACGCGAACGACTTTTGAAAGACAAGACCATCAACAACGAGCGGTTCCGCGAAGGGTTCGGACGATTCCAAAAGGAGTTTGAAGTACCCCAAGAAATGCTTGACATCCTCTTTTCCAAAGCAAAAGACGAGCACATCGAATACACCGACTCCACACTCCAAGCCACACTCCCTTTCCTCCGCACTCAAATGAAGGCACTCGTTGCACGCGACCTCTTTAGCAGTTCGGAATATTACGAAATTATCAACCCTATCAGTGAAATCTACAAGCAGGGACTCAAAGCCATCAAAGACGAGGAACTGTTCAAGGATATTAAGACCAATTAGCATGATTACCTATCAAACTGATGGCGTGAAGATGCCACCCATTCGTCGCCGCAACATCAGTGCATGGATTAAGGCTGTGGCTGCCTCCTACGGAAAGAGGGTGGGGGACATTGGCTACATCTTCTGCAATGATGACAAAATACTTGAGGTGAACCGTCAGTATCTGCAACATGACTACTATACCGACATCATCACTTTCGACTATTGCGATGACACCCTGCTCACAGGTAAAAAGAACACTATTGCCGGCGACCTCTTCATCAGTCTTGACACCATACGCACCAATGCCGAGCAGCAAGGCACCACCTACGATGAAGAACTCCACCGTGTCATCATCCACGGAATCCTTCACCTCTGCGGCATCAATGACAAAGGTCCTGGCGAACGTGAAATCATGGAAAGAGAAGAGAACAAAGCATTAGAACTCTTAACTCACAACTTTAAAATATGAAAGTATTTCAACACGTATCAGACATTGGCGACCTGAAGAAGGCACTTGATGAGGCTTTCGAAATTAAGGCAGACCGCTATAAGTACCAATCGCTTGGCAAAAACAAGACTGCCATGCTCATCTTCTTCAACAACTCCCTGCGCACCCGCCTCTCCACCCAAAAGGCGGCACTTAACCTCGGCATGAACGTCATCGTGCTTGATGTCAATCAAGGTGCTTGGAAACTGGAGACCGAACGTGGTGTCATTATGGAGAGCGACAAGAGCGAACACCTCTTGGAGGCAATTCCCGTCATGGGTTGCTACTGCGATCTCATTGGCGTGCGTTCCTTTGCCCGTTTTGAATCACGTAAGGACGACTATGAGGAAAAGATACTCAATCAGTTCATCCAATACAGCGGACGTCCCGTCTTCTTCATGGAGAGTGCCACCGTACATCCTCTTCAGGCATTTGCCGACCTCATTACCATCGAGGAATACAAGGACAAGACACTCATCGAGCCTAATCCTCTCTTCGGTGGCAAAGCCATCCAGCGCACACCCAACAAGCGTCCCAAAGTAGTGCTTTCATGGGCACCCCATCCCAAAGCACTCCCACAGGCAGTGCCCAACTCCTTTGCCGAGTGGATGAACGCTGCCGATGTTGATTTTGTGGTAACCCATCCTGAGGGCTACGAACTCGACCCACAATTTGTAGGCAATGCTAAAGTGGAATACGACCAGATGCGTGCCTTCGAAGACGCAGACTTCATCTATGCTAAAAACTGGAGTTGCCCAGGTGTCACCCGTCCTGAAGACTACGGAAAGGTACTCGGCGACTACCATGACTATGCCGATTGGACTGTGTCTGACCGCCAAATGGCAGTAACCAACAATGCCTTCTTCATGCACTGCCTCCCCGTGCGCCGCAACATGATTGTTACCGATGATGTCATCGAGGCACCCACCTCCATCGTCATCCCAGAGGCAGCCAACCGCGAAATCTCAGCCACCGTGGTGCTGAAAAGGATGCTGGAGACACTATAGATAAACCAGAAGGGCTAGAGAGGCTAGAAAAACTAGGAAGACTAGGAAGACCAGAAAAAAACAAAGAAAAAGGCTGCAATCAACTTGCAGCCTTTTTCTTTGACTTGAGCATGCACCACACACCCAATATCACAAACGGGATACTCAACAACTGCCCCATATCCAACAGCATGCCTTGTTCAAAACTCACCTGTTCTTTCTTCAAAAACTCGATGAAGAAGCGGAACGTGAAGATGGTAGCAAGACAGAAACCGAAATAAAAGCCCGTTCCGACCGCTATGGGCGACTTTTCCTCCATCCCCTGTGACTTATACCACCGCCAATAAATCATCGCGCCTACGACGAAAATAACAAGGTAAGCAAGGGCTTCATACAATTGTGCAGGATGCCGAGGAGCCAACTCCCCATTCACCAATGCCTCACGCGTATGAAAAATGAACCCCCAAGCCACATCGGTAGGGTTGCCGATAATCTCCGAATTCATCAAATTGCCCAGCCGGATGCAGCATGCCGTTGCAGGCACCGCGATGGCAATGTTGTCCATCACCACCCAAGGCTTCAGCTTCATCTTGCGCCAATAGAGCACCATAGCAATGATGAGACCGATGGTGCCTCCATGCGACGCCAAACCCTCATAACCCGTGAATTTCCACGAACCATCCGCCATCTGATGGAACGGAATCAGCATTTCGATGAAACCCTTTCCACTCGTCAGATAGTAGCCTGGTTCATAAAAGATGCAATGCCCTAATCGAGCACCCACCAATACACCGACAAAGCAATAGAAGAACAACGGCTCAAACTTCTCCTCCTCTATCTTCTGATGCTTATACAAACGCTGCACAATCAGATATGCCAGCAACAAGCCCAGACACCACAGCAGCGAGTACCACCGCACGCTGAAAGTGCCTATCGAAAAAGCCTCAACCGAAGGCTGCCAATCTATGAAAAGCGTTTCCATTTTATTTTGAGTTATAGTGATTCTAAGAGGCCCTAGGTTCTCCTAGGACTTCCTAGGACTTCCTAGGCTATCCTAGGAAGTCCTAAGCTTATACATTAAACCGAAAGTGCATGATATCACCATCCTGCACCACATAGTCCTTACCCTCTACACCGAGTTTGCCAGCCTCTCTCACGGCTGCCTCACTACCATACTGAATATAGTCCTCATACTTAATGACTTCGGCACGGATAAAACCCTTCTCGAAGTCGGTATGAATGACACCTGCACACTGCGGAGCTTTCCATCCCTTGCGGAATGTCCATGCCTTCACCTCCATCTCGCCAGCCGTGATGAATGTCTGCAAGTTCAGCAATGCATAGATGGCTTTGATGAGACGGTTGCAACCGCTCTCCTCCAGTCCCATATCTTCCAGGAACATCTGCTTCTCCTCATAACTCTCCAATTCTGCAATGTCCGCTTCCGTTTGAGCGCTAATCACCATCAGTTGAGCATCCTCTCCCTTGATGGCTTCACGCACCCTGTCCACATAAGCATTGCCATTCTTGGCACTGGCATCATCCACGTTGCACACATACAGCACGGGCTTCGTTGTAAGCAAGAACATATTCTTGGCAGCCAGCACCTCCTCGTCATTCTCTGGCACGACGCTGCGGGCAGAAAGTCCCTGCTCCAGAGCCTCCTTATAGCGGAGCAGCAAGCCGTATTCCACCTTCGCATTCTTATCGTGACCCACATTCGCCAGTTTCTCTGTTTTCTTGATACGAGCCTCAACAGTCTCCAAGTCCTTCAACTGCAATTCCGTGTCAATGATTTCCTTGTCACGCACAGGATCCACCGAACCGTCCACGTGCACAATGTTGCCGTTGTCGAAGCAGCGCAACACATGGATGATGGCATCACACTCGCGGATGTTGCCCAAAAACTGGTTGCCTAATCCTTCACCTTGGCTGGCACCCTTCACCAGTCCTGCAATATCCACAATGTCACACACAGCAGGCACAATCCGTCCCGGATGCACCAGTTCTGCCAATTTAGTCAGTCGCTCGTCAGGCACACTCACCTGCCCCAACTGCGCGTCAATCGTACAAAAAGGAAAGTTTGCCGCCTGCGCCTTTGCACTCGACAAACAATTAAACAGCGTTGATTTACCCACATTCGGCAAACCCACAATTCCTGCTTTCAAAGCCATATTCTATACTTTTTCTAATAATCCTTACTTAATTTTGTGCAAAGTTAGGCAATTTTCGGCAAAAAAGCCTAACTTTGTACCCGATTTCGACAAGACATCCGAATTTTAATCATATTAAAACATAAAACTTTACTTACGATTATGGATAAATTCAGTTACGCATTGGGGCTTGGAATCGGTCAGCAACTCAAGCAAATGGGACTCAAGGGAACACTCGTCATCAACGACTTCGCAGCATCCATCACCGATGTGCTTGAGGGCAATGACCTCAAGGTGAGCCATCAGGAGGGGCAGAAGATTGTCAATGCCTTCTTCCAGGAACTCGAACAGAAGCAGAATGCTGCCAAGGCTGCCGCTGGCAAGGTGGCAAAAGAAGAAGGTTCGAAGTTCCTTGCCGAAAACGCAAAGAAAGACGGCATTATCGTGACCAAGAGCGGTCTCCAATACGAAGTGCTCACCGAAGGCACTGGCAAGAAGCCTAAAGCCACAGACACCGTGCGCTGCCACTACGAAGGTCGTCTGCTCGACGGCACCGTGTTCGACAGCAGTTACAAGCGCAATGCTCCTGCCGACTTCGGTTTGCAGCAAGTCATCGCAGGTTGGACTGAAGGTGTGCAACTCATGGCTGAAGGTGCCAAGTATCGCTTCTACATCCCCTATATGCTTGCTTATGGAGAGGGTGGGGCAGGAGCCTCCATTCCACCATTCGCCACGCTCATCTTTGATGTGGAATTGATTAAGGTGTTATAAATTAGTATAAATTAGCGTCCAATGAAAAAGTTCATACAAAGCGTTTTCATGATGTCAGCATTGGCATCATGTTTTTTGTCATGCGAGAAAATGACATTCCCTGAAAATGGGGAGATGAACGAAGGAGAGACAAATTCTCTGCTTCAAGTGCGTACAAGAACCATCGACGAGGGCACTGAAGTCAGTTTCCCCGTGAACGTCTATGTGTTCAAGGGTGAGAAATGCGTGGCTTTGCAGACTCTCACTGACGAAAATCATCCTCTCAGCATTGCACTGACCGAAGGAGACTATTCCGTCTATGCCATCGGCGGTGCATCGGCTGAAAACTACATCTTGCCTTCGCAGGAGGATGCCACTCCATCAATGGCAATCGCTCTGCAAGCAGGAAAGAGTCATGGCGACCTCATGGCTGCCAAAAGCAATGTGACCTTGGTGGATGGCGGCACAAATACCTTGACACTTGCCTTGGAGAGAAAAGTGATGCTGTTGCAAAACGTGACCCTGAACAACATCCCGTCAGCCGCCACAGCCGTTTCTGTAACAATCTCTCCTCTTTGGCAACAACTGGAAGGCACTACCTATACGGGCGAGGAAGGCACCACCACCATCGCACTGACCAAGCAGAGCGACGGACATACCTGGAATTTCACTGGAGAGGAATATCTTTTGCCGCCTTCAGGCAACTCTCTTACCATTGCTGTGAATATCACGACAGCTAACGGCACATCCACATACTCTTACAACACCTCTGAGCAGTTGGAAGCGTCAGGCAAATTCAACATCCAAGGCACCTATACCGAAGCCATCGGTGTGACGCTGACAGGCACCATTACGGGTGCTAAATGGAAGAGTGAAAAAACCATCTCTTTCGAGTTTGACGAAAGCGGTAGCCAGACAGCAGACCCCAATAGTGGAGAGAACAATGACGACACTGATGATATCATCACAGGAACCATACCGGAAGTAGGCAGCACTTACCAAACTTGCTATGTACTGGCAGTGACAGACAAGGGTAGTTATTCAGAAGTGTTGTTGCTGTCACCAAAGCAAAAAGTGATGAGTAATTTCGAGACCAACGAATCGGCAATTTCTGCTTTAGAAAAAGTTAAAGCAGCTTTGCCAAACTGCGTAGTTGAAGGCATAAACGGTTGGAGAATAATGACAAAGGAAGATTCAAAATATATTGCTAATGAGAGATCTAAAATACCCACATTTGATTCGAAAGCTCGATATGTATGGATTAATGAAGCAGGGGTTCTAAGAGTTGGTAATTTGGGATTGGATAACATTGGTGATGGCCACTCTTTCAAGAGTACCGATCTTCTCCGTCCTGTCGCCACTATCAAAATCAAGAACTCATAATTCCCCTACGCTGGCACGGTGCGCATATCATTGCACACACTCAGCGCATAATATTTCGTCCTTCCAGCGCATAATATTTCGTGCTGGAAGGACGTTTTTGATGCCCAACGAATTACGATTTTTGATGTTCACCCGAAAAAAATGCACACCTTGTTCTTTTCGGATTGATGGGGCTTACTTCTCCTCCATCCTCACCCCTCAATGTGTCCAATGGTCTTTCCAACGGATGACGGGTGTTCCTTGGGCATCAAATTCGATGGGGAGCCACAAATGCAGGCTCTGTGAGAGGTGGCGAGGATTCCAGATGTCTGCCATGAAGACAGGTTTGCCGTTCATCTTGTAGATGTAGGTACCTTGTGCTCCAAAGGTCTTGTTGGCAGGCATTTCGTGGTTTCCCTGTGCCACACCAACAAAGGGGGAAGGGTGTTGCTGCCACGGTCCCCAAATGCTTTTGGCACTGAACATACGGGCTTCGTTGGGCGACCACCCTGTGCAACCTGAGCAGATAAGCCAGTAGGTACCCTTGTGCTTGAGGATACAGGGGGCTTCGTTCTGCCCACCAGGTGCCACCATGTTGTACTTGCCTGTGAAGTCAAGGTAGTCGTCGGTAAGTTCGCTGACCAGCAGTGTCAGGTTTTCCTGAGAGGAGGTGATATGGTAGGCTTTGCCGTCATCATCTACATAGACGGTCATGTCGCGGCTCATCTGACCTTCTTTCATGTCACGCCACAGATACATGCCTTTCTCCACCTCTCTGCGCCATGCATCGGTCCACCATTCTTTCCACTGGGAGGCATCGGTCTGCTGGGCTGCACGGATGGCAGCCTCATCCATGTCGAAAGGCCATTGGTTGGCATGGATGCGCTGACTGCGGATGAAGCGGAAGGGACCTGTGGGCGAGTCGCTGACGGCAAATGCCACACGGGCGGCTTCGTAGCCCCGCCCTTTGAGTTCCAAGTGGAAAAGCATCACGAACTTGCGGGTCTTCTTGTTGTAGATCACCTTGGGACGCTCCATGATGCAGCCTCGCTGGATGTCGTGCCCCGCTTCGGTGCTGGTGGCCAATGCCACTCCTTCGTTCTTCCAAGTCATCAAGTCTTGGGAAGAATAGACCGAAATGCCCGCTTCGGTGCTGCCACCGCTGTAGGGACGGTTTTCGCCATACCAGTAGTAGGTCTTGCCATAGCGGATGATGTTGCCGCCATGAGCATTGATGTGATTCCCGTCGGTGTCGAGCCACAACTGACCGTTGACTTGACGGCTCCACAACATACTTTTGTCTTGTGCTTGTGTTGATGTGGATACCAGCAGAGCCATGCAGCACATGACAAGGCTCTTGATCCATAGGATGCTCTTCATGTTTTATCGTTTTGGTTGTGCTATCTTTTCATGATGACCCTCAAAGAATATGATATGACTCTCCTGTTCATCCACCCAATATCTGTGCAGCATGTTCTTTGGTCTTCACCTGTTTGCCAGCCAGGATGTTCTCAATGATACCCTCCTCGTTGATGATGAAGGTGGTGCGGATGGTGCCCATCGTCTTCCTTCCATACATGTTTTTCTCACCCCATGCACCCATCGCTTCCATCAGCGTCTTATCTACATCGGCAATCAGCGGGAAGGGCAGCGAATGCTTCTCCTTGAATTTCTGGTGCGATGCAGCCGAATCCTTGCTTACACCCACCACTTCATAGCCAGCCCCCTGCAACTCCTCATAACGGTCGCGCAGACTGCAAGCCTCGCTGGTGCATCCGCTCGTGTTGTCCTTCGGATAGAAGTACAGCACCAACTTCCTTCCCTTGTAGTCACTCAGACGGATTTCCCGTCCCTGTTCGTCCTTGCCCAATACCTCGGGCGCGCGGTCTCCAATGTTCATCATGTTCACATCTATTTTTTTAGTGCTACAAAGGTAACTAAAGTTCATCGTTTCAACAAAAAAGTGCCGAATATTTTATATCAAAAGCAGATTTTGTGTGATTTCTCACCCTTTTCTTTGTTCATTCTTCACCCTTTTCTTATATTTGCGAAAAATTTCGCAACGAAAAATTTCGCAATATGGGAAACCCTTTCAAATTCGGCACTATAGTGGATGGTCAGTACTTCACAGACAGGACAAAAGAACTACAATATGTGGAGCAGATTCTGCAAAGTGAGAACCATCTTGTACTGATAAGTCCTCGTCGTTTCGGCAAATCAAGTCTTGTCAACAAGGCTCTGGAGCAGACGACACGAAAGCATATCGTCATCAATATGCAGAGTGTGACCAGTGTACAAAACTTTGCAAGCCGCCTGATGAGTGCATTGTTCAGGCTTAATCCAGGAGAGAAGATGAAGCATCTGATGACGCATTTCCGAGTGGTGCCAACCGTATCAACCAACCCAATGACAGGCTCTGTAGATGTGTCGTTCAATCCATCCATGAACTCGGACGTGATACTGGAAGATGCAATGGAACTGCTCCAGAAAGTCAGCACAGAGAAAAATAGACTAATTGTTGTGCTGGACGAGTTTCAGGAGATAGACGGCATCAAGGGTTTCGACAAACAGTTGCGTTCTATCATGCAAACACAACAGCACATCAACTATGTCTTCTTGGGTAGTCAAGAGTCGATGATGGAAAGTATTTTCGAGAAAAAAAAGTCGCCTTTCTATCATTTCGGCCAATTGATGCGGCTGGCAAAGATTCCATACGAGGACTTCAAACAGTATGTTGCGGAGCGACTCAACGAAGAACTTGCCGAGGAGATTCTGGCTTTCACCGATTGCCATCCCTACTACACCCAGCAAATCGCCGCCCAAGTGTGGGACTTGGTCAACTATGAGCATGAGGAAACTGACCTCATTCCCAAGGCCATAGAAAGGCTTGTCACTCTCCACGACCTCGATTTCGAACGTCTTTGGCTCAACTTCAACAAGTCCGACCGTCGTGTACTGCAAGAACTGAGCAAATCTGTTGGCAACAACCCCCTTTCCGACCGTTCATTCCCCACCAGCACCACCTTCAGCATCCTTAAAAAACTCATGCGCCAAGGCTATGTCATCAAGACCGACCGCTACGAGATAGAAGACCCCTTCTTCAGACGGTGGGTGATGGAGAGGGGATAATCATCATACAAAAAGGTTTACATTCTATGTTGCATGGATAACAACTCTTTTTGATACCAACAAAAAGAATGCCGCAGATTTTTCGTCTGCGGCACTTCTTTTATTATAATAATGTATGTACGCTTAGTCGGCCAGCTTTGCCTTGATGAACTCGCGGTTGAGGCGGGCAATGTTGGCGATGGTTTCGCATTTTGGGCATACGGCTTCGCAAGCACGGGTATTGGTGCAGTTGCCAAAGCCGAGTTCGTCCATTTTGGCCACCATTGCCTTGGCACGACGGGCTGCCTCTACGCGACCTTGTGGAAGGAGGGCGAGTTGCGACACTTTCGAGGAGACGAAGAGCATGGCAGAGCCGTTCTTGCAGGCTGCCACGCAGGCACCGCATCCGATGCAGGAAGCGCAGTCCATGGCCTCGTCGGCATCTTCCTTAGGGATGAGGATGGCGTTGGCATCCTGTGGAGCACCTGTGCGGACGGTGGTGTAGCCACCTGCCTGGATGATTTTGTCAAAGGCAGAGCGATCGACCATGCAGTCCTTGATGACAGGGAAACCAGCCGAACGCCAAGGCTCGATGGTGATGACGTCGCCCTCGTTGAATTTGCGCATGTAGAGTTGGCAAGTGGTGGCTCCACGCTCGGTCTTGCCGTGAGGTGTACCGTTGATGTAGAGCGAGCACATGCCGCAGATGCCCTCGCGACAGTCGTGGTCGAACACGAAAGGCTACCTTCTCTTCAAAATGACCCGCATCTTTCGGACCATTCTGCTTCCAGTATTTTACTGTGAATGATTTTAATACTTTTTCAGCCATAGTTCCTTAGTTCTTATAGTTACGGGTTTGTACTTTGATTGCTTCGTATTCGAGAGGCTCCTTGATGAGCTCTGGTGCGGTAGCATCGTTGCCCTGATACTTCCAGCAGCCCACATAGAAGAAGTTCGCGCTTGGCTTCGCCTTCTTCGGTCTGGTGCTCCTCGCGGAAGTGACCGCCGCAAGACTCCTCACGAGAGAGTGCGTCGTAGGCGATGAGTTTACCCATCGTGATGAAGTCGTCGAGGTGGATAGCCTTGTCAAGTTCCACGTTCAGACCCTCACGGCTGCCCGGAATGAAGAGGTTGGTGTCAAATTCCTTGCGGAGTTCGTCGATGAGTTTGATACCCTTCTCAAGACCTTCCTTCGTGCGACCCATGCCGATGTACTCCCAGCAGATATGACCAAGTTCCTTGTGGATAGAATCGACAGAACGCTTACCCTTGATGTTCATGAGTTTCTGGATGCGCTCCTCGGTAGCCTTCTCCACCTCAGCAAACTCAGGTGCATCGGTCGAGATGCGTGGCCAGATAGACTGGTCGGCGAGGTAGTTCTGGATGGTGTAAGGCAGCACGAAGTAACCGTCGGCGAGACCCTGCATGAGGGCAGAAGCACCGAGGCGGTTGGCACCGTGGTCGGAGAAGTTACATTCACCGATGGCGAAGAGGCCGGGGATGGAAGTCTGGAGTTCGTAGTCAACCCAGATGCCGCCCATCGTGTAGTGGATGGCTGGGAAAATCATCATCGGGTTGTAGTAGTCCATGCCGTTCTTGGAAGTACGCTTCTCGCCGGGGTTCACGTCGGTAATCTCCTCATACATGTCGAAGAGGTTGCCATAACGCTGGCGAATCACGTCGATGCCGAGGCGCTGGATGGACTCGGAGAAGTCGAGGAACACAGCCAAGCCGGTGTTGTTCACACCAAAACCCTTGTCGCAACGCTCCTTGGCAGCACGTGAAGCCACGTCGCGAGGAACGAGGTTACCGAAGGCAGGATAGCGACGCTCCAAATAGTAGTCGCGGTCTTCCTCTGGAATCTCCCAACCCTCCTTGGTGCCAGCCTGAAGAGCCTTAGCATCTTCCAGTTTCTTAGGCACCCAGATACGGCCATCGTTACGCAGAGACTCTGACATCAGGGTCAACTTCGACTGCTTGTCGCCGTGAACAGGAATACAAGTGGGGTGAATCTGCACGTAGCAGGGGTTAGCGAAGTAAGCACCCTTGCGGTAGCAAGACATGGCAGCGGTACAGTTGCAACCCATTGCGTTGGTAGAGAGGAAGTAAGTGTTGCCATAACCACCCGTAGCGATGACCACAGCATTGGCAGAGAAACGCTCCAACTTACCAGTCACGAGGTTCTTGGCGATGATACCACGAGCCTTGCCGTCGATGATGACCACATCGAGCATCTCATAACGCGTGTAGAGTTTCACCTTGCCGGCATTCACTTGTGCAGAGAGTGCTGAGTAGGCACCGAGCAGCAACTGCTGACCTGTCTGACCCTTAGCATAGAAAGTACGAGACACCTGTGCACCACCGAAAGAACGGTTGGCAAGTGTGCCACCATACTCGCGAGCGAACGGAACGCCCTGAGCCACACACTGGTCGATGATGGAGTTGGACACCTCAGCCAGACGATACACGTTGGCCTCACGGGCGCGGTAGTCGCCACCCTTCACGGTGTCGTAGAACAGACGATAGACCGAGTCGCCGTCGTTCTGATAATTCTTGGCTGCATTGATACCGCCCTGTGCAGCGATGGAGTGTGCACGACGGGGCGAGTCCTGAATGCAGAAGTTGAGCACGTTGAAACCCATCTCACCGAGAGATGCGGCTGCTGAAGCGCCTGCCAGACCCGTACCAACCACGATGACATCGAGCTTCAGCTTATTCTTTGGATTGACCAGACGCTGGTGAGCCTTATAGTTCGACCACTTCTCCGCCACTGGTCCCTCAGGAATCTTAGAATCTATATTTATTGCCATAAAGACCCCCTCCCCGCTCCCCCTAAAGGGGGAGAGTAGAATGTTAGTGGGGAGGCATTCTACTTTATGATGTTTTTAATTCTATTAGTTTTTATGATTGATAAAAAAGTAACCACTCCCTCCCTCACAGGGAGGGTGAGGGGAGGGTCTGCTTACATCCAGAAAGGAACTACTTTTCCGTCCACACCACCAAGACAATCAGGGCATACAGCGAAAGCAATGACTACGATGGCGAACATGGCCATCACTACAGTTGACCAAATGTAACCGATGCACTTCCAACGGAGGAACCAAGTGTGACCGCTCCAGCCAAGTGTCTGCAGGGCTGACCAGAAACCGTGAGTGAGGTGGAACCAGATGGCGACAATCCAAACAAGGTAGAGAGCCGCGAAGACAGGATTAGAGAAAGTGTACTTAATCCAACCAAAACCATCTGTTGGAGAAAACTGACCATCAACACCGATAAGTTCAGCCCACATCATGTTAGCCCAGAAATCGTGAAGGTGAAGGATGAGACCCAGAAAGACGATGATGCCGAGCACCAGCATGTTCTGGCTTGCCCATTCCACAGCCTTTGGCTTATCGGTGATGGCATACTTGTTGTTGCCACGCGCCTTACGATTCTGGAAGGTGAGGATGAAGGCGTAGATGATGTGAATGCACATCAGGGCTGCCAAGGCGCAGGTAGCCGCGATGGCATACCAGTTGGAGCCGAGCAATTCACAAATCTGGTTGTACGCCTCCGCACTGAAGAGTGCCACTACGTTCATGCATCCATGGAACGTCAGGAAAAGGATAAGCGCCAAGCCAGACACCGACATGATCACTTTCCTTCCGATTGAAGAGTTACATAACCACATAAAATGTTTAAGAATTAAAGTTATTAATTGAGTTTATATTTGTTTTTCGTAAGAAAGAATAACCGGAAAGACACAACACGCATCACATAAAGTACCGTTTGCTCTGCCCTGCCGAGACTCTGTCGAATAAAGTCAAATGCAAAAATACCTTTATTTTCCCAAATACCCAAAGCTTTTCAAGAAAATGTTTGTTTTTATGCCTCATTTTTCTCCCTCACCCTCTTTTTCCTCTTCTAAAAGCACGCTTTATTTAATATATAATGTATAAAAGGCACCTCGCCACTACATCTATTCTTTTTAGGGCATAATTTGTTTCATTGCAAGAACTGTGTGCGCACACAAAAAAACACAGCTTTTGATGTGTGTGCGTACACAATTATTGACATAAATCAACAAAACACACGTTTTTCTTCGTTTTTCTGCATTTTTGTTGGTCACACTCTGAAAAGGTCGTAACTTTGCATCGTCAAAAGGAAAAAGAGCAAGTGAGCCCTCCCTTAGACAACAGACACAAAGATAAAAAATAAGGCAAACAGGTTAGTTTTTCTATCATATAGGTTTTGGTAAAGGTATTAGATTTAGGTTAGTAAAAGATTGTTATTTAGGAGTTAGGTCTTCGTGAGAAGCCCTCCTCCAATTTTTTTGAAACTTTCAGCCGCACGGCTACAACATATAAAGGTAAAAAGATTTAGTTAACAAGATTGGTTTAGTTAAACATTAAACAGTAATTATTAATTGATTTAAAGAAAGGAGATTGTTTTATGGAAACTATGACAATTATCGCAGTAGCGATCGTAGCAGTAGCAGCAATCGCAAGCAATGTTTCAATCTTCAAATAATTACGAGGTTGAACATCTCTGCAAAAAATTCCGTAAAAACTCAGTGCAATCGGGCACTTGAGTTTCCACCGGAGGAGAGAAGACAAACAAAGTAAAACCAAATATAATGAGGCGGTGAGTCCAGTTCGGATTTACCGCTTTCTTTTTGACCATGCCTTTATTCCAAATGCATTGTTTTCGTAAAAAATTCCACATCATTATACAAAAATCATTAAAAAAACACACTTTTTAAGGGATTGGGACAGATAATCAACGAAATAAACATTAACTTTGCATGATTTTGTGTACACCTGCGCTCGTCTGCTGGTCTGTATAGTTATGGGCTATCAGACATGGGAGTACAAGGAAACGATCATCATTATTAAATTAACAATCTAAAAATAAAAGGACAATGAAAAAAATTATGACTGTGGCGGCGGCTGTTGCAATGACTGCCATGACAATGGTTTCTTGCGATGGCGACAACAAAGCCGACCTCAAAGATGGTGTTGACTCACTCGCTTACGATCTTGGTGTATTCCAGTCCGAGGGTTTGAAGCAGTACATGGCACAACTTGGTGTTGATTCCGCTTACTACGACGATTTCTTCAAGGGAATGAAGGAAGGTGCCGTGAATGAAGCGGATCCCAAAAAGGAAGCCTACCTGAACGGTCTGGCTGTAGGTAAGGACATACAAGGCATGGCTAAGAATCTCGGTCATCAGGTGTATGGTGAAGACACTACAAAGACCGTCAACGTGAAGACTGTCATCGCAGGTCTCATTGCAGGTTTGAAAGGCACCGATGGTCGTACTGCTGAGCAGGCATATCACGATTTCGATAAGAAATTGGAACCTATCCGTGAAGTACAACTCTTGAAAGACTTTGGTGACAACAAAGCAGCAGGTGAGAAGTATTTGGCTGAAAACAAGAAGAAAGAGGGTGTGAAGGTGACCAAAAGTGGTCTGCAGTATAAGGTGCTCGTAGAGGGCACAGGTGCACTGCCAACAGACTCCTCACAGATTCAGGTCAACTATGAAGGCAAACTCATAGACGGCACTGTATTTGACAGCAGTTACGAACGCAACATGCCATTTACGGTTGACATGTCTAGGCCCCATGTTATTGAAGGTTGGATTGAAGCATTGAAGATGATGCCCGCTGGTTCAAAATGGGAAGTAACCATTCCCCAAGAGTTAGGTTACGGTTCTCAGAATCAAGGTCCTATCAAGCCTTTCTCTACACTTATCTTCACGATTGAAGTGTTGAAATAATGACGTGTTGAAGATATAGAAATCAGAGTATAGAGTTTGAAAAGATAAGAAAATGAAGAAGATACTCACACTTACTTTAGCAGCGTTTGCGATGGCAAACGCTGTTTTCGCACAGACAGAGGCTAAAGATGCCGCATGGGCTGCCAAAGAAGCTGCTAAGGCAAAGAAGGTGCAGGATGCTGCTGACCTGAAAGCCTTTAAGGAGAAGCAGAAGGCAGAACTTGCCGCTTTCATCGAAGCACAGAAGAGTGGCAAAAAGGCAACCAACACCATAAACTTCGAAAAGCCCGCCATTACAAATGCCGACGAAGAACTGGCTTACCTTTTTGGCATTGCCCAATCAAATGGTTTGAAAGAATATGCCACCCAGCAGTTTGGTGTGGACGAGGAGTATCTGGGCAAGTTTGCAGAAAGCCTTCTCAATCGTGCCAATGGCGGTCCCACCGACAAAGAGGCTACGGCTTTGAGCGCAGGTGCCCAGATTGGTGAAAGAATCGTAGATATGACCAAGCAGTTCTCTGCAGATTACTACACCCCCGATGAGGGAAAGAGTGTCAATCCCTCCATCGTAGCAAGTGGCATCGTGGCTGGCTTGCTCGGTCAGAACGATGTTCCTGTTGATAGCGCTTCAAGAGTGTTCCAAACACGCATGAAAGAACGTCAGGCAGCCAACAATGAAAAATACCGTGTGGCAGGTGAGAAGTTCCTTGAGGAGAACCGCACCAAACCTGGTGTAGTCAGTACAGCCAGCGGTCTTCAGTACAAGATTATCACACAAGGCACTGGCGACAAACCGAAAGCCGATCAAAAGGTAACGGTTGACTACGAGGGACGCCTTATCGATGGCACCGTGTTTGACAGCAGTTATAAGCGAGGAACACCAGCCACCTTCGGGGTTAATCAAGTAATTCCAGGTTGGACAGAAGCCCTGCAACTGATGCCTATGGGCTCGAAGTGGGAAATTTACATCCCTTATCAATTGGGATACGGTGAGCGTGGGGCAGGCGACAACATCAAGCCTTACTCAGCCCTCATCTTCACTGTCGAATTGAAAGGAATTGAATAACCAGCCCATGCGCTGGGCGAATTTCATCATAAACGTCCATATATGAAAAAGTACAATATCATCAACAACGTGGTCGGTTGGGTAGTGTTCGCCATTGCAGCATTCACCTACTGTTCCACCATTGAACCCACGGCAAGTTTTTGGGACTGCCCTGAGTTTATTACCACTGCCTATAAGTTGGAAGTGGGCCACCCACCTGGCGCACCCTTCTTCATGCTCTTCGGCAATTTATTCTCCCTTTTTGCCAGCGATGCCTCGCAAGTCGCAAAAATGATCAACACCATGAGTGCACTGCTCAGTGCCGGATGTATCCTCTTCCTCTTCTGGAGTGTAACCCATCTGGCAAAGAAATTGTTGATCAAAGACGAGGAGATTCCCACTGCTGGGCAGATTCTTGCTGTCATGGGCAGCGGTATTGCCGGCGCACTCATCTACACATGGTCTGACACCTTCTGGTTCTCTGCCGTTGAAGGTGAGGTGTATGCTTTTTCCAGTTTCTTCACTGCACTGGTGTTCTGGCTCATTCTCAAGTGGGAAGACAATGCTGACGCACCCCATTCTGACCGTTGGCTTGTATTCATTGCCTACTTGGTGGGGCTTTCCATCGGTGTCCACTTGCTGAACCTCCTTTGTATCCCTGCCATCGTGCTCGTCTATTACTATAAGATGAGCAAGAACCCGACTGGCAAAGGATCGCTCATCGTGTTGGGTGTTTCAGGCATCATCGTGGCTGCCGTACTTTATGGTATTGTGCCTGGTATCGTGAAGATTGGTGGATGGTTCGAGTTGCTGTTTGTCAACACATTGGGCATGCCTTATAATATCGGACTTTACATCTACCTCACACTTCTGGCCGTTGCACTTGTCTGGGCATTGCGGGAGACCACTCAAGCCAAAAGCGAGAACCGTATGTATGTTTCGTTCATTGTCTGCACTGCACTCCTCGGCATCCCATTCTATGGACATGGTGTGGCATCTGTTGTGATTGGCATCATCGTGCTGAGCATCATTGCCAGTGTGCTTTTCTTCACCAAGAAAGCCACTCCACGTATCCTCAACACTGCCATTCTCTGCATGACGCTGATGACAGTGGGTTACAGTTCCTATGCTGTCATCGTCATCCGTTCCACAGCCAATCCTCCTATGGACCAGAACTCTCCAGAGGATGTGTTCACGCTGGGTGAATACTTAGGTCGTGAACAATATGGTGAACGCCCCCTCTTCTTTGGTCAGACATACAAGTCACAGCCTGAAATCAAAGACAATGGTGATGGTTATCTCGCTTATGCCACCGAGAAGGGGGCACCCGTCTATCAGCGCAAGGACAAGGAAAACGAGAACGAGAAGGATGAATATGTAAAAATTCGTGATAAGTTCTCGCTCAAGTACCCCTCAGACCAGTGTATGCTCTTCCCTCGTATCTATAGCGACGATGCACAACATGTACGCGCCTACGAATCATGGCTGGGCAATGTAAGTTACCACTCTGTTGAATATCGAATCCCTGGACGTGAATCCCAAACTATTGAGATTCCAAGCCAAATAGATAATATCCGCTTCTTCCTCTCTTATCAGATGAACTGGATGTACTGGCGTTACTTCATGTGGAACTTTGCCGGTCGTCAGAACGACATTCAGGGTAATGGCGAACTTGAGCATGGTAACTGGCTTTCAGGCTTTGATTGGCTTGACAATATGCGTTTGGGCAATCAAGACTTGCTCCCTTCCGACCTCAAAGAGAACAAAGGACACAACGTCTTCTTCTGTCTGCCACTCATTCTGGGTCTGCTTGGCTTCTTCTGGCAAGCCTTCCGCGACCGCAAGGGCATCCAGCAGTTCTGGGTCGTGTTCTTCCTGTTCTTCATGACAGGTATCGCCATTGTCATCTACCTGAATCAGACCCCACTTCAGCCCCGTGAGCGTGACTATGCCTATGCAGGCTCATTCTATGCATTCGCCATGTGGTGCGGACTTGGTATCGCTGCCATCTACGACCTGTTGGGCAAGTGGCTTGGCAAGAAGATGGAGAAACGCATGGCAAGCATCATTGCCGGTGCTGTAGGTCTTGTACCTGCAATAGCTGTGCCCTTGCAGATGGTTAGCCAGACATGGGACGACCACGACCGCTCTGATCGCTACATGTGCCGAGATTTCGGACTGAACTATCTTGAAACCATCCCACATGATGGTGTCATTTACACCAATGGTGACAACGATACCTTCCCACTTTGGTACAACGAAGATACAGAGGGGAAACGCACTGATGTACGTGTGTGCAACCTTTCCTATCTCCAAACCGACTGGTACATTGACCAGATGAAGCGTCCAGCCTTCTCGGGTGAAGGTCAGTCAAGCCCACTCCCAATCTCATGGAAACGCTACCAATACACGGCTGGTAAACAAGAGATGACGGATATTAATCCTGAAGTGAACATCGGTGGCGGCGTTTTGAGCATGAAAGACCTTGTCAGGGAAGTGGCGGCACAGGATTCCGCTCTTGCCAAACGTCTGTGGGGCGACGACCCATTTGAGCTGAAGACAGCCATCCAGAAGTTCCTATTGAAGAACTATGAAGGTCTGTCGGAAAGTGACAAGGAATTGGTGGCATCACTTCCTGCTTGTCTGCCCAGCGACACATTGTATGTGACCGTTGATAAGGAAGCGGTTCGTCGTTCAGGCATGATGATTCCGACCGACACGTTAGGCAACGAGGTCATTCCTGACCAGATGGTCATCAGCCTTGAGGGACAGGATCGTGTGTCAAAGAGTTTCATCATGATGCTGGAGATGATTGCACAGAGCAATTTCTCACGCCCACTCTATATGTCCACCACTGTCGGTTCCAGCAACTACGGTAACCTGTGGCGACACTTCATTCAGGAAGGCATGGCATGGCGCATCAGCCCCTTCACCTTCGAGGAGAACGGCATGTCCTATGGTATTGTCCACACCGTCATCGACACCGACAAGGCTTATGAGAACATGATGAACAAATACCGCTATGGCAACCTGAGCCAGCCAGGTCTCTACATCGACGAGACCACCATGCGCATGTGCTTCACGCACCGTCGTTGGTTTGCTAACCTCATCACCAATCTTGTGAAAGAGGGCAAAAAAGACATGGCACTCAAGGCACTTGACAAGTGCGAGAAGGAAATCCCGTCCTACAATGTGCCACACGACATCAGCAGTGCTTCGCTTGACATAGCCGATGCATTTATCGAATGCGGCAAACCCGAAAGGGCTGTCCCCATCCTCGAGCAAATCGAGAAGCATTCCAAGGAATACATCAAGTGGTATTTGTCATTGAGCAACGTCTATTTTGCGAGCAGCGTCCGTGACTGCCATCAGGAGGTCTATGCTTTGGCAACGATTCAGGACTATTACAACAAAATCTCTCAATCAAATGCCACTAAAGCAGCTGATTACGGTAAGAAGGCAATAAAGATGGACAGCGAAATCCAAGCACTGTACAGCGCCTTCATGTCGAAATGCGAGAACGCTGGCATACAACTACAATAATGTACCATTTGACCATTTACAACGTACAATGTAGGCTAACGCGATGTGCGCATCCCGAAAGGTAAATTGTACATTGTAAATGGTCAGATAGTAAATGAAAAGATGATTATCGAACAACCCACCAAATGGCTGCGTTGGCTCTATCCCAGCGCCATCTGGAGAATGAATCCGACGGAGAAGGCAGTCTATCTGACCTTCGACGACGGACCCATCCCCGAATCGACCCCATGGCTCATCGAGACGCTCGACCGCTATGGTGTCAAAGCCACCTTCTTCATGGTGGGTGACAACGTGAGGAAATACCCTCATCTGTTCGAACTCATCCGTTCCCACGGGCATCGTCTGGGCAACCACACCTTCAACCACATCGGTGGACTTCTGGTGGGCAGCAGCCGCTACCTGCGCAATGCCAACGAAGCTGACAAACTTATCCACTCAAACCTCTTCCGTCCTCCCCGTGGATGGATGCGCAACGCCCAATACATCAGCCTGCGCCGCCACTACACCATCATCATGTGGGACCTTGTCACACGCGACTACTCCTGCCGCCTCACAGCCGAAGAAGTGTTCGAGAATGTGAAACGATACACCCGCAACGGTTCCATCATCACTTTCCACGACTCCCTCCGCAGCATCGACAAACTGAAGAAGATACTGCCACAATGCATCGAATGGCTCCGCGACGAAGGCTATGAATTCAAAGTCTTCGACGAAAATCTTCACCATTCACGCCATCTAAAATAGACCTTAGTCGCTCAAGTGCCTGACAAAAGATGGGGGACTTCGCATGCCCTTCTTCAAGGGCGCACCGTGCATCTCCTATTTCCCACACCGTGCACAAAATATTACGGGCACTCAGCGCATATCATTTGCGCTGAGTGCCCGTCTTTATCGATTTTAGAATGTTACTTATCCGTCTTTGCTTATTCGTCCTCGGCGAGGATGATTTTTGCCTTGCCACCTTTCTGGATTTTCTCTTCCGGCTTGTCTGTCACACAGATAGGTACCTCCTTCTTGATGCTCTGGTCGAGCGAGATGAGCGTCTCGGTGGAATCGACACCAGTGATGCCTTGTATCTTACGGTTGAGAAGATCCATGAGTTGCTCGTTGTCACGTGCATAGAGTTTCACGAGCATGGTGTATGGCCCTGTGGTGTAGTGACATTCCACAATCTCGGGAATCTTGTTTAGTTCATTCACCACACGTTCATACATAGAACCCTTCTCCAGACGGATGCCCACATAGGTACAAGTCTTGTAGCCGAGACTCTTGGGGTTGATGACGTAGCCCGAACCCACGATGACATTGGTATCAATCAGACGCTGAACACGCTGATGGATGGCTGCCCGTGATACACCGCAAACGGCAGCAACATCCTTGAAGGGAATACGGGCATTGGCGGAGATAATCTCCATAATCTGCTTGTCAAGTTTATCTATCTTTTCCATTGTTTGAGGAAGTTATCAGTTGTACTTTTTTCTTATTTGATGAATATATGAAAAACAAATTGTAAACAAAAGTAGGTCTTTTTTTTCTATTTGTCAAAGAAAAAGAGAAAAAAATGCAGAAAAAGATAAAAAATAGTATAAATGTGCTAACCAATGTGAAAAGAATATACTATTTTTGCATAAAATAAAGAGAAAGATATGAAAACCTTAGTGTTCGCCAGCAACAATGCACACAAGTTGGAAGAGATACGTGCCATTCTTGGCAACAAATTTGACGTGAAAAGCCTGAAGGACATCGGCTGCAACGTGGACATTCCAGAAACAGGAACGACCTTTCGCGAGAATGCCCTACAGAAGGCTCGCTACGTGAAGGAACATTTCGGCTTCGATTGCTTTGCCGACGATTCAGGTCTGCAAGTGGAAGCATTAGGTGGAGAGCCTGGTGTGTATTCAGCACGTTATGCTGTAAAGAATGGTCGTCAGGTAACTGCTGGCAACAAGGACGATGCCAATATGGATGTGCTGCTTGAGAAACTGGCTGGGGAAGAGAACCGAAAGGCCTGTTTCCGCACGTGCATTGCTTTGATTTACGAGGGGGAGACACACTTCTTCGACGGAGTTGTCGAGGGACACATCATCACGGAGAAACGTGGCGATGGAGGTTTCGGTTACGATCCCCTTTTTGTACCTGATGGCTATGAAAAGACCTTTGCCGAAATGGGCAATGAGGTGAAAAATAACATCAGTCACCGTGCAAAAGCAGTGGAAAAACTGGCAGAGTTTCTATTTTTCAATTAAAATCCGTACCTTTGCACCTGCTAAATCATCAAAAATGAAGAAAATACTATATTTTGTAGCATTGGCTCTGTTGCTGGCAGGTTGTAAGGAAAAGAAGGTGGAGGTGGCTGATTACGTGTCGCCGGCACCTGTTTTTTGTGAAGATTCTGCTTATGCATATGTAGCAGAACAATGTGCATTCGGTCCTCGTGTGATGAACTCTGCGGCACACGATTCATGCGGTGAATATATTGCCCAGAAATTCAAGAGTTTTGGAGCAGTGGTGTATGACCAGTATGCCGATGCGAAACTCTACGATGGCACCCCCATCAAGATGCGCAACATCATCGCATCCTACAATCCCGAAGCAGCAGAACGAATCTTGATTGCAGGGCATTGGGACAGTCGTCAATGGGCAGACAATGACCCCGATGAAGCAAATCACAACACCCCGATTGACGGTGCCAACGATGGCGGCAGTTCCATTGGCGTGATGCTGGAGATAGCACGTCAGTTGCAGTTGGCAAACGATTCCAGCCAAGTGAAGATAGGTGTGGATTTCATCTGTTGGGATGCAGAAGACAGCGGAGAAGGTGGTGGCAGCAACAACGCAAGCAGCTGGTGCTTAGGCAGCCAGTACTGGTCAGGCAAGCGCCATGTGGAAGGCTACACAGCACGCTATGGCATCAACCTCGACATGGTGGGAGGCAGCAACACCGTCTTCTATCGTGAACAATATTCCATGAGTTATGCACCCTCCATCGTAGACAAAGTGTGGGGTGCAGCCGGACGCATCGGATATGGCAAATATTTCAGTTACGACCAAGAAGGCGGCTACATCACAGACGACCACCTGCAAGTGAACCAAGGTGGCATCCCCTGTATAGACGTGATTGGTTCCGACACACAAAATGGAGGATTCCCCAGCACTTGGCACACCTTGGACGACAATATCAAGAACATCAACAAAGAAACACTGAAGGCAGTGGGACAAACCATGCTGGAAGTGATATGGACAGAACAATGACGATAGAAGAAATACAACAGGAGGTCATCGAAGAGTTTGAAGGTTTCGATGATTGGATGGACAAATACCAGATGCTCATCGACTTAGGCAGTGAACAAGAACCGCTGCCCGAACAATACAAAGTGGAGAGCAACCTCATTGATGGTTGCCAGAGCAGAGTTTGGTTGCAGGCAGACCTCACACCCGAAGGGAAGATTCACTTCCAGGCAGAGAGTGATGCACTCATCGTGAAGGGCATAGTCACCCTGCTCATCCGTGTGTTGGACAACCAGACACCCGACGACATCTTGAATGCCAACCTCCATTTCATAGAAGACATCGGTTTGAAGGAACACCTTTCCCCCACACGCAGCAACGGGCTTTTGGCCATGCTGAAGCAGATGAAACTCTATGCGATGGCATTCAAGGCAAAAAACAACAGTTAATGAAAGAATTCTTCAACCAGATGGGCAAATACTTTGCCCGTTACAAAGGATACATTGCAGGAACGTTTGCCATGAATATCTTGGCAGCACTCTTCAACGTATTCTCCTTCTCCATCCTGTTGCCGATTCTGCAAATTCTCTTCAAAGTGAATACAGAGCGGTACGAACTGGTGGACTGGAGCACATGCAATGTGGACAATCTGGTGGAGGTGATGACAAACAACGGCTACTACTACTCGCAATGTCTGGTCGACACCTATGGTCCTGCCACAACGCTTCTGGTGTTGGGCATTGTGCTTGCCAGCCTCACCCTGCTGAAGACCGCCACCTATTTTGGCGGTTCAGCCTGTCTGATGCCCCTCCGCACAGGCATAATCCGCGACGTCCGCGCCGACATCTACAAGAAGATTCTTTCCCTGCCGCTTTCCTTCTTCTCCGAGGAGCGGAAAGGCGACATCTTGGCACGCGTCTCGACCGATGTGAATGAGATTGACAGCAGCATCACCTCATCGCTCGACATGATCATCAAGAACCCCATCTTCATTTTGGTCTATGTAGGAACGATGTTTGCCATGAGTTGGCAACTCACACTTTTCACCCTGCTGGTAGTGCCTCTGCTGGCAGGCGGCATCGGGCGTATCGGTAAGAAACTCAAGCAGAACTCCCTTTATGCCCAATCGAAATGGAGCGATGGCATCAGTCAGATAGAGGAAACCCTCGGAGGACTCCGCATCATCAAGGCCTTCATTGCAGAAAAAAAGATGGAAGACCGCTTCACGGCAGTGAACAACGAGTTCCGCAATGCCTCCATGAAAGTGGCGATACGTCAGTCGGCTGCCCATCCCGTCAGCGAGTTCTTGGGCACCTGCATGATAGTCATTGTCCTCTGGTTTGGCGGCTATCTCATCTTCTCAGGCAGCAGCCCCATCGACGCCAGCGGATTCATCTACTATTTGGTCATTCTCTATACCACCTTGCAGCCCATCAAAGACCTCTCCAAAGCAGGCTACAGCATTCAGAAAGGACTTGCCTCGTTGGAGCGCATCAACAAGATTCTCAATGCAGAGAACAACATCAAGGAAGTTTCAGACCCCAAGCAGATAGATGCGCTCACCGACTCCATACAGTTGGAACATGTGCATTTCTCCTACAACGAAGGGCATGAAATTCTGCACGACATCAATCTCACCATCAAGAAGGGGCAGACCATCGCATTGGTGGGGCAGTCAGGGTCAGGCAAGAGCACCCTCGTTGACCTCATTCCACGCTATCACGATGTTACCTCAGGCACCATCAAGATTGACGGAGAAGATGTGCGCAACCTCTCCCTCCATTCGCTGCGAGGCTTGATAGGCAATGTCAATCAGGAAGCCATCCTGTTCAACGACACCATCTTCAACAACATCGCCTTCGGAGTGGAAAGTGCCACACAGGAACAGGTGGAGGCTGCCGCAAAAATCGCCAATGCCCATGACTTCATCATGGAGATGGAACAAGGCTATCAAACCAATGTAGGCGACCGAGGCGGACGACTCTCAGGCGGTCAGCGCCAACGCATTTCCATAGCACGAGCCATTCTGAAGAATCCTCCCATACTGATTCTCGACGAAGCCACCTCCGCGCTCGACACAGAGAGTGAGCGCCTGGTGCAGGATGCGTTGGAAAAACTCATGAAATCGCGCACCACCATCGCCATTGCACACCGTCTTTCCACCATCAAGAACGCTAACGAGATCTATGTGCTCCATGAAGGAAAAATTGTGGAATGCGGCACGCATGAAGAGCTGATTGAGCAGGATGGCTACTACAAGAAACTGAACGACATGCAGGCATTGTAAATTTACAATTTAACGATTTACAATGTACAATTTATTTTTCCATTTACCATGCGGCTTGTGCGCATCGCGTTAGCCCACATCGTACATCGTACATCATCCATCGTACATCACACTAATGCATCAGCCTGTATCTCGCACCTCCAAGCGCCTTCACAACCCCCTTCATCTCCAAATCAAAAAGAATCATGCTGGCACGTGAGTAAGGAATGTTGGCATCGATGGCAATCTGATTGATGTGCTTGTCATCCACATCCTTGAGCGTGTTCACCAACACACGTTCCTCATCAGTAAGGTCGGGGAAAAGTTCTTGTTGCACAACCTTCTTTTTGGACGTTTGTGCCAACGGATTCTCCCACCCCATCGCGTCAAGAAGGTCGGCAGCACAAGTGAGCAAGGTTGCCTGTTGCTTACGGATGAGATGATTACATCCACGACTATATTCATCATACACGCGTCCTGGAAAAGCAAACACATCACGATTATATTCCATTGCCAACTCGGCAGTGATGAGGGAACCACCCCGTTCCGAACTCTCCACCACAATGCAAGCATCGCACAGACCTGCCACAATGCGGTTGCGACGCACAAAATTCCCCTTCTCAATTTGCGTGTGAAGGGGATATTCCGTCAACAGCCCTCCCTGCTGATGCACCATGTCTGCTGCCACCTGTCGGTGCATCGAAGGGTAAATAGTGTCCAACCCATGAGCCAACACACCCACCGTTGACATACCATTGTCGAGAGCCGCACGATGGGCACACACATCAATGCCGTATGCTAGTCCGCTCACAATCAGCGTGTCAGGGTAGTAGCTTTTCAAGTCAGCAATAAAATTGTTGCACACCTCACGCCCATACTCCGAACACTTCCTTGTGCCCACAATGCTGACGATGCGCCGACCGTTCAGATTGGCATTGCCGCAACAATAAAGCACCAACGGAGCATCCTCACACTCCCTCAGCCGCTGCGGATAATCCTCGTCATTCAACGTGAGCACCCTCAACTTCTTCTGTTCAACAGACTCCATCTCCTCCTCCGCCAACTTCAATGCATCATCCACAGCAGCAAAAGCCGCCACCAGTCGTTCACTGGCATCAGGAATGAGGCTAACAATGTCCTTCCGATGGGCAAACACCTCACTCGCCGACCCCATTGCGTCCATCAGTGTACGGGCATTCAGCAGACTCAAACCCTTCAGTTTGGTCAGCGCAATGGAAGAAACGATTTCTTGTGTGTTCATGAAAACCTTTACCTTAACTCTCAACTGTCAACTCTCAACTCCAACTCTCAACTGTCAACTCTCAACTCCAACCCTAACCCTGACTTCTCTCCCCTAAACAGGGGAGTTGGAGGGGTCTTATCATTGGAGGGGTCTTTAACCCGAATCGGTCATTAGGCCACTTCGTGGCTCTGTCGTAAAACAAATTTGTCATAATTTCACCCACTAATTTCTATAATTATGATAATTTGTGGATAAAATTATTTTAATTATGGTAATTTGTTTCTTAATGACCCATTTGGGTTTAACTATTGAAGAAAAGGAGCAAACTTCTCGTTCAGTTCAGGGCTTTCAGCCAATGTGCCATTCACGAGGCACACCGAATCCACCTGTGCACGAATGCACAGCTTCATGTCGGGCAGACGGAAAATGTCCTGCATAAAAATATAGCGTACCCCCTCCTTCTTAATCCAGAGTTTCGTCACATACTCATCACGGCTCTTCAGTGGCACCTTAAACTGCATGGTCAGACGAGCCACCACGGCATCCGTCCCCTTCTCATGCAGTTCCGCAAAACTGATGTTGTGTGCCAACAGAAACTCATGTCGGCAATGCTCCAGATAGTGCTGATAATTCGCATTGTTCACAATGCCCTGCAGGTCGCACTCATAGTCGCGCACCTTATCTTTCAACTCAAAAATATAATTTGCCATAATATCCTTTTTTGATACTGCGAATGCAAAGGTACAATAATTTTTCTTAATAATAATTGGTGGTAAAAGAAAAAGATTGTAAATTTGTGGCGACAAAGTAAATGCTCACCTCTAATTAAAGATGAACAGCAATGAACAACAAGAGTTGGAACGACTATTTGGCAGCCATCCATGCATCAAAGCCACGTTGGAACAGACCTGTGGATTCGGCTACAAGAATTCAGACACAACGAAAGCTCAACCAATCATTAGGGATAGAGAATCCCTACTTGGGCATGTCGTTCAGCGAGCTAAAAGCCTTGGGACATGGATTGAGAGGATAGAAGATTATGCAGGCAAAATGATTGGCAATGGTCAAGAGAACGATGTCTTCATTTCAAAAGATAATCTCTATGCTATCAAACTCAACAATTTTGCCCTATTATCCCCTTCTGCTACCAGTTTAGATGGTTTCATTCATCGTTTGATGGCTCATAACGAACTGTTTCCTGATGATGCCTACATCATCATAGGCTTTACTCACAACAGCATCGGAGAACCTTGCGTTGTCCTCAAACAGCCTTTCATAGAGCCTCTTCGCTATGCCACTGATGAAGAGATAGACGATTTTCTCGAATCACATGGTTACACCGTTGATATGGACGACATCTGGTTTAATGGTCAATATGAAATTTCTGATGTCAAGTCCTCCAATGTCCTTGTTGACCTTGATGGCAATCTCCATTTCATTGATGCCGTGGTCAACAATGTCAACTACAAGATGGATGCGGTGAATAAGGTGAGCGTGAAACGACCAGGGAGGAGAAGTTGTACATAGTCTTCTTTATCTCTACGTCCCTATTTCTTATTCATCATAGATGCTTTCACTTAAGATCCTTACTATAAATTAGTGAAATAGCATGACCTTGTTATTAAGGGAATATTTGATTCAACGTATTTTTTTGCAAGATTTGTTGTTTTGTTTGTAAAAGTTTTGTACTTTTGCAAACGAAGAAAGAATTTAACCAAAGTCAAACCTTCAAACCAATTGCCAATGAAATAAACAGAAAAACGCAAATCGACCTGTCAGATGAGGCTCTGCTTCATAAGGTCACAGAGTATTAATAAACAAAATTATTAACTTACAGAATAGCGTTTCTGTTCGTACTTATAACATAGATTTGAGCTTTTGCTCTTGTTCTTAGAAGCTGAATACCGCCAAAAACATTCATCGCAAAGAACAAGTTGTCGAAAGTTCACGCTCAATGGGCGTGGACTATTCGTGCTTGTTTGCGATAGGTCACTTGGCGGTAACCGAGCTTCTGATAAGCATCGAACGGTTCCGCCTTTTTTATATCCAATTATATCATGAAAAGTAAGTTTCTCTTATCTTTTTCTTTATTAAGCATAATCCTTTTACTTATGGGATGTACAGAAAGCAATGTGAAAAGCACAGCAACAGAATATCTAAAAAAGCAGATGAAAGACCCATCTTCTTTCAAGGTGGAGAAAATAGAAGTCTTGCTTGATACAGTGCCTCTTTTCTTGAACAAAAATCTTATGTCACTGTCTGAAAAATTCTCTGAAGCTGTTGATGAGAATAATCGATACAAAGATCGTGACAACTATTTATGGCGTAAAGAAAAGGAGAAAGCATCCCAAAATCTGTATGAATCAATGGTTGCATTTAACCTTGAATATAAACTTCAGAAAGATAAAGAACAGCCTTATCAGTATATGGTGATGATTAGTTGTTCCGCCAATAATTCTTATGGTAGTATAGTCTCTTCCAAATATATTATCATAGTAGATAAAGAAGATACGGACAAAGTCCTTGGAGAGTATAGGATTGATTCTGACTTCGTAAAAAAAATAGTCGCATCATACTTCATAACTGGAGAGAAGGAACTCAAGGAAAACGAATTTGGCAAGATAGAAACAGATGGTATGACAACGATTGAAAAGTTCATTTTTGATGAATAGAAGGATGCGTTAAAATACTTAATGACATTAGAGGGGCTGACTCATTATGGTGGTCTTCATTATGAAAAGTTGCATGGTGATAAGGAGGGACTTTCCTCTGTCAGAATAAATGACCAGTACCGCATTGAATTCAGAGAAATTCTGCAAGGTGATGAAACCTTTGCAGAAGTTTGTAGCATAGTGGATTTGTCAAACCATTACAAGTAACGGAACATAGGAATGGATAATAAAATGATTGCAAACAATTTGGAGCCTGCCTATCTTACACATCCAGGCGAAGTGATTAAGGATGAAATAGAGTATCGCGGCATTTCTCAGCGAAAATTGGCTGAGGAGATAGGGGTAGCGTATTCGCAGTTGAACGAGGTGCTGAACGGCAAACGTCCGCTGAACACGGAATTGGCATTGCTGCTTGAGGCAGCTCTTGATCTTCCCGCCACTCCCTTGCTAGCCATGCAGACTCGCTACAACCTATTGGCAGCCAAACGCAACCAGTCTTTTCTTTCTCGGCTACGCAGTATTCGCAAGATTGCTGCTGTCTTCTGAGCAAGATTGCTTGGTTCGTTTCTATGTTTTGTATGCCATTTCCACATATAAATATAAGGCAGAGCATAACGAAGCCACGTTTTAGACGTGAGTTCGACTTAAAAAAGGGGGCAGGTAAACGGTAAAAAAGGGTGTTTCAGAACCTCCAGAGGGGTGAGAGTCTCACCTATGACATAGGTAAGAGTCTCACCTGTGGTATAGGTGAGACTCTCATCCCTTTTGAGGCTCTGAGTGGGACATCACGACCCGTCATCTGATGGTGTCTCCATGCTTCGCTTTAGAAGGGTAAGGAGATTTCAATGGTGGTTGACGGTGCTATGGTGTAAGTATCTTGAATGTGCTGCCGTTGAGAGGATGGAAAACAATGGGTGGGGAGCGTTTTCTCTATAAATAATGTAAGTTGATGAGGTTTTGTGGTGAGGGTTCGGGAAAAAAGTCGTACCTTTGGGGCGAGTTCATTCAATGAATCAGTTTAAAAGCGACAAAGAGCCTATGGCAAGCATTAGAGACAAAGCTGAATATTTGGTGATGTTTGTAAATGAGTTTGCGAGACACTACCAACTTACAGACATTCAGGCTTATCGTTATCTTCGACGTTTCAAAGCAATTGAATTTCTGGAGAAGCAGTACAATGTGGCTCACACTCAGAGTTTCGACGATATGGTTGATGCTATGTCTGATTATTGTCAACGCTATGGAGGGACACTTGTATGAAACTATATCACGGAACAAACAAGCCTTTCACGGAAATAGAATTGAGTAAGTCACAAGTAGGCAAAGACTTCGGATGTGGCTTCTATCTTTCAGCGAATGAAGCACAAGCCCGAGAGTTGGCAGAATTCAAAACCAATCTTCTTGGGGGAACTCCTACTATCCTTACTTATGAATTTGATGAAGAAAAACTGCACGATGGAAGTCTGTCATTTCAGTCATTTGACTCCTATACACGAGAATGGGCAGACTTTATCTTTGCCAACAGAAACAATCGTCAACGAGAGAACATCCACACATTTGACATTGTGTATGGTCCCATTGCGAATGATAAAGTAGGAGTACAAATCAGAAATGTCTTAGAAAACAATATTGACATGGAGACCTTTCTGGAACGTCTTCATTATATGAAAGGGATTACCTTTCAGTATTTTTTTGCTACTCAAAAAGCCATCAATTCATTACGACTGATATGAGCGAGATTGACTATATGAACGAATGTACAGCCAGAGACCTTATTGTCATGCTGGTTGAAGAATATAAGATTGCTCCTTCCGAAGCGATGGATATCCTCTATAATTCTGAAACATACGCCAAGTTGAAAGATCCCAAGACAGGACTCTATTTTCAAAGCCCTGTTTATATATACAGTTATTTGGACAAAGAAATAAAACAAGGGAGTTTGAAATAAGAAAGATGGCTCCTTGTTCCAACAAAATTTTTAAGATTTGTTGTTTCGTATGTAAAAGTTTTGTACTTTTGCGACCGAAGAAAGAATTCAACCAAAGTCAAACCTTCAAACCAATTGCCAATGGAATAAACAGAAAAAATGCTAATCGACCTGTCAGATGAGGCTCGGCCTCACGAGGTCGCAGAGAATTTAATAAACAAAATTATTAACTTACAGAATAGCGTTTCTGTTCGTACTTATAACATAATTTGAGCTTTTGCTCTTGTTCTTGAGATTCGAATACCGCCAAAACATTCAAGATGAAAGAACAAGCAGACGAAAGGCTCACGTTGATAGGCGTGGGCTGTTCTTGCTTGTATCATCAAAGGTCTACTTGGCGGTAACCAGAATTTCGATAAGCATCGAACGGTTCCGCCTTTTCAATTTTCCAGATGGTTTCACAAAACATGAAAAAAACGTTTCTTATTTTTATATTTGCTTCTATTATCAGTCATGATTGTTATGCACAGAGTGTAAAACCAATGCTAAAGAGCTTATGGCATCAAGAATATCCATTTAACAAGGATATTCCTGGAAATGTAAAAGCAGGCTGTGGTCCCATAGCTGTGGCACAGATTCTAAATTACTATCAGCGTCCGTTACATGGATATGGTCACGTTACCTTATACAACGATTTTGACTACTTAACACATAATATTGATTACAGTAATATTCTCAACAAATACGATAACTACAACGAGAAGCAAGCAGATGCCGTAGCTAATCTCGTTTGGCATGTTGCTGCTGCAATGACATTAAAATACCCAAATAACGGAACAGAGAATAATCGAATGGTTTGGGGATTACAAAAATATCTGCATATCTCGCCGAAATGTAGATTTCGACTGCGCAAGTTCTACTCAACTGAACAATGGCTAAAAATGCTTGACGAACAAATAGAAGCCAAACACCCCGTTTACTATCGTGGACGAGCGTTCCGTTATGGCTGCGAACCAGAAGGTATTGGGCATATTTTCGTTATAGATGGGAAAAATGAAGAGGGTCTATATCATTTCAACTTCGGACATGCTAGTGAAGCAGAGAATAAATATGCGAGTTTGGATGTCATCAATCAAAGAGCTGACATATATCCTGGTGACTATGGAATTTATTATAACTGGGAGCAAGGCATGGCAACAGACCTTTATCCAGAAGAGAACTTTAACGAAGAGGATTTTAACGATTATCCTGTCTATCTTGTGGAACCATTGCATCTCAATCACGATAGTCGACTGGAAGAATTGGACATCCCTTTGGGCCAAACATTCTATTTGTCAACTAAATTACAAATTTATACCAATGATTATATAAAGGAACAAGGAAATAATTGGACATGGCAACGTGCTCTTGGTGTTTATCAAGACGGTACATTCCTAACCGCCATATATTCTCCACAAAGTCAGTCGATGAAAATAAGCAATTCTATTTCATCAACACTTCCTTTTTTCATACCGAAATCTTTGGAAGATGGAGAATACGAACTCCGAGTTGTAATACGGAGGGACGATAACGAAAAATGGAAACCGGTATGGGACATAGCTCCAAACAGTATAACAGCAATAGTCAGTAACGGAAACGTAACATTGAAAACGATGGGAGATCACACACAAGAAACATATCTATATCTGACAGAACCCATAAAGGAAGCTGGAAACTACAATAATGATATTAATGGAATACTTTACTCCATGAGAATCAAGAATCCATCCGATAATAACTTTGAAAACAAGATAAAGTTTACTATTAAAAACTATTGCTGTCCGCTAAAAATCAAATGAACATTAAAAATCTTCCGCACTGCCGAAAAACAGGCATTGCGGATACTTTTTTCAAAAAGTAAGCCCCTCTTA
>ONFA01000038.1 GCA_900316975.1 uncultured Prevotellaceae bacterium | reverse complement strand
AGTGGTGACACAGCATTGCGCAGTGCCCGTCTGATTGCTGCAGATTTCATGCATTACAAGCAGAATAAGATCTATAAGCGTTTGTTGCTGTCGTTGCCCATCTTTGTCATTAGCGGCGCTCTCATCTTCGTCAACTTCGACATCCTGTGGCGTTACTTTGCATGGTTCAACCAGAGCCTTTCTGCATTTACCCTATGGGCTGTGACGGCATGGCTGACCAGACGCAGTGCAGCAGAGAGAACACAAAAATTTGCTTTCCTCGTTTCGCTGGTGCCAGCCTTGTGGATGACCATCGTATGCTCCACCTATATACTCATTGCCCCAGAGGGCTTCCAACTCAACCACACGATTGCTTATGTGCTCGGTGGTCTTATCACGTTGGGTGTACTTGTGTGGTACATCCTGTGGGCTAAAAAGCAATATGTACGATGAAACGGTACATTTGGCAGCCCGTCGCGTTCTTTGCTGTAGGATTAGGATTTTATCTCTACAACGGCATCGTGTGGAACACATGGCTTACCTATCTGCCCCATATCCTTGGCTATGTAGCCATTTGCGGTGCGTTGGTGTGGGCGCTCTATAAGAAGGAACAATATCAATCCAACTCATAATTCACAATTGATAAATCATAATGGTATGAAGAAAATCGTTTTAACACTCATCTTTGCCCTCGTTGGCATAAGCAGTGCCTTCGCGCAGTTCGAAAAAGGCAAGTACTATCTGGCGGCTACCACTAACGCTGCAGGATTCTCCTACAGCAAGTCCCACAAGGCACGTTTCAACCTTGGTGTGAATGGCGGCTATATGTTTGAGGAGGCTTGGATGGCGATTGCTGAGGCAGGTTTCGACTATCACAACTCTGACATGCAGAAGTTCTATGTGGGTGGCAAACTTCGCTATCTCATCAAGCAGAATGGGCTTTTCCTTCAGGCTGGTGCAAAATATGTGCATGAGGCTCCGAACTTCAACGATGTGCAGATCACCCCTGAAGTGGGTTATTGCTTCTTCCTCAATCGCCACCTTACGGTTGAGCCATCCCTTTATTATGATGTGTCCCTCTCCGATTTCTCCGACAAGAGTGAGTTTGGTGTGAAGATTGGTCTTGCTTGGTACTTTAAATAATTCTTCCAACTATGTTAAGCGTAGAAGAACTCAACGATAAACTCATAGACCTCGCTTTTGCCGAAGACATTGGCGATGGCGACCACACCACGCTCTGTTGCATCCCTGCCGATGCCTACGGCGAGAGCAAACTCCTCATCAAAGAAGAGGGCATCTTTGCCGGTGTGGAGATAGCCAAAGAGGTGTTCCGCCGTTTCGACCCCACGATGGAGGTGGAAGTGTATATACAGGATGGTGCTCATGTCAAGCCCGGCGACATCGTCATGTCCGTGAAGGGCAAGGAGCAGAGTCTTCTTCAGACAGAACGCCTCATGCTCAACATCCTCCAGCGCATGAGTGGTATTGCCACCATGACCCACAAGTATCAGCAAGCCCTCATCGATGCGGGCACCAAGACCCGTGTGCTCGACACCCGCAAGACCACTCCTGGCATGCGTATGCTCGAAAAGGAAGCCGTCAAGATTGGTGGTGGCATGAACCACCGCATCGGACTTTTCGACATGATCCTGCTCAAGGATAACCACATCGACTTCTGCGGCGGTGTGCACAACGCCATCTCCCGTGCCAAGCAATACTGCAAGGATCATGGGAAAGACCTCAAGATTGAGTGTGAGGTGCGCAACTTCAAGGAACTCGATGAGGCTCTTGCCGAAGGTTGCGACCGTATCATGTTCGACAACTTCACACCTGCCGACACCGAGAAGGCAGTCAAAATTGTGGCAGGTCGTGCCGAAACAGAATCCTCTGGCGGCATCACCTTCGACACGATGATACCTTATGCCAAGGCTGGTGTCGATTTTATCTCCTTTGGAGCCTTGACCCACAGCGTGAAGGGACTCGACATGAGTTTCAAAGCTGCAGGGAGCATTTCCAATAATTGACGATAATTTTATCCAATAATTATTATTGGAACCAATTTTTGGAAATTATTGGTAATTATTGTCCGAGAAAAATGCGGCTTGCCGTATCATATAAACTATTTTTGTTCACCTACTTAATTCATGATAATTTATGTTCAAACTAAAACACGAACCTTTAGCTCGCCCGTAGGGCAACTTGCTACAAGCAAGTGCGTAGCCAATTAATCACGAACCTTCAGCTCGGCGTAGCCAATTTTTCATAAATTTAATTATTTGTGGTTTTCGTCGAATCCACGTTAAAATAAGTGAAAAGTGAACAACTAAAAACTAAAAGTATAAGTCACCTGTCTTTCAGATCGTCTCTTGTTAGCAAAAGTGGCTTATACTTTTAGTTTTTAGTTTTCAATTTTCAACTGAATCTGCTGCAAAGTTACGGCGAGAAAAAGGGGCTCACTCGTAAACACATGTGTCTGTCTTAAACAAAAACACTCTCAAGTAATAAAACCACGGATTTGCTGATTCGGCAGAATTCCCCTTTCTTGGCGAAAGCCCATCCGGATAGTTGCAAGAGCCGCGCGAGGCTCTAATCCGATTAATCAGAATCAATCCGAGTAATGGCTTACCCATAAGCAAAAATCTGTTTAATCCGCTCAATCGTTCCGCAGGAACTTGTTTATATAAAAACATACCCCTTTGGGATGATTAAGCTGATTCTGCAGATTTATAGGATTTATCCAAATCCCCACACAGGGTTTTACTGGTGAACCGAAAAAGGACTGTTAAAAATATTCTCGAAAAATCGGAAAAAACGAGAATATTCTACGTTTTTGGCATAAAACAGAGAATATTCTACGTTTTGCAACTCGTTTGTGAGGGACACTTACGTTCGTCTGTTGGCAAGACTTACGTTCGTTTGTGGAATACACTTGCATGCGCGAGTGGGGGTGACGACAGCGCACGCTTAAAAGGTTAGAGTTAAATGGTTAAAAGGTTAAATTTCATCTCCGCAATGCTCAAAATTGGTGAAGGCCTATAATATATATATGTGTCTGGCAAGTGCTCAACTTCTTTGGGAGTTACGGAGTGAAAGGAGTTATCGCTATGCTTAGTTGACAATTGACAGTTGACAATTGACAGTTGACGGACTCATCGTACATCGTACATTGTACATCGTACATCCTTAGTACCGGCTTAACTACTTAACTGCTGATTACTTAACTACTTCAGCAAGTTGAGTATATATATATTTAACCCCTAAACACTGTGAAACAAAAAAGCAACGAAAAATTTGGGGGAGTCGAGATTTTGGTATATCTTTGCAATCAGAAAAACTTAAACAATAAGAAAGGATGACAGCAATAACCATTGACATACCAAATGCGGATGTCGGTTTCTTTACGAAAATGATATCCAAAATGGGATGGTCCTTGTCTGGTGCAACCATCACCAAAAGGCCAGCGACGGGCAAAGAAAAGACACTAAAAAAGATTGACCACGCCTTCGGCCAGCTTCGTCAAATGCAGGTCGGATCTTTGAAAGGCGTAACAGCAGAGTCCATCATCGATGAATTGTAAGATTGTTGCCACCCCTGATTTCGTTCGCGACTTAAAGAAACTTGCCACTATTTAAGACAAACCAGACATGGACACACAAGACACAGTCATAGCGCAGCTCCGCGAAGCCATTGAGACCGTAGCCGACAGAAAGATGCGGACACCCAAAGACTTCGACTTCCTTTCGGATGCCATCTTTGAGAAACTGCATCAGAAGGTCAGCACCACCACACTGAAACGTCTGTGGGGTTATCTGTCAGAACCTGTCACTCCACGTACATCCACCCTCGACCTCTTGGCACAATTTATCGGTGTCGAAAGTTGGGAAGTCTTTCAGCAGCAGGCACAGAAAGGAAAAGCATTTGTGCCGAAAGAGGAAAGCAAGCATCTTGAGCCCGCCTCGCATCACGAGGCACCTTACAATCACGATGCTTCCCACTCCAAAATGCTTCGTTTCGCCTTCATCGCCCTTCCCATATTGGCTATTATAGCCCTTGTGGCATTCTTTCTCCACACATCATCTGCCGACGATGCCCCCATCGACTTTGCCGACCCTGCTGTCAAGGCACTATGCGTCGCCCATTGGGACACAAATGGCGATGGGGAACTGAGTCTGAAAGAAGCAGCCCATGTGACCCATTTGGACAGTGTCTTTCGGGGTGACACCACCATTATTTCCTTCAACGAGTTTGAGTGTTTCACGAGACTGGAAGCGATAGAAGAGAAGGAGTTCCAAGGTTGCAAAAATCTACAATCCATCCATATACCTCCATCCATTAAAATTATTAGGCACAATGCATTTGAATATTGCCAGAGCCTAATCCACATGGACATCCCCGCCAACGTAGAGGTATGTCAAAGTTCTGTGTTCTATGATTGCGAAAACCTTCAATCCATCCACGTCGGTAAAGGCATACGTGCCATCGGTGAAAGTTTTCTGGCTACATGCCCCAATTTGGTGAGCATCGAGGTGTCTGAAGAAAATTCCGTGTTCGACTCGCGCAACCATTGCAATGCCATCATGGAAACTGCCACCAACCGGCTCATTGCAGGGTGCCAAACCACTGTGGTACCCCAAGAAACCACCGCCCTCGCGTATGGAGCCTTCGAAGGATGCTGGCTCATGAAGCACATCCACCTGCCCGAAGGCATTACCAGTATCGGCATTTATGCTTTCAATTGGAACGTGTCTTTGACGTCCATCGAATTGCCCGGCACCCTAACCATGATTGAGAATAACGCCTTCGATTGTTGCAAGTTCATGTCCGTCGTTTCTCATGCCACGACTCCACCTACCTTGGGCACAAACGTCTTCCGTGGAATTCCCAACGACTGCGTCCTCACCGTTCCGCAAGGAACCCGTGCCGCCTACATTGCCGCCGGCTGGACCAAAGAAGTGTTTGGCGGTGGTGTGGTGGAAGCCACGGAATAATCAGCCAAGAAGAAAAAATCGAGGAAATATTTGGAAGAGTTGAGATTTTGCCATATCGTTTGCAAACGATTTAATACAAGAATTATGCAAACCACAGCACTCAATCCGACACAAATAAAGTCAGGATGCTCATGCTGATGGCGTGGGCTTTTTACTCGTATATAGCGTGTTAGGTGTTTGCCGATACCTCGAAGAACGTAGACGAAAGTAAGAGTCCACGTTCTTTTTTTTTGTGTTATTTGCCCAAAAACTGCAAAAGGACTAAATGGACTAATGAAATGGACTAAAAAACGGGTGTTCGAAACAAGAAAAAAGACCTAACTTTGCCCGCGAGAAAGAAACGGCTTAAAAAAAATTTTAAAAAAACGGCTCACAATGAAACAAGTTTCAAAAACTTTCCTTATCTTTGCCGCCGCAACCCCCTAAGCGGGTGTTGGCGACAAACGAGGAAGCACCAAGCTCCGTCCGTCAGTAAATCTGGAAAATTTGCGTGTATATAGGACAGAAGCAGAAAGGCGTTCCTCCTGATGGATGGCTATACCCGTGTCCGTTTCCCCTCCCATGGGGAAAGACCGTCCGTATATCAGCACCCACAGGTGTGAGCCGTTTCTTTTCTCCATTCTCCAATATACAGGTATTCCAGAACCTACTGACAGGGAATGTCGGAAGGCTCACACTCTTTGTGCGCGTATTGATAACTTTAAAAATGTGCGTATGATATTCAAAACCACAATAAAGAAAACGAAGACCACATCGCAGATGTTATTCGGATTGTGTTTGCAAAAGATAAAGCCAATGGTCAATACCGTTTCGTGGGTTTATTCCAACTCTCTCAAATTGACTTTGAGCAACAGACTGTTACTTTCAGAAGGATTTTGGACAACAAAATCACAATAAAGATTAGCCAAACCATCAAGACATATATTAAGAGACACTAGTGCTTTTTCATATCTTTGTGGCAATTAAAAACAAAATTGTAAAAAAAACATATCCATGGAAGGACTATCTAAATCCCGTTACACTGCTTTCTGCCAGTGTCCCAAAAATTTGTGGCTGAAGGTATATAGGCCCGAAGAGGCTACTATTGACGCTGGCGTAGAAGCCCGCTTCGAACAAGGAAACATGGTGGGCGATTTGGCTATGGGACTCTTTGGCAAATACAAGGAAGCTAATGCGAAAAAACCAGACGGCAATCTCGACCTCTCCGCCATGGTGAAACAAACCCGAGGGTGGATGCAGGATGGCGTAGAGAACATCTGCGAGGCTTCGTTTGCCCTCGACGGACATTTCTGCGCAGTCGATATTCTTCGCAAGAACGGCGACGGTTGGGACATCTACGAAGTGAAGAGCAGCAGCTTCCCTGAAGAAGATGGGCAGGAAGCGAAACTTGAGAAGTACGCGCCTGATATTGCCTATCAGAAATGGTTGCTGACACAATGCGGAGTGAAAGTGAAAGGCACTTACCTCGTTTGCCTCAACAGCAACTATGTGCGGCAAGGGGAACTCGACCTCCAGAAACTCTTTGCCGTCATCGACTTGAAGGAGATGGTGGAAAACGAATACCTGAAAGTGCCCAATTCTGTTAAGCTGGCTTTGAAGGTCATCAACAATGAGACCGAACCTGAACTCGACCTATCAGAGCATTGTGCGAAGCCTTACAAATGTGCCTTCCTCGACTATTGCAAACGTCAGCACGGCATTCCGGAGGACAAACCGACCGTCTTCGACCTCTATCGCATGTCGTTCAAGAAAGCACTTGACTATTATCATAATGGGCAAATCCTTTTCGACGATCTGGCCTCTGTGAAGCTGAACGATAAACAACAGATGCAGATAGAGGCAACGCAGACTGGTCGTGAGTACATCAATCCGAAAGGCATCAAAGAGTTTTTGGACAGACTCACCTATCCGCTCTACTTTCTCGACTTCGAGACGATGCAGGATGCTGTGCCGCAGTATGATGGGGCAAAGGTTTACGGACAAATCACTTTCCAGTATTCCCTGCATATCAAGGAGAGTGAGACAGCTAAGTATGAGCATCGTGAGTTTCTGGCTCCAAGCGACGGCAGCGACCCTCGTCGTCCTTTAGCGGAACAACTCTGCAAGGACATTCCTATGGATGTCTGCACCTTAGCATATAATAAGATGTTCGAGTGCGGGCGCATACGCGAGTTAGCTGCTTTGTATCCCGACCTTGCCCCGCATCTGTTGAATATCGCTGATCACATCGTTGACCTCATCGACCCCTTCCGAGCTGGTGACTACTACGTTCCTGCAATGGGGGGCTCGTTCTCTATCAAGAGTGTGCTGCCAGCCCTCTTCCCCGATGAGCCAAGTCTCAACTACCACAACCTCGATGAGCGTTGCCAAAATGGAGGTGACGCAATGACCATCTTCCCTCGTATCAAAGACATGGAGCTGGCAGAGGCAAAAGCCTGTCGCGAAGCCCTTCTCAACTACTGCAAACTCGACACCTGGGCAATGGTGAAAGTGTGGGAGAAATTGAAAGAAATGGCCAAATAGTTTGAATTTTTCAAGCGAAGTGACTATATTAGGTCTCAACCAAATGAAATAAGATGGAAAAAACTTATAACATCAACGGAACAAGTTATACGGTAAACGAGCTTATTGCCATTATGCGTGAGCAACTGCCCAGCCTTAAGAAGTATTCTCATTTCGCAGGTGCAGAAATAGAGTTTTGTCGTCAGAATAAAGAAGGTGCCCTCTTCTTTTATGTCTCTAATGACAATGGAGAGGATATGATGGTTAAAATTGGCCCTGAAGAGACAATCTATTGGGATTGGACCGGCCAGGTTCTGGACTAATATCAAAGGAAACAATCAAAATGAAATTAAAACCTCGCGAAGTATAGGGAATCGTGGAAAAAAGTTATGACACAGATAAAGTTTTTCATGTATAGGACTCCTGATATGGAGGCATTTGAAAAGAAAGTAAATGACTTCCTTAAAGATAATGAGGGCAAAATCCAAGTACGCGATATAAAGTATACCGCAGAATCCCCGAATCCCAACGATTCAGTATTGAAGAATTGGACTGCTATGGTGATATACGAAACCAAATGAATCATGTTACGGAATCTCTTATTAGGACAGAAACATTATGAAGAATTTCTTTAATGCTATTGGTGTTGCAGATATGGAAAAAGTCCATTCTGCTATGATTGCGTGGATTCTCGATAATGAGAATGATACAACGTTTTCTGCTAATCAAGGTGGAGTAAATAGTCTGTTCTCGACATTTCCGATAGCTGAACGTTCAGCATTATTATGTGGGATGTTTCATGAGAATCAAAGAGTATTTAAGTCCATCAAAACTCATGTTGAATGGAATGATATTGATATCATGATAGAGACAGAAGATGGTAATGGACAGAAAGAAATATGGGTGATAGAGAACAAGCTCAAATCTCAAGAACATAAGTCGAATGTTAGTTCTGATGAAAAGCAGAAGTGGAATATAAACGCAGATGAAATATGGCAAACAGAAAAGTACGAGCACATAATATGTGACAATTTCCCCAATGATTCCCACCATTATTTGCTTTTATCATTAGGAGGAGATGTGGCAAATAGCAGTAGCAGATGTTGGAAATCGTATACTTATTCTGAATTGAAAGATCTGTTGAGCTATATGAACCCTAAGAGTTTCGTTCTCATAAAGGAATACACAGATGCCATCAGTAAAATGACTGTAGAGTTGAAGACATTCTTGAATTCTGGAAATAACATAAGTAAGTATCCACATGTATTCCAAAAGCTAACGAAGTCAAAAGCATCAAATGCCAATATAACACCTGAAGAAAAATATATTGTTGAGAATCGGTTGGAAACTATTTTCCAAAAACAATTTCTGGCAATGATAGTTAATAATTATATTCCGACAATTGCAAGCATTGTGAGATATGACGAGAGGAATGGAATAGCAATGTTTATAGAACCAATAAAAGATATTGGTGATTACTCGCTAAGCATAGAATTTCAAGGTGGAACTTTCAAAGTGGTTTTGCTTCACAAAGATTATATTAAAAGTAACAGTTATGTGTATACTAAGCCATTATATGATAAAAATGGTAAAGTGTATCCTGAATTTGTAAAGCTTGCAAAAAATGAATGGGGAATAGCAAAGGCAAAGAATCTTAAAACAGGCAAAGCGAAGCCAAGAATCGCTTTAGACAAGAGTATGGGTGGAAAATTGTATTGTAATTTACAAAACAATAACTTCTTGACAATATATAAAGAAGCGAAAGACATCGCAAAGATCATTAGCTCCATCCCATCAATTCCATAAATAGTTCATTTAGTATTATGCCTATTGAATTTTTCTCCCCATGTTACTATATTACTCATACAAACATTAAAAATGAAGAAATATGAAACGCGTATTTATTGACATGGACAATGTACTGGTGGACTTCCAGTCGGGACTCGACCAGGTGAGTGAAGAAGTGAAGGCAGAATATGCCGGACGGTTGGATGAGATTCCGGGCTTGTTCGCCAAGATGAAGCCAATGGAGGGAGCCATTGAGGCTGTGCATGAACTGGAGAAGCATTACGACCTGTTCATCCTCTCTACGGCGCCGTGGAAGAATCCGTCGGCGTGGTCGGACAAGGTGGAGTGGGTGACGAAATATCTTGATGACGTGTTCCACAAGCGCCTCATCATCTCGCACCGCAAGGACCTCTGCCGGGGTGATTATCTGATTGACGATCGTGGGAAGAACGGCACCAGCGAGTTTGCAGGCGAATGGGTCAAGTTCGGCTCAGGGCAGTTTCCCGACTGGGAGAGTGTGCTCCAATATCTGCTGTCAAAGGAGAAGGAACAATAGACACCAGTAACCGATAAGAAGAGTAACTATGGATCAGGAAAAAGAAAGGCAACTCACTATGTTGCAAAAGATTTACGAGAATTGGATGCCTCCGACACCGGCTTTTAAAGCCCACCACGAAGGCGTTCCCGAAGGTATGGTTCCGTACATCAGCTGCTCTGATGTGCATGACTACAAATACAACATCCGCATTATTCCAGAGGAAGTCTTCCTGTCAGAAGATGATGACCAATATGAGAAGATGGAAGAAGGAACAATCATCGCTCACTATGAATCGATGGAGGAGTTGGTGGCTGATGGGTGGATTTTGGACTGAGCCTCAATCTTAAATAACGTGAGTTCGATGAAAATTTATTAAAAATAATTGTTTATTGCCATTATGCGTGAGCAACTGCCCGGCCTTAAGAAGTATTCTCATTTCGCAGATGCAGAAATAGAGTTTTGTCGACAGAACAAAGAAGGTGCCCTCTTCTTTTACGTCTCTAAAGATAATGGAGAGGATATGATGGTTAAAATTGGCCCTGAAGAGATAATCTATTGGGATTGGACCGGCCAGGTTATGGACTAATATCAAATGAAACAATCAAAATGAAATTTAAACCTCACGATGTATAGGTAATCGCAAAGACGGAATATGTTAATAATCAACAAAACTGTTTACTTTGAGTCTGATGCTGAATTTGAAGATTTCAGCATCGCCCCATATATCACCATTGAGCAAGGTGCCACATCTGTTCCGAATGGAGATTATTCAGATTTATATAAGCAGTATCTTGCAGAAGGAAAATCATTCGTTATAATGGATGAGGATTCTATTATATATGAACGACAGGTTGTCAGTAAAAGAGTACCAGTCATGATGGATGGCAGACCCATCGGACGTGATTATCAGGTTCAATTATGCGTAAAGAATCTTGAGCCATGGTTTGATGATATGCTTATGCCTGAGGATCTGGAACCCGAAGAAAGAGAAGCCATTACCAAACTTATTAACAATAATCTTCATGTGACATATAAACAGATTGCCGAGACTTTGAACACAAGTGAGGAAGAAGCCCTTGGCATCTTTAAATGGTGGCAAAAAAAAGGAATAATAAAATAGAAAAAGAGAAATCATGTAAAGTTTTAAAAACATCATGGAAATTAATCTTTTTCTGTCTTTCTATAAATTTTTCAAAAGAAATTTCTGTATTTGTAGGCGAAATTTGAATTTTTCTGGCAAAGTGACTATATTAGAAAAGAATCAAAGAAGTATTGGATATGAATAATGCTAAAGAGCCAACGAAATTCCTTTGGAGTCGCACATACATTCTGAAAAAGAAAGGTGAACCAGTTCGTTTCTTTGAGGTGAAGAAACGTGTGGGTGATATGCTTTTCGTTGAGTTGAAAGAAAAGGGCAATCGCCAACAGCTAGTAGGACGTATCTTTGTTCCAGAAGGCGAAAACCGTGAGGTATGTGGTTTTGACTGGAATGATGAATTTGTCTTCATTGTTGCCGATTACTATATCTCCCGTGGTTACAAAGGGCGCCACATTGAAAATCATGAACCTCAGGTTCTTGTCGGAAATGAATGGGTGGACCATACCAAATACAGAGAAGCCATAAGACGTATGGATGAACGTTTCCTGAATGGCCTCATTACGGACGAAGAATAAAAAACATTTCCTCCATTTTGCATGGAACAAACATATGATATCAATGACACAAGAGCAAATGCGACAGAAGGCGAGTGAAGCCCGTAGGGAGGCGAAGGCGTTGCAGAAGAAAATGCAGACGGTAACGGACTCAGAAGAGCGAAAGGTGATAGCAAGACAAATGAATGAGCTGTTTGCCCAAGCCGCTTCTTTAAGGGATGAGGCAAAACACCGTCATTATCAGGCGGAAAGCATAGAGCGTGACTTCCGCTGCATGGAAACTAATTTGGAGGATTGATTTGAATTTCTATGATGATGTGATTATATTAGGCTAACAACATAAAACCTCGCGATGTATAGGAAATCATATTGAGAGACCTTATAGTGAGGTGGTGATGGAACTGAAGGCAGAAGGCTATCAGGTGGTGGATGATGGTCTCTTTGCTGGATACAGAAACACCGAAATACAAAAAGATGACATCAAAATCCAACTGGCTTGTGCACCTGTCGATATGGACGACTTCGATGAGAAAGCGAAGTCAGAAGAAGAATTTAGCTTAGATGCTGTAGAATGGTATGTTGAAGATGTCTATGAAAACGGAGAGTTATAAAAAGTTGCCTTGATTTTTAAATTTCCCTTGTGAGATGACTATATTGTACTTGTTATGAATGTAAAATGAAGAATTATGTATTACTTACACAATTTTCAGCCTTACATGGATAATAAGCACCTCTATCCTTGGTGCGTCATCTATCCTATGCAGTTGGAGCATATAGAGTTTGCTCCCATCACCATTTTCTATGGCAATAACGGTTGTGGTAAATCTACACTCCTGAATGTTATCGCAGAACGCATCGGAATAAATAACAAAACGCAAGGAAACAGCAATGAGTATTTCGAGAACTATGTGAAGAAATGCACGTATTCGGGGGGCGACATACCAGAAGACAGTGCCTTTATCCGTAGCGAGGACATTATGGCTGGCATAACCAAAAGACGCGCAAGGTTTGCCCGAATGAAGGCAGAATTGCTGAATGGAGATATGAGTAGGGATATCAGGGATTATGGAGTTAGCACAAAACTGTATCAAAAGGCACTGACGGCTCCTGATGAAGTGGATCCTAAAGAATATGCCAGGCTGTCGAGGTTATCCGATTTTGCCAGCACTCGCTCTGCATTAGCGTCAAGTAGCGCAGATTTTATGTCGAATGGCGAGAAGGCTTTGGAGTTCTTTAGGGATCATTTGTTTGAAGATACGCTCTATCTGCTTGACGAGCCGGAGAATTCGATGGCACCAGCCTATCAACAGGAACTGGCCAGAGAAATCTCGCTCTTGGCTTATCGTCTTCATAGCCAATTCATCATTGCTACCCATTCGCCATTTATGCTTTCAATAGAACATGCCAGAATCTATGATTTGGATGCCAGGCCAGTAAGAATGAGGGAATGGTACGAATTGGAGAATATGAGAACATATTACCAGCTTTTCAAACAGTTTGAAAAAAGATTCGAAGAAAACAGATGAAAGAAACGAATAATAAAAGAAAAGAGGAGATCTTGGCTTCTGCTGTCAGATCGTTCCCAATCTATGAGGTGCAGCAAATTTGTTTTGAGAGTCGTCGTTACCCTCGAAGACGAATCAGGTTGCAGCGTGTTGGACTCTTCCAGACGAAGGAGAGTGCAGAGGACGCTATGCATGCCTACATTAAGCATGAGAAAGAGTGCTGCGAAACGTGGGATGAAGATTACTACGCAGACAGCTTGGGATACTATATAGACGAGGTGTTGGTGCATAATAAATACTCGGAGTTTTACGAGAACGAACGTTCTCAGAGGTGTTATTCATATACAGCTGATGGAGAATTGAACGACTGTGCTGTGTTGGACGAATTTGGTTGGTTTCGTGGTCGTAAGCTGAAGGATGTCCGCTTCAAGGAAGGCGACATTGTGGAGATTATGGGTTTTGATTATTCTGAATTAGCCATTGTATCTGTTCCGCCGCCATCGGAAGAAGTTTATCAGCGATTGAAAAAACGCGCCCAGGAACTATATCCCAACATTCCCTTTTCTATGGACGAAAGTGATGACTGTTATTTTGTTTATACACTTGGCGAAGGCGATACACACGAGCACGTTCTCTGTTTTAATGTTTTCCGTCCAACTCGACCTGTCCCTGCTAAAATTGCTACCCAATTGAAGGAAAAACTGGAAAAAATGAAAAAAACTTATGGTGAACTTTGAATTTTTCTGGTGAGGTGACTATATTGTATTCGTAACGTAAAAAGAACGATTATGAATACAACAAAAATCACTTTCAATTCAATCAACAAATTCAACCAACTTCTTAACTTCTTATATTCAAAAAAAATCTCTATTCTTCCCTCTCCCACCACACTCTCTATCACCCTCTTCACTAACTCTTCTTCTCAAACAAACTCCATTCTTTCGGGGCTCACTAAACTTCTTAATCTCAAACCCATACAGCCCTCATACGCTCTCGCAGCGTAAGGGGGGCTTTTAAAACTTTTCAACTTTTATGAGACGCGGCATACCTGTTATCAGTGATTATACAAGGAATTTCTTTATGGACCGGGTAAAACATCAAGAACGCCAGATTGGTGATGCGGTTTACTATCTCTCGCCCTTTTCGAGGTATTCTGTCAGGAAATCAACTATTGTCAAGAAGGGTCCCGTGCCAACGGACTTCCTTAAAGACATCGAACTGACGCTTGCTGACGGCACAGTGCTGCCATACCACGAATCCTTCGACTCGAAGGAAATGGCAATCGCATACATCGTTGACGACCTCAGATGCAGTCTGGCTAACCACCGTACAGGGCTTCAGACGCTTCTACGACAAATTGCGGAAGACGAGCGATTACTTGCGATGTTTGAAAAGAAGCAGAAAGAATTTATCAACTGACGTTAGGTGTCATCAAACTTGACTGACATCGATCTTTGGTTGACTTGCGTCGAGCTAAAGCTTCACGTGTGAAAATGGCAAAGCTGACACGTGAAGTTCGCAAAGTTGACACGTGAAGTTTAGCGACTTCACGTGTATTGTTTTATAAAATAACGAGAATAAGCAAAAAAAGTTACCCTGATTTTTTGAATTTTTTCTTGTTTGTGACCATATTATATCAGTCTTAATTAAAAATGGAATATTATGGCAAAGAAGATTGAAACAAAAGTCGTGAAAAGAACGAAAGTAGAGAAAGAAATGACGCTGCTGCGGGCCATTGAGCGCGTGGTGGAGGTGTCGAAGGATTCTAAGCTGAAAGCAGAAGCAAAAGCAGAAATGGCAGCAGAGGTAAAGTATCTAGCTGAACGCTACGGCATTACTGAACGTCAGGTCATTCTCTTCTGCATTTGCATGGAAAGAGGACCTCGCAATGTGGATTATGACGATTTGGCGCACTTCCTTGATGTCAGCAATATCCGCATCCTCAGTTATGCAAACGACATTGATGCCTTGGTGCGTCGCCGCCTGTTGCGCTATCGCGATGCGAAGGACGAGGATTCGTTCGACATCCCCCAGCCCGTCATCAAAGCCCTGAAACACAATGATGTCTATGAGATACCCAAACGAACTGGGTTGGACTGTGCTGGTCTGTTTGAAGTGCTCGACCAGATGTTTGAAGACCTCGACAACGATGCTATTACGCCCAAAGACCTCACGGAGGAAATAAATGCCCTCTTCAAGGAAAACGCGCAGATTGGCTTCGTCAGGCAAATCAGGGAGCTTGGGCGTATGCGCCAAGATGACAATCTGTTGCTGCTCTACTTCTGTCACGCTCTTATCAACAAGGACGACGACGACATCCGCATCAGAGAAATTGAGGACTGCTTCAGCTCTTCGGCTGACTTTATCAACGCAAAAAGTTTACTTCGTAGTGGTGAACACCCCTTGATGCAGAAGAAACTCATCGAACACCGTTGCTCGGATGGCATTGCCGACACTTCCCGCTATAAGCTGACAGAGCAGACAAAGCGGACACTCTTGGAAGAGATGAAGATTAACGCAACTGAAGAGAAACTGGCAGACGTCATTAAAGCGAAGGACTTGAAAGCAAAGAAGATGTTCTATGTAGAGGAGAATCAAAGGCAGGTGAGCGAACTGCAATCGTTCTTCGTGCCCGAGAACTACCAGAAGATACGATCACGAATGGAGCAGACGGGTTTCCGAACAGGATTTGCCTGCCTCTTCTATGGCGGTCCTGGCACAGGAAAGACGGAAACAGTCTATCAGTTGGCACGTCAGACAGGGCGCGATATCATGGTCGTTGATGTACCGCAAATCAAGAGCAAATGGGTGGGCGACTCCGAGAAGAACATCAAAGCCCTCTTCGACCGTTATCGTGAGCTGGTGAAGAAAGCCAAACAGACCCCAATCCTACTCTTCAACGAGGCAGACGCCATCATCGGCATCCGTCAGCAAGGAGCGCAACGTGCAGTCGAGAAGATGGAAAACTCCATCCAAAACATCATCCTGCAGGAGATGGAAACGCTGGACGGCATCATGATAGCTACCACGAACCTCCAGCAGAACCTCGACAAAGCCTTCGAGCGCCGCTTCCTCTACAAGATTAAGTTCGAGACGCCGACCGTCGAAGCCCGCGTCTTAATCTGGCGCACGATGATTCCCGACCTGAGCGAGATGGATGCCAAGACGCTTGCAGCAAAGTACGACTTCAGCGGTGGCCAGATAGAGAACATCGCCCGTCACTACACCATCGACAGCATTCTGCACGATGCCAAGGAAGACAAACTTGCTATGCTCATCAACCATTGCGACAACGAACGTCTGGACGAAAACACCCCCAAACGAATTGGATTTTAGCAAATAAAGCGGTAAAAGCACAACAAAAAGTGTCTTCAGTAAAAAGAAAAGCGTCTGTATTGGAGAAACATCAAGCCGTTTCATTCAGCAAAGTTTAGGTTTACGTTTACCCATGTATTACATGCATCCATAAAGTTAATCATTAAAAACTTTCAATCTCCTGATTTTGGTTTACAACACCTTATTATACAACAGATCAGGGGACGGTTCTTTGATCCGAAAGCAACACTTAGGGCTGAAGATAGAAGAAGGAACTCTGGAGAGTTAAAGTGGATGGAATTAACTGTGAAACAGAAAAATAAAAAATATAGAGGGGTGCAAAATACTTGTGCTCCTCTTACTGTTTTAAGTGTCACTCGTATACAACATCAAACGTCACTCGTATACAACATCAAACGTCACTAATATACTCAGCTCGATGTCACTAATATACTCGCTTCTGTGTCAAGGCTATACTCACTCGTGCTTAAGGGGTATTCTCACTTCTGCTTAAGGGGCATTCTCAAGTCTGTGTAAGGGCTATCCTGAGAAAGAATGAAATGCGCTTCGCTGGAATGAAAAAATGAGGAAATGAAAGAATGAGAAGAATTAGGGGACTCTCTCTCTTCGACAGTCTTCATTCTTTCCAACAAGTCTGCAAGTGCGTCAAGGTCTATCGGGTCGGCATTGACGTCGAGCAGTGTGTTGTCGCGGTCAATGAGTTTGTAGGTGGTTTGTTTCATTTAGATGCCACCTTCAGCCTCACCCACAACCATCGGGGCACGAGGCGCCAGAAGAAGACGAGGAGGCGGTAGCGCCAATCGATGGTGATGATGGAGTGGTTGGCATGGATGCCTTTGGCGATGGAGAGAGCTACGCGGTGCGGGTCGAGTTGGAGAGGGTAGTGATGTCCGTCGGAAAGGAGGGGAGTGCGGACAAAGCCAGGACGGATGTCGTGGAGGTGGATGTGATGGATGCCTCGGATGTGGCAGAGTTGGGTGAGACATTCGAGGTAGTGGTTGATGTAGCGTTTGGTGGAGGAATAAGCAGGGGCAGCACCTAATCCTCGTGTGCCAGCGATGCTGCTGATGACGGCAAGGTGGGCTTCACGGTCGGGATGCTCCATGAAGTAGTGGAAGGCGGTATCGACCCTCTGTGTGAAGCCTGTCACGTTAGTGGCAACGGTTGCCATCTCCTTCTCTATGTTGAGCGATGGGTTTTGGTAACCAACTCCAGCACTGTGAAAATAGAGGTCCATGCCGCCCGTCTTTCCGATGAGGGTGAGGAGATGGCGAGGGGCATCCTCTTTGGTGATGTCGATGCACTCGGTGGCAACCACATCGAGGTTTTTGCTCTGAATCTGCTGCAGTCGCTCTTGCCGACGACCAGCAATGCCTACCTGCCAGCCTTGTGCGGTGAGCACCTTGACCATTTCGAGTCCGATGCCCGATGTGGCTCCGATGATGATGGCTCTTTTCTGTGTACTCTTCATTGCCTGCATTGTTTTGTAGTTGCAAAGATATGACTTTTCCATGAATCTGTGCCTTTTGGAGTGCCGTTTTTTGGAGAAGGCATGAAAAAAGGGAGGAAACTCCCATGTGGAATATTTCCCCCCTCCCGTATTGGAAGAATCGTTTTTTGTCAGTTGATGAACAGCAGTTCGCGATATTTCGGCAGTGGCCAGAGGTCGTTGTCCACCACCTCCTCCAGTTTGTCGATGGGGCGACGGATGGCGAAGAGGGATTCGGCGATGTCGTAGTAGGCGAGTGCCTTCTCCTTCTCGTCCTCAATCTTGTTGGCTGCCTTGCGGGCATCGACCATGGCGGCACACTTGGTGCGCACCTCCTCGATGAGCTTGGTCACACGTTGGAGCAGGGTCAGCTCGGTCTCTGCCATCGTCTCGAAGTCTTCGGGATAGAGGGCTTTGAGTTGGGTGACGATGTTGAGCAGACGCGTCTTGTAGGCGAGGGCGGCAGGGATGATGTGGTTGAGTGCCATACGTCCCATCACACGAGCCTCAATCTGCACCTTCTTCGTGTAGGTCTCCCACTTCACCTCGTTGCGGGCAACCAGTTCAGCCTCGGTATAGACACCCGTCTTGGTGAACATTTCGACGGAGGCAGGCTTGGTGAACTCGTCGAACATACGTGGCACACAAATCTCTGTGTCCAATCCACGACGTTTTGCCTCTTTCTTCCATGCGTCGGTGTAGCCGTTGCCATCGAAGCAGACGGTGTCGATGATGCTGGCAATGAGGGGCTTCAGCACGTCCATGAAGGCGATGTTCATGGCTTTGCCAGCAGCCATTTCCTTGTCCACGGCAGCCTTGAAGGCAGTGAGCTGTTCAGCTACGGCAGCATTGAGCGTGGTCATGGCACCTGCACAGTTGGCACTCGAACCCACAGCACGGAACTCGAAGCGGTTGCCTGTGAAGGCAAAAGGACTGGTGCGGTTGCGGTCGGTGTTGTCGATAAAGATTTCAGGAATCTCCACCAGTCCCACCGACGCACCTTTCTTGCCAGCAATCTCAATCGGCGTGTCGGAAGGCACTTCGAGCAACTTGCGCAGCACCTTCGTCATCGTGTCGCCCAGGAAGGAGGAGATGATGGCTGGTGGTGCTTCATTCGCACCCAGTCGGTGAGCGTTTGTCGCCGTAGCGATGGAGGCTTTCAGCAAGGCATTGTGTTTCTGTACAGCCACCAGCACGTTTACAAAGAAGGTGACGAACTGAAGGTTGCCCTTTGCGTCCTTTCCTGGTGCAAGAAGCAGGGTTCCCGTGTCGGTGCCGAGCGACCAGTTGTTGTGCTTACCCGAACCGTTGATGCCTGCGAAAGGTTTTTCGTGCAGCAGGAGCACAAAGCCATGCTTTCTGGCAATTTGCTGCATCAGGTTCATCATCATCTGGTTCTGGTCGTTCGAGAGGTTGGTCTCACCATAGATGGGAGCCAACTCGAACTGGTTGGGAGCCACCTCGTTATGGCGAGTCTTGAGAGGAATGCCATGACGGTAACCCGCAATCTCCACATCCTTCATGAACTCCATCACTCTTGAGGGAATGGCACCGAAATAGTGGTCGTCCAACTGCTGGTTCTTCGACGATTCATGTCCCATCAGTGTCCTGCCCGTCAACATCAGGTCGGGACGAGCGGCATAGAGGTCTTCATCCACCAGGAAGTATTCCTGTTCCCATCCTAAATAAGAATAAACTTTCTTCACCTTCGGGTCGAACATCTGGCAGATAGGCACAGCGGCATCGCTCACCGCCTTCAAAGACTTCTTCAGCGGAGTCTTGTAGTCAAGTGCTTCACCTGTATAGGAAACGAACACCGTAGGAATACAGAGTGTGTCGTCCTGAATGAAGACGGGTGATGTAGGGTCCCATGCCGTGTAGCCACGAGCCTCAAATGTGGCGCGGATGCCACCGCTTGGGAACGAACTGGCATCTGGTTCCTGCTGAATGAGCGACTTGCCACCAAACTCCTCCAGCATGCCGCCCTTGCCGTCATACTCCATCAGCGAGTCATGCTTCTCGGCAGTGCCCTCGGTCAATGGCTGGAACCAGTGCGTGATGTGCGTCACTCCATGCTCCATCGCCCATGTCTTCATGCCCTCAGCCACTTCGTTGGCAATGGCACGGTCGAGCGGATGCCCGTTGTCGATACAGTCGATGAGTGCTTCATACGTGTCCGTGCTCAGATACTTGTGCATCTTCTCGCGGTCAAAAACCAATTCGCCGAAATACTTGGAAGTCCTCTCGGCAGGACTCTCGGCAGGCACCGCCTTCTTCTTGAAAGCGTCCTGCACCACGTCAAATCTCAGTTTGCTCATAGTTGTGTTTGTGTTTTGGAGACCCACCCCTCACCCTCCCTACAGGGAGGGAGTAGAATCTCTGTCAATGAAAGTACAAACGAGCAAGGTGACCACCCCCTCCCTGTAGGGAGGGTGAGGGGAGGGTCTGCTCATTGAATTAATATGCTTGTTCATGCACTCCCTTCACGGCTCGTCCGCTGGGGTCATTCATGTTTTTGAATGCAGCATCCCATTCCAGGGCGATGGCAGTGGAACAAGCCACCGAAGCCTCTTGGTTCACGCTTCGTGCAGCCGATGCGCTGGGGAAGTGCTCTTCGAAGATGCTGCGGTAGTAGTATTCCTCCTTGCAGAGTGGTGGGTTGATGGGGAACCGTTCGGCAGCATGCGCCATTTGCTCGTCTGTCACCGCCTCCGAAGTCACCTTCTTCAGCGTGTCAATCCACGAGTAGCCCACACCGTCGCTGAACTGCTCCTTCTGTCGCCATGCGATGCTTTCGGGCAGCATGTCGGCAAAGCCTTCGCGCACCACAGCTTTCTCAATGGTCTTTCCTGGACACATCTTCAAGGCAGGGTCGATGCGCATCGCCACATCCAAGAATTCTTTATCGAGGAACGGCACACGCCCTTCGATGCCCCATGCCATCAGCGACTTGTTGGCACGGAGACAGTCGTAGAAATGCAGCTTTCCCAATTTCCGCACCGTCTCCTCGTGGAATGCCTTTGCATCGGGTGCTTTGTGGAAATAGAGGTAACCACCAAAAATCTCGTCAGCCCCCTCGCCGCTGAGCACCATCTTGATGCCCATGCTGCGGATGACACGTGCCAAAAGGTACATTGGAGTGGAGGCGCGCACGGTTGTTACATCGTAAGTTTCCGTATAGTAAATCACATCGCGGATGGCATCCAATCCCTCCTGAATGGTGTAGTTCACTTCATGATGCACCGTGCCGATATGCTCCGCCACCTCACGTGCCTTTGCCAAATCGGGAGCACCTTTCAGTCCTACGGCAAACGAGTGCAGACGGGGCCACCACGCATCGTGCTGGTCGTTCGTTTCAATACGTTTGGCGGCATAAAGTTTGGCGATGGCAGACACCACCGAACTGTCCAAGCCGCCTGACAGCAGCACACCATAGGGTACATCGCTCATCAACTGGCGTTTCACAGCCGCCATCAGCCCCTCCTTCACCATCTGCACCGCCTCCTTTCTGTCGCTTGTAGCCCACTGCATGCCATCATACTGCATCCAGTCACGCTCGTACCAACGGTGGAAGTTGACTGTTGTGAGTGGCGAGTTGGCTGTCACGTCCATGCTGCAAAGGTAGTGTCCCGGAGGAAAAGGCTTATATTCCTCACACTGTCCCTCCAATGCCTTCAGTTCACTTGCCGCATACACCGTACCGTCCTTGTCGTGTCCTATATATAAAGGTATCACCCCGATAGGGTCACGGGCTATCAGATAGTCGTCGGTTGTGGAGTCGTACAAGACAAACGAAAAGATGCCGTTCAACTTGTCGATGAAGTCGGTGCCATACCGTTCATACAGAGCCAAGATGACCTCGCAGTCCGACCCTGTCTGAAACTCATACTGCCCTGCAAACAGCCTTCGAATCTCCTGATGATTGTATATCTCGCCATTCACCGCCAGCACCTTCTTTCCGTCAGACGAATACAACGGTTGTCCACCCGAAAGCGGGTCAACGATTGCCAGCCGTTCGTGTGCCAGCACCGCCTTTTCACTGCTATACACCCCGCTCCAGTCGGGACCACGATGCCGAATCTTCCTCGACATCTTCAGGGCTTTCTCTCTCGCCTGTCGGGTGTCACCCTTCACTTTGAGTATTGCAACAAATCCACACATGTCTTTTTGCTTTTATGTTTGTGTATTCTGCAAACAATTTGTAATTGTTTTATTTGTTTTCGGTTGCAAAATTACATTGTTTATATTTATTGTGCAAACATTTTGCAATGAATTTTACATTTTCTTGTGTTATTTTGTCTAATCTTCCCTCTTTTTGCTTTCTTCACAACAAAAAAGGCCGCCTTTCAGCAGCCTTTTTACGCTTTTTACACTTTACACTTTTGACAATAATAACATCTCACCCATTCTTTTTACAGTTTCTGCACCACAAAAAATCGTACCCCTCGACTACACCATGCCGTACCCCTCGGGGACGACGCAGTGTACCCGAGGGGTACGACTGATTTTGTGTCTTGCATTCTTCCCTTTCACATCATCCTCTCCACAAAGTATCGGTGCAGACGCTTGTCGGCGGTCAGTTCGGGGTGGAAAGCGGTGGCGAGTTGATGCCCTTGCCGAACAGCCACGATGTGTCCGTCTGCTTCGGAGAGGATTTCGACCTCGGGGGAAAGCGTGCGATGGATGTAAGGAGCACGGATGAAGGTCATGGGGAAGTCGTTTGCGATGTCGGCAACCTCGCCGATGGCATTGAAACTGCCCAACTGTCGCCCGTAGGCATTGCGGCAAACGTCTATGTCCATCGTGCAGAGTCCTTGCCGTGGATGCCCATCCTCCTGTTTGGCAAGAAGGATGAGCCCCGCACAAGTGCCAAAGACGGGCAGACCTTCGAGAATGGCTTGGCGGATAGGGTGGAGGAGAGCCAAGTCGTTGAGCAGACGGAACTGAGTGGTGGATTCACCACCCGGAATGACGAGCCCGTCTTTCGGTTGTTCCCAATCTGACAACTGGCGCACCTCGAATGTCTCCACGCCCAGTCCTTGCAGCATCTGCTCATGCTCGATGAACGCCCCCTGAAGGGCAAGTACAGCGATTCTATTTCTTCTCATGCCTCTAAACTCTAAACTCCTATTTCCCTCTTTCAGCCATCAGCAGTTCTATCTCTTGCTCGTTGATGCCCACCATCGCCTCGCCGAGATTTTCGGAGAGTTCGGCCAGCAACTTGGCATCCTGATAGTTCGTTACTGCCTGCACAATGGCAGCAGCCCGTTTCTGTGGATTGCCGCTCTTGAAGATGCCGCTGCCCACAAATACACCTTCGGCGCCGAGTTGCATCATCAGGGCAGCATCGGCAGGAGTTGCCACACCACCTGCAGCAAAATTCACCACAGGCAGTTTGCCGTTTTCGTGTACATACTTCACCAACTCGTAAGGGGCCTGCAACTGTTTGGCAGCCTCAAAGAGTTCGTCTTCGCTCATGCTGACCAACCGCCGAATCTCGCTCTGCATCAGCCGCATGTGGCTCACTGCCTGCACCACATCGCCAGTGCCAGGCTCACCCTTCGTGCGAATCATGGTGGCTCCTTCGGCTATGCGTCGCAATGCCTCGCCCAGATTTTTTGCTCCGCAAACAAAGGGCACGTCGAACTTTGTCTTGTCGATGTGGTAGATGTTGTCGGCAGGGCTCAGCACTTCGCTCTCGTCGATGTAGTCAATCTCGATGGCTTGCAGTATCTGTGCCTCAGCAATATGTCCGATACGGCACTTCGCCATCACAGGGATGCTCACTGCCTCCTGTATGCCACGAATCATCTTGGGGTCACTCATCCTTGACACACCACCTGCCGCACGGATGTCAGCAGGAATCCTTTCCAGTGCCATCACGGCACATGCTCCCGCTTCTTCAGCGATACGTGCCTGTTCGGGAGTGGTCACGTCCATAATCACGCCGCCCTTCAGCATCTGTGCCAACTGGCGGTTAAGTTCTTGTCTGTTCTCTTTCATGTTTGTCAATTTTTTAATTCTCAACGACTCTTAAATTCACTGGGAGATACGCCCTTTTGTTTCTTGAAATATCTGGAAAGATGCGCCTGACTCGAAAAGCCAAGTTGCAGGGCAATCTCTTTGAGAGGTTTGTTGGTCGTGGTCAACAGCAGGGCAATTTCTGTTGTGATACGCTCATCGATGATGGCTTTAGGCGAACGCTCTGCAATGCGGCGGGTCACCTGACCGAGATAGCGCGGACTCACATTCAGTTGTTCCGCATAGAAAGCCACATCAGCATAGCGATTGTAGTAGCGTTCCACCGCATCACGGAACTGATTGTAAAGTTCCTCGCTGCGAGTGTTGCCTTCAGCATAGTCGGCAGGCAACTGCTTGAGGTACATCCGTGCATGGAGCATCGCTTCCTCCACACTCTCCCCATGACTCAAATAGAATGCCACAGCCGAAGCCAACTGGTTGGCATGACCATGTTTGCGAGGGCCAATAGGCAAGTCTGAAGGTTCCAGCACCACGGTGCATATCGGCATCAACAACCGCTGAATGGCATCATACACCTTGTCCGATACAAGTTGCTCTCCCTTCGTCGATTTCAGCACGGGAGCATAGACGATATGGCACGGCTTGTATCGCTTCAGCACATCAACCACCGCTTCCACCACATCAATGCGTCGCAACAGGCCAATCTTCACCACTTGTGGCTGCAAGTCGTTCACGATGGCCTCCACCTGCTCACGCACCACCGATGCAGGCAAGTCATGAAACTCCTGAATACCCAACGTGTTCTGCACCGTGATGGATGTGACAGCCGATGCCGCCACACCTCCCAACTCGCTGATAAAGCGGATGTCCGCCTGCACACCAGACCCACCCGTTCCGTCACTACCCGTAATTGTCAGTATTGTCGTGCTCATGTTTTGTGAAGTTTTCGGCTGCAAAGTAACAGAAAAAAAGGAACGTGACCAAATCCTATTCCATTTATGATAAACGAAAATTCAGTTTGGCAAAAGAAGAGGAAAGAAAGAAAAGAGGCTGCACCTACTGGTACAGCCCCTTCGTCTGGTTTGGATTTATGGACGCAATGTGAATCCAAACACCAGATAGGCTTTCTGACTGCATGGGTTGGCGGTCAGGCGGGCAAAGGTGGGAAGGGAGAATGAGTCGGTCACGCGGATGTCCTTCGTGGCGGTCAGGGCGAGGTTGGTCACGGCGAAACCTGAGGTGCCGTAGAAGTCGGTGGCGTAGGGCACCGCTCCTGCCGTGGCTGTCCAATCGACAGAGGCAAGTTTGAAGGGAACCGATGCCTCGAAGTAGGAACTGTAGGCACGTTTGCCGTTTTTGTTCAATCCGTCGTTGCCGGCAAAGTTGGTGTACCATTGCAGACTTGCTATGCCGAAGTCGTAACCCACATTTGCCTCAAAGACGTGGTTGGTTCGGTGCGTTTCGTACATGAAGTAACGCCCTTCAGGGTCATTCCCCGTGTTGAACCAGTAGTCGGTCACACCGATGTTGAAACCTCCGATGGAGTAGGCGAGTGTGAGGTCAAATTCCTTCGTGTCGTCGGGGTCAGTCAGTCCTACACTGCCCCATGCTGAGAGCGACAGTCCCTTGTAGTCGATGCCCAATGTGGGTTGCAGCGACACGTTGCCTAACTCTTGGCCACGCCAGATGTATTGATTCACCACATCGGCTGCAATCGTAGTTTCCACTTTCGTTTCTTGTGCCTCTGCGGCTGCCGCTCCGAAGAGCGACAAAGCCGTGAGGGAAAACAATCTAAATACTCTTTTCATACCTTTTTACGTTTTTTACATTTTACATTTTTCTTTTTCAACAACGAATTGCACGAATTTTTTATTGCAAATGCCGCAAGCGGCAACGAATGAAAACGAATGACATTCGCCATATTCGACGCTGCTTGCAGCATTGCCAAATAGTAATTCGTTTAATTCGTGCTATTCGTTGTGAAAATAATAAGTAACCACACAAAATTATCTTATACAATGATGTCTCTTCTTTTCGCCGCAAGCGGCTTGTTTTCTCGGACAATAATTTCCAATAATTGACGATAA
>ONFA01000027.1 GCA_900316975.1 uncultured Prevotellaceae bacterium | reverse complement strand
CATTTGCATGTACTTCAGACATTCTGCATAACCATGCTTCTTCCTCTTTTGCATAATAAACCCCGAAAGTTTTTTGTCTAACTTTCGGGGTTCACTTCATTGCAGGCGTCCCCCCTTCATTATCAATCAATAGAACTACGTCACTTCACCATCACTCGCTTGCCACCTACGCCAAGTGTGCCGATATAGCGTCCATCGATGCTGTAGACCTTTCCGTCGGTAGGGATCGACTTCGGTTCTGCATTCACAATGTCGATACCTGTAGCATAATTATTTCAACACATTCTTAGGTGACTTTCATAATTATAAAGAAAACACCTAACAAAACAGAGAGAATAACCTTTCCACAAAGAGTCGTGTAATCACTTTTCAAGTTCATCAACGATCTTTTACAAGATTAAAGTTCTCTTGATACACTCCACCGAGCCTGTCCCCATCACCCCGGCGACCTTTTACAAGATTAAAGTTCTCTTGATACCCATTTTGGATCCATTGACGATACTTTGAGGGACTCAATATTTCCAAGACGCCATTAACGCCTCGGATACCCCATATTTGAGTCGCGTCCTCTCCCTTGAGTATACGGTAAGCCTTAACATGTCTCGGCTTCGTCCCAACAATGGCTGCCAAATTCTTCGCGGAGAATTGTGATGGGCTAGAGAAGTCCATCAACGACAAATCATCTTTCTCCACAGGTTGATAGTCAAACACAACCAAAAGAGGAATATCTTCCTGATTTTTTGTAAGATTCATTGAAGAAAATTCACTTGCTCTTATATCCAACTTTAGATTCGACTCATACTCTAACGATGAGTTCTGAGCGAATAAGAATACAGGCAGCATTGTAAATAAAACAGACAGGATAATTACTTTGTACCTCATAATGCCTATTTAGAAACTGGATATTAATAATCAATTGCTTTTATTTATTGCACAAGCCCAAATATGATCGACATGCTTCCATATGTCAAAGGGTCCCCTACAATATCGTTGTTTGTGCAACCATACGACAGAAGGCAAATCGCCACAACCACGACCTTTCCTATTACTTGCATTCTAATCATACCATTGATTCAACATTTTTTGATAAAAGTATTGTTTGTTTCCTCTTCGCCCTTTTGGTCAAGGTTCGCAAAAAAACATTCCTTGTCCAATACCCATTAGACTTCCATCCTCCGCAGAAACGTCGCAAATTTATAAAAAACAAAAAAAACTCGCAATTTTTTTTCGAGTGAGAAAATCAAAATTTAGCAGTATTTAACAAAAAGAAGGGTAAAACGAATCCTCTGCAAATACATCAGAGCATCGGCAAAATCGTGTCAATGAGATAGACAATGACACAGCAAATGATGGTAACAGGAAAAAGTCCCAACCGTAAAAGGTGCTATCACACCATAACACCGCATTGACACCTACATCATTTCTCGGCTGAACCACACCTTAAAGAGCGGATCGGCAATGTAAAGACCTTGTTCTGTCTGTTCTACTATTTCCCTTTCAATCAGTGTCTTTTTTAGTTTGGGCAGGTTGGAACGGGTTCCAAAATAGAACTGATTTGTCACCTCTTTCGTACCAAAGTCACCATGATAGCCGCGACAAATAGCACGAAGCAGATTGAGTTGATAAGTGGAGAAATTGGCCGTTTGTTCTACAAATAGAGGAATCACCTGCGACATTGTGGCTTCCATTCCCTCTTGAAACACTTGTTCAGTGACTTCCTTTTCGGTCAAAGCCAGCACATTCCAAGCCAGTTGCTGCACGTAGGCAGAGTAGTTTTCCACCGTCTGGCAAATCTTTTCAGCCCACTGTTCGGAAATTTTTTTTCCTGCAAACTGGAATCGCCCAATGATGAACGGTACCCACTTTTCTGTTGGAATCCTTTTCAGGAAAAACATATCACCAAACTGATAGAAGGGCATGCTACGGCTATAGAACAAAGTTTCCATCAAATGTCGCTTACTGCCAAACAGACAATATGATGCGTGTTGATGGTGTTGCCATACGCTGCGTATTTTCCGCTGAATCATCAGGGAGTTGGTCATCTCGCCTATTTGTTGGAATTCGTCAATGCATACCACCATCCTCACACCACGCTTTTCTGCAATTCTTTCGGGCAGGCTCAAAATCTCCTCAGGCGGGTTGGTGCGTGGATTGATGCCGAGCGAGAGCGAGAAATCAGTATTAGGTTCCGGGCTATACACAATCTTAGGGGCAATGCTCATGATGAATTCCTTGGCTGTAGCAAGCATTTTCTCCATCTTCGTCGACGTGGATTGAATGACAGCCGAGGCAAACTTCTCATAAAAGTCATACTCTGTGCGACATTGGTATATATACATATATACAACACTTATGTTCACCATATGGTAAACATTATGCTTTTTTAACTATTCTATTCTTTTTCTTTTAGTTACAAAACAAATAGTAATGTACACCAACTGGTGTTACACCACTTGGTGTACATCAGAGCATCGGCAGGAGCGTGTCGATGAGATAGACGATGATGCAGCAGATGATGGCAACAGGAAAGAGTCCCAGTCTAAACCATGCGGCAATGAGGCCGACGACGAGGGCGATGATTCCTGCGAGTGGGGTGAGGGTGGTCTCGATGATGGCAGGGAAGGTCATCACGGCAAGGGTGACATAGGGCACGTAATAGAGGAAACTGCGCAGGAAGGTGTTGTGGATGGGGCCCTTGATGAGCAGCATGGGCAGGACACGAATGAGGTTGGTGACCAAAATCGCCAATAGGATGTAGAGGATGGGGCTATTCTGTTCCATGGGATTCCTGTTTTTTTAGTGGTCGGAGCCATGCCACGACCGATGAGATGAGAAGGGTGAGCAGGATGGTGCGTGTGCCGCTGCTCCATTGGCTGACAATGGGCGCGACGGCACAGATGCCGCTTAAGAGGAAACTGGCGATGAGGGCATAGAGCACGTTGCGGTCGTCACGGGCTGGAGGCACAATGATGGCCAAAAACATGCCATAGAGTGCCACGCTGAGGGCTGCAACGATGGAGGTGGGAAGCATACCTCCTGCCACGATGCCTGTGGCACAGCCGCCTGCCCAGAAGAGGGAGGAGATGAGGGCTGCCGAATAAGTGTAGGCAGGGGGTGTGTAGCCTCGATGATTGACGGAGATGCCAAAGATTTCGTCGGTGATGCAACATGCCATGAGCAGTCGATGAAACCATGAGGTGGCTGGTGCCAGTTTCTGCGAGAGGGCAGCACTCATCAGCATGTAGCGAAGGTTGGTGACAAGACACATGGCAATGAGTTCCACATAGGTGGCATGAATCGCCACCAAGGTATAGACACCGTACTCGCCAGCGGAGGCACGGGTGAAAAAACTGCTGAAGAAGCCCATGGGGGCGGTCAGTCCTGCCTTCTTGGCAATGATGCCAAGCGAGAAGGCTACGGCAAAGTAACCAAGGGCGATGGGAGTGCCATCGCGTAACCCCTCAGCGATGTTGCGCATGGGGGCATTAGCATCTGAAAAGTGTTTTTTCACATCGGTGACCTCCATTCTCTTTTAGAATTGGAAATAGATGAAAGGCTGGACGTCGCTCGACTTAATCTGAATGACGATGAAGACGAGGACGACGATGAGGATGGCCTTGACCACCAACGGACAACGGGCAACGAAGTCCTTTGCCTTGTCGGAGATAAACTCGGGCATGAAGTGGAGCACATAGCCAAGAAGCATGAGGAGGGCAACGGCTTTGTAGGAGGTAAGCCACTGGAAGAATATCTGAGGCTCGAACTTGTTCCATATTTGATAGAACATCTGTTCGGCAATGCCGAAGGAGGGAGCACGGAAGAGCACCCACAGGGCTGCGACGAGATGGAAGGTCACCACTCCACCGATCATCACCACAAACCAATTTTTCGTTGGATTGGGATTGCGCTTGCTTGGCAAGTAGGTGAGTGGGCTGAGCACACCGCAAAGGGAGTGCCAGATTTTGTCGAGGCAGAGGAGGATGCCGTGGAAGCCACCCCAAAGGATGAAGTTGAGAGAAGCACCATGCCAAAGACCGCCAAGGAGCATGGTCATGAGGAGGTTGAAGTACTGGCGGAACTTGCCGTGGCGGTTACCACCAAGGGAAATGTAGAGGTAGTCTTTGAGCCAGGAGGAGAGGCTGATGTGCCAACGGCGCCAGAACTCAGTGATGGAGGCTGACTTGTAAGGGCTGTCGAAGTTTTTTGGGAACTGGAATCCGAGCAGGAGGGCGATGCCGATGGCCATGTCGGAGTAGCCAGAGAAGTCGCAATAAATCTGAAGAGTGTAGCCATAGACGGCAAGGAGGTTCTCAAGTCCGCTATAGAGGTCGGGCTGGTCGAAGATGCGTTCAACGAAGTTGACAGAGATATAGTCGGAAATGACGGCTTTCTTGAAGAGTCCAGCGATGATGAGGAAGACACCTGTGCCGAACATTTGCTCAGTCACGATGAGGGGACGACGAATCTGAGGGATGAAGTCGCGGGCTCGGACGATGGGACCTGCCACCAACTGCGGGAAGAAGGAGACATAGAAAGCATAGTCGAGCAGTCGATTGAGTGGCTTGATGTTGCCGCGATAGACATCGATGGTGTAACTGAGGGACTGGAAGGTGAAGAAGGAGATGCCAACGGGCAGGAAAATGTCGCGTGGCTGCCATACGACACCTTGCAGATAACTGCCTGTGATATATGATGGCACATGAACGCCACAGTTTTCCAACAATGTACAAATACTTTCACCCAAGAAGTTGGTGTACTTGAAGAAGACCAACAACCCGAGGTCAAGAAGGAGGGAGAGGAAGACGAGGGTCTTTGCCACCCCACCTTTCTCTTTCACTTGGGCTATCGCCTTGGCAATGAAGTAGTCGGAAGTGGTGACCAATGCCAAGAGCCAGAAGAAGAGACCACTACTTTTATAATAGAAGTAGTAAGAAAAGAGGGTGACGAAGAGGATGCGAAGGGTGTCAGCCTTGCCCAAGAGGTTGTAGATGAGAGTGAAGCCTAAAAACAAGAACAGAAAGATGCCCGAGGAGAATATCATCGGGGACTGAGGCTGATAAATCAACTGCTCTATGAGGCGTGTAAAATCTATATCAAACATTTATTTATCCTAAAAACCTTTCAATGATTTGTAGGGCTGTTGCTGCTTGGGGGTGGAGCCATGCATCATGCGTGTTTGGCTACCCGAAACGGCTGTGCCCGTGTATGCTTTGTAAATTGCCTCGCCAAGGAGTTTTCCCTGCAAAGTGTATCCCTGTGCAAGATAGTGAATGCAGTCGGTGTTCATGAGTCCGGCATTACGCCAGTTGGAACAAGCAGACGATGAACCACCAGCGATGGTGAAGATGTCCCACACCGCCATGCGATGAGAGCGGCAGAAGTTGACGATACTGCGTGCCACATTGGCGGTGTTCTGGTTGGGAACCTTTGCGGTAGTGTAGTGTGTGCGACGACGACGCCCTGTGCCTGTCGTATAACTGCCCGTACGCTGAGAGATGTAACTGCCTGGCGGAGTCGTAAAGAGAAAACACACACCTGGACATTTTTCGATGATGCGCTGGGTGAGCAACTGCATGGTTTCGGCATGAGTGCGTTCATCCAGTGTGGCACCATGTGCCTCGTTGGTGCCGAAAGACACGATGACGAGGTCGGGATGTTCGGCTGCCACACGGTTAATCATGTCCTGCTCATAGAAGCGACGTGCCCATGCACCGTTCATTCCATAATAGGTGAATTCGAGACGAGGAAAAAATCCTTGCAAGGTGTTGCCCAATGCACGAGGAAGAATATTTCCCTTCACATGTGAGTCACCTATCTGCATCACCTTGACGGTCTTACGCTGCTGTATCTTCCTAAACACAGGAGCCAAGGTGGCACCATCAATCAGTTCATTGGCTTGGGCATTACGGAAGGAAGAGGGGAAAGGTGTGGTCAAGGACTGCGCAAAGGCTTCGTCTCCACCAGAGCAGACGAAGAATAGTGCACAGAACACCAACAGGATGATATGTCGAATCTTATCGTACACGATTATCATAGTTGGATTTCCCATTCATTAATACATCAAACAGCAGTTCCGCCAAATGCCGTCCACCTGCAAAATTGATGTGTGTATAATCAAGGTTGGCTTGTTTCTTTTCTGTCATTCGAGCCAGACTGCCGTCGCCGCCCATGGCTTCGTAGAGATTCCAGAATGCCACATGATGGTCGCTTGCCATCTTGCGCTCGTAGGACACCATCTCCTTCACACCACCCATGGTGTGCATCTGTCCGTCGGAGCCACGCTTGTCGCGATCACCCATGCTGACCACAAGAATACTGGCATGAGGATAGGCTTCTCGCATCTGGTCGATGACCTTGCCTAATTGACCGATGTAACCACCATAATCTTTCTGTTTTTCGTTTGCCACATTGAGTCCATAGTGAAGGATGATCAAGTCGTAGGGACGAACGGCAGAAAAGCCACGAAGAGTCTCCATCGGAATGCTTCCTAAATGCTGACCACCGCTGCCGCGAAGACTGAAATTATCCACCACGATACCATGGTGTCCATCAAGTGCCACGCCATAGAAACGCGAGCCATGTCCGCCTGTGACGGTCATGTTGAAGCGACGGATGTCACCACTCACACTTTTTGCCACCACATTGCCAGCTCCCTGCTGAGCCGTCTCGACGGTGCGAGTGACAGTTTTATAACTGACAACAGAGTCGGAATCCATCACCTCCACCACTTCATCGTATGTCTGGGGTTGACCAGCCACACCATTCGAGAAGAGCGATTGCCGTTCCCCCCCATTGAGTGCATAATCAATGTTGAGTCCATCTCCAGGCGTGAAGAACACCGTTGCCTCATCCACCTCACCCAAGAGGTTGCCATACACATTGGTCTGACAACGCAATTCATAAGTGGCTGTGCCCGAAGGGATGAAGTAACTGCCTGCCATGCTCTGCAAAGAAGCCTTGAAACCGCGTCCTTTCTCATTGGCATGGTAGCGTGTCCAATTGCTACGGCGGGATGTGACGGAACGACGGAAATCGGATGATACACAGGCAATCTCCACAAATCCCACACCTTTGCCGCCAAACTTCTGCTGCAGCAATCCACGTAAGTCCATCGTCAGGATGTCGCCCTCGATGTAGGAATCTCCGAAATATGCCACACGGACTGGACGATTGCGAGACTGTCCCAAGGCTATATAGAACTTGTCCATCTCACGATGCAAGCCGTCGGTGGCAAAATCTTCTATCGCCACCATGCCTTTCGGCACCGTATCGACGTATGCCAATTGCTTCACCTTAATGGCAGCCGAATCAATTCCCTTCTCCACATAGCCATCGGCAGCATCGGCTTCCACCTCTGCCACGATGTTGCCATCCTTATCTCGGCGTTGTACATCGCTGAGGATGTTCACACGGCGCAAGTCTGTGCCGAAAAAATTCATGCGTGGCAAATAGAACAGACCTGCCAACACGACCACCACAAGGAGCACGAGCAGGAATGTCTGCCAAATCCTATTCTTCTCTGTTTTCATAATCTTCTCCCATCTCAGGATAAGAGATACGGGTATGATATATTGTCTTTAATTTCTCTTTCAACACTGCTTTGGCTGTGGCGATATCCTTGAAGGTAATGGCACATTCACTGAAGAAACCATCTGCCACCTGACCATCTATGATTCTATCGACCAACTGATTGATACTTTCTTCCGTGTATTCGGGCAAAGAGCGGGATGCCGCCTCAACTGCATCACACATCATCAAGATAGCCTCTTCCTTTGTGCTCGGATTGGGTCCCGGATAAGTGAATGCCGCTTCGTCTATGACTTCGTCAGGATGTTCGTTCTTGTAAGTGATATAGAAATACTTCGCCTTTCCCAATCCGTGATGAGTGGTGATGAAGCGCTTGATGGAATCGGGGATGTGATTCTTGTCCGCCAAGGCAACACCATTCTTGACATGAGCAATGATGACCTCTGCACTCTTCATCGGAGTGAGGTGCTTATGAGGAGAAACACCACTCTGATTCTCTGTGAAGAACACAGGACGCTCCATCTTGCCTATATCATGATAAAGTGCGCCTGTACGCACCAACTGCGCCTTGCCACCAATCTTGTTTGCCACCTCTGCACTCAAGTTTGCCACCTGCATGGAGTGCTGGAATGTGCCAGGAGCCACCTCTGTCATGCGCTGCAAGAGAGGGTTGTGCACATTGCTCAGTTCCACAAGGGTCACATCGCTGGTGAAGCCAAACATCTTCTCCAACATCCACAGCAACGGATAAGTGAAAAGTAACAGGACACAATTCACAGTGAAACACACATACATCCACGTGTCCATCTTGATGTCGTTCTCATGATGGAGAGAATAGCCCGTATAACAAATCACATACACCAGGAAAATGATGAATGCGGTGCGGACAATCTGTGAACGCTGTGACAATTCGCGCAATGTCTGTATCGCCACCATTCCTGCCACCAACTGCACAATGATGAATTCATAATTGCTGGTGAGCATCAGTGAGATGATGAGCACCATGCCACAATGGAACATGAATGCCGTACGGGAATCCATAAACACACGTATCACAATGGGAACCAAACAGCATGGAAGCATAAACACATTCAAAATCTTGTGCGACACCATCAATGAGGCTATCACACAAAAGAACACGGGCAAGGCAAAAAGCAACGTGACATTTCTCACGTTCTCGAAGTAATCGGCACGGAACAAAGTCAGATAGGTTGTCAACGAGAAGAAAATCAGCAACACGAAAATAGTCTGCCCTATAGATCGGTAAGGAATCTTTGTGTCTATGGCATTCCGCCTTTCATAATCCTTTTCATAGGAATGCAGGATGTCATACACCTCGTCAGTCACGGTTTCGCCACGATCGACAATCTTTTGCCCTGCCTGAACGAATCCGCTGTAACTGGAGATGTTCTGCATGTTTTCCTCAAGTTCCGTTTCCGACTTCATCTTGTCATACGTTAAGTTCTGCTGAATGAACTCATTGATGTTGTACCGCTGCAAAACCAGACGGGAATACTTGGTTGTGTCTGCTTCCATAATGTAGTCGTAGGCAGAGCGCAACGAGAACACCCGGCTGAGCGGAACCGATACAGCTTCATTATTTCTGACAACACGAATGCTCTTGTGATGCTCATCGTCTTTCAGACGGGCATAGTCCTCAACCGACAAGACACCCCGCCTGTAAATCGTATCCAACAAGACTGCGATATGATGCACATACATCGTGGAGTTCTGTCCCTGCCATTCCTTCGTGGCATACTTATACAGACGGCTGACCATCGTGTCCCTCACCACCTTATCATAGTTGTAGTAAGGCTGAAAGTTCCGCATCGTGGTCTCTTGCTCCTCATGAATCAACGAATCATTCTTCAGTATCGGGAACTTGGTGTTAGCAATCAGCAACCCATAGTTCCAAGGTCTGTCCAACTCATACTTATAGCCAAATTCATCACCTCGTGGCATAAAATAAACCACCAATGCCGTGGAAACAACCACGAGAACCGTCTTCATCAAGAAACGGGTCCAACGGGTGCGCTTTTGTTGCTTGCTGGGTTTCATGTTCTGTTTTCTTTTTTTGATAGATAGACTAAAGAACCTAGAATAGCCTGGGACAACCTAGGAATGCCTAGAATACCCCTAAGAAAATCCTACTCTTTCAAGAGGAACTGCTTGAAGTCGGCAAAGTCCTTCGTCATCGGCACACTCTGCTTCGTGCCCTTCATGAAGGCTTGCAACTTGGCTGGTATCTCGATGTCTGCCCCTAAGATGCGGTCAACCGTATCTTTGAACTTGGCCGGATGAGCCGTCTCCAAGAACACACCCACCTCGCCTGCTTGCAGTCCTTCTTTCAAGGCACGATAGCCACAAGCACCATGAGGGTCGCACACATAGCCCGTCTCGGTCTTCACCTCCTTGATGGTCTCGGCTATCTGCTCATTGGTGTAAGTTGCACCGCTGATGTCGGCACAAATGGCCTCGTGGCTCTTGCCATAAAGGTCATACACACGAGCAAAGTTGCTCGGGTCGCCTACGTCCATGGCGTTGGCGATGGTCTGCACCGATGGCTTCGGCTCATACTTGCCTGTCTGCAAATACTTGAAGAAAATGTCGTTGGCATTGTTAGCAGCGATGAAGCGCTTGATGGGCAGTCCCATCTTCTTGCCAAAGAGTGCCGAACAGATATTGCCAAAGTTGCCCGAAGGCACACACACCACGAGTTGGTCTGCCAAGCCCTTCTTCTTCATCTGCGCATAGGCATAGAAGTAGTAGAAAGCCTGAGGCAGGAAACGTGCCACATTGATGGAGTTGGCCGAAGTCAACTGCATGTGGGCATTGAGGTCGGCATCCATAAAGGCGTTCTTCACCAGTGCCTGGCAGTCATCAAACACGCCATCCACCTCTACAGCCGTGATGTTCTGTCCCAGCGTGGTGAACTGGCACTCCTGAATCGGGCTGACCTTTCCCTTCGGATAGAGCACATACACACGGATGCCATCCACTCCGAGGAAGCCATTGGCCACGGCACTGCCCGTATCGCCACTGGTTGCCACTAATACATTCACCTGCCCTGCTCCTTCTTTCCTGAGGAAGTATTGCAGCAGTCGTGCCATGAATCTTGCACCCACATCCTTAAATGCCAACGTAGGGCCATGGAAGAGTTCGAGCGAATAAATCGTGTCGGTCACTTTCACGCAAGGGGTGTCGAAGGCCAGCGTGTCATAGACGATGCGCTTCAAGTCCTCGGCTGGCACATCCTCGCCGAAGAAGGCATCGGCCACCGTGTAAGCAATCTCTTGGAAGGAAAGGTTCTCTATGTTGTCAAAAAACTCCTGTGGGAGCGGCTTGATGCGCTCTGGCATATAAAGTCCCTTGTCTTCTGCCAACCCTTTCACCACCGCCTTCTCCAGCGTGGCGATGGGAGCCTGTCCGTTTGTACTATAAAATTTCATATCCTTATCTTTTTTTGAATATCTACTCATGCGTACCCCTCGACTACGATGCGTCGTACCCCTCGGGTACGGCACGGTGTACCCCTCGGGTACGCTTCTTATGAAGCGATGGCCATGAAGGCACGGATGAACCCGTCTTTTTCCAAAAGCCCATAACTACCCTGCTTGCAAGCCACTTCGTCAAATGTCTGCACTCCGTCGGCCTCCATGCCCGGAGCATAGATGAGGAAGGGGATAGGCTCGTTGGTGTGGGTGCGGTGTACCACAGGAGTCGGATGGTCGGGCAACACGGCAATGGCCACGGGTTCCAGGTCGGCTGTCGGAGTGCCTGCCCTACCCCAGTCCTTCACCGCCTCATAGATGGGCTTAACGGCACGACTGTCCAAATATTCGATGGTCTTCAGTTTCAGTTCCAAGTCGCCGTCGTGACCCGCTTCGTCCGATGCCTCAATGTGCAAATAGACGAAGTCATCGGTCTGCAGGGCCTCGATGGCTGCCTGCGCCTTGCCTTCGTAGTTGGTGTCGGCCAAACCCGTTGCTCCTGGCACATCTATCACTCTCAATCCAGCCAAAGTGCCAATGCCACGAATCAAATCCACTGCAGTAATCACTGCTCCTCGCTTTATCTGTGGGAAAGTCTCTGTGAGCGGCACCATGTGAGGACGGTAACCACCAGCCCAAGGCCAGATGCTGTTGGCCTGACGCTCGCCACGTTTCGCCTTCTCCACATTATAGGGGTGCTTCGCCAACAGGTCTTGCGAACGGAGAATCAGGTCGTTGAGCAGGTCGGCAGTCTCTTGTGCCGACAGTTCATTGTCGTCGGGTGCATTCTTCTCAGGCACTACCAGCAGGGGACGCCAAGGTTCGTCGGGATGGTCGTGTGGCGGCTGGCATACCACATGTTTGTTGCCACCTTTGATGACCAGCAAATGACGGTACTGCACACCGCAGTAGAACTTCACACGGTCGGTGGCCAGATGCTCGTTGAGGTAGTCAATCAGCACCGCCGCATCCTCCGTCTGCAGATTGCCGCCATTGTGGGTAACGATGTTGCCATGCTCCAAAGTGATGATGTTGCAGCGGATGGCCATGTCGTCGGGAGCCAACTCCACGCCAATGCTGGCGGCTTCGAGCGGCCCACGACCCTCATACACCTCGTTCTGGTCATAGCCCAGAATGCTGCTGTTGGCCACCTCGCTGCCCGGATGGAAGCCATCCTGCACCGTCTTCAGCATACCACAACGTCCCATCTTTGCCAACATGTCCATGTAGGGCGTCTTGGCATATTGCAGCAATGTCTTGTTTCCCAGCGACTCCACAGGCCAGTCTGCCATGCCGTCACCTAATATGATGATGTGTTTCATTGTCTGTATCTTTTTTAGGAGTTAAAGGAGTTAGAGCCGAATGTAAACTACAGTTCCGTACTATAATCCTTATCAATCATCCCCTTGCAATATGCATTGAGCATCCTGCTGGCATCTTCTATGGATAGCCCCATCATACTATATTCCTCTTCGTTGATATAACCTAAATCTTTGGAGAGAATGACATAATACCGACACTCCTCCAGACTTCCCTGCGCAATGTTAAAGAAGCGGAGTTTGTCAGTCCTGCCCAACTTCCTATACCCTTCTGCGATATTTGCAGGGATGGAGACGGCTGCACGTTGAAACTGAGAGCATAAACCGTACTTTTCAAAGTCTGGGAATCCCCTCGTTACCCGATAAACCATCAGCACAAATTCATGCGCCTTCTTCCATGCCACAATATCTTGAAAACTATTGGTCATCACATTCGGCTTTAACTCCTTCTAACTCCTTCTAACTCCTTTAACTCCTCATTTCTATATATTCGCTATACTCATGATGTCGGCAAATACACCAGCAGCCGTCACTTGTGCTCCTGCACCATAGCCCTGGATGAGCATGGGGTACTGGTTGTAGCGTTCTGTGGTGATGAGGATGATGTTGTTGGAGCCTTCGAGGTCGTAGAAAGGATGGTGCTCGCCTACTCGCTGGAGGGAAACGGAGCCTTTACCGTTCTCCAACTTCGCCACAAACTTCCAATGCTCATGGGCAGCCTCCACTTCCTTACGCTCCTGCTCAAACTGGGCATCAAGCGAGGGCAGGTTCTTCCAGAAGTCGTCCAAAGAGCCTTCAAAGAACGACTGGGGAATGAAGAGTTTCTTCTCCACATCCTCCTGATTCATCTTGTAGCCTGCCTCACGGGAAAGGATGACGAGTTTCCGCACCACATCCTTACCGCTCAAGTCGATGCGCGGGTCGGGTTCGCTGTAGCCCTCTTCCTTGGCCAGACGCACGGTCTCGCTGAAAGGCACATCGGCAGAAATCTTGTTGAAGATGAAGTTCAACGTGCCGCTCAGCACCGCCTCCAGTTTCAGGATCTTGTCGCCCGAATTGATGAGGTCATTGATGGTGTTGATAATCGGCAGACCCGCACCTACATTCGTTTCGAAGAGGTACTTCACCCCACGTTTCCGCGCTGTCGCCTTCAACTTCGCATAGTTATCGTAGTCGCTCGATGCAGCCACCTTGTTGGCAGCCACCACCGAGATGTTGTTGCTCAACAAATCCTCATACAGCCCAGCCACCTCAGCACTTGCCGTGCAATCGACAAACACACTGTTGAAGATGTTCATGCCAATCACTTCCTCTTTCAGACGCTTGATGTTGCTGGCTGGTGCCTGCTTCAGCATCTCACGCAACCGCTGGATGGAAAACTCGCCGCATGGAGTCTTCCCCTCTTGGGGGGACAAGAGGGGGGCTTCTAGGTCTATCCCGTTCCTGTCAAACACCGCATTGTGACCACTGGCAATGCCCACCACGTTGATTTGCAGATTGCGCTCCTTCATCAACTTCTGACGCTGACTGGCAATCTGTTCCAGCAGGCTTCCGCCCACCGTGCCTACACCACAGAGGAAGACGTTCAGCACCTGATATTCCGACAGGAAGAACGAGTCGTGAATCACGTTCAGGCTCTTTCTGAGACTCTTGCGTTCCACCACAAACGAGATGTTCGTCTCGCTGGCTCCCTGTGCGCAAGCAATCACGCTGATACCATTACGGCCCAACGTGCCAAACAACTTGCCCGCAATGCCTGGCGTATGCTTCATGTTCTCGCCCACAATGGCCACCGTCGCCAAGTCGCGCTCCAGTTTCATCTTGTACATGGCACCCATCTCAATCTCCTTGGCAAACTCCTTGTTCAGCACCTCGCAAGCACGGTCTGCGTCATCGTCCGTCACACCAATCGACGTGCTGTTCTCCGACGATGCCTGACTCACCATGAACACGCTGATGCCATTTTCTGCCAACGTGGTGAAGATGCGACGGTTCACACCAATCACACCCACCATCGACAGACCGCTCACCGTGATGAGACTCGTGTTGTTGATAGACGAGATGCCTTTGATGGCACGCCCATTATCTTCATCCTCATCCAGACTCGTGATGATGGTGCCCTTATCCTCTGGGTGGAACGTGTTCTTAATCAGAATCGGGATATTCTTGATGCACACAGGGTAAATCGTGGGTGGATACACCACCTTTGCACCGAAGTTGCACAACTCCGTTGCCTCCACATACGAAAGCCTTTCGATAGGATATGCCGTATTGATGACTCTCGGATCTGCCGTCATGAAGCCCGACACATCCGTCCATATCTCCAGCACCTCTGCATCCAACGCCGCCGCCAGAATGGCAGCCGTGTAGTCGCTGCCGCCACGCCCGAGGTTCGTCACCTCGCCTGTCACACTATCCGTCGAGATGAAACCACCTGCCACACAGACCTTGTGGGTTGCTGTGCCGTTCTTGAAATCCTTAAACAAATCCAGAATCAGCGGATTGCTCACCGAATTGCTATACAGATTTCTTCCCTGCTTATGTTTTGTCTTGATGAATTCCAAAGAGTTATACCACTTGGCACCCTCTATCAGGGTAGCCACGATGTTGCTGCTGATGCGCTCACCATACGAAACAATCGCATTGCTCGTCTTCTCACTCAGGTCACCAATCAGATAAACACCCTGATAGATGCTCTTCAACTGCCCCAACAGGTCATCCACGGTAGCCAACAACGTCTCTTTCTTCTTTGTGTCTGTGATGATTGCGTCAATCATCTGGTGGTGACGCTCCACCATCTCATTGTATGATGTCAGGTATGTCTCATCACCTGCCACAGCCAATTTCGACGTGTTTATCAACTTGTCGGTAATGCCACCCAGTGCTGACACCACTACTACGACAGGTTCATCCTGTCCCTCCACAATCTTCTTCAAATTGAGAATACTCTCCACGGAACCTACGGATGTTCCGCCAAACTTTAATACTTTCACGATGAAAAATATAAGTTAAAATTGTTAATAAAACGAAGCATGCAGGCTCTTGGCACGTAGGCAGACATACAACATCTGCGTGACATGTTACGCACCATGCCATCGCGCACACTCCAAAAATCGGAGGCAAAGTTACGACTTTTTCATCTTGTAGCCAAAGAAAAAGCCCTAAAGTCATTTGACTTCAAGGCTTTTCGCTTGTTCTGACTTGATTTGTGCTTTTCCGAGCACATCAAAGCCACATCATGTCGGGTTCATTCGTTATTGCAGTTTGGTCGTGTACTTGAGTGTCACCTGGCCTTCTTGTTCTACCTTGCGAGTGGTAAAATCATCGCTCTTGATGTTCTGTTGCTTAAAGAGTTCCTCATATTGATAGTTGTCTATGCGGTCAATGACTTCCGCCTCAAAGGAGAAAGTGCCACTACCTACGTAAGTGACGTCGTACTCTTTGGCTTTGACAGACTCACGGGTAATCTTAACCTCACCCTCTATCTTATGAGCGATGGTTCCGTTGAGCAGGTTGTAAAGCGTGGAAACGTCTTCCTTATCGTTGTATTTATTGAAGTCTTTGATAAACTGCTCCTTGGTCTTTTCCACAAACGGATTGTTGGTATCGATGACAAATTTGGCCGTTCCCTCCAGTCCGTTGTTTTCAAACCGACCAGTGATGTCGTCGCCAATCTTGAAGTTGCCAGACGCATCAACTGTGATAAAGTTATGTCGGTTTAGTAACTTCTCAACTGCTAACTGAAGGTTGGCTCTTTTGTTAAAGCTGTTGTTGAGTGGTATGGGCATCTCTAAACCACCCACACGCATATATTTCCCGTCGAAGTAACCATACCAGTCGTATGTGGCATCTACCTTGGCAGGATCGTACCGCAGTTCAAGCCCCTCAAGTTTAGGATTCTCCACCTCAACACCACCAGTGGAAAGGTCGATGTCAATAATTTGTTTGCCTTTCTTGTTTGCGATGGTGAAGGGATAGTCTGCCACTTCCTTACCATCAGGGTTAACCAACGTCAGGCGGGTGGGCATATCATTCACTATAAGGGCATATTCTGTGAAGTAGTTGATACCTCCACGACCTCGTTTATTCAACGTTACTTGCCAAGCATCTTTGTCGCTCAAAGATGACGGGATATAACTGAAACGAACGGTCCATCCCTCATATTTTGATGTTTCTCCCTCTTTCCATGAGTTATCCCAAATGCGCACCGCTATCTGTCTGTTTACCAGAGCTGCAACACTTTTTGCAGCACTTGCGTAGCGGTTATAAGCTTCCACTTTCATGTCGTTCCTTATAGCTTGGAATACACTGACCAGCATGCCATGCATCAGTTCTGAGAAATACTCGTCACTGATTTGCTGGCGTAGAGACTCTGTTTCCCATGACCAGGTGCTGATGCCCAAAGATTTCGCTCTCGATTCAGCTTCAGCAATGCAATAGATTCGGTTGTCGTCTTCCCAGAATTGATGGCAGTAATTGCGAACAGATTGCTCTATATAGGCGTTTAGTCTGTTTTCAGTCATATTTCCCTTTTCAAAGGCTGGGTAGAAATAATTGTACCAGTCCGTAGCTGTTCGGAAGTTCTTGTTGCCTGTGAGATTGTCACCTTCTTTACTGTAGTAAATACCGTAAGCCAAGCGGTAGAAGTCGAGTTTGCTTTTTGCTACTTTCTCACCAAACTTGTTGAGAGCAATGCCGATAGCAGCAACGCCAGCCATCGATACCGACATGATGGGGGTGCCTATGGCTGATGCCATCTGTCCTGTGGCATGGCTCAGAATGGTGTTTAGCGTACCAGCAGCGACACCGACATCGTCACCTTTGAGGTCGGCTCTCGCTACGTCGAGAATGTTCATTGCCGTTCCCAAGTAGCCCATTGCCGTGACAGCATTGTCAATCTCCTCGGCAAAAGGTTTGTAGCCCAGAACTGCCTCTAACGTTCCATTGGCTGCATTATAGAGAACATCTAGACCGGCGCTCTGCCACAGTGACATATCGCTTTTGTACAGCCATTTCATCTCTACTTCAGGGTCATCACTTGACATGATGTTAAGCAATTTCTTGATAGCCTCGTTCAAGATGTACAGTTGCGGTACTTCATCGAAAATGTTCAGCATGACATTTTTCGTATTGGCATTGGCAACCTCAAAGATGGCATAGGCGGAAAGATGATTGGTAACGATGGTAATTTCACCAGTCTCTTTGTTTCGTTTGAAATAGACAGGCTCCCATTCACCTGTTTCCTCATTATAATATGCTGCACCTACTTGTTTCTCTGAATCATAGGTCATAGGAATGGTGATGTCTACAGTTCCGCTTAGTTTATGTGTGTCATTCGATAGACTCAGATCTACGACCATGCCACTCACCACTCCTTCCATCACATTAGGTTTCAATACCGAGTTGCGCACGCAGAGCTGCACGTCACCGTCAATCACCGTCGGGTCAAACCGTATTTTACACTTGTGAGCCTCTACGGTAAGGTTGTCCTCGTTGATATCGAAAATCTCCGCATTCTCATAGACGAAGCCCGGCATCCATGCGATGCTGTCAACGGCTGTCACCGAGGTGGTCAGGTCTTCCTTGCCATTACGCTTGATAACCACCTGTGTGCCGTCTTCGCTGACCTCCATGCTCTTAATCTCGTTCACAGGGATGTTCACGCGCTGTTGCTTCTCCTCGTCCGCGCTGCTGACCACCATATAATACTGGCGGCCTTGTGGGGGAACGGGGGTGTATGCTTGGTCTGCGACGATATTCTTGAAGCGTCTCCAACCTGGAGCGTTGCGGTATAAGTCTTCTGTGCCTTCTGGAACATAAAGCCTTGGAGAATTCTCAAACATCTTGTCATTGAAAGTAGTATCACTGATTTCGGGTGGAACAACAGCGAGACAGGTCAATTTGTTCACATACTCGCAGTCTTTGAATGCTCCCTCCATTTCGATGATGGTGTTTGGTATCGTCACACTACCATAATTAGTCTTGCTTCTTGTGGATATGCTGGAAGGCTCCAATCTTACCACGGTTTCAGGGAATGCAGTCATATAACCATTCTCTTCACCGATAGACGTGCTTGGATCTATGGTAAGTACAAGACTTGTGGCATTCTTATTGAAAAGCATACAACGCACAAAGAGCGAGGAATTGGAAGTAGAAAAATAAGGATTTGAATCGTCCACTTTAAAGGTGTTAAGTCTTGTGTTATAGAAGGCATTCGGGTCTATTGATTTGAGTTTGGACTTGACGTGGAATTGTCTGACCACAACAGACCCATCCACTTCTTCTGGGAAGGTAACCCCGTTGAAAGCCCGTGCGCCAATCTTTTCCACCTTGCTGAAAATAGGGCTCTTGCTGAAGCTTGCACCTGCAAAAGTTTGGTAGCCAACGGATGTGATACAACCCAGCCACTCGCCGCAGTCAGGATTGGTCATAGAGAATGCTTCGTCGTCAGCCTCAAAGGCTGGACTCCTGCTTGTTACCTCTGACAACACGCCCATATAAAATGCTCGTTTACCAATACGCTTGACGTTCTTACCTATTGTCAACTTCTTGATCTTTATTGTTTCGAATGCTTTATCAGGCACCACTTCTATATTGTCACTTAGTACCAATTCATCAATGGCACTATTAATAAAAGCAAAGTTATCAATGGCCTCAATGTTGTCGCCCAATGTAATTTTTGTGAAATGCCCCTTGTTATAGAAAGCGCGTTGGCAAATACGAGTTACCTTATAGGTTCTTCCGTTGTGCTCAATATTGGAAGGAATTACTATGGCTCCGTTTTCTCTTTTTACTAAAGTCATAATATCATCGTCTTCATTTATACCTTCAGGGAAATAGCCTATAATAGTAGCGGTACCGTTTTTGTATAGCATATACTTGATATCATTCAATTTTATAATATCTGTATCTTCCGGATAAATTCCTGTAATAATGGAGGGCGCAACATTGTAAAGGGGCGCATATTTGTAAAAACCATCATAACTTCCACCCCATCCATAGTTGAAATGGAAATAATTATTGGATGTATAGCCATCGACTACGAGTTCATGTCCATTCCCATAATCTACAGGTCTAGCACTATACAACAAAGGCCGACTTTGATTAAGTTCTGCTTTCATCACCTCGGTTAAATTCTCATGATATGCAGCGCCTCTATTGTACTTGAAATTATAAACCAGAGGAAGAAAATCCGTTCCTGTTCCACTACCCTCAGGTCCATAATTTGTACCAAGTGCTTTTCCGATATCTGCCATTAAGTGTGCTACAGCATCGGCTTGTTCAGCCGTATATGAAGTTGTTTCATAGTTATCTATCATATTATCCCAATCATAAACATGGCCGGAGAAATCTTCCCCTGAAACTTTTTCACGCGTCACATCAGGCCATCTCCAATATTTCATAATCTGAGCGACTGCAGTAGGCACGCACCCTGTTGGACACCCTGTTGGACATAAATTATTATAAGGCGCCCATTGACTCCACTGGGTGGTAAGAAGTGGTTCTACGATGACATTGCCAATGGAACTTGACCGACTCTGAGCAAGCCTTCTCTTTGCTGCCAATTCAGGATGCTTCCTCAACGTGTCAATAGACAGGGAGTAAAAGTCGAGTACCTCCTTCATCTGTGGCGGACAATCATCATACTCAAATGCCCCATGGTCACAATAACCTAAAATTTCATCGCCAGTGCCGCTTTCGCCCGACACAACCACAAAACCCATGTCATTGCCATAATTGATGACGTACACATTGTCCTTATCTGACAGGTCTGATTTCACCGCATAGGCAAGTGTTGGAGCGGGCGACGTGGCTTGTGCCTTACGCATCTTTGATTGTGCCGACGGCTCATTCATGGCAAACTGGCTGGCAATCTGAAGGGCCTGCTGCACACTGATGTCATCAGCAAACAGTTGATTGGCCACAAAGAGTGAGACTAATAAGAATATGATTGTCTTTTTCATGGCTTTCTGAATTTAAATGAAACACTACTTGTCTTCACGATGTAAATATCTGAATCCAACGACTGGGTGGGAATCTCAACACTGCCGTTACTGTCTAAACGATATTGTCTAACGGACATACCTTTTACATTGAACAGACTCACCAAGGACTGCGGATCTCCACCCGTGATGGACAACGCGCCCCCCTTGAAACTGAACTGTACAGACGACTTCACCTCTACTTCCTTAACATCCACCGTCATTGTCATTTCGTCCTCAAAAATGAGTTTCTTCAGCATATTGAGAGGATAGTGCACTGAAGTCTTGGTTGTGGTCATAACCAAGTCTGCACCAGAATAAGTCACAACCGGCTTTTCCGAAAAGGCAAACCTCGCCACTTTCCCATCTTTCTGATAGATGGCAATTGCATTTTGTGCCCACACCGCCATGGTGGCAATCGTGAGCAACATGAACAGAAGGGTTCTTTTTTCTTTCATAATCGTTACAGTTTTGTCAAAAGGGCTTAACACTTGTATATTGAGGTCACAAAAATATGGAATTTAAGAGAAAAAGGGTTCTCATATTCACAGAAACACATTCTCATATTCACAGAAAATGAGGTTCTCTACACTTCCAAGACAAAAAAGATTACTTTTCGTCAAAATTCTCTTCAAAACGCACTTCTGCAAACACTCTTTACTCTTTTCCTGTTAATTAACGCAAAGGAAAGCGTTTCGACATGCCAATAGCACCTGTTGGACACACCAGACGACAAAGATGGCAACCCACACATTTAGAACCCATGATACGAGGTTGGCGAGTGGCATGGTCAAAACTGATGGCTTGATGACCACCATCCTGACAAGAGAGGTAGCAACGTCCACAGCCCATACACTTCTCGCGATCAATCGTTGGAAGCACCATCGTGTCGCGGTCCAATTCAGAAGGCAAGACAAACGAAGGCAACTGCTCACCCACAATGTCTTCCAAATGTTCAATGCCACGCTCGGCAAGATAGGTCTGCAAACCCATCACAAGGTCGTCGATAATGCGGTAACCATACTGCATGACAGCAGTACACACCTGCACGTTGCGACACCCCAATTGCAGGAAATCCAAAGCATCGCGCCACGTTTCGATACCACCGATACCACTCAACTCCACACGTTTGCCATGTGAGCCATTCAGTACCGAATCCTTCGCCATCTCAAGGATGAAACGCAAGGCGATGGGCTTCACCGCACGACCACTATAGCCCGACACCGTCTTTTTATCGCTGACGGCTGCCAAAGGCGACATCGTGACGCTCTTGATGGTATTGATGGCAGAAATGGCATCAGCACCAGCGAAATAGCATCCTCTGGCTGGCTGACTCATGTGGGTAATGTTGGGCGTCATCTTGGGAATGACAGGAATCCGCACATTACGTTTCACATAAGTGGTGTAGAACGTCACCAATTCGAGGTCTTGTCCCACATCGCTACCCATGCCTGCCAGTCGCATCTGAGGACATGAGAAGTTCAACTCCACGGCATCACATCCAGCCTCTTCGGCCATCTTTGCCAACTCTATCCACTCTTCCTCAAACTGTCCCATGATGGATGCCACCACCACCTTTGTGGGGTAGTTCTGTTTCAGACGACGCAAGATGTCAAAGTCCTCCTCGTAGGGGTTCTCCGACAACTGTTCCATGTTGCGGAAACCGGCAAACGAAGTGCCTGTCTTCACCGCATCAAAACGAGGCGACACCTCACGAATCTCCTGCTTGCAGATGGTCTTGTAGAACACACCTCCCCACCCCATGTCGAAAGCACGTGCCACCATCTCGTAGTTGGTGCAGACAGCCGATGAAGCCAAGAAGAACGGATTCTCGCAAGGGATGCCACAGAAAGTGATGGAAAGCCTATTCCTCCCTGCCTCCCCCGAAGGGAAGGTGTTGCCACCAGAAAGGGTCTTTGTCTCTTTGGGGGACAAGAGAGGAACTAACTCCTTGATACGGATCGGTCTATCATAATGAATACAAGCCCGTTCTGCCCGCTCAAGGTCAGCCTCAGCACAATCCTCCACCCATCGCCAAGCGTTCTGGGCATTGTCAAAACGGATGGCACGAATGGCACGTGCCGGATCTCCTTTCTCGCACGCTTTCGTGCAAGGAGCATCCTCGCACAGCAGGCAACGTGCCGCCTCTTCATGGATGTGTAGCATAATGTCAATATTTATAAACGTATTATTTCCTATCTATGGTATTAACAGCTCTCTATAATCAAGGTCGTCCTATGCATGTGCTCTTGGAACAATTATATTGCTTTTTGGGGGTCATAACTTTAACACTAAATGAAGATTTCGGAAATGATGATTTGTGGGTCGGAAACTTTGGGCATGATCCCTTCTCACTTCATCTTGTCCAACTGGGTGTTGCCTGTATTATTGTTGAAAAACTTACTGCTCATCATATCGTATCTTCTTCAGACTTGCTTTGATTTTCCCTTTAATGGAGTTTATGCCACAAAGTTACACATTATTTTTTATCATCTCTCATAAAGCATGTGAAAAATGGAGGTTAGAAGGGATGAAAAGAGCACATGGGGGCATCTTTTTCTATTTTTATCATCTTTAACCCGAATCGGTCATTAGCGTTTTTGATGATGGCAACTTCTATTTTTGAGCAGATGTTTTGCTTTGAAGGCGCAATGGGGTTCCATTGCAACTGAAAAGCGGTGAAACAGATGACAAAAAGAGAGTTTGTCAGCGCATAAACAGTCTAATGACCGATTCGGGTTTAAGAAAGAAGTAAAAGAGCCAGACTAATACTTGACTCAAATTTCAGCGTGAACCTGAACAGCAAGGCGGTGAAGTAGAAGAACATCCGCATCAAGATTGTAGATATTCTGGGGCTAAAAAAACTGATTCGTCAGCGAAGGGCTGACGAATCAGTATTAGTGGCGCTGCCTTCTCACCGACACGCGAGGTGCGCTGCTTCCTCCACCCGAAGAGTCTGGAGACTTTTCGCGCTTGCTGGATGAGGCACGGCGGCTGGAGCGTTGAGAGGAGGAAGAGGCTTTTCCATCGGCGCCTCTGGAGCCTTTCTTGCCTTTGACAGAAGCTGCCGCGATGGAGTCGCGACGAGCCTGTTCGACGGAATCGACAGGGGTTCTCCAAATGTGCTCTTCAAAGTCTGTAATCTGCTTCTCGATACGTGTCTGCTCTTTCTTCAGAAGAGAATCGGTGGCGCAGTATTGCTGAAGAGAGCGGTTCTGCATATTGGTGGTCATGTAGATGTCACCTTTATAGTGGTTGGTGGAGAAGAAGTCGTCCATCGACATCTTGGCAGCATTGTTGAGGTTGCTGGTCATCACGTCTTGCCCACTGAGGTAGGTCTTGATGTCATCGTACTTCACCCAGAAGAGAGGGAACTTCTGTATATTCAGGCTGCTTTGATCATCATCGTCCTCGCTCACCGTCTCCCGAACGTAATACTCGTCGGCAGCCTTATGGAGCACAGGGCAAAGTGCCACGATACGGCTGTGGTAAGTTGCCGTGTTCTGGTCGTAGTAACTGCTTTCCTTCACATAATAACTAAGTACATCGGCTGAAGGAATATCAGCCTGTTCCACTTTAATGCTGTTACCATCCACCTCATAACCGATGGCCTGACGGTCAAGCAAATCCTTGAAGTGCATGCGATTGCTCTGCTGGAAGTTCTCAATACCATCAAGTTGATACTCGTAGGCTGGAATCTTGCCAGTATTGAGCAACTTGAAGAGGAGGGTGAAGAGATTCATCTGTCCCCCCTGTGGCTCCACTGGGTAGTAGAGTGCTGCATTCTCGTCCTTAGTGAGGTCGATGGAACGGTAGATGTCACGTCGCCAACTGGGGTCTTCAGGCACATCGACAGCGGTGGGGAACATGAGACTTGCACGGTCTGTCCCTACGGCTGCGGCGTTTCTGGCAGCAGTGGTGCGGTTGTTCTGCACTCGGCTCTTCTGCGGCTGGGCGAAACAGTTGACAGTTGCCAATTGACAATTGACAACGATGAGTAGGACTATGAGGTTTATTCTTTTCATTTTTATAATGTATATATTATCGAACTTTCCACGGGGCTAAGCGAAAAATCACCCAGCACGTGGACTGGCTAATTAATCCATACTTCCACGGGAGTCTTCAAGGTTCGTTCGATGCCATCAGGACCAATCACGCGGATGCCGCTGATGTTGAAAAACTTGCCACGACTGAGGGAACGGATGCGGGTCAACTGATTAGCGGTGAAGGTTGGAGAGTTGCTGACTTCAACCACCGTGTTGCCCATGTTGTCGGAGAAAAGGGTCTGGAAACCCAACACACGGAAAGATATATTCAGCAGTCCGTCGTCAATAGCGGCTCCGATGCCTCCTGCCGCCACAATGGCTTGTTTGGAGATGCGTCCGCCTTTGAATCGATTGGTATTGCCTTTGCCATCGGGAACATCAAGATAACCCGTCGGGTCGGGAAGTTTACGCACATTGAATGTGAACTTGCCCATCTCCTGTTGGCGACCCTCGTTCTGTGCCATGACGGTGAAGGTAACGGCATTCTCGCCTATCTGTGAAGGTACAGCTACATAGTTGCCGCCGTCTTTATGGGTGAGCGTTCCATTGTTCATGGAGAGACTGATGCGGTTGTTGGGGATGCCTGGCACACTGACGCTGATGGGGTTCTGATAACCCGCATAGAGCACATTCATCATCGTGGCGCTCACGGTTGCCGAGGGTTCCACCACCGTATAGGGCTGTGAGAACTCACGACGGATGGTCTCACCACTACCGTTCTTCATCACAAGATAGCCTTTAAGCGTAAAGTCACCCGTAGAACCACAGATGGTCTCGTAACGTCCATTCGCTGATTTAAGGAGGGTGTTGCCCACATAAATCTCGGGACGCTGCGTGGTATCGACTGCCGCCATGATGATTTGTGCGGAGAATTTTCCTCCTCTCACCACGGTCTGTGCGCTGGGGATGACCAATGCTTGAATCTCGTTCACACGCACATCCTTCACGTCGATGTTTGCCACTAACTGGTGGAGCATCTCACCTTCAGCATGGCGCACGTCGGTCTGCAACTTGGTGAGCAAGGTGACAGCAGCAGCCACAGGGGTGTTCTCAAACATATACTCCTGCCAGTTCTTACCTTGCAACTTGGCTTTCTTTGGCACATCAGTAGAGAGGTTGTCACGGATGATTTTCTTCTGCCCCTCATCGTTAATCATCTTCGTGATGCCGTCACGGTAGGTCTCTATTGCCTTCTTCAGTTGACCGCCCTTACCCACACCCGATGCCAGCATGACATGGGTGGCTGCTTCAAGGTTATCGCGCCCTTCTATATTATTAAGGTCGGCATCGCTCCCGTCAGCCTCGCGCACAATCTCCCACTTCAAGTTCTCTGCAAGGGTGTAGAGCGAGTCGGACATCTTGCGCACCTGCTGTGCCTTCTCATACCACTGACGCGTCTTCTCCGGATTCTGCTTCATGGCAGCATCCAGTTCCTTATATATCGCCTCGTTCTGCGTGGTCGAGTTGACTTTGGTACGATTCAGACCTTCGTCCACGAGCGAGAAGCCTTCGAGCACATCGGACGACACGTTGAGCGCAAGCATTGCCATGAGCACAACGTACATCAGATTGATCATCTTCTGGCGCGGACTTAACTTCTTTCTAATCATATCTTCATTTCCAATTTGACGATTTACAATTTACAGATTCACCACGCGTCGTATGTATGTGTTCAGCGCGGGAGCATCAATTGTACATTGTAAATAGTGCATTGTCCATTAGGCAATCTTCATCTTCAAAGCTTCAACCATCTTGGTATATACCTCATTGAGTTCCTGGAGTTGACCGGCAAGTTTGCGCGTCTGCTCGTTCACCTCGTCGATGGTAGCCGACTGTGTGCCGACGCTCTTGAGTTGCATCTCGTAGAAGCGGTTGATGCCTGTGAGGGTGCGGTTCATGTTCTCCATCTCCTCGCTGTCGCGGGTGAGACGAGCACTCTGCTCTGCCACTTTCTTGAGCGTGTCGGTGAGTTCGGTGAGTTGTTCCACATATGCCTTGGTTGCCTCCTGCATTTCAGGTGCCATACTCTGGAACTGAGCCGAACGAAAGACAGGAGCTGAGGAGATGTTCTCTGCCAGTTGGGCTGCATCGACAGGGGCTGAAGGCTGCTGAATGCCGCCATCAGTTGAACCAGCATTACCCGACCCGCTACCATTGATGACAATAGTGCCTCCCGCAGGCACGCCACCACCAACAACCACAGTGCCGCCACCTCCGTAAGAAGCATTTGCCATACCTGTGGCAGCATTGGCTAAGGCAGCCACAGTCTCTTCGGAAAGAGAAGTGTTGGTTTGTGCCGCGATGGCCGCATTTTCAGCCACTTCTTCTGCCAATTCCTGTGCATCCATGCTCTCTTGAGGTTCGAAACCTGCCAAAAAGAACACGATGACCTCTGTACCCATACCGAGCCACAGCATGATATCGGCTCCGTCAGTGTGGGTGAGTTTGAAAAGGGCACCTGCAATCACGACGGATGCACCCCAACTGTATGCATAGTTCAAGAAAGTTTGCCCCCGCTTGGTGCGGAGCCATTTCTGTATGCCTGTATATTGTGTTGCCATAAAGACCCCTCCCCCGCCTCCCCTAAATGGGAGGAGTAGAATGTTTGTGGGGGAGAATTCTACTATTTTTGCTTGTTCTTAACTTCTTCTGATTGATTCTGGTAACCACTCCCTCCCTCGCAGGGAGAGTGAGGGGAGGGTTTGCTTATTTCTTTGCTTTTGATGCTGTTCCCACCTGCGACCTCACGCAACGGAAACCGATGAAGGAACGTCCTACGTTCTGGTACTCATAGGAGCGCCATGCCGACTTGATGAAACTTTCAGGATCTTTCCACGAACCGCCACGCACACTCTTCTTCTTCAGTGCATAAGGGTCTTCCTTGGCTGCATTGTAGGTGAGTGTCGGGTTCATGTCGCTCATGGAAAGCACACCTGCCTCTGTATAGACGGTACTTGTCCATTCTGCCACATTACCAGCCATGTCGTAGAGCCCGTTGGAGTTGGCACTGTAGATACCCGTCTTGGAGGTAATCAAGTTTCCGTCCTTGGTGTAGTTGCCTCGGTCGGGCTTGAAGTTGGCATAATAGCATCCCTTGTCACTTGACACTCCATCTTGTAACCAAGGTAGTTCATTACCCTCCTTTCCACGAGCCGCAAACTCCCATTCCGCCTCGGTTGGCAGACGATAACGCTGCACGAACTTCGCCTGTGGACCCAACCCCTTCAGCAAGAAGTCGGTACGCCAGTTACAGAAAGCATTCGCCTGTTCCCAGTTCACACCCACTACGGGGTATTCATTAAAGTTGGAATGAGTGAAGTAAAGGCGCATATACACCTCATTCTCCGCATTCTGGAAATCGTTAATCCAGCAAGTGGTGTCGGGATACACATTCACGATGTACGTGTTGACGAAGTCCCACATGCTGCTCAAAGGACGAGTGATGGTTTCGCGATGGATGATGCCATCATCGTCCACATATGCCGTGTCCTTCGAAATCATCACCACCTCATTAGGGTCTGTCTCGAAGTCGGTATTCAGATTGCGCTCATTGGGGTTAAGACGATACTTTCGCTTGGCAGCCATCACATAGTCAAACACCTCGTAGCGGTAGTTCAACTGGCTTACATCCAGCATCTTCTCACCTGTCACAGGATGATAGGTATAGACACTCTCGATGGCACGTTCCTGATCTTCATCAGGATTGCGCGGCAAAGCCTTGTTCCAGTTCAAATGGGGAGTGACAGGTTCACCATACTTGTCCTCCTCAATCTTGTAACTCTCGTCACCGCCATAAGCAGGGTCAGCCAGACGCTCGCGGATGATGGAGTCGCGCACCCAATAAACAAACTGACGATACATGGAGTTGGTCACCTCCTTCTCGTCCATCCAAAACGCATCCACGCTGATGTCTCTCGTCGGGACATCCTTGCCCCAAAGGCTGTCGGTCTTCTCCGTACCCATTTTGAGGCTTCCGCGTTTCACCAATACCATGCCATAAGGTGCAGGTTCCGACATCGATGTGCCACCGATGCCCGTCACTTCGCCGCCTGATGCATTCGAGCCTCCCTTACTGGAAAAGCAAGACGCCACTGCAAGGGCGAAGATTGCCGCACTTATAGCAAATAACAATTTTTTCATTCTGCTATTTATATTTATAATATTCTTTTCAATCTCGAACCTCAACCCTCAGACCTCAACTCTATACCCTAAACTCTCACCCCTCTACAGCCACCGCACACTCTTATGTTTGTTTCTTCCCTTCTTGAACAAGTCGAGATCTGTCTGATAACCCACCACCAATTCATGGCTTCCATTTATCAACCCTACGCCCGACGTGTACATCTGGTAGTTGTAGCCAACATTGATGCCGTGGAACATACCTCCGACAAGGAATGTCACCGAGGTGTTCGGACTGTAGCCCACACCACCATAGAATCTCTTTTCGTCCTTCTCGTATGCCACCTTACACTGCACATCTTCTCTCCACCTGTCCATATTCGACTGCACCAGAAAGGACGGTTGCAAGGATAATAACGTATTTTTTAACTTAATATTGCATCCACCCATTAAATAATACATCCTGGGCACTTCCAATTCATACCGTCTGTCCATCAGAATCGTTGGTGCCAACAAATGTTGTGCCGAAGCACCCAGCCACAGTTTCGGATGATAGAAATAGAGTCCCACACCCATATCAATCTTGTTGCCTTTCGCCCCCGACGTAGGGAATGCGGGGTCGTTGTTCTCCTCTATATTCAAACTTTTAGAAGAAATTTTCTCGCTCATCATGACGCCCAGCACACCCACGGCCAGCCTGCCTTTCTGGCTTACCTTCAGGTTGTAAGCATACTGCAAACCAATCCTCGTGGTGGTGAAGATGCCCGCATTGTCACTGAAGAAACTGAGGCCTGCACCATGATGAGGATTCAGAAAATACACAGGCAAATCAGCACCCACATAGATGGTGTTAGGAGCATCATCATAACCCACCGTCTGCATCGAATACGTTGCAGCCACATTCAGTCTGCCGTCCGTGCCCGACACAGCCGGATTATAAAACGACTTTAGGGCTGTGTAGTCCGAAAACTGCACATCCCACTGTGCCCTCACTGCCAGCGAACACGCCACCAAGAGAACAATACTCGTCCATATACGATGATTCATCAATAAGAATAACTCCTTTTTGCACGATTTATTGTGCAAGACACCATTATTTTCTTTTCACAGCAAGGGGGGATAAGACACACAAAAAAGGAAGCCCTGGATTCACATCCCAAGCTCCCTACTAAAAAACAGAGTTAGTTAATATATAATAATAGGTACTTATGTTGATTGCAAAGTTAAAAAATAAGATTCACATATCACTACGTCTCTCAGAGAAATTTCCACAAAATGAACAAAAAAGGCTGAAAAACAGAAGATTTTTTATTTTTCAAGTGCATTTTTTGTCTTTTCGTCGATTTTATTCTCCTTTTTTATCTAAACAATCATACCTATCATATATTGACACTCACTGATTTACACTAATCTTTTCCATTATGATTTATGTTGTGTTCTTTTCTAAAAGCCTTTTTTAGAAGATAAGCGTTAAGGGTTTGGAATATAGAAGTCATCGACCTGTAAGATGTTTGTGCATGTCAGTCGTTTTCTACACTCCAAGCCCTAAACGCTATACGGATCAGAAGCCGCCAAAGCCACCACCGCCGAAGCCGCCACCGCCGAAGCCGCCACCGCCGAAGCCGCCACCGCCCATACGACCGGCACCGCCCATGCCACGCATCATGTTACCCATGTTGCCGCCCATCATGCTACCCATGCTCAGACGAGGAACGAATACCTGTGCTGCTTCTACAGGTGTGATGATTTCGAGGAACTTTGGAAGGAATTCCTTATCAACAGCCAATTGCTTCTCTTGAGATGCAAACTGCTCCTGAATGAGTTGGTTTGCCTCTTCGTCAGTCATCTTCTTCACATCCGGTGCTTCTGCCGTGAAGTCGCCTGCTGCACCTTGTGCTGCACGACGTGCGTTCTGATAGTCAACATAGAGGAGTTTGAAGGTTTCAGCCTTTTCCTTTTTCAGTTTCAACTGCTTCGCAAGATTTTCCGCCATATTGGTGTACATCTCTGCTGGATTCATACGCTGGTTGCGGCGATTGTTCTGCGCCATTGCGACTGCAGAAACAAGCACTAATGCGAGTGCTGTGATAAGTAACTTTTTCATATTCTGCTGTTTTAGGTTTTATGATTATAAGTTTAGTATTATCGTTTCCTATGCTGCAATCTAAAAGACGATTTACACTTTATATGACGCTAATGTAGCAAGATAGTTTAATCGCGGAGTGTTAAAAAAGTTAAAACGGCAAAAGTGCAGTTCATCCTCCAGATAGCACGCCTCAGTTATCTAATGATGCATTCTCCTCCTTTTTCATGGTCTCGCCGATCTCTTACATCGGCACGGTGCGCATTTCATTACACACTGTCAGCGTGAAATATTTCGTTCTTCCAGCGCATCCTATTTCGTGCTGGAAGACGTCAATTGAGGTCCAACGGGTTACGTCTGTTGAGGTTCACTCGAGAAAAATGCACACAGGATTCATTTTCGCCACAGACACTTCAGCCCGAATCGATTCATTAGACTGTTTATGCGCTGACAAACTCTCTTTTTGTCATCTGTTTCACCGCTTTTCAGTTACGATGGATCCCCTTTACGCCTTCAAAGCGTCAAAACATCTGCTCAAAAATAGAAGTTGCCGTCATCAAAACGCTAATGACCGATTCGGGTTCAAAGTCGTCGAAGTTGCAAACTGAGATAATTGACAGCAAGCTCATAAGGAGGAAGGAAACGAAAAAGGGAGGAGCCCAAGGACTCCTCCCTTGAAACAAGAAGATTTCTTATATATATTATATCACTAGTGTCTCTTAATATATGTTAATCAAATTTGAAGTCAAAATAGAGTTGCCCATCATCCAGCTTGGCAGTCTCTTTGAGAGGCTTGAACAGGTCT
>ONFA01000063.1 GCA_900316975.1 uncultured Prevotellaceae bacterium | reverse complement strand
TGGTCAAATTGTACATTCATTTACAATTTTACGATTTACGATTTACAATTTATTTGACAATTTAGCGATTGAACTATTTTTACGTGCATCCCGAATGGAGAAATAAATGGTACATTGTACATGGTCAAATTGTACATTACATGATTTGTCTGCCGTCCAAGAACTTGATGATTCTCTTGGTCTGCTGCGCCTGTTGTTCGTTGTGTGTCACCATCACGATGGTGCGTCCGTCCTCCTCGTTCAGTTGCTTGAGCAGTCCGAGGATGTCGGCACCCATCTTCGAGTCGAGGTTACCTGTCGGTTCGTCGGCGAGGATGATTTCAGGGTTGCCGATGATGGCACGGGCAATGGCAACACGCTGGCACTGACCACCTGAGAGTTGCACGGGCGTGTGTTTCATGCGGTGGGAGAGTCCCACACGCTCGATGACCTCTTTGGCACGTTTCATGCGTTCGTTGTAGCCGACGCCCCGATAGAGGAGTGGCAACTGCACGTTGTCGAGCACGTTGAGCGAACTGATGAGGTGGAACGACTGGAACACGAAGCCCAGCGTCTTGTTGCGGAACTCTGCCAAGCGGTTGTCGCTCAATGTCGGGTCAATCTTTGTGCCACACAGTTCCACCGTGCCGCTGGTGGGTTCGTCGAGCAGTCCCATGATGTTGAGCAAGGTCGATTTGCCGCAGCCCGATGGTCCCATGATGCTCAGGAACTCGCCTTTCTGTACGTCGATGTTTACGTTCTCCAATGCCTGAGTTTCAATCTCCTCAGTGCGATAGATTTTGTTGACTTCTGTCAATTTGATAATTGTTTCCATAATGTAAATTAAAGACCCTCTCTGTCCTTCGGACATCTCCCCATAATGGGGAGAGCCATCCAGTCAGTTTTTGCCGAGGGATTTTGTTAAGTTTATAATTCTTTTTTGTTATTCTCTATTCTCTAAGCCCCCGCGTGGTCTCCCTCCCCATTATGGGGGAGGGCTGGGGAGAGAGTCTTCTATTCTTCTCTCAATGCCTCAACTGGCTTTGTCCTGACGATGTTCCACGAAGGGATAAGAATGCCGATGGAGACGGTTAGGAGTATGATGAGATAGACGATGCCTGAGATGATGAGGAAGTGGAGAGGTTTGTCTGCCACCCATGTAGGGTCAGGCTCAAATTGTGGGGCTTGGAGAGGGATGCAGAGCTCACCTAATCCTGTCTTCACGTAGTTGAGATAGAGGATGCAGGTGATGATTATGCTGAGGGTCGTGAGCACGAAGCCTTCTGCCAGGAACATCCCCATGATGCGTCGCTTCGTGGCTCCAAAGGCTCGCATGATGCCCGACTCTTCCGTGCGTCGTTTTGTCTGCATCCAGAAGGTGCCGATGACACCCAAGCAGAGGTTGATGAGGAAGAAGATAGCGGTGGCGACGGAAAGGTTGAAGTCGTAGTCGCTTTGTGCATTGAAGTCCGCACTATGAACGCTATCTATGTTCTTGGCTGCATCGACGTATGGAAAGAACTCGCAAATGACGTAGTGTTCCGATGCCAGTTCTCCCGTACGGTAGGTCTGCTCCTCCACGAAGCGCTGCATATTAACCCCTGGCTTCAGTCGGATGACGAGCCGAGCCATCTGTTGGTTATTAGAGAACCAGCCATTGGGGGAGAACGCCATCCACGTGCTGTATTCGTCAGTTCGTGCGCCAACATCCTCAACCACACCCTGAATGGTGTAAATGATAGAGTTTTTATTTCCCTCCACATCTACATATGTCCAACCCGAGTCTAAATTCTTGCCTATTGCCGCCTCTGCCGACCCATAAATCCGTTCAGCCAGCGAACGGGTGAGGATGAGACTCTGCCCGCCCCCTGTATTCATGGAGAGGTCATGTTGTGAGGGACTTCCAGGCAAGGGCTGAATGCCAAATGTCTCGAAGAAATCCTGTCCGATGTCGAAATAGCACCAAGGCACAATAATCGTGTCGTTGGGAAGCGGAATGTGCGTGTAGTACCTATTCAAGCGAGGATAACCCTCTATGCCATCAAGGAAACTCACGTAGGCCACCTCATCCAGTTCCAAGAGGTGCTGCTTCAGCTGCTTCATCTCCTGAGTGAACCGTTCTTCCATCTGATCATAGGTTTCTCTCTCTGTACGATCACCGGTATTCTGTTCCATCGTTTTGTAAAGTCGCGCATCAGCCACCACCAGTCGGTCGATGTCGAAGCCTGCGGGCTGGTTCTGGTAGAAGAGCCTCACGACAATGGGGTCTATCTGCGTCCAAGCCACAAAGCACACGACCACCAGTTCTGCAAAGAGCCACACGTTCTGAGCCCGTTGACTCCAAAGATTCTTCCATATCTGTTTCATCATAGTGATTTACAATTTATTTGACAATTTAGCGATTGAACTGTTTTTTACGTACATCCCGAATGGAAAATGGAAAATAAATGGTACATTGTACATGGTCAAATTGTACATTCATTTACAATTTTACGATTTACGATTTACAATTTATTTGACAATTTAGCGATTGAACTGTTTTTTACGTACATCCCGAATGGAAAAAAATGGTACATTGTACATGGTCAAATTGTACATATAATTATTTTTTCTGATTCATGGATTCAACAATCGGGTTTCTGAGGCTCAGCCAAGCAGGGATGAGCGTCGCCATCAGGTTCACCACCGCACAAACCAAGAAGGCGATGAGGAAGATAAGAGGTGAGAAGAGCATTTCGCCCTGCACCAATGGTTCAACCGTCTGATTGGGTATATTGCCCAAAGCGAAGAATGCCCACGAACGGAAAACATAGAGCAGGAGCCAAGTGATGACGAGTCCAACCAGACCACCACACAAGGTGAGCACAAGGTTTTCGCTGATGATCTGATGCATCAGTTCACGCTTCTTGGCTCCAAATGCCTTGCGCACACCCATCTCAGGCAATCGCCGTTTCATGCGAGCCGCCACCAGTCCACTCAGGTTGAGGGCAGGCACAAGCAAGAGGACAAACACTTTGGGTAAGAGCGCAAGGAAGATGTCCTTCCAAGAGGAGAGATCCAGTCCTCTCGACATCATGAGCTGGGCATGAGAGCAGACCTGAAGGTCGTATTCCCATTTCTTGTCGCTCATGTTCAGCCGATGCACTTTCTCCTCCAAGAAGTTCCGCACATCATCGATGGTGTAACCCTCCTTCAGCACCACCACCATCCTTCTGGAATCACCATATTCGCAAGGGAAAAATAGCTGCCCATAACTTTCTGAGGCAATGGACGAGGTGGGTTCTATCACGCCCACAATCCGAAGGCTGGCGCTGTCATAATAGTTCAGTATTTTGCCCACTGGATTCACCCCCTTGCCGAAAAGTTTCTCTGCCACATCCAAACTGATAATAGCGATGCTGACATCTGGAGCGGCATCCTCTCCTGATAGCAAACCCTCTGCATCCGTGAAGGGACGGCCATACACGAACTTGTGATGATAAATCTTGAAGAAATTGGCATCCACACTCCTCATCGCCACAGGCAGAATCTTCTTGCCGTCCTCCATCCGCAGATATAACTTCCGAGCACCCATGTCCTCCATACGGGTCAAGCAACCCGCTATCTCAGCACATGGCATCTCGTAAAACCACTCACGAATCAGGGTGTCCGAGAAGGCATAAAGCTTATAATTCCCACCTTCTTCAATTGTATGCTCAACACCTTCCCGCATGTAGGCATTCATTGTCACATACACCGTCCTGCTCCGATTCACCTCTGGCTCGATGTCCGCCAACTTGGCGTAATACACCACAGCAATCACCATCGTGAAGGCAATCGCCAACGCTGTGCCTGCGATGTAGATGCCGGAGAACAGCCGCTCCTCCTTCATCATGTGGAGGGCTTGACGTAGATAGATAAGAAGTTTGTTCATCTTGTTCTTTGTTTTTTCCATATTTATAATACAAAGAACGTGCCAAAACACTAATGTATTGATAATCAGTAGTGGCTTAAAAAACAAGTGTCCATTTCTGGACACTTTACTGTTCGGAAATGGACACTCTTGTTATGGAATCGAAGGAAGTCGTCATTGCAACAACAGCCAGCACGAAAGTGAGAATTGTTTTCTTCATATTGTTTATTTTGTTTTCTGTTGCAAAGTTAAGTTTTTTCCTGCAATTACTTTGGATTATGACAGCAATACAGTTACGTGCGGAGTTGCTCCGTGAACTCAATCCAATCCTCGATAGCGAAGTAGCTATGCTGAAGGCTCTCACAGCTATACGCGACATCCGCCAGAAAGTTCTCACCCAAGTGTCCGTGCAGAATACGTCTGTTAGGAAAGGATGGTCGGCTGCAGCACGTAAGGCACACAAACAGGGCGATGACCAGTTTGTGACAGCCGACATTTTTGAGGATGACAAAGTGGAGGATTGGCAATGGTGAATCAGTTTGATGTCTATTGGGTTGATCTCAACCCAACGGTGGGTGCAGAGATACAGAAAGTGCGTCCTTGCGTTGTTGTAAGCCCGAAGGAACTCAACCAACATCTTGCCACCGTTATCATCATCCCAATCACTTCTGCCATTCATGATTATCCTTTCCGTGTACGATGTCACGTGGATGGACGCGAAGGCGAGATTGTCACTGACCAAATAAGAACGGTTGACTGAAAAAGAAGATAACTACACTCTCGCTCGATGAACAAACAGAATTGCAAGACGTGCTCCGTCAGATGTTCTGCGAATAACAGATCTTTCCCGCTCACCTTCATGGACGAGCGGGATTTTTCTTTCTGGATTTTCTTCGTCATACAATTTGATGAGCCAGCACGAAAGTGAGAATTCTTTTCTTCATATTGTTTATTTTGCTTTCTATTGCAATGTTAAACATTTTATTTCATATCTTTGAACATCCTAAAACACTCTAAACTCTCAACCCTTCATTCATCTCTTAATGCTTTTACAACTTTTGTCCTGACAATGTTCCATGCTGGAATGGCGATGCCAATGGACACGACTATACATATAATAACATATACAATACCTGCGAGGATGCAGAAATGGAGAGGCTTGTCTGCCACCCACGTCGGGTCGGGCTGACATTGAGGTAATTGCGGATTGATGCAGAGTTCACCTAATCCAGTCTTCACATAGTTGAGATAGAGGATGCAGGTGATGATCATGCTGAGGGTAGTCAGCACAAATCCTTCTGCGAGGAACATCCCCATGATGCGCCCTCTGGTCGCTCCGAATGCTCGCATGATGCCCGACTCTTCCGTGCGTCGTTTGGTCTGCATCCAGAAGGTGCCGATGACACCCAAGCAGAGGTTGATGAGGAAGAAGATGGCGGTGGCGACGGAAAGGTTGAAGTCGTATGAGAGCATAGGCGAAGCAAATTGATTCTTGGTTGTGGCTATGTCTTCGTAAGGTGTGAAGGAGACGATGGCAAGGCCCTTAGAGGTGAACTGCTGAAGACGAAAGTTCTGTTCCTCGACAAATCTCCGCACGTCCACATCTGGCTTCAGGCGGATGACGAGCTGGCTATGGTCATAAACCAGGGGGCAATCAGGGGTGCCCCAATAGACGCGCCAAGTGTCGAAGGAAGTATCTGACACGTGAACATCCTCCACCACTCCTTGGATGTAGCTGCTTGACACCCAATCATCAATCTTATCATAAGTCAAGATCACTCTATGATCAATCTCTTTACCGATGGCGGCTTTGGCAGACCCATAGAGACGCTCGGCAAGGGAGCGGCTGATGACCACACCTTCATCTGATTTCGAGAGTTCTTCTGCTGTCGGACTTCCCTCTGCAGCGTGAATGCCGTAGGTTTCAAAGAAGTGCTCGTTCTTCATGTAGCCGGTTTCATACACACGAACGGAATCGTCTCCATAAATATATTGTGCACCCACATTATCGACACTGTGAGAGAACATGTTACGAGGAGCCAGTAAGCCTTGGATGGGGTAAAGGATACATACTTGTTCCACCTCGTCTATTGCCTGCAACTTCCTTTTGAGGACATTGATCTTCTGACGGAATACTCTATCCACATTGTCACTTTCATACCACCGAGTATCAGTGGGGGCGGTATGTGCCACCACCAGTCGTTCGCAGTCAATGCCCTTTGGCAAACTCCTATAGTACATCCTCACGGCAATAGGGTCGAGTTGTTTCCAAGCCACAAAACACACGAGGACAAGTTCGGCCAGTAGCCATACGTTCTGAGCACGTTGGCTCCAGAGGTTCTTGAATATCTGTTTCATCTTTTATGGTATAACGATTCGACAATTGGATTCTTGAGGCTGAGCCAAGCAGGAATGACGGCAGCCATCATGTTGACGATGAGGCAGACCGCAAAGGCGATGAGGAAGATGAAGGGTGAGAAAAGCATTTCCCCCTCAATGGTTGGTTCGGGCATGATGGTGAGGTGGTTGCTGACGGCAAAGAACACCCACGAGCGGAACACATAGAGCAACAGCCACGTGATGACCAAACCGACGATGCCGCCACAAAGGGTCAGCACCAGATTCTCCATGATGACCTGATGGAGCAGTTCACGACGTTTGGCTCCAAACGCCTTGCGAACACCCATCTCTGGCAGTCGGCGTTTCATTCGTGCCGCCACCAGCCCACTCAGATTGAGGGCAGGCACAAGCAGCAGCACTAACACTTGTGGAAACAGGGAAAGAAGGATGTCCTTCCATGAAGAGAGCGTCCTGCCACCCGACATTTGTAGTTGGGCATGAGGCAATATTCTGTTTTCGAAAGAATAGTCTAAGTTCTTGCTGCTGACACTTCGCTTGTGGGCAATCTCCTCCAACTCCAGCTTCAGATCGGCAAGGCTACATCCTTCTTTCAACACGATGGTGATCATATTGGTGGCATCGTCGGTGGGCATGAAAAGTTGACCGAAACTCTGTTCCGCAATGGACGAGGTCGGTTCTATCACGCCTACAATGCGGAGGTCGCAGCCTAAATTGAGCACTTTGCCGACGGGGTTAACTCCCTTACCAAACAGTTGCTCGGAAATGTCTTGGCTGATGATGCAGATGGGTGAAACACTGTCCGTTGGTGCGAAAGGTCGGCCATAAACGAAATTGAAGTGATAGACCTTGAAGAAATTGGCATCCACCAATCTCTCCACTACAGGAACAGGCTTGCTGTCCTTGTTCCAGACGTATGCTTTGTCTCTGCGGAAATCATCCAGTTTAAGGAAGGTCGTGAACACCTCCACACTCTTCAGCGGATAGAACCATTCCTTCACCTCGTTGGGAAAGTAATAATTTGTTGGTTCTTTGAGTTCATATCCGTTTTTGGGAATCTCCAACATCGGCAACACATACACCGTCCTGCTCCGATTCACTTCCGGCTCGATGTCTGCCAACTTGGCGTAATACACCACAGCAATCACCATCGTGAAGGCAATCGCCAGTGCTGTTCCCGCGATGTAGATGCCCGAGAACAACTTCTCCTCCTTCATCATGTGGAGGGCTTGACGGAGGTATAAAGACCCTTTCCCCCATCCCCTCCCCCATAATTGGGAGGGGAGTTGCCATCCGGCTTGTTTTTTCTTTGTTTCTTTCATTATCGTTTTCTTATTAACCTTTTCCCTACATCCCGCATGGTCTCCCTCCCTGAGGGGGTGAACCGAGGGGGTGAACCGAGGGGGGTGGGGAGAGGGTCTTTCATAATATACAACAAAAGATGTGCCAAAATCCTAACTTATTGATAATGAGTGATTGTTTCAAAAAACAAGTGTCCATTTCTGGACACTCTACTGTTCGGAAATGGACACTCTTGTTATGGGAACATGATGGTGAAACGGGTCAAGCCATCATCAGGGTTGGTCAGCAAGGTGAAGGTGCAGCCGTGTTTGGTGAGGATGTCACGAATGAGAAGCAATCCAAGTCCTTGACCTTGGGGCTTAGTGGAATAGAAAGGGGTGAAGATGTGTTGGGCAACTTCTGGCGAGATGCCCTTGCCGTTGTCGGTGATGATGAGAGACCCACCCCCTTGCCCCTCCCTACGAGGGAGTGAAGTAGAATGTTTTGCGACCTTGATGGAAATAAATCCTTTCCTTTCGGATGGGGCAGGAATGATGCTTTCGATGGCGTTCTTGACGATGTTGACCAATGCCTGTTGGAAGAGGGTCGTGTCGAGATGCACAGGGATAGCCTCATCAGTGAGGTCAAGAGTCAGACGGATATGGTGCGTCTGGCAGAGACCTTCGAGGAAGGAATGACAGGCTTCCACTTCTTCGCTCAGGTCGCAGAGCGTGAGTTGCGGTTCGGGCACTTTCACTACGTTGGCAAAGCGGGTGACGAACTCTGCCATCTTTTGGGTGCGTTCCCGACTGGCTTCAAGGGCTTCTTGTGCTGTGCCGTCGGGTACTTCAGTCTGGATGAGGTCTAAGGTGCTCACGATGCCTGCCACATTATTGTTCACCTCATGGGCAATCATGCGGATGACCTTCTCGTAGGCGGCTTTCTCTGCCTTCATCACTTCCGAGGTCAACGACTCGATGAGGAAGAAGGGATGCTGATAGCCTCGGTCGAGGAAAGAAAGATGAGAGAGGTGGTAGATTTGGGAGTTGCTGAGTCGGAAGGTCGTGTCCTCACCCAACGGCAGGGACTTGAGCGCTTCTGAAAGTGCAGGCGTGAGCATCTGCTTGGCGGCAGGATTCATGGATTTGATATTGCCTGAGAGGTCGCAGAGGATGACACCCATCGGTGAGGCATCGATGAGCAAATTGAGGAAAGTGTTCTGTTCGTCGAGCCGCAGGTGTTCGTTGCGCAGTCGGGTGATGAGGGCATTGAAGGTCTTCACGATTTCGTCAGTTTCCTTCTGTCCTGTGGTTGAGAGTGTGGTGCTCATGTCTTGGTCGCGCAGCAGTTCCATACCGCTGGTCAGCGCGTCGATGGGACGGATGACTTTTCGATAGAAAAAAATGAGATAGGCTATCACCACCACCAGCACCCCCTCTGTCACATAGAAGATGACGGGACGGATGCTGAACGTCAACCACATCAGAGCGGCAAACACACCCACAATGATGAAGGCAAGAATGATGAAATATTGCTGTATCTTCATTTTACGCTTCGCTAAATGATAAATGACAAATGATAAATGAATCCCTCACCTGTCAACTCTTCACAGCCTATGTTTTTCTATCTTTCGGTAGAGTGCCCCACGGCTGATGCCGAGTTCCTTTGCCACCAGGGAGAGGTTGCCTTGATGCTTCTCGATGGAGGCTGCAATAGAGTTCCGTTCGATTTCTTCAAGGGTAAGAGCAGACCCCCTCCCCGCTCCCCCTAAATGGGGAGAGTGGTTACCTCCATCAACGGGATTCTGTTGGTAGGCTTCTTGGAAATTCATTGCGGAAAGTATCCACCCCTCCCCTGTAGGGGAGGTGAGGGAGGGGTCTGCGCTCATGAGCAGTGTCCTTTCCACTAAGTTCTTCAATTCGCGGATGTTGCCGTAGAAGGGGAGGCTTTGGAGGTATTGGATGGCTTCGGGAGAGGCGGTCGCGATGGGTAAACCGTTGGTGACACAGGTTTGGTGGATGAAGTGCTCCACGAGCAGGGGGATGTCCTCTTGGCGTTCGCGCAGAGGTGGCAGATGCAGGTGGATGAGGTTGATGCGATAGAAGAGGTCTTCGCGGAAGGTCTTGTCGTTGACCATCTGACGAAGGTCGGCATTGGTGGCGCACACCACACGCACGTCAGCCCGTTTGGTCACGCTGTCACCCAACACTTCGTAGGTCTGGTCTTGGAGCACACGCAGGAGTTTCACTTGGCTTGCCAGTTCCAACTCACCAATCTCATCCAAGAAGATGGTGCCTCCCTCTGCAAGTGCGAAACGCCCTGTGCGGTCGCTCTTGGCATCGGTGAAGGAACCCTTTTTGTGTCCGAACATCTCGCTCTCAAAGAGGGCTGTGGAGATGCCGCCAAGGTTCACCTTCACGAAAGGTTTATCAGCCCGTCGGCTCAGTTCGTGGATGGCTTGGGCAATGAGTTCTTTGCCTGTACCTGATTCGCCCGTGATGAGCACAGGAGCATTCGTGGAAGCGACACGACGAACTGTTGCAAGCACCGACAACAAGCCTTGCGATTGTCCTATGATATAGGTAAGACTCTGACCTGTACCATAGGTGAGACTCTGACCTATACCACAGGTGAGACTCTCACCCCTTTTGGGGTGCTGAAAGGAGGATTGGGGCGTCTCACTGTCTGGCTGAGGGCGATGCAGGAGTATCGCCGTTTCTATCCTGTCCATCAGCACGGAGTTGTCCCACGGTTTGGTGATGAAATCGAAGGCACCGTTCCGCATTCCTTGCACAGCCAGATCAATGGTGCCCCATGCAGTCATCAGGATGACAGGTACATCAGGTCGGAACACTTTCACCTGTTTCAGCAAGGTGAGCCCCTCTTCACCATCGGTGGCAAGGGTGTAGTTCATGTCCATCAGCACCAACTCCAAGTCAGGATGGTTGCGCACCACCTCCATGGCTGTCATGGGACCATCGGCACTCGTCACCATGTAGCCGTTACGTTCCAGCAACAGGGTTAGTGCCACCCGGATGGCTCTGTCGTCGTCAACTATCAGAATCATATAATAATATTAAAGTTTCGCAATTGCTCAACTTCTCCAAAAACTAAACTTGCGAAAGTTGAGTAAAAATATTTTTTGCAAAGGTAAATAATATGAGTGAAAAATGACCAAAGAAAGTGAGAAATGTTTTTTCAAGTGTGCTTGAAAAGTGAAAAATTTAAGTTACTTAGGAGTTAAAGGAGTTATAGGGAGTTAAAGGGAGTAGTTCTTTAGGAGTTAAAGCCTATACTCTGACAGCAGCATAACATTCGGCTATAACTCCCTTTAACTCCCTATAACTCCTTTAACTCCTAAATAACTCCTCTAACTCCCTCTAACTCCTAAAGAACTCAGTTTTTTCACTCATTCACTCGAATCTTCTCTTTTCCCTTATACCTCTGCATGTCGTTCACCACCACGCTGTCACCTTCTTCCAATCCGCTGATGACTTCCACGTAATCGTAGTTGCAGTCGCCGAGTTGGATGGTGCGGGGCACAAGAGTATGTTCATCTTTATATATAAATAATGTATAGTTTCCAGCCCCTGTATAGTAGGAGCCGTTGCGGATGCGCAACACGTCTTCCTTGATGCTGGTGATGACAAACACTTCCGCCTTCAAGCCTGAACGGAGTTTGGGGTGGCTGGGGTTATCCATCAAGACGGTGAAGGTGATGACTCCGTCCTGACTGAGAGGCGTGACGGTGTTGATGGTGCCGAAAAGGCGTTCCTTTCCGATTTTGACGAGTACCCGTCCTCCTGCCATCACGCGGTCGGAATAGGTGTCGGCAATGCTGCAATCGACTTTGAAGTGGGTGAGGTCGCTGATGACTGCCACCTTCGAGCCAGACCCGACGATGCTGCCGATTTCGTTGCTGATGTAGGTGAGGGTCGCCTTGCGGGGCGAACGGATGTTGGCACCATCGAGGGTGCGACGTGTCTCGTCAAGCCCTTTGTCGGCAATGCCATCCTGCAACTGCTTCATGCGCAGGTCGGCTTTCCTCACCCGCACCTCGTTTTCATATTGTTGTTTCAGTTGCTTCAGTTGCATTTGTGCGGTGCGGAGGGTGATTTCAGCCTGATGCACACGGTCTTTCGTGCCTGAGCCAAGACTGTCCAGATATTGCTCGTTGCGCAGTTGTGCTTCCAACTGTCCAATCTTCATTTCCTCCACCTCCAACTGCATGCGACGGTCACTTAGTTGGGTTTCGGTGTTGGTGGTGAGTTGCACCATCTGTTGCCGACGAATTTCCTGCTCATCGAGGGCTTTGGAGTAGTCGGTCTGAGCCGATTGAAGGTCAAGGCGGAGGAGGGGAGTGCCCACATCCACGGTGTCGCCGCTATGGGCATAGACCTCCAGAATCTGTGCGCTGATGGGTGAGATGATGACTTCTTCGAAGGCAGGCACCACCTTGCCAGTGGCGATGATGCTTACGTCGATGGTGCCCCTGTCCACCTGCGAGGTGATGAGGCTCTTCTTATCTACTGAACTCATCATCAGTGTGCCTAACCATACTGCCACCCCCATCACAACTGCCACGATGGCGGCATACTTCCCATATCGTACCATTCTTCTTTTGCGCTGTACGCCGACAGGAATGGCTCTGTCCATGGTTTGATTATCTGTCTTCATTTTACTATCTTTTCAAAATCCACATTAATGTTTTGTCCTTTCTCGAAGTCCCACAGGGTGATGGAGCGCAATTGGTAGTAATAGTACCAATAGTTGAACAGTTCGGAGATGCGACGTTGGCGAGCCTCGTCCTTGGCGGTTTGTGCATCCGACAGTTCGAGGGTGGAGATGCTGCCAATCTTGAAAGTCTCCACGTTGGTGTGGTAGCGGCGTTGGGCAATGGTGTCCGCCTCTTCGGCAATGCGAAGTTGCTGTCGCTGGTGGTTGAACTGCTCGGTCAGCACAAAGAGGTTCTGTCGGAACTCTTGCGACTGTTGCCGCACTTGGTTCCGCACAATCTCACGATTACTCTCTGCCACCTTCACCTGTCCGCGTCGTTTGCCCCAGTCGAGCAGAGGAAGTGATATGCCTATCTGCACCACTTCCTTACTTGACAGGTCGCGATAAGCATCGTTCATCCGTCCTCCTGTGCCTGTATATCCTACCTGCGCATAGAGTGTCACGCCTCGCAGATTGCCTTTAGCACTTGCCACCGCATAGTCGGCTTGCAGTTGCCGCCGTTGCATGGTGCTCGCAAAAGCATTGTTCTCTAAGGCTTTGTCCAATACATCCTCATAGTGAAGCACCACTTCTGGAATCTTTTCCGGTTCCAGGGGCACGATGTCCGCTTCTACATCAAGGAAGGCTTTCAGTTCAAACATCCGCGCCTTCCGACTGCTCTCCGTAGAGGTGAGTGCCGATTGGGCATTCAGCATTCCTAACCGCATCTGCAACACATCGTTCTGACTGATGGTGCCCATTTCCCGCTTCGCCTTTGCCACTTCGTAGAGTTTCTCTGCATTTTGCAAGTTCTGCTCGGCAATGCGCACATTCTCGTTCGCCAACAGGAGGTTGAAGAACAGGCTGATGGCACGCATAGCCACCTGTTCAGTCTCGGTAAGGAAAGAGGCTTTTGCTTCCCGATAGCGCACTGGCTCAATGCGACGGTCCCATTTCAGCGAGTTCACACCAAACAGCGGTTGACTCAACGTGAGTGCGATGGGCATGCTCATGAACTGATTGCGCCCTCCACTTGTTTCACCACTCATTTGCCGCAACCAATCCAATGATGACTCCACCGACAATGTTGCCCCCGTCAGCCCTATTTTCTGACTCACATATAATGAACCGTCCAACTCCATATAGTCGTTCCGTACATAGGAGTGTGTGCCGTCCTCTCGCTGGTACGTGCTGTATCGTTTATTGTACGTCGGCACATTCGCCGACATGGACATTTCGGGCAGCAGATTTGCCTTGTAACTTCTCCACTCCCAATATGCCGACTTCAATTCACCCAATGCCACAGCGGCATCCACACTCTGTCGCCGTGCCATTGCAATGCAGTCATCGAGACCCAACCGCAGCGTGTCCCCTTCGGCATGCCCCAGCATGGGGAAAAGGCACATCAAACCCAACCAAAACAGTTTCATTCTTCCTAATTTTCTTATTTGTTTCATTCATTCATTGTTATTGCCCCTTGTAGCAACAAAACATGTGCCAAATGCACAATCAATTGATAATCAATGATGCTGATAGCAGCAAGTGTCCATTTCTGGACACTCACTGTCCAGAAATGGACACGCTTGCATTGTCGTACCCCTCGAGTACGCTTTTCACGTAATCTATTCAGCGAATCGCCCTCGGCGATGATTTTAAGAAATGAATTGCAATAATTTGAATAATTTTATCCACAAATTTTGATAGTTAAGTAGGTGAACAAAAATAGTTTATATGATGCGGCAAGCCGCATTTTTCTCGGACAATAATTGGCTACGCCCGGCTGAAGGGTTTCCAATAATTTCCCAAAATTGGTTCCAATAATAATTATTGGATAAAATTATCGTCAATTCTTCACTCATTTCTTTCTTTACATAGGTGTTCAGGCGAGTAAACTCGTAGTCTTGTCCGAGAAAACAAGCCGCTTGCGGCGAAAAGAAGAGACATCATTGTATAAGATAATTTTGTGTAGTTACTTATAGAAATTAGTGACCTAAATGATTCTAATTATTCATATTAGTTTCAAGAAAAAGTCAAGTGGAAGTTCTTTCGCTGAATGGTTACCTTTTCACTTTATTTCGTTAAATCGTGTTAAATTAAGGTACTATGTATTGCAAGGTATTTATGTTTTACATATCTTTGCAGCGAAATTGTAAATTACTAACATCTAAACACCTCAAAGAGATGAATGTGGATAATGCAAAATCGCAGATGCGAAAGGGTATGCTGGAGTACTGCATCATGCTGTTGCTCAGCGAGAAGGCATACTACACTTCAGACATCATCAAGCGTCTGAAGGAGGCAAACCTGCTGGTGGTGGAGGGTACGTTGTATCCGTTGCTCACCCGACTGAAGAATGATGGTTTGCTGGGTTATGAATGGCAGGAGAGCACACAGGGGCCTCCTCGAAAGTATTATGTGCTGACCGACGAAGGCAAAGAGACCTTGGAGCAGTTGGATGCTGCTTGGGGGGAGTTGGAAAGCACCATTCACACCCTGAAGGAGCGAAGGCTGCTGATCGGTGAGCCCACATGAAGGGCGAACACTTTATTCGACATAATATAAATAAAGATACATTCATTTAAATAATAAGACTCATGGAAAATTATTCATTAAGTATTAGCAGTGTACTCAACACAGCATGGGAATATGCAAAGAAGTATGGTCTGCTCATTGCAGTGATTTATCTGTTGGTAGGCATGCTTGCCGGCGGTTTGGGACACTTCTCGGTTCCTACCTTCAGTTATAATTATGAATCTGCTCAATCTCTTGCTGAGGCTATCGGAAGGGGTGACTGGGAAACAATGAGAAATATTGCACCAACAGTCACTTCAGGAAATCGTTTTATCGGGTTGGGCGGCTGGTTGGGCTACATTGTGCATATCATTGCCAGCGTAGGTCTGTACAATCTTGCTCTTGGACTGATGGCGGGACGTTTTTCAGAGGTGACTTTCGATGCTTTCAAACTTCCTTTTGTAACCTATCTTAAGGTAATTGCAGTGGACATCATTACCAACATCATTATTCTTGTTTCCTTTTTGTGCTGTATTATTCCTGTGTTTTTTGTAGCTCCTCGTATCATTTTTGCACCAGTCTATCAAGTGGAGCATCCAGAGGCAGGTATCTTTGAGTCACTCAGTGCATCGTGGAACATGTCATCAGGCAATACTTTATCCTTGTTGGGCTTAGGTCTCATCGTCAAAGGTATTATGTTGGTAGGTTTGTGTTGCTGTTGTATCGGTGTTTACTTTGCAGCGGCTATCAAATTGTTTGCCTTGATTGCTGCTTATAAAGCGCTGACGCTAAATGATAAATGCTAAATGACAAATGATAAATTGTAATAGAAAGATATAGCCTTATGAAAAAGAATATTACCATCAATCTTTGTGGCAGACTCTACCAAATTGACGAGGATGCCTACGAACTGCTGAGCCAATATATTGAAGCATTACGCAGTTATTTCAAGAAGCAGGAAGGAGGCGAGGAGATTGCCGGTGACATAGAGGAACGTGTGGCTGAACTTTTCGACGACCTGAAGGCTCAGGGTACGGAGGCGATAGCCATTGAGCAGGTGCAGGACATCATCCACCAGATTGGACAGGTGGAGGAGATTGCAGGGGAAACCCCCTCCGACTCTCCCGAAGGGGAGGGAAGCCATGCGGGTGGTTCGGAGAAGGTTCAGAGGCCATTGAACACGAAGAAGTATTTCCGCGATTCGCAAAACAAGTTGCTGGCAGGTGTGCTGGCTGGCTGTGCGCAGTACTTTGGTGGCAGTGCTGATGCTTGGCGCTGGGGCTTTGTGATTCTCAGTGTGCTATGGATTGGCTTTTGGAGTTCCATTGGCACTTTTATGCTTTCCATCTTTGCTCTGCCGTTCATTTTCCTTCCGGCATTTGCCTATTTGCTGGTTGCCATCTTCTCGCCTGCCACTCAGACGGCAGAGGATGTGTTGCATATGAAGGGTAAGGAGGTGAATCCGCAGAACTTGGCAACGGAGGTGCAGGAGGCTGTTCGGACAAAGGAGAAGAAGGCGAATGGCACTTCGGGATGGGACATCTTTGTGGGCATCATCTCGGTGTGTATGAGCACGTTGTTGGGCATCGGTTTCATTGTGGCGCTGTGTTTCTTCGTGGCTTTCCTGGTGGCGAGTGACCTGATGGCTGACACATGGTGGAATATCGATAATGTGAAAGATTTGCAGACAATCACTCTTCCTGTGATTCTCAGTGGCTGTCTGCTGTTGGCATCGATAGGCATCCTGCTCTATTGCTCCATCCATGCGGCAGTAAGTTCGTTTGGAAAGACGAAGTCGATGAGTGCCACGCAGCGTGTCGTCTGGTTCCTCCTTTGGGTGGCATCAGTGGTAGGATTCATCGGTTGTGTGGTATGGACGGTGGGACGTTTTGCCAATACTACGCAGTTGCGGTGGAATGCTCGTCCTGCAAGGGTGGTAGAGGAGTCTGTAACGGATGCACTGGGCAATGTGTTCAGTAAGGAGGAATGGGACTTCTTCCAGCAGAACGGTTGGGAGATGGTCACAGCAGAGAATGTGGACCGTTACACCTACATCGGCGAATATATGACGGGTGACAAGAATGTGCGTTATCTGGATGATTGCAACGACTACACCCCACTTGTTTACACAGCCCGCAAGCAGGAGGATCATTTGGAACCAGGGATCTATCGCTTGAGCGCTGTGGTGAAGGCGAACAACGAAAACAAGTTCATCTATCTGTATGGTGTGACCATTGACGAGCAGACGGGTGACTCAACGGTGATTGCTGACGAAGTGAAGGAGATTCCCAATTATGGTTTGGAGGGAGGCAATATTTGGGAAGCCTTGGGAGGTGAGCCAGAAGGTAAGGTGGTCACTAAAGAGTCCAGTTCCCTGACTGTGGGAGCCATTACAGTTCCTCTTGGCAGTAAGGTGGCTGTTGAGAAATCTGAGCCGGTGAATGACCCTATTCTGATGGATTATGTCAGTCAATTTACAGACAGAACGAAACGCAGAATCCTTGGTGCTCATGACGGCAAGGGCTTTGGCTGGAGTTATATCTACATTGACAACATCAAGGTGGACAACCCGAACAACGCTATTTTCTATGGTGTGACCACTGATGAGAGCATCACAGGCAAACCTGCCACGACAGGTTGGTTCTCTGCCACCGACTTCAAGTTGGAGAAGGTTGGGGAACTGAAATAAGGGTAAAGTGAGAAGTGAAGAGTGAAGACGTTTTAAGTGAAAAGTGAATAGTGAAAAGTGAAAAATCTAAGTTACTTTTGCCAATGACAAACAATCCGAATGGCAGGATACTTAGATTTTTCACTTTTCACTCTTCACTTTTCACTCTTCACTTTTTCACTTTTCACTTAAAATAACTACCTTTGTACCCACAATCATCTATCTTTTCCATTTTTAGGAATTAAAATCTACTAACGATATGAGAAAACCTTTATCAAGTCTCCTGTTGTGCTGTATGCTGACATGGGGAGCAAGTGCGCAGACACTGCCGTATCAGAATCCGAATTTGAGTGCAAAAGAACGTGCCAAGGACCTGTGTGGTCGGCTGACACTGGAAGAGAAAGCCCAGTTGATGCTTGACGAGAGTCCTGCTATTCCGAGGTTGGGCATCAAGAAGTTCTTCTGGTGGAGCGAGGCGCTGCATGGCGCTGCCAACCAGGGCAATGTGACGGTGTTCCCTGAGCCTATTGGCATGGCTGCATCGTGGAACCCTGATTTGCTTTTCAAGGTGTTTGACGCCACAAGCACGGAGTTTCGTGCACAATACAATAAACGTATGATTCAGGATGGGGGTGAGGATGAGAAGTTTCACAGCCTTTCGGTGTGGACTCCTAATGTGAACATTTTCCGTGACCCTCGATGGGGGCGTGGACAGGAAACCTATGGCGAGGACCCTTACCTGACCAGTGTGATGGGCACACAGGTGGTGAAGGGTCTGCAGGGTCCTGAGACGGCAAAGTACAGAAAGTTGTGGGCTTGTGCCAAGCACTATGCTGTACACAGCGGTCCCGAATATACACGCCACACAGCGAACTTGGTGGATGTGTCGCCTCGTGATATGTGGGAGACATATATGCCTGCCTTCAAGACATTGGTGCAGGATGCGAAGGTGAGAGAGGTGATGTGTGCCTATCAGCGTCTGGACGATGACCCTTGTTGTGGCAGCACCCGTCTGTTGCAGCAGATTCTGAGGGATGAATGGGGTTTCCAGTATCTGGTGGTGAGTGACTGTGGTGCCATCAGCGACTTCTATGAGTCGCACAAGTCATCTTCTGATGCCACTCATGCCTCGGCGAAGGCGACAGTGGCTGGAACGGATGTGGAGTGTGGTTATGGCTATGCTTACAGGAGTATCCCTGAAGCCGTGAAGCGTGGTTTCATCACGGAGGCTGAGGTGGACAAGCACGTGATTCGTCTGCTGGAGGGTCGTTTTGACTTGGGTGAGATGGATGACCCCTCGCTGGTGGAGTGGTCGAAGATTCCTTATTCTGCCATGGATTCCAAGGAGCATCGTCAGATTTCGCTCGACATGGCAAGGCAGAGCATCGTGCTTTTGCAGAACAAGGGCAATGTGTTGCCTCTGCAGAAGGGCAAGGAGAAGATTGCGGTGATTGGTCCGAATGCGGATGACGAACCATTGATGTGGGGTAACTATAACGGTACACCTAACCACACCATCACGATTCTGGATGGCATCAAGACGAAGCAGAAGTCGCTGCTCTATCTGGCAGGATGTGACCGCACCTACGACAAGGTGATGGACTGCCTCATGGCAACGAATTGTGCGATGGATGGCAAGAAGGGTTTGAAGGGTATGTTCTGGAACAATACGAACATGTCGGGCAAGCCTGTGACGACGGAATACTATACGACTCCATTGGCTGTGACGACTGCGGGCATGCACAATTTTGCCCCTGGCGTGAACTTGGAGGACTTCTCTGCCAAGTATGAGACGGTGTTCACTCCTAAGGAGGCTGGCGAATATGTGGTGAATGTGGAGTCTATCAGCGACTTCGAAGTATATGTTAACGGTGAGCGGAAGGTGAGACAGCACACATGGCGCACCACACCTACCCGTACTGCCATTCAGGCTGAGGCTGGCAAGTCGTACAAGATTGAGGTGCGCTTCAAGCATGTGAAGACTTGGGGTGCCAACATGAAAATCAATGTGGCAAAGGAACTGCCCATTGACTATGCCAAGGTGGTTGAGCAGTTGAAGGGAATCGACAAAGTGGTCTTTGTGGGTGGCATTGCGGCTGCACTCGAAGGTGAGGAGATGCCTGTGGACATTGACGGTTTCAAGGGTGGTGACCGCACCCACATCGAACTGCCGAAGGTGCAGCGTGACTTCCTGAAGGCACTGAAAGAGGCTGGCAAGACGGTCATCTTCGTGAACTGCTCTGGTTCTGCCATCGCTTTGTTGCCTGAGACGGAAACGTGTGATGCGATTGTGCAGGTGTGGTATCCTGGTCAGGAGGGTGGACAGGCTGTGGCTGATGTACTTTTTGGCGATGTGAACCCCAGCGGCAAGTTGCCTGTGACTTTCTATAAGACTTCGGCACAACTGCCCGACTATGAGGACTATTCGATGAAGGGACGCACTTACCGTTACTTCAACGACCCCTTGTTTGCCTTTGGTTACGGACTGAGTTACACGCAGTTTGCATTGGGCGAGGGAAAGATTGCCAAGCATGGCGGCAACTACACGCTGACGGTGCCTGTGAAGAATGAGGGCAAGTGTGATGGTGCTGAGATTGTGCAGGTGTATCTGAGAGACCTCTCCGATGCTGAGGGACCTTTGAAGTCATTGCGTGCTTTCCAGCGTGTGGATGTGAAGGCTGGTCAGACGGTGGATGTGAAACTGGAACTGACCCCCAAGTCGTTTGAGTTCTTCGACCCCGAAACGAACACGGTACACCAGAAGGAGGGTAACTTTGAAGTGCTCTATGGCACAAGCTCGCAAGATAAGGACCTGAAGAAACTGACCCTGACGGTGAAATGAGGGTTGAAGACCCTCTCTGTCCTCAGAAAGGGCACTTTCTTCGGTCGCTCCCGACAGCGCAACATATAGTTGCCTTGTTTCATCGCTCGCTACCCCCCGTAATGGGGAGAACCATGTGGGATATGAGTTGGGAAAGTCAAGGTTTAGGGTTAAAATTAGAGTTATTGAAGTTTCGGATGCTTTCTTCAACAACGAATATTTCGAATATGACGAATTTATACAATGCACAATGCACCTAAAGGTGCAACGAATAAAAACGAAT
>ONFA01000003.1 GCA_900316975.1 uncultured Prevotellaceae bacterium | reverse complement strand
GCGACGAAAAATCCGTATAATCCGTGCAATCCGTTGTAAAAATATATCCGAAATTTGAGTCATAAATTATTTTTGTTGGAATTCATCGAACTGACGTTACAATAAGAAGTTAGGAGGAGTTGACAGTTGACAGTTGAGGGCAACTTTTCATTCCCTCATTCTTTCATTTTTTGAGTATCGTCGTTAACTCCTTTCACTTCGATAACTTCGAGTGCAGCGATAACTTCCGAAAGTTGAGTAAGAAAAGACGAGGGAAAAAGAGAATTTTTGGACAGAAAATCCACAAATCTTTGGGGAACTAAAGAAAAATGACTACCTTTGCCAAGCAGAATACTATTTACTAAACAAAATCAGAATCATCATGAAAAAGAACATGTATCGTGTACTTGTGACAGCAGCGCTGTTGACAGGCATGAATTCAGTGGCAAACGCACAACTTCAGGGACTCATCAACAGAGGTAAGCAGGCACTGAAGAATGAAGTGAAGAAAGAGGCAAAAAAGGAAATCAAGGAGCAGGGATTGAATGCCTTGACAAAAGTTTCGGGCAAAGAGTCTTCCTTCTCGTCGAATGGGCACACCTACACACAGAAAGGCACCCTGAGCATCAAGACTTACAACCCTGCAGCAACGGGTATGGTGACATTCACCAATGTACCTTCCAACTACGAGGAATTTGAAGAGGTCTATACAAAGTTCCTCGGACAGACCCCTTATGGAGTGGCAGCCATGATGCCTATGGCGATGGAGATTTACGGTCGTGACCGTGCCGAGGGTGAGAAGTGCATCCGACTCATCAACTACCCTTCTAATGTCAACTCCATCCTATCACAGTTGAAAGAGAAGTTCGGCACCTCGCAATATGCACCAGAAAACGACTCGTACCATCAGCGCTATCTTCCTGCCGCTGTGCTGGAAGGTGCAACGCCACAGAATGCCTATACACCAAAGTATCCCTACACGGTGAATATGCGTGCCAGCGTGAATAAGCATCAGGACATGCAACTATACGATGGTCGCGTGATGTACATCTACATGATGGGCAAAGGATGGGACACCGAACAACGTTCTATAGAGGTCATCCAAGTGAATGAAGGCGAACTGTTCAAAGTGTTCAACTGCCCTGCCCTCTACACCCAGTGCAAGAACATCAAGGGCACTTGGGAAGGGTTGAAGTAGTTGACAGGTGACAATTGACAGTTGACAATTGACAGTTGACAGTTGAGAGTTAGGCTGACGCGATGCTTGCATCCCGCATGGCAAGTCCTAACTCCTAACTCTATAATAACTTATAAAACGAAAAGAGACATGAAACGACTACTTACAGCCATGTTGCTCACCCTGTCGTGGGCACTCACGTGGGCAGACTCCCCTCTCACATCTACTGATTTTGCCAAGAACTACAACGACCAGCCGATGGTTCAATTGGCTCAGAAACTGTCCAACGAAAGCGACACCAACATTCCAGTGTCGATGCTCGACTTCCTGGCAGACAAGAAATCGCCTATTGATGTACGTTTGGCTGTCATCAATGCCATCAGTTGGAATTTCGACGGCAAGACCTCTGGAGAACAACTCTATGAGTACCTGTCGAAACGCTACAAAATAAAGTCGGCTGACAAAATTGCCAAGAAACTCGATGCCGGCACTCTCGCCGTCTATGCATACGCTTTAGCTATGAGCAATTACTTCGAGGTGGCAGAGGCGCAGGACTTGGCACACAAAGCAGTAAAGAAAAACAAAAGCAAGAGTTTTTCGGTGGCTTTCATCGCCTCACTCATCGATGCACAAGTTTACCTTGATGGTGACTGGGGACAGATCTATAAAGTGGTGAACGATGTCCTCCACGACGGTTCCCTCCATCTCGACATGCGCCAGGATGCCATTGACAGCGTGATGGAGTACATCGGTGAGTACAAGAACTATTAAACTCTCCCGTCAGTCCGACTTCATCATTATGAATGATTTAACTCAACTTTCGGAAGTTGAGTTTGGGGGAGTTAAAGGAGTTATCGCTACGCTCAGGAGTTAAAAGCCGATACTCTGCCAGCCCACGCGCCAGGCGATTTTGCCTTAAACTCTACCCCCTAAACTCTAACACACAGAAGAAAGCGTAAACGAAGAAATTTGTTTGCGCTTTCTTTTTGTTATTGAGTGAAGTTTTTCAAAAAAAGTTTCCTAAATGTTTGGAGCCCAAGAAAAAGGGTGACCTCAACTGAAAAAGGTTGTCACTTTTTCAGTTGAGGTCATTGTATAGATGTACAATAATTAATAAAAAATGCGAAAGTGCCTGTAAATTATTGCACAATTCAATATTTATTACTACTTTTGCAAACCAATAATATAAATTATTAATATTATGAGTTCGCAAAAGAATGTATTGGAAGCGATTCTGAATAGTTCTCGATCTGTGTTCAACATCCAATCACTAAGAATGTTGATGGAGAGTGAAAATAGTCAGAAACTTACTCAATCACTTCATTATTATATAAAGGAGGGCAAGATAAGTAATCCTCGTCGTGGTATCTACACCAAAGCATCCTACAATGAGCAGGAAATGGCTTGTAGCCTCTTCCGTCCTGCCTATATCTCACTGGAGTATGTGCTTCAGCGAGCAGGTGTAGTGTTTCAGTATGACGACACCATAACATGCGTAAGTTACCTGAATCGTATAGTTGAAATAGACGACAAAACCTATCGGTTTCGAATCATCAATCCTGAATTATGGATTGGAATGGAGGGTATTGAGCAGCATGACAACATATTGATAGCAACTCCTGAACGGGCATTTCTCGACATGGTTTATCTAAGCGCAGGAAATTGCTATTTCGACAACCTTCATCCATTGAACAAAACAAAAGTCAAACAATTGCTTCCACTTTATCAGTCGAAGGTGTTGACAGAGAGAGTTGCCGAATTGCTAAATCTAAAATAATCATGGACAAGAATAAGCATAAACTCTATATGGCGCAGATCCTAAGCCTTATTTTTAAAGATAAGGATCTCTGCAATGTCATGGCATTCAAGGGCGGTACCTCATTGATGTTCTTCCACAACCTCAACCGTTTCTCTACCGACCTGGATTTCAATCTTCTTGATCCAGATAAACTTGATATGGTATATGATAAGGTGCGCGCCATACTGACTCGTTTTGGTACGATTGACGATGAAGCGAAGAAACTCTATGGCCCTGTGCTTGTACTGAATTATGGAAAGGGAGAAAGAATGTTAAAGGTGGAAATTTCTATCCGTCAATACCCGAACCACTACGAGATGCGTTCGTTGGCAGGTACGGATATTAGAGTGATGACTATGCCTGATATGTTTGCTCATAAGCTTTGTGCTATGGGTGAACGTCTCTCTCCACGTGATATTTATGATGTATGGTTCTTCTTGCAGAACCATACAGAGATAAATGAAGAGATTGTCATGGAAAGAACAGGGAAGAGCATAAGCGAATATGCTGCATGGTGTGCAGAGCATGTGCGTGAGACCAGTTCTAAACTCCTGATGCAGGGACTTGGCGAAGTACTGAACGACACGAAGTCGAAGACCTTTGTCAGAAGCAAACTCATTAATGAGACATCCTCTGCGCTTGAGTTGTTCTCTGCTTTTCCATTGATTGCCCAATAGCATGATCTTAACAAGGATTATAAATGGAAAATGGAAGGAAAATCGTATGTTTACAACCAATAAATCGGAATTTGTGAGAAGTGCTCAGGAGATTTTGATATCGGCTTTTTCACCAGAGACACAACGGATTGAGCAGATTTAAATTTAACGCTAAATCATTTCTGCACTCGCAAAGTGAAGAGTGAAAGATTTAAGTGAAAAATCTAAGTTACCGGCCATGCGGGGTGTTGGCATCCTGTTCACAATGGCAACTTCTAACTCCTAACTCCCCCCCTAAACTCTAAATCCCATACACACAGAAGAAAGCGTAAACGAAGAAATTTGTTTGCGCTTTCTTTTTGTTATTGAGGATTTTTTCAAAAAAAGTTTCCTAAATGTTTGGAGGATAAGAAAAAAGCATGTAATTTGCAAGTGAAATAAAAGGGGAGGAAGAGAAACAGCATCTAAACCGACATCGACAGACCGACATCAACGACGTCGATATGGGCAGTATTGAACAAGCCTTTTTGATTGTTTTAACAAGGGATTTGTACTGACTTTCGTAGAATATTTGTAACTTTGCATCATGAAGTTAGCGAATAATCAATATTCAACATTAAGGACAATGAAAATGATTAAGACAACAAGGAACAGGATGTCAAGAAGAAGATCATGATATTAAATTTACTGGTAATTATACGATGAGGGGGTGGTTGTTGCAACCACCCCCTCATCGTATGTATCTTTGTCGTCTTGTAGAATGACTTTACTAAGTCATCACGATTTTCTTCTTGAAACCCTGTCAATTCTTCATAAGTGGTTGATATTCAATATCATTTTATTAGAGAAATATGCACAAGAAACAAACTGGAAACAAAAATTTCAGAAACCCTAAAATGAAAATATCTGCTTAACAAATCTTAACGTAGAAAACATAGGTCAATTTTCCGATTTTGACATTTGGAGTATGCAACACCTTGTAGAAAAAAGAGATTGGCAAATACGGGAAAAGTAAAGGTGAAGGTGGCATTTTGATGCAAAAATGCAACAAAAAACGTCATCTTCACCTTATTTAATTAAAGAAATGGCTATTTTTCGGCTGGAATTTAGTAGCTTTGCGCCCATGCAATGTGCGCATGACGAACAATCTGCGTTACATACATCGGCAAATGACCCCTACAGCCTATAGGCTAACATAAAATAACGGAACTCCCTCGCAGTGTATGCAAAAGGTTTGGTCGCCTGTCGAGACACTGCTTGGGGGTTCTTGCATTTATATCAGTGATGACTATACACGATTTGGTTGCCAAATATACAGAGGGTAGGAATCATTACCTGACCGAACGATATAACGAGACCGAGGTTCGTAATGAATTTCTCGACCCAATGTTCCATCTACTGGGTTGGGACATTACAAATGCAACCGCGCGTCCAACACATGAACGTGAAGTGCTGGTGGAAGAGCCGCTGAAAGCAGGTGCAGGTGAACATACGAAAAAGCCCGACTATACTTTTCGACTGTATGCAGAGAGAAAATTCTTTGTTGAAGCAAAGAAGCCACACGTTGATATAAGTACAGATTCAGCCCCCGCTCGTCAATGCCGCAGATATGGCTATACTGCTAACCTAAAAATTTCTATTTTATCGAATTTTGAATGGCTGTACATCTATGACACATCACGCAAGGTTGAGGAAACAGACGAGAACACCGTTGCCCTGATTCGCCGCTACCACTATACGGAATATGAAGAAAAGTTTGCTGAACTACAGCAATTCATCGGTCGGGAATCCGTGTATTCGGGTAAGTTCGACGAGATATGGAAAGATATTGAAGTGCGTTTGAAACAATGGTCTGTTGATAAACAGTTCTTGAAGCAGATAAACGGCTGGAGATTGATGCTCGGAAAAGAGATTTATATGGCTTATACGGCGCAAAATGAGTCCTCAAACGAGAGTATCGATATGGAGCGCCTGAACGATGAAGTACAGAGCTACATCAACAAAATTCTGTTTCTTCGCGTCTGTGAAGACCGCAATATCGAGATATATAAGGAATTGCTACGCATAGCTGACAATGAAAGTTTTTCTGCATTGCTGGAAAAGTTCCGTCAGGCAGATGCAAAGTATAACTCCGGATTGTTCGACCAAGCCCTTTCTGAGCAGATAGTCTGTCGTGTCAGCTCTGCATTCTGGACGATTATCAAGCAACTCTATTATCCAGAAAGTCCCTATTCGTTCAGTGTATTCTCATCTGATATTCTGGGACACATTTACGAAATTTTCATTGCTCAGAAACTTGACATTCTTGATGGAGAGTTGCAGATTGTGATGAAACCTGACAATATTGATCGTGACGTTGTGACCACGCCAACCTTCATTATCCGTGAGATATTGCGCCAAACAGTGAGTGAATACTGCAAGAACAAAACGGCAGAAGACATCTTCGAAATGAACTTTGCGGACATTGCATGCGGCTCAGGTGCTTTCTTGCTGGAGTTATTTCAGCTGCTTAATGACATCCTTATAGACTACTATCTAACCTATGATAAAACAAGACTCATACAAGTTACAGAGAGCACTTACCGATTGAAGTTTGCTGAGAAGAAACGCTTGCTAACTAGTTGCATCTATGGAGTGGATAAGGACTATAATGCCGTAGAAGCTTGCAAGTTTGGTTTGCTGCTTAAATTATTGGAGAACGAGGATGCCGATACTGTAAGTGACGAGCATCCCATCCTGCCCGACCTACAAGACAATATATATTTCGGCAACAGTTTGTTATCGAGCAGCGATGTAGCCGCAGAAGATTCTGAAGAAATCAATCCCTTTGATTTTCCTAAAAAGTTTGATGTCATTGTGGGTAATCCTCCATATCAGAAATCAGAGGATATGAAGAACCTAACGCCCAAAGAACTTGCCATATATAAGAATAAATATGAAAGTGCGTACAAACAGTTTGATAAGTACATTGTATTTATTGAACGTGCATATTCGCTTCTGAATGAAGATGGAATGCTAGGTTATATCGTGCCGAGTAAGTTCATGAAGGTTGGTGCAGGACAGAAACTGCGCAAACAAATAGCAGAAAATAAATGTCTGGAATCTGTGACATCATTTGGAGCTTGTCAGGTATTTTCGGATAAGTCGAACTATACATGCTTGCTAATTCTTAAAAACTCTGTTCATGAGACTTACAGATACGATGAGGTCAAGAACTTGGATAAGTGGCGATTAGTAGAAAAATCGACCATCAAACCAGACCAGAAACCCATCTGTAATTTGAACGAAGCAACATGGGCTTTACTTACAGATGCGATGGAGCCTGTTTATAAAAAGTTAGAAAAGCAGAGCAAGCCGCTTGTTGATATTCTTGGCGAAGACAACATATTCAATGGAATTCAGACCAGTGCTAATGGTGTTTATATTTTCCAACCTACTAAAGAAGAGAATGGACTCTATACATTTATCAATGAGGGACGAGAGTGGCAGGTAGAAAAAGCTATAACAAAACCTTACTTTCAGACCTCTCGTGGTGATGATGGTCTGAGCACTTATCGAACATTTAAGCCCAATGCCCGAGTAATTTTCCCATATAAGAAAAAGAAGAATGGTCATTTGGATTATATTCCTTTAACAGAGATTCAAAAGAAATATCCCCACTTGTACGATTACTTTGTTGCACATAAGAACATTCTGAATTCTCCGAAACGAGACATCAAACCCATTCCTACGACTCCAGACGAATGGCATAGGTATGGAAGACACCAGAGCCTTGATGCATGCAATTTACCTCAGAAGATTATTGTTGGAGTGCTTTCAACAGGTGACAAATACGCAATTGATACTTATGGTACATTTATCTCATCAGGTGGAACAGCGGGATATTGTGTAGTGGCTTTGCCAGAGGATTCGCAATATTCCATCTACTATTTACAAGCTATACTCAACAGTAAGTACATGGAGTGGATTAGTTCGCTCTATGGTGAAATATTCCGTGGTGGTTTTATAGCCCGTGGCACAAAAGTATTGAAACAACTACCTGTCAGGACAATTGATTTCACAAATGCAGAAGAAGTTGCTACTCACAATGATATTGCAGAAAGACAGAAGCAATTAATAAAATTGGGCGACAAGATAACAGCTAATTTTGGCAATCGTAGGAAATTAACACCGCTCCAGCGTCAATTTGATGTATTGAAAGTAGCTCAACAGACTGTTATACGTAATCTGTACGGTCTGACAGAAGATGAAGATAACCAAATCCCTGTAATCAAAGATATTTATGCAACTGATTAAAGACGCATCAGCAGAAAAATTGCGGGGAGCTTATTACACTCCACCTGCAATTGCTTCGTTTATTCTCCATTGGGGAATCAACGGTAGCAATGATTATGACATATTGGAGCCCAGTTGTGGTGATGGGGTTTTTTTGGAGTGTATGTCCAAAGATAAAATGCTTTTCCATAGCGTTTCGGCTGTTGAATATGAAAAGGACGAAGCAGAGAAAGCGCGTGCTATCAACCTACATGATACGGAAGTAATCAATGATGACTTTCACCACTTCTGCTTGAATACGAGCCGCAGGTTTGATTTGGTTGTCGGCAATCCTCCTTTCATCCGCTATCAATATTACGATGAAGGACAACAACGATTAGCTTCAGAAATATTCCGCAAGGTCGGACTAAAACGTTCCAAGTTAACGAATGCTTGGGTTACATTCGTTGTAGGCTGTAGTCAGTTATTGAAAGAACATGGGAAAATGGGATTCGTAATTCCGTCCGAGTTACTCCAAGTTACCTATGCTCGGCAACTTCGTCAATTTCTATCCCACTATTTCAATAAGATAAACATCATCTCATTTGAGAACCTGGTCTTTGAGGAAATTCAGCAAGAAGTTGTTCTTCTTCTTTGCGAAAAGACAGGTGGGGACGAACACCTGATAGAGCATATAGAACTAAGAGATGCTGCCGGACTGGAGGCGCTTGACCCTCACCAGCTGAACCTGCCTACCAAAACAATAGACTTCCACCAAGACAAGTGGACATACTATTTCCTTGATAAGGATGAGTTGGACTTTCTGAGTAAAGTTAAATCGAGCCAGATGTCCAAGATTTCCACTTACGCAAATGTAGAGGTTGGTATTACTACTGGTGCCAATGGTTACTTTACGGTGCCAAAGTCAGTTGTAGAAATGTATCAGTTACAAGCCTATGCACGACCAATGGTCGGGAGAAGTGTCCAAGTAAATAGTCTTTGTTTCACAGAAAAAGACTGGAAAAAGAACCTGAGATTGGGCGCGAAGGCGAATCTATTGGTATTTACACCAGATGCCAAGATAAATGGCAATGAAGGCACGAAAGCTTATATAGAAAATGGCGAACAGCAGGGAATAAATGAGGGATATAAAACGAGTATTCGTGATGATTGGTTTGTAATCCCGTCAATCAAGCTGTCCGATGCTCTGTTCCTTCGTAGAAACAATATGTACCCAAAGTTCGTGCTAAACGAAGCAGGGGCATACACTACTGACACAATGCATCGTGTGTTCATCCATGAGGGCGTAAATCGCAAGGCTTTTGTAGCCAGTTATTACAACTCGTTGTCGTTTGCCTTTGCCGAGATACTTGGCAGAAATTTTGGTGGTGGTGTATTGGAACTTATGCCAAGTGAGGTTGGCGGAATCTATCTGCCTTATCGAGAAGAGAACGAGATGATTTTTGAACAACTTGACAAGATGCTCCGTGAAAAGACTCCTGCTGATAAGATGCTCGATTATACAGACGAAGTGCTGCTTCGTCAAGGAATGGGATTCTCGGAAAGAGAAGTGAAGATGTCTCGCTCCATCTGGCATAAGCTAATGGGACGACGACTAAGCCGAGAAACTCTGGAGAAGCCCAAAGAGGATAAAAAAACAAAGTCCGACAGTTGTATTCAACAACTTAACCTTTGGGAACTTTTCGACCAATACGAATTTGAGCCGATTACTCAGAATGATATGGTTCGTGAGGACTATGCAGTTGAATATGAAACTGTTCCATGCCATCTACAACTGCCTATAGACATTTCAAAGAATCTCCTCATCTGCAATGTCAAGAAGGACAATTGGGAACAGTATCTTGATGGTTCGGCAAAAATATACTATACAGGAAAAAAGTTTCCGACTACGGTTGCGCTCAACAAGCTCTATTATTTTATGCCTTACCTATCAGGCAAGGGCATTCGTGATCTTTATTACATCAAGATTGCTCGCCTCGGATACCGTAAAGAGGGGCAGGATGATGAGGACAAGAATGACCTCCGTCTCGTTTTTGAGATAGAACGTATTGGCCAGTTATTCGCTAATTACAAAAAAGTAAAACTTGAAATCTGGCGCACATTTACAGATACTACAATAGATTCATTGCTAAAAAGCATAAAACATTAAATAATATACTTTCAATTATGAAGATTTCCACAGAAGCCCTCAATAATAGCAGGGATAAGGTGACAACTTTTATTATGGGAGTGGCATAGCCCCCAAGTTGAGACCAGCCTACAGTTCTTCAACAACTTGTAATTTTTTGAACAAGATTAATATGAATAGTAACGTAGCTATAGAATATATATTAGAGAGCATCAATGCTATTGAATCCCTGAAGTCCGAGAAAGACGAAGGTGCGAAACCTTATCGACAGTGGCGAGAAAAGACAGAATCTATTATAAGAAGTGTTTTTGGAGAAACATCTACGGAATACAAAGAAATTTACAATTTATTCCATCCAAGATTTGTCGGACTTCCGATGGGTAGTTATGAACGAATTGATTACCACAAGAGGTATTTAAATTTACTAGATACAGCACATGATAAGTTGTCTGGATATATGACAATTATACGAATGAAGCAGCCTGTTGATTACAACAATGAAGGTTGCAATGCTTTACAAGAAATTTGTCGAATATGTTCGCGTTTTTCTAATGTAATTAGATGTATTAGGAAACGTTATGGCAACAGGAAACCGATTGTTATTAATGATGAATATGATGTGCAATATTTGCTAAAAATACTGTTGTCGGTTTCCTTTGACGATATTCGCTCTGAAGAAACATCGCCAAGTTATGGGGGGGCTTCTTCACGAATAGATTTTTTGCTTAAGAATGAGGGGATTGCTATAGAAACCAAAATGACACGTGAGAATCTTACTGACAAAGAAATCTCCAAGCAACTCATTCAAGATATAGCTCAATATCAGTCTCATCCAGATGTAAATTCTCTTGTCTGTTTTATTTATGATTCCGAGCGTCTTATAGAAAACCCTTCTGGCATCATTCGTGATTTAGAATCTAATAGTGGAGAGAATCTAATAGTAAAAGTTGTAATTAATCCAGTGTAAATTTTTAATTGAATAGTGGCATCATGAGTTTTATCATAACGACTTCTCCTATAATCGAAAATAGGACAATTACAGAATATTTGGGTCCAATAATATCAAATGAAGTATTGGGCGTAAATGTTATTTCTGACTCTATAGCAAGTTTCTCAGATTTCTTTGGAGGCTCTTCAGGAACCTATCGAGGTAAACTGGAAGATCTAAAAAGAACCGTGCTTAATGACTTAAGAAGTCAAGCTTTAAGTCAAGGTGCTGACGCTATCGTAGGTTTTAGTATTGCCTTCAATGAAATATCTGGAAAGGGAAAACAAATGTTTATGGCAACAGCAACAGGTACTGCAGTCAAACTAGGATATAATCGATTGGAATTTGCTCGTAAAATGCACGAGCTTACCACGTTCCATAACGAGGGTATCTTTACTGATTCTGAATATGAACATGAGGTTGATATTCTTAAAGCATCAGTTGAAAATGTGGTTGCTATTGAGAGCGAAAAGATTGAAGAGCAAAAGAGAATTAGGGAGATAGCCCAAAAAAGATATGAAGAAGAACATGCTGAAGAGTTGCGGCGAAAAGAAGAAGCAGAAGCAAGAAGAGAAGCAGAGCGTCTTGAATACAGAAATAAGCATGCAGAAATTCTTCAAATAATCGAAAAAGAATTCGCTAATCATAAGGGAGATATTCAAAAATTGCATTTAGAGCAGATTGATGCCGCTACTTATGATGATATTATGCCAAAGGGGGAAATTTCTCACTATGACATTATGCGTTATTTTGTAGCCATAGGCAGAGCAGATGCAGCTGCAAAGTTCTACGTCGACAAATTTAATTTACCAGCCCAGGATGCACTTCAATATCTATTAGCAATTTAGTAAAATCCGTCCCAAGTAAAAAACTGTAAAATATAGGACGCATTTGATATGAAAAAAAGTATCAATGATATAACACTTTTCAGGTATCTGTTTAATCTCGACAATAGAAACTTACCTCAAAGCATTCTTAATTGGTGCAATAACATCGGTAATAGAATAGATTCGGATAGAGAGAATGCAATAAAGGAACTATCTTTTCTAAAAGGTAATTGCCGTAATTTGGTTGTATTCTCTAAAACATTCGTCAATACAATGGATAAATCCTATATGAAGTTCACTCAATTTCATATGGATATTCTGGAAGAACTCGACAACGAAAATGGAATTGTACGCAGTCCTTACTTTATAGATGGCTGTTATGTCGTGTATAGTATAAAAAATGGGTGTTTGACCCTATGGGTGTTTCAAGATAATATAGACAAGTATTTATCAATCCCGACATATTACATTTGCGTATCACCTAAAGACAAGGTTAAAGGTGCAGATCATCAGTTAGACTGCATGATACTTCCTCTTTTAGATAATTGCATGGAAGCCAACCTTAGAGATTATATTGACATGGTTTTGGATTATCTCTGTTTAAGACAATGGGCAGAAGTGCAATTAGGCAAAGTGTCAACTACTGCGAAGAAGGAGATTAAGAAGAATAAGAAGACTCAAATAGTTATTGAACCAGGATTGGATTATTACATATTTGATAGCAAGTGGTATACGGAAATCTCAAATGATGAATCCTTCCAAGTTAGTGGACATTTCAGGTTGCAACCTTATGGTGATGGTACAAAAAGGCTTATATGGATAAACGAATTTACGAAATACGGTTATCATAGAAAAGCAACGATTGACAAAGTTAGAGATGGAGAAATACTATTAGAATAAATTCAATGTATAATATTTGTAACGAAGATGTTAAGTTTGCCATAAACGATAGAATATTATGTGTACTTTAAATTATAAAGGAAAGAAGTATTCTGATGAAGAAGTTTCAAAAAGGATAGAGGATGCAATATCATTGGAAAATGACGCTAACATACGAATGTTATTGACCAATTTAAGCCACACGAGATTAAGGGTGCTCAATTCTCTATCCTCAGATATTCAAGAAATCTGTGACTGCCTATTCTTGAAAAAACATATGGCAGCGTTAACGCTGACCAATCTGTTGTTTGAGACAATGGTAAAACTTACGTTGGTTTACCATGAAGCTGATGGGAGAACATTAGACGATGGGTATGAATTTGAGAACATCTTTGAGAATGAGCTAAATAAGTATGGTAATAGAAACCTTGGCGAAAATATTGAAACACTCTATAAGAAGAGAATAATTACAGCAGAAGGTAGAGATAGGCTCCTTGACCTAAAAGATTTGTACAGGAATCCTTATTCACATGGTTCAAATAATCTATATGTCAAAGGTGCAAAGACAACCATATACAAAGGTCAATTAGGAAGCAACACTATAGAAGAGTGTAAAGTGTCTGTTACCGGGAATCCAAATCTCCTTCTTGATGCCAGACGAACATTCGTAAAACGAATGGGACTTAGCTATTTCGCTGAATTGGTTACTTATATTGAGATTCTTGATAAAGAACTCCATAAGTTATATAACAAGAGTGAATGACTGGTCAAAACAGGTATGAATTCATTTTTTCAAGATTGATAACAGGACAAGTAAACCCACTGACTTTCAGCAGTTATGCCAAAGGTCAGTGGGTTAATTGTTCCCAAATTGTGTCACACAAGCCATGATGGGAACATTAGATGTTTAGAACCAGTGCACCATCCACCCACCATCATAACTATGACATTGCATATGTGAAGGGAACGCTGAGTGTCATTGAGGCAGACCCATTTACACTGACTTATGTGGTGGATGATGAGGTTTATAAGACTTATCAGGTAAGATCTGGCGATGCCATCACACCAGAAGCGGAGCCTTCAAAGGAAGGTTACACCTTCTCAGGTTGGAGCACAATTCCTGCGACAATGCCAGCGAAGGATGTGATAGTCATTGGCAATTTCACATTGGTAGATGCCATTGAAGATGTTATTGCCAATGATAACACCTACCAGATCTACACAATAGATGGTAAGCCTGTCAACTCTTTACAAAAGGGTGTGAACATCATCCGCTATCCCAATGGACAAACGAAGAAAGTTTTTATCAAGTAAAACTTTCGAGCGTTTGGGGTGCAGTGTTCGGCTGGTGGAAAGGTAACAACGGAAGCCTGAACCAACAGGCGTGAAGCACAAAGGTGGATCAACAAAGAAAACTATGTGAAATAAGAATCTGGTCAAAAAACGTAACTCTTTGACCTACAATTACGGGCACTCAGCACGAAATGACACGCGCTGAGTGCCCGTAATATTATGCGCTGGGTGCGCGAAATAAGAGGCGCACCGTGCCGACATTCGGCATAGACAAATGCTCATAAAACACACGTGTGGCACTATACGCTTCGAGATGGTTCTGAAGACTAATCCTCCTTTACATATTTAATACTATGCCATGCCAAAACGAATCCAAGGACTGCCATCATCGGCATGACGATGTATTGACCAGCATTGTCCGAGGGCAATTCCATCAAGGCATGTGCCACATTGAATAAAGCAATCAGCAAAGCCAGTATGACATTGATGACCTTAAAGCAGTTTGTCTTTGACAATAAACAGAGGATGCCACAGGCGGGGATGAAGAACGATAACGTCATCATAAGAACAATCATGCCTTGGTCAACGTTGCCGTCAGTGGCTACAAGTGCCATGTCCTTACCCCAAAACATGGGCAAGATGTCACAGATGGAATGAGTTGCAAACCCACAAATGGTCAGCAACCACAAGGTTGCAATTTTAGCATTTCTTGTCATCTTTGAAATCTTTATTGACCATTACAAATCAGGGGAAATCTGGGTAATCCACGCATCAATGCGAGCGTCTGTCTTGTCATCCTCATTGATTTCGTCAAGAGGCAAACCGATGAACTTGCCATCAATGACGGCTTCTGAATCATCGTAGGTATATCCACTCGTCTCTACGCTACCAATGAATTGAGCCCCACTGTCTTTGATTCCATTATAGAGTTCACCCATACCGCCTACAAAGGTGTCACTATACGATGAGCAGTCACCACAGCCAAAGATGGCGATAGTCTTGCCGCTGAGGTCTGCACCTTGCAAAACCTTCAGACCGTCATACCAATCGTCTTGCAGTTCTCCTGCCCCCCATGTGGAGGTACCAAGGATAAGATTCTTGTTGGCAGCCACCATGTCTGCTGACAAATTCTGTACATCCAAGACCTCACAGCCCAGTTTCGAGGCAATCTTCTCAGCAAGTACCTCGCAAGTTCCAGTAGAGGAACCGTAGATAACAATCGTTGTGTTCATTTCTTAATAAAATTTGTGATTATGTCTGTTCATTTCCATTTCTATCATTTCTGATTTCGAGTGCAAAGGTACACCAAATACACTCAGCGCACAATACCTAAAAATGAGTGTTTTTAGGCGTTGTGCGCTGAGTCTATACCTACAAAAGAGGTTAATCAGAAATAGGTATATCGGATGGAAATTAGAACTCTATCACTTCACCGTCGTAGGCAAGATGAATGCCTTGGGGCAGGGTCTTCTCCTCGATGGCATGCGGCTCAATATGGTGGCTCATGTGGACAAGCCACGTTTCCTTTACTCCCAACTTTTGAGTAAAGGCAATGGCTTCTTCAATACTCTGATGGCTGGGATGCTCTTTGTGGCGGAGACCATTGACAATCATGTATTCCACTCCTTCCAGATAAGGCAGTTCCGTGTCGGGAATGGTCTTCATGTCGGTGATGTAGGCAAAGTTATCGATACGGAAGCCCACGATGGGCAGTTTACCGTGCATCACACGGATGGGGAGGATGTTCACATCACCATGCTCCGTTTCACCTTCCCGCTCCTTGAGGGCACGCAGTTCTTCCCACACCTGCTGGCGTTTCATCTTCACTGCATCTTCCAGATATTCGTCAGCCATCGGCACTTTCTCCACATCTTTTATAATAATGGGCACGTGCGGTTCAATCTCTATCAGATTGATGGCTGGAACACCTGGATAGCGTTTCTCCTTAGGGGTGAAACAATAAGGAATGCGCTCCATCAAGTGGTCGGCACAGAACTTTTCGGCATAGACATCTACATCGCCAAAGATGCTATAGGGACGCAGGTCGTCGAGTCCACCCACATGGTCATAGTGCTCATGTGTGATGAGCACGGCATCAAGCGGTTTGAAGTCGATGCGAAGCATCTGCTGACGGAAATCGGGGCCGCAGTCGATAAGGATACGCTTGCCACCCACCTCAACCAATGCCGAAGTGCGCAACCGCTTGTCCTTCGGATCTGTCGATGTGCAAACCTTACAAGGACACCCTATTTGAGGCACTCCACAAGAGGTTCCAGAACCAAGTATTGTGATTTTCATAAAATTATATCAAGTTTACTTCAGGATGGATGTCGATGTCGAACTTATCGTGTACATCCTTGCAGATGGTGTCGCACAGACGGATGATTTCGTCGGAGGTGGCACCACCGAGATTGACGAGCACCAATGCCTGTTTGTCATGCACTCCTGCCCTACCGAGTGACTTTCCTTTCCATCCACACTGGTCAATCATCCAACCAGCAGGAATCTTCACACCACCCTCCACTTCGTAGAAAGGCATCTGTGGATAGTCCTTCTGGAGAGAGAGGAACTTTTCGCGGCTCACCACGGGGTTCATAAAGAAACTGCCCGCATTGCCCTGCACCTTTGGGTCGGGCAACTTGGCATTGCGGATGTCGATGATGGCTTGGCGCACCAGCCCAAGCGCTGGGCGATTCTCTCCATGCGGCAAGTTTTGTTCTAAGACAGCACGAAGGTTGCCATAGTCCAACTTCAATTGCGGATTCTTCTGCAATCGGTAAGTGACGTATGTGATGGCATACTTGCCCTTCAGTTCATTCTTGAAGATGCTCTGGCGATAAGCATATTGACATTCCGCATTGGTAAAGATGCGCTTCTCTCCTGCCTTCAAATCTACAGCCTCCACCAACGCAATCACATCCTTTGCCTCCACGCCATAGGCACCAATGTTCTGCACGGCACTCGCACCGACTTCACCTGGAATGAGCGAGAGATTTTCCACACCACCGAGACCTCGTTCTACAGCCCATGCCACAAAATCATCCCACACGACACCAGCACCCACTCGCACCAACACAGACCCCTTTCCCGTTTCCCCTACAGAGGAAAGGCTGTTACCTTGCTCGTTGGTTGGGATTCCGCTCCCTCCCTGTAGGGAAGGTAAGGGGAGGGTCTGTTTCTCGATGCCGTGAATGGCACTGTGCAACACCGTTCCTTCAAAGTCTGCTTTGAAGAGCAGGTTGCTACCGCCACCTATGTGCAGCAACTCTCCACTCAACGTGGGAATCAAGACCTTGAGTTCTTCCTCTGTATCATATTCCACATAACGCTTGGCTTTCACATCCATTCCAAACGTATTGTGGTTCAGCAAACTATAATTCGAAAAATCTTTCATTCTCTAACCCCTATACACTAAACTCTAAACACAAAACTATCAACTAATATTCAATTTCCATCAGTTTCCAACCATCGTCCTGCTTGTTGAACTTGAACTTCATCTGCATGCCATTGCCCAAGCCTTGCAGCATCAGAATCTTTCGGTTCTGGCTGATGCTCGCCTGACCATAGTTCACATTCACGATAGCATCGGTCGGCAAGGGCAAACTCTGCCGCATTTCAAACCACTCGTCAGCATTCAGATGCTCTTCTTGCGGCTCCTCCTCACCATCTTCCGAGGTGAGAATCACCTTCACTGGCTCAGCCAATGCTTCACGCTGGAAGATGCTGTCGGCAACAAATCGGGCATAGAAATTCAAGAAATCGCCATTCGGGATCTCACTCCTATGCTTCTTGTCTATTTCCGTCAGCATCCACTTGTTCTCCACACGATTGAAGTGGAATTTCTCCACCTCGTCGCTCTTCAACCCAATCCACTCCACAGCGACACTCTGCATCGACGTGTCTTTCGACAACACAAAGTCCTGCTCACGCTCATAAATCACAGACAAAAGTTCCTGATTCTTGAAATGGTCATATTGCGGCCATTCCTGCTGGGTCAGTTTTTCCTCCTCATCACCCGTCTTGCACGGCAAAGGATACACGATGCGCTGACCTTGAAAATGTGCATCGTCAATAAAGTTATAGAGAAAGTCATCAAACAGTTCATCCACAGCAGCCGGCGGCTCTATTTCATCAAAAAGGTGAAGTGTGTCGCCTATAAATGCCTCCACAGAATCTTCTTCAGGTTCATCTTCTGTATCGAAGACATTAGTCATCTTCTTGTCCTTGCACGACATCAGAAGACAACCCGCCGCAACTGCTAAAACTAAACCTTTTCTCATATCTTTTTCAAAAACGATACAAAGGTAGTAAAGAATTAGGAATTAGGAATTAGGAATTGGGAATTATTTGCCACATTAAGTGTTTTTTCATCAAAAAAGTAACAATTCCTAATTCCTAATTCCTAATTCCTAATTATTTTCACTACCTTTGCAAAGTTTTTCGGAAAAAGACTAATAGCAAAGAAGAAATATGTTAGAAAAAATTCAAAGTTTACTCCAGGAGGTTGAAGGTCTCAAGGCACAGTCAGCCGAAGAGATTGAACAACTCCGCATTAAATATCTGAGCAAGAAGGGTGAGATCACTGCCCTCATGGCAGACTTCCGCAATGTGCCTGCAGAACAGAAGAAAGAGATTGGCATCAAAATCAATGAACTGAAGAATAAGGCGATGGAGAAGATCAACTCGCTGCGCGACAATTTTGCCGTACAGGAGACGGAGGTGAACCACCTTGACATCACTCGCACTCCCTACCCTATTCCACTCGGCACCCGCCATCCACTTACGCTCGTGAAAAACGAGATCATCGATATTTTCTCACGTCTCGGATTCTCACTCGCTGAAGGTCCTGAAGTGGAGGACGATTGGCACGTGTTCTCTTCCATGAATTTCGCTGAAGACCACCCTGCCCGCGACATGCAGGACACCTTCTTTGTGGAGGCGCATCCTGACATCATTCTTCGCACCCACACCAGTTCGGTACAGGCTCGTGTGATGGAAAAGCAGCAGCCCCCTATCCGTGTGCTCTGCCCTGGACGTGTGTATCGCAACGAGGCCATTTCTGCCCGTGCCCACTGCTTCTTCCATCAGGTGGAAGGACTCTATGTGGATGAGCAGGTCAGTTTCACCGACCTCAAGCAGGTGCTCCTTCTTTTTGCCAAGGAGATGTTTGGCGAAGACACTCAGATTCGTCTCCGTCCCTCCTATTTCCCCTTCACTGAGCCCAGTGCAGAGATGGACGTATCCTGCACCCTCTGCAAGGGCAAGGGTTGCAGCATGTGCAAAGGCTCCGGTTGGTTGGAGATCCTCGGTTGCGGCATGGTACACCCCAACGTGCTCGAAGCCAATGGCATCGACTCTACCAAGTACAAAGGTTATGCCTTCGGTATGGGCATCGAACGCATCGCCAATCTCAAATATCAGGTGAAAGACCTCCGTCTCTTCTCTGAGAATGATGTCCGTTTCCTGAAGGAGTTCGAGGCTGCCAACTAATCAACAACGTAAGAAAAAAGGACATGCTGTCACCCTGCATGCCCTTTTCTTTTTTCATAAAAAACATCAACAACATGAGAAAGCCACTTTTTACTATCCTTGCCGTTCTTGCAGTTCTGTCGATGGCATCCTGCGGCAACAAGACAGGCAACAGCAACGAAGTCAAAACAGACAGCCTTACTGACAGTATCGCATTCCATCCAACCGACACCATGCAGGCAGACGGTCCTGAGGGTATCGCTCCCGATGATCAATGGACAGAAGAGGCTGTAGCCGCACAAATCAAAAAGATTTATGCCGATGTCAGCCGCGCCTTCACGCCCAGCGAAGACGGACTGGAGAACAATATTGACCTCGATGCCATGTACTGCACTCAATACTGGAACGAGACGCTCCAGCAGGTACGCGCCATCAATGCGAAGAAACCTCTTGACCAACAGCGTTTCTACAATGATGAGATTCGTTGGACTTATGGTCTCGGCACTCCCCTCACCCCAAAGAATATCAAGGTGGAACTCACCACTGGCAACATGGCAACTGCCACCTTTGACTTGGCTTGTGGCGAACAATGGATGCACACTGTTCTCGCTCTCGATTGGGAAGGTGACCAGTGGCGCATCAACTCTTGGGAAGAAGTGGGCGACAACAGTCAGGATCTCCTCATCGAGATGCTGGAATACGTGGAAAAGAATCAATAAGCAACAACTACATTTCACAACAATAAAAGAAAAGCCTTGCATCACGCTACGATGCAAGGCTTTTTACTTTATCCCCAAAGGGCAAGATGAGCAAATGCTGTTGTCATAACCCGATAGTCAATAATAGAGCGCAACAGAGATTAATTCATGATAGCAAAGTAATCAACAATACCAACAAGTTTGCCATGGTCTGTAACGAGAAGGGCATGTATCTTGTGGTTGCGGAACATTTGCTGAATAGTGGTGAGTTTCGTTTCGGGCGAAATTGTCTTTGGGGTGCGAGTCATGGCCTCGCTGACAGGCAGATTGATGAAATTTTCACGGGCACCCTCGACAGCACGGCGGATGTCACCATCGGTGATTATACCAAGAATTTCATCGCCTTCCATCACGACACCCAAGCCAAGTTTGCCACCACTGATGATGATAAGGGCATCAGATAGGCGCATGGCAGGCGGAACAATGGGGAAATTGTCGGTGTACATCACATCCTTCACCCTGACAAGAAGTTTACGTCCAAGCGAACCTCCAGGATGGAACTGGGCAAAATCCTTTGCACGAAACTTACGCACCTCCATCAAGGCACAAGCAAGTGCATCGCCCATCGCCATCGCAGCGGTAGTGCTGGAGGTGGGAGCAAGGTTGAGAGGACATGCTTCACGCTCCACACTACACAAAATATGGTATGTGGAATGTTGCGCCAGCAAGGAGTCGGATTCACCTGTCATGGAAACGATTGGAATATGACGGTCTTCAAGCGAGGCTATGATACGTAAAAGTTCATCGGTATTGCCTGAATTGCTAATCATGAAGAGGATGTCATTGTTCATAATCATGCCGAGATCGCCATGCAAGGCATCAAGGGCATTCAAGTAAATGGCAGGCGTACCAGTCGATGCAAGGGTAGCAGCAATCTTGGCTCCCACATGACCAGACTTACCCACTCCTGTCACGACCACATGCCCCGTGCAGTGATGGATGAGGTCAACCACCTGCTCGAAGTTGTTATCTAATTGTGGAATGAGGTCGAGCAAAGCCTGTGCTTCATCACGTAAACAACGCTCTGCATATATTTTTGAATTCATAGGATTCATCTGTTAGTTTGTCGTTCGTTTTCGGGGCATCTCAATCCAATAGACTTGCAATCACACGGTCAAGGTCGTTCAAATAGAGCATGTTAGGTCCATCAGAAAGAGCATTGTCTGGATCGGGATGCACCTCAAAAAAGTAGCCGTTGGCTCCGAAGGCTTTGGCTGCCAATGCCATAGCAGGAACAAACTCACGGTTACCTCCAGTTTTGCCTCCAGCTGCACCAGGACGCTGAACGGAATGGGTGCAATCCATGATAACAGTGTCGGTGAAACGGTGCATGTCGGCGATGTTGCGGAAATCAACAGCAAGGTTATTGTAGCCGTAGATGTTGCCACGTTCAGTCAGCCATACGTTGTCATTTCCGCTCTCACGCACTTTCTGCACAGGAAACTCCATATCCATACCCGAAAGGAATTGTGCCTTTTTGATATTGACGATACGACCCGTACGTGCCGCTGCTACAAGGAGATCTGTTTGTCTGCAAAGAAATGCTGGTATCTGCAACACGTCCACCACTTCGCCAACAGGTTGTGCCTGATAACTCTCGTGGATGTCGGTGAGAATGCGAAGTCCGTATTTCTCCTTAATATCAGCAAGCATCTGTATGCCTTTTTCAAGCCCTGGGCCACGATAGGAATGAATGGAAGTACGGTTTGCCTTGTCAAAGGAAGATTTGAAAATGATGTCAAGGTCGTACTTTTCGTTAAGTCGCACCAATTCTTGAGCGACCTCTTCGAGACATTCCATTGACTCGATGACGCATGGACCTGCTATAATGGTGGGAGTCATGTTAATCGAAAATTGATAATTAAAAAATGATCGTCAGCAGAAAGAGTATTAAAAGGGGTAGTCGCCGTTCTCGGAAGGGGTAGCAGCAGGTGGGGTGTCTGGCTGAGAAGGGGCTGAATGTGGGACTGCGGATTGTCCGGCTGGCTTCGGAGATAGCAACTCCATGTTGTCCACCATAATTTCGACAGTTTTGCGACTGATGCCCTGACGGTCTGTCCAATCACGTGACTGAATCTTTCCTTCCACATAAAGTTTGTCGCCTTTGTGTACATACTTCTCGACTGTTTCACCCATCTTTCGCCAGAAGATACAGGTATGCCATTCTGTACGATCAGGCACCTGAGTGCCATTCTGAAGCGTGTAGCCACGTTCGGTGGTGGCAAGACGCACTTGAGCCACACACACACCTTGGTCAAGATATTTCACCTGTGGGTCAGCACCCACATTGCCTATCAGCATTACTTTATTCATGGTCGTGATATTTTGAATTTTCGAGATGATAAGATATCGTGATAACATAATGACATGTTAACGACATCATCACATCCTTACCGTTTTATTCAGTAAATAATGATCAAGGATGGTCATGGCAGCCATCGCCTCCACCACGGGCACAGCGCGTGGGAGCACACAAGGGTCATGCCGTCCTTTCACTTCGAGGGTGATTTCATCACCATCCTTATTCACAGTGGATTGTGGACGTAACTGAGTGGCAACAGGCTTAAAGAGGACACGGAAGTAGATATCCTGCCCATTAGAGATGCCACCCTGGATGCCACCGGAATGGTTGGTGCGGGTGCTGATACGACCCCCATCATTATAAAAAAGGTCATTCTGTTCAGAGCCTTTCTGCCCCACTCCACTAAATCCCTCACCATATTCGAAGCCCTTCACGGCATTGATTCCCAACATGGCAGCACCAAGGTCAGCGTGCAGTTTGGAGAAGGCAGGTTCACCTAATCCAGCAGGACATCCTTGAATGACACAAGTGATGATGCCACCGATGGTGTCGCCGTCAGCCTTCACGCTGAGGATGAGTCGTTCCATCTGTTGTGCAACCTCCGGGTCAGGACAACGGACAGGGTTTCTTTCTATCTCTGAGAAATCGTATTTCTGATAGTCACGATCAATACCGATGTCACCAACCTGTGAAGTATAGGCAATGACACTGATGCCCAACTGACGCAATGCCAATTTTGCCAAAGCACCTCCCACACAACGAGAAATCGTTTCACGTGCCGAGGAACGTCCCCCCCCCCGATGATCACGCAACCCATATTTCTGCGTGTAAGTGTAGTCGGCATGAGACGGACGATAGACTTCGCGCACATTCTCGTAGTCACCAGAATGCTGGTTGGTGTTGCGCACGAGGAATCCGATAGGACACCCTGTCGTTTTGCCATCGAATACCCCGGACAAGATTTCTACACGGTCGCCTTCCTGACGCCCTGTAGTGATGCGGCTCTGTCCAGGACGACGGCGATCCAGTTCAGCCTGAATGAAGTCGAGGTCAACAGGTATGCCAGCCGGCATTCCGTCCACCACTCCACCGATACCTGCACCATGACTTTCGCCAAAAGTGGACAGTGTAAATAGATGTCCAAACGTGTTCCTCATCATGAGCATCCTCCACATCCACCGCCATTGCAGCCACCACATCCGCCTTCACATCCACCACCACATCCAGCACATTCACTTGTGGCATTGAGTGTCTCCGAAATTTCCTCATTAGTGGCAGGACGCGACTCTATGACGTGTCCCTTGAAGTGAAGGTCTTGTCCTGCACGTGGATGGTTCAGGTCTATGGTCACAGCATCTTTCTTGATTTCGATGATGGTAGCATTGAAACGACTGCCATCTTCACCCATCATGGGCACGACTGCACCTTCGTGAATATAGTTGAAATCTATCTTCCCATCAACCATGAAAACGGTTTCAGGTACATCAAACATCAGTTCGTCATTAAATTCGCCATAGGCATCTGCACAAGGGATGACGAAATCAAATTCATCGCCACGCGCAAGATCGCGCACATTCTCCTCAAACTTAGCAAGCACCAAGCCCAGTCCACTGATAAATTGGAAAGGGTGACGGCGATTCGCCACTTCAACTGGTTCTTCATCTTCTTCGCCATCCTCTATCGTGTAGAGTCTGTATGCGAGTGTGATATACTTGTTGTCTATCTCCATAAAAATGAAATTGAAATAATATAATACACTTTGAGATTGCAAAGGTAGTACAAATCATGTGAAGAACAAAATAATTCTCAATTTTATTTATTACCTTTGCAACGAAAAATAAAAAGAGAACTTATGAAATACGGATTCATCATCACACTTGCGTCACTGCTCCTGCTGGGGTCATGTCGCCAATCTTCCGCTCCGAAAGCAGATGGACAGAATTCAACCACCAAATCCGAAAAGCCTGCAACACGTGAACTGAACATCATCAAGAAACACATCAGCATTCCTTTCGATTTCAGTTACATCACAAATCTCGGCAGTGTGGACATCATCTACACACAAGGGAATTACAGCATTGACGCAGAAGGAGACAGTGCCCTGCTGAACTATCTCGTCACAGAGTTTGACAGCAACGTGCTCACCGTCAATGTTCAAACCGACAACAACACAGACTTCAACAAATTTGGCAGCACCAGCAACATCAAACTATATGTGTCAGCCCCCAATCTGAAGTGTGTCAGCGTTTGCGGAAACGGCAGTTTCGAAAGCGAAGCTACATGGCGGACGGAAGACCTGCAACTGGGTGTGCTCAGCACAGGAAAGATGAATATCGGGAAAGTAGAATGCACCACCTTCAATCTGCAATCAACTGACATTGGCGACATCACCCTCACCGACCTCCATGCTGAGGATGCCACCATCTACTCACGCAGTTCCGCCAACATCAATGCAAACATCAACGTGAAAAACCTTGTAGTCATCAATGACGGCAAACAAAAAATGAAACTGACTGGGAAAGCCCAAAATGTGGCAATTAAGAATCCTCAAGACTTGAACCTCATTAATGAATTGACTAGTTTCTGAGGCAACAAGACATCGCATTATACGAATTTATCATTACACAAAAAGCCGCTTATCAGCAATGACAAGCGGCTTTCTTTTGATATTTCCTTGAACCTTATTTTTTCAGTTTCGCGATATTCTCCGTCAAAGCGGCAATCTTCGTTTCGGCATCGCTCTGCTTCTTGCGTTCGAGTTCCACCACCTGAGCAGGTGCGTTGGCAACGAAACGCTCATTGCTGAGTTTCTTCTGCACACCCACCAAGAAGCCCTGCAAGTATTTCAGTTCTGCCTCCATCTTGGCAAGCTCGGCCTCAGTGTCGATGAGGTTGCCCAACTGCACCGCATATTCGGTCGTGCCAATCAGGAAGGTGGAAGTGCCGTCACTCTTTGCCTGCACATACTGAATGTCGGCCAACGAAGCCATCTTCTTGATGATAGGGCCAAGTGCAGGGCACTTCGTCACATTGCGGTCATCAGTTCCGCTGAGAACCACTTCCAATGTGAGCGGTTCGCGTGGCGAGATGTTCTTGCTCTGACGCACCGCACGCACACCCGAAATCACCTGCTTTGCCTCTTCATACTGAGCAATGAGACGTGCATCTGCCTCATCCGGTGCATCGAGGATGAGTGGGTCAATCATGATGCTTTCACCCTCCTTGCGCTCTGCAATATGCTGATACAACTCTTCGGTGATGAACGGCATGAAGGGATGAATCATCTTCATCAGCTGCTCGAAGAACAGGAGCGTTGCCTTATAGGTCTCGGCATCGATAGGTGCCTGATAAGCAGGCTTAATCATCTCCAGATACCAGCCAGAGAACTCGTCGGTGAAGAGTTTGAAGACAGCCATGAGGGCTTCGTTCAGACGATAGCGTGAATAGAGGTTGTTGATGTCGGCCAATGCCGTCTTGATGACAGCCTCCATCCATGCAATGGTTTTCTTGTTCTCGGCTGGCTGCTCAAGGTCGTTCTTCACTTCCCAACCCTGCACCAGACGGAATGCGTTCCAGATCTTGTTGCAGAAGGCGGCACCTTGCTGACAGAGTTGCTCGTCGAAAAGAATGTCGTTGCCTGCCGGAGCAGAAAGCAGCATGCCCATACGCACACCATCGGCGCCATACTTGTCGATAAGTCCCAGCGGGTCGGGCGAGTTGCCGAGTGACTTCGACATCTTGCGACCCAGTTTGTCGCGCACCACACCCGTGAAATACACGTTGCGGAAAGGCACATCTTTCATATATTCCTCACCCGCCATAATCATGCGTGCCACCCAGAAGAAGATGATATCGGGAGCGGTCACAAGGTCGCAAGTGGGATAATAGTAGTTGATTTCCTCGTTGCCGGGATTGTTGATGCCGTCGAAGAGAGAGATAGGCCAGAGCCATGAAGAGAACCACGTGTCGAGTGCATCCTCGTCGTGACGCAGCTGGTCGATGGTGATGTTCTCATAACCTGGCATCTTCTTGGCTTCTTCCAATGCCTCTTCAGGAGTCAGAGCCACCACATACTTCTCTTCCTCACCCTCAGCAGTGGGCAGGAAGTAGGCCGGGATGCGGTGTCCCCACCAGAGTTGGCGGCTGATGCACCAGTCCTGAATGTTCTCCATCCAGTTGCGGTAGGTGTTCACATATTTGGTCGGATAGAACTTAATCTTTCCTTCCAGCACAGGAGGCAGAGCGATGTCGGCAAAGTGCTTCATCGAGAGGAACCACTGCTTGCACAGACGAGGTTCCACAGCGGTGTCTTGGTTGCGCTCCGAGTAGCCCACCTTATTGTCATAGTCCTCAATCTTCTCCATCAAGCCAGCCGCTTGCAAGTCGATGGCAATCTGCTTGCGCACCTCCATGCGGTCTTGACCCACATAGAGACCAGCCTCCTCCGAGAGGGTTCCATCAGGGTTAAAGATGTCGATGATGTCGAGATTGTGTGTCTTGCCCAATGCGTAGTCGTTCACATCGTGAGCAGGTGTCACCTTCAAACAACCCGTACCAAACTCTATATCCACATAACGGTCTTCAATCACTGGGATGACACGGTTCACCAGCGGCACAATCACCTTGTGACCTCTCAGCCACTGGTTCTTCGGGTCTTTGGGATTGACACACATGGCGGTGTCGCCCATGATGGTTTCAGGACGTGTGGTGGCCACTACAGCATAGTAGCCCTTCGAATCCTTATGGATGACGTTGCCCTCCTTCTCCAGTTCGTCGATAGACACCTTTCCGCCCACCGACTTGAGGTTTTCGGGGTCTGCCACATAATACTTCAAGTGGAACAGGTGGCTCTTCTCCTCGCGGTAAATCACTTCCTCGGTCGAAAGCACTGTCTGTGCCTTCGGATCCCAGTTCACCATGCGAAGGCCACGATAAATCAAGCCCTTCTTATAGAGGTCAACAAACACCTTCAGCACACTCTCGCTGCGCTTCTCGTCCATTGTGAACGCCGTTCTGTCCCAGTCGCACGAAGCACCCAGATGGCGCAACTGCTTCAGGATGATGCCACCGTGCTCATCTGTCCAAGCCCACGCATGCTTCAGGAACTCCTCACGGGTCAAGTCACGCTTCTTGATGCCCTGTTCAGCCAAGCGGTTCACCACCTTTGCCTCGGTAGCGATTGACGCATGGTCTGTGCCCGGCACCCAACAAGCATTCTTGCCATCAATGCGCGCCTTGCGGATGAGAATGTCCTGAATCGTGTTGTTCAACATGTGTCCCATGTGGAGCACACCCGTCACGTTGGGTGGCGGAATCACAATCGTGTAGGGTTCACGTCCGTCGGGTTTGCTGGCAAACAGTTTGTGGTCCAGCCAATACTGATACCACTTTCCCTCCACTTCGGAAGGATTATAATTTTTTGCTAATTCCATTGGTATAAAAGTTTTGACTTGCAAAGTTACGATTAAGTGAGAGAATTACCAAATTTTAATTGAGTTTTCCCAACGTAAGTACCTTCAGCGGAGTCAACAACACACCTATTCGCCTATTGCAAGGTCACACTTCCTCCACCCACCTGTTCAACTTCTCCTTGACAGCCGACCAGAAAGATCCTCTTTTTGACTGAAAATCGCCTTCGTTTTCCTCATTGTCCTCTGACACATCCACCCCATCCTCTTCGTCCGACAGCGCTTCATCTTCTGGTGCCTCTTCTTGCGTCACGCCATCCACGGGCAGTTCCTCCTCATTCTTCTTCTCCTGCACAGCAGGTGGAGCCACCGCATAGTATTTCTCACGCAGGCTTTGCAACAGACGCTTCTCGTCCGACATCTCCTCATTCCCCGTGGAGGTGTCCGCTTGGTCAAAACCAGTGGCCACTATCGCCACTTTGATTTCGTCCTCCAGTTCATCATCTTGATAATGTCCCCAAAGCACCTCAATGTTCTCGTCAAAATCTTCCATAAAGGCATTGATTTCACGCAGTTCCGACATCTTTGCAGGATTCTTCTTTCCACTATATACTATATATAATAGTCGTTTCGTCTTCTGCTTGTCCATGTTGGCAATCAACGGCGAGTTCACAGCCTCTGACATCGCCTTCAGTATGCGCTGTTCACCACTCGCCTTCGCCACCGATACAACGGCTGCCCCACCATCTTTCATCACCGTGTTCACATCGTTGAAATCTCGGTTTACCTTACCTCTCACCGTGATAATCTCGGCAATCGTCTTCGTAGCAATGGTCAGCACCTCATCCGCCTTCTGCATCCCCTCATCCCAATCCATCTCCACATAACGCTCATCCTCCAGCAACTTCTCATTGTTAATCACAATCAGCGAATCCACACACTTCCTCATCGCCTCCAATCCCTTCAAGGCTATGTTGATACGCTTGGGACGTTCCATCAAGAACGGCAACGTCACCACACCCACCGTCAGGATGCCCATTTCCTTTGCCACACGAGCAATCACAGGAGCGGCTCCCGTTCCTGTGCCACCACCCAAACCTGCCGTGACAAACACCATCTTGGTACCACCCTCCAGCATCGCCTTGATGTCCTCAATACTCTCCTCTGCCTTTTTCCGCCCCACCTCAGGGTCACCGCCAGCACCCAAGCCATCACCCAACTGAATCTTGTTGGGCACCTTGTTGGGCACCAGTACCTGACTGTCCGTATTGACCACGACGAAGTTGACGTTCTTCACGCCCACTTCCCACATGTGCTGCACAGCATTACCGCCGCCGCCACCAACGCCAATCACTTTGATAATTCTCTCCGACTTGTCCTCAATGGGAAAGTTGAAAGGAGGCAACTCATCCTCCTTAGGTGAGCCAATCTGCCCACCAGTACAGGACACACGCTGCTCCTGCACTCTGCCAGCATTCTCTTCCATTCAATTCGCTGAATTTAATTAAGTTAAACGATTCATCCCACCAACCCTCTCAGGTTGGCATCTCACTTTATCATATATTCTCGGCCACAAAGTTACAAAAGATGAAAGACGAAAACAAATTTCCTCCCACTTTTTTTTACAAACCTAAAAAATATTTCCATTTCTCTAAGATATTTTACAAAAGTGCAGTTCTTTTTCAAAAATGCCATCAAAAACTAATTCTAATATCCTCTCAATTAAAAAAATCTTATTTCTTTATTTTTTTTGATGGTTTATTTGTATCTTTGCCCCAGAAACATCTTAACACTAATAAGTATGAAAAAGAAAGCACTGATTAAACATTCCCTTACGGGCATTGTATATGCCATGCTTTTGACAGCAACCGTATCGTTCTCATCATGTTCGGACAATGATGACAACGGAGACAATTTCCCAGTTTCACTCTCGCCCTACGACATGAATAGCCCTGTTGGTTTTGGACAAGGCATCACGGGCGGGAACGGGTTGAATCCTGTCACCGTCAAAACGGAAGAAGCACTGAAAGAAGCCCTTAGCGGCACGAAGGAAGCCACCATCTACGTAGAAGGACATATTTCACTCAAGAATATGATTTCTGTCGGTTCCAACAAAACGATTATCGGAAGGAAAGGTGCCTCAATCAGCAATCTGCAACGAAACGAGAAGGCGGGCATCTTCCTGCTTGAAGGCAGTCGCAACATCATCATTCGTAACCTGACTCTGTTGGGACCTGGAGCCTTTGACATTGATGCCAACAACAGCGATAACATCTCGCTTGTGGGAGCCGTAAAAGTATGGGTTGACCATTGCGACATTCAAGATGGTATTGATGGAAACATGGATATCGTCAACGGGTCAGACAGCATCTGTGTCAGTTGGACGCGCTTCCGTTATCTCATTCCCCCGATGGCTAGCGGTAGCGGTGGCAACAACAACCACCGCAACAGCAATCTGATAGGCAACAGCAACAAAAATGTGGAACAAGATGCTGGACGGCTAAACTGCACGTTCATCAATTGTTGGTGGGGCGAAGGTTGCAGCGAGCGATGCCCACGCGTAAGATTTGGGAAGGTACATGTGGTCAACAGCCTATACAACGGCAATGACTTCACCTACTGTATAGGTTATGGTGTCTATTCAAATATCTACGCGGAGAAATGTGCATTTACGACAAAGAATGCTCAAGACAATTATCTGTACGATTGGCATGGAGATGCCGATTTCAACGTCAAGGTTACAGGATGTTTGGGTGTTGACGATGTGGAATTGAAGCAAGGCAATCAAGGACAATTCATCCCCACTTATCCCTACACCTCATACGATGCCACGCTGGTTGAGTCAGTTCTTACTGATGCCAAGACTGGAGCAGGTCCGACTCTTGACATGTAGATTGTCTGGTTAAAATTGTAAAAACAACACATACAGAGGGAGGAATGCAACATGATGCCGCATTCCTCCCTCTGTATGAGAAAAATGGAAAATCTTTTGCTATCACATTCGCAAAGTTTTTCCATTTGCTGGAAACCTAAAGGTTCTATTGTTCACGTGCAATACAAAAAGGAGGGTATGTTCTTCTTTACGAATAACGTGATAAAACATTGAGGCTTATTCGTACCGAATAGTCTCTGAAGGTTTCCCTATGCTGATGAGATGGGAACTGCCCCAGATGACAAGAGTGGAAATGAGGAGGGTAGCTGCGTTGATAGCGAGGATAAGCCACCAATTAAACTGAATGGGCACGGAATCGATGTAATAGACGGAGGCATCGAGGGAAACAATGTGGAACTGCTGTTGTAGCCAGCAAAGGAGAAGACCGAAGATGTTGCCCCAAAAGAGTCCTTTGCCTACAAGCATGATGCTGAACTGGATGAAGATGTTGCGCACGGACACGTTGGTGGCTCCAAGGACTTTGAGGGTGCCTATCATACTGATGCGCTCAAGCATGATGATGAGCAAACCGCTGACGACAGTGAAAGCACTGACGAGAATCATGAGAACGAGAATCATGACCACGTTCATGTCGAGCACGGAAAGCCACGCAAAGGTGTGGGCGGCAATGTCCTTGATGCTGAACACACCGTAGGTCACTCCTTGGCGGTCAGTGCCCTGATGGATAAACTGGAGTTTGTTGGTCAATTCCTCTACCCTGTCGAAATCATTGACGGTCACCTCCAATCCTGAGGACATCTCAGCATCCCATCCATTGAGTTTGCGAACGGTGTAGATGTCGGTGATGGCATAGTTCTTGTCGTAGTCATTCATGTTGGTCTCAAAGATACCAGCCAACTTGAAACGGCGGGCACGCATCGATTCCTCGCCCATGAAGTAGGCAAAAATCTTGTCGCCCACTTTCACGCCAAGGTCACCTGCCACTTTCTTTGACAAAAGGATTTCGTTAGATGCCTCCTTAGACGAGAACTTGGGCATTGTCCCTTCTCTAAGAGAAGTACGGAAGAAAGAAAGGTCGTAGTCCTCTCCCACTCCCTTGAAGGTCAAACCACGGAAGTTCTCTTCTGTCTTGAGAATGCCCATCTTGGTGGCGAAGCGCTGAATATGCTCCGTCCCCCTCACCTTCTTCACCTTGCGAATGAGGGTGTCATTGGTGAGCACGGGCATCATCTCATAGTTCTGGTTCTGTGTGAGGCTAATCACCTGAATGTGACTGCCGAAGCCAATGACTTTCTCGCTCACTTCATGTTTGAAGCCGAGCACCACCGCCAAACTCACCAACATGACTGCCACACCGATGGTTACACCGAGCATGGCTATACGAATAGCAGGACGGGAAAACCGTTCCCCGTCCTCTGCTTTATCCGCATAAATTCGTTTGGCTATGAAAAGTTCGAAAGACACCGTTAGGAATGAGGAATTCCTCTTTAAAATCAAAGATTATCAACTCTGCCCGGATAAGCCTCTAATGCCTTTCTCAGCACGAAGAGGGCACGGGTGAGGTCTTCTTTCTTGAGCACGTAGGCGATACGGACTTCGTTCTTGCCGGCTCCAGGTGTGGTGTAGAATCCTGCAGCCGGAGCCATCATGACGGTCTCACCTTCGTAGTTGAAGTCAGAAAGACACCATGCACAGAACTTCTCGCAGTCATCGACTGGAAGACGTGCCACGGTGTAGAAGGCTCCCATTGGGATGGGCGAATAGACACCAGGAATGCGGTTAAGTCCGTCAATGAGGCACTTGCGTCGCTCCACGTATTCGTCGTAGATGTCACGGCTATACGTTTCGGGGGCATCGAGGCTTGCCTCGGCAGCAATCTGACCGATGAGTGGCGGAGAGAGACGTGCCTGGCAGAATTTCATCACCGCCTTGCGGATTTCCTCGTTCTTGGTGATGAGGGCACCGATACGGATGCCGCACTCGCTGTAACGCTTGGACACGGAATCGATGAGCACGACGTTCTGTTCGATGCCTTCGAGGTGACAAGCGGAGATATAGGGGGAGCCTGTGTAGATGAATTCACGATACACCTCATCAGAGAAGAGGTAGAGGTCATACTTCTTCACGAGGTCGCGAATCTGGTTCATCTCGCGACGAGTATAGAGGTAACCCGTAGGGTTGTTGGGGTTACAGATGAGGATGGCGCGTGTGCGCTCGTTGATGAGTTCTTCAAACTTCTCCACTTTGGGAAGTGAGAAGCCCTCGTCGATGGTGGTGGCGATGGTGCGGATGACGGCACCTGCCGAGATGGCGAACGCCATGTAGTTGGCGTAGGCGGGTTCTGGAACGATGATTTCATCGCCCGGATTCAAGCATGCCAAAAAAGAGAAGAGCACGGCTTCAGAACCACCACTGGTGATGATGATGTCGTCGGCAGTCAAATGGATGTCGTACTTGGCATAGTAGTTGACCAACTTCTCGCGGTAACTGCGATAACCCTGCGATGGGCTGTATTCCAGAATCTTGCGGTCAATGTTCTTGATGGCATCGAGTGCCACTTGGGGTGTGGGCAGGTCGGGCTGTCCGATGTTGAGGTGATAAACCTTGACGCCACGCTTCTTGGCTGCGTCAGCCAACGGTGCCAGTTTGCGAATGGGCGAACTGGGCATCTCCGTTCCTCGTATAGATATTTGGGGCATATCTGAAAGATAAAGTTTTGCGTTTAAATATACAATAATTGTGCAAAGGTACGAAAAAATTCTCTCTCTATTCTCTTTTCATCAAAGTTTTCTTTTGTTTCCGCATAAAAGTTCCATTTATTTACCATAAAAGACTGCCTTTAATCCCACAATACGGGCATGGTGCGTGAAATATTACGCGCTGAGTGCACGAAATATTATACGCACGGTGCATGAAATCACAGCGGCAAGGTGAGGATAAACCTGGCGCCTCCTTTGTAAGAGGAATCGAGAATGAAAGTACCTCCCATCAACTCTGCTCCACGACGAATGAGAGTAAGACCGATGCCAAGTCCTTCGCTGTAATAGTCGAGTTTAAGGAATGGGATGAAGATGCGACGGGCATTCTTTTTCGCAATACCTATGCCCGTGTCGGTCACGATGAAATGGATGTTCCGTTCGTCTTTCAACCTGCATTCCAACGTGATGAGTCCTTCTTGTGTGAACTGGTTGGCATTGTCAAGCATTTGCTGCAGCATCTTAGGCAATGCGTCAGAGATTGCAGGAATGGTCAGAGAATCTGGGACACAAGTGACAAATTTCAACTTGACAGTGTCGGGACATTTGAGTTTAATTTTGGCAAGTGTCTTGCGGCAAAGGTCATTGCAAGCAAACCAGGTGTCTTTCGGCACACTTGTCGTGCTCTCAAGAAAGGAAGCAGTCAGCAGTTTATCAATGATGCCCTTAATGTTCTGAGAATTCACCTGCATGCCATTAAGAATGGTCACCAACTCTTCTTCGGGGATGGACTGATGCCCCATGCGAAGCACCTGCGAGAATCCGATGATGATGTTGAGCGGCGTGCGCACCTGATGAGTGAGATCCTGCATGAAAGCCGTCTTTTTTTCAAGGGCTTCCTGTACTTGTTTGTTGACACGGACAAGTTCATTGTTATGTTCCTCTATCTCCGCCTTTACATGATAGATGTCGTTGACATAGCCAGAGATGGATTCCTGCATGACGCTGAAGGTGTTCTGCAATTGTCCTACGGGGTCGATGCGGTCGCTGCGAGGTATATGCTCATCGAAGTTTCCTGCTGCGATGTGCCGCGCCAAGTTAGCGAGCTGATTGACTGGCATGATGGCATTGTTGATAATCTTGCGGCACAAGATGAACAGCAACAGAAGTCCGACGAAAATGATGGCAAGCACGATGTAGAAAAGCCGGTTGTAGCCATGAAATATCTCGTTTTCAGGATATATGATGGCCATGCTCCATCCTGTCTGTGGCAACTGACGGTAGAATACGAAACAATTCTCATCATTCAGCCGCAACTGCTTCATGCCCTCTTCTCCCCTAAGCATACTATTACCAAGTTCTATCAAGTCGGCATCGCGGTCGGGGTCAGTATCGGTAAAGATCGTTTGAACAACGAGTTTCTTCGTGTCGGGATGGATGTAGTAGGTTCCTTCCCTGCCTAACATGATACAGTAGGAATGGGCTGAAGGCATCTGCGAGGTAATTGTCCGAGAGAGCCATGACAAGGAGAGGTCGGCGGAGATGACACCCATGCATTGCCCCTCTTTGCTGATGAGAGGCACGACATAGGAGGTGATCATGTCACGCTGGAAATTATCTTCTATATAATCATCATAGAAAGGGTCAACCCAGCAGGGCTTGTTTTCCTGCTTGGGTATCAAATACCATTCCATATCGTAGTAACGATACTCGTCGCTACCCTCCTGTTCGGTACGAATTGCGTCGTTTTCACGAGAAGAATAGACGGAGAAATATTCCCCTTTTTCCTTAAAGAAATAGGGTTCGAAGGAAATGGAGCACCCTTTGAAATTGGGATTCATTTCAATCAATCGACGAGAATAAACCACAACCGAGTCTGGATGCAAATGGGTACGGACAAGCCAATCGGTGTTGTTGGTGGCAATCTCGACTTCATTCAGGATGACCGAGACTCTCAGCACTGTGTTGTTGAGCACCTGTGAGGCACGACGAAGGGCATCTTCGCGAACATAGTTGCGCGTTTTGACATACAGGAATCCGATGGACACCACAAAGATGAGCACCGCAAAAATCATAACCAAGAGACCTATTCTCGTTGATAATGAATGTCTTATTTTCGTGATGGGGTTCATTATATTCATGGGGTCACTGGGGATTCGTTTAACAAATCAGAGGAATCGGAAGAAGCAGACGTATCAGAAGAAGCGTCGGAAGCCTCCAGGATCTGATTGAGCAAACGGGTCACATCTTCCGTGCTTTCGAGCATGCGGTCAACATGCTGTGTCATCTCTTCCTCGGAGAGGTTTTTATATTCTTGACGAATGAGGTCGTTCTCCGCCACAATGATGTCAACAGGATGTAACATCTGACCGGTCATGTTGTTGATGACAGCCGTCTTCATACGGTCATCCTCCTTTGCCAGTTCGGTGGCTTTGGTCAGTTCTGCGTTTTGTTGGGTCAACACTTCAGTGGAGTGACGTATCTTATTGATATAGTCAACCAACGAACACTGCATCTTATAGAAACTATGCTGCAACTGACCAATCTCGTCGCGACGTCTGCTGTCGGGAACAATCACATCGAAATCGCCCTGAGATATTCTTTCAGCAGAAAGCCCCAATTGTTTGAGCGGTCTCAGATTATAGCGAATAATAAACAGGCAGAAAAAGAGCAGCAGACAGATACCTATAATCGTAATTGTTATCAGATTTGTACGCAACCGGTAGTAAGGTTCAAAAATGTCATTTTCAGGACAAACAATAGCGACACTCCATTCCGTATGAGTGGAAGGTCTGTAGAATACATAATAGTTCTGTTCCTCGCGGTGCAGCACCTTATATCCGCTTTCACCCCCAATCATCGCCTTGCCCAATGCAGTCATCTCTTCGTCGGGATGTTCCAGAGTGGAAGTGAAGATGGACTCATAGAAAAGTTTGGTCGTATCGGGATGGACAAGAAACGTCCCCCCCCTTCCCAACAGGACACTGTATGAATGGGGGTATGGCTTAGCTTGGGAAATAGTTTTTGAGAACCACGTGAGAGACAAGTCAACAGAGAGGATGCCCACAATTTTTTCATCCTTATCGCGAATGGGTTGACAGAACGAAGTGATGAAATCATCCACCTCAATGCCCCCATTGTCATAATCGCGGAAAGGCTCTACCCAGCAAGGTCTATTGAGCAGCTTGGCAATGAGATACCAATCCATATAGTAATACTCATATTCATCGCTACCCTCCTGTTCGGTTTGTATCGAGTCACCCGCATTGTTAGAGTAAATCGAGAAATACCGCCCCTTCTCCCCATAGAAGAAAGGTTCGAAAGCAATGGAGCAGCCATAGAGGTTAGGATTGTTCTCCAGAATCTTGCGGCTGAAAGTGTACATGGAATCGGGAGTGTCAACATGCTGTTCCACCAACCATTTCATGTTATTGGCAGCCACCTCCACCCCATGCAACGTGTTCTCCACATTCAGCAAAGTGCTCTCCAGCGACTGCGTCGCCTTCTCCATCGCCTCCTCACGCACCGCCAACCGCGAATAGTGAAACAAGACGCCAAGAGCCAAGACAAAAAGAAACACCACACACGACCCGACCCCAATGCTGAGCCGTGCAGCCAACGAACGACGTATGTAAGTGACGACATTCATTCCCTATGTCTTTCTTTTTAAGGTTCGTTATTAAAGTTTGACTTCGTCGAGCTAAAGGTTCTCTCTTATTTCACAGATTGGAAAGCCCTGCAGGGCTTTTGGAAAAATCTGTGCAATCCGTGGTTTTTATGACTTCCGAAAGTTGAGTTCGTTAGAGTTTAGTGTTTAGAGTTTAGAGAGGCTGACCCTGACCCTAACTTTAACTGTCAACTGTCAACTCTCAATTGTCAACTCCCAACCGTTTAGTCCGCCCCATGAGTTCCTGATAAGACACCTCCCTGTCAATCATGCCAAAGTCCCTCATCAGCAAACACGCCCTCCTCACCATGTCGGGACGCACCCGAAACTCACGCCTACCCGAATCAGAGTCAATCTGCAAACGGAGAATCTCCTCCAGCATCAGCCTTTGGATGACACGATTAGTCTGAACATTCTCCCTGCGCACATACCCCATCACAATGTCCAACGTCTCCTCAGGATGCAAGGCAGCCCACTCCCACCCCCTCCTGCTGGCAGCCGCAAAACGCCTCACCTGCTCAGGATGAGACTCAAAATAATCACGCTTCACATACACACCATTCTCCTGAATGTTGTAACCATGGTCCTTAAACCTGAAAAGGCTCCCCTCCTTCATCTCAAACCCCGCCTGCCTCAGCAGCAGGAACTCACTGTAACTCACCACCGCCATCGCATCCACACCCCCCGAAAGAAACACATTGATGTTGCCCGTGAAAAAGACCCACTCAAAATTCATCCGCCGTTTCCTGTCCAGGATAAAAGCCAAATAATTCGGCTCCGACATGTAGACAGCCAAACGCCCCCCCCTCTGGGCAAGCGGATTCTTGCCCCATCGGGAAACAATCAAGTAACTGCTGTTCATCGAAGTCTGGAAAATATTCACCAAAGAAGTCCCATGGGCAACGATGTCGATGGCAGCCATCAAAGAGAACATGCCCGCATCACACCCGTCAGTCTCCAGACGATGGTAAACAGACCCCGTCAAAGAAGGACTCCGAAACACCACATCCAGTCCGACATCCCGATAAAAACCCTTCTCCTTAGCCACATAATAGCCCGCAAACTCCGCCTGAGGAGTCCACGCAGTCGTGAACACAAACTTCTCTGCATGCAGCAGGAAGGAAGAAAACAGAAGGAAAATGACAAGTCTGCCTCTGTTGCAACCATTCACTATGTTTTCCATTCTCATTTATTTTATTGTAAATGTTTTTCATATCTCTCATCATTCCTCTCCCCCTAGAGGAGTCGGAGGGGGCTTTCATCCCTCCACCCTGTCTCGGTTATGTCCTCACTCCTCAGCTTCTCGTTTTTCCACCTCTTACTCCTCAGTTTCTCCATCTGCATCGTCATTCTTCAGCATCTCTTCTCTCGTAGGGAAATGCCCCAGCCACTTCATCTGCCGGAGACACCACGACTGACGACGATACATATAGTTAGTCGGTGATGCCGAGTTCATCTTGATCGGATTGGGCAACGTGATAGCAATCATTGCGCATTGGTTACGGGTCAAATTTTTTGCGTCGCATCCGAAATGTTCTTGCGCCACGGCTTGTGCGCCATATATACCGTCCCCCATCTCTATCGTGTTCAGATAGACTTCCATAATCCGCTGCTTGTCCCACATAAACTCCATCAAAATAGTAAAATAAGCCTCAACACCTTTGCGGAACCATGCCAACTTTCCCGAAGAGGATGTTGGAAAGAGGAACACATTTTTAGCCGTCTGCTGACTGATGGTGGAGCCACCTCGGAAACGCTCACCCTCAGCACGTTCATCTATCACTTTCTGAATGGCATCCCAATCGAAGCCATTGTGGATGAGGAAATTCTGATCTTCACACGACATCACTGCAAGCGGCAAGTCGGCAGACATTTCCTCAAGTGGCACCCACGAATGATGCCATCTGATCTGTTCTCCCCTGCTCACCTGCTCATACGCCCTTATGAACATGAGCGGTGAGGTATAAATTGGGAGGTAACGGAAGGCAAAGACCAGCAAGATGCTTCCCGCCAATAAGACGATGAGCGTCCACTTCACCAGCTTCCCCAATTTGGAAAAGAAATTCCCCATTTTCACACCATCTTATGAACCGTTGCAGGTGCAAAACTGACGGTCAGCCCTGCACCTGCTCCGATGTTTTTACTGCAATGTACCAGCGTTTGCAGCGTTAATCATTGCCTCTGACGCATAGAGATAGATTTCCACGCGGCGATTCTGTGCCTTACCCTCCTTGGTTGAATTGTCAGCCACAGGATTGTTCTCACCAAAACCTGTACTGCTCTTAATCTGAGTGGTTGCAGCACCTTGAGCCAACAGATAAGACTTTACAGCATCAGCACGTTCTTGGCTAAGTTTGATGTTCTTTTGGAAACTCTCCTCTGCCGTAGAACCCTTGAAGCCTGTATTGTCCGTGTAGCCCTGAATAGCCACGTCGCAATCCGGATATGCCTTCAACACATTGTTCGTGAAGTCGTTAAGGTTGTTCATTGCAGTTCCGCTGAGTGTGGATTTTCCAGATGAGAAAAGGATACCCGAATCAAATGTAACCTTTACAGCATCAAGTCCATTGCTGTCCTTCACGCTTTCCACCTGAGCATTCTGCACCTGCTCTGCAGCGGCTTTCATCTTGTCCATCTTCTTACCAATCAGAAGACCCGCACCCGTACCAACAGCAGCGCCAATAGCCGCACCAGCCAGCGTACCACCTGCATTTCTTCCAATCAGGTTACCGACCATTGCTCCAATACCTGCACCTGCACCACCACCGATGAGACCACCCTTGGCAGTGTTGTTCATGCCACATCCTGAAAGAACAATAAGTGCAGCCATCAACATAGCACTAAACTTTGATTTCTTCATAATTTTCACTTGCTTTTTAGTTAATATTAGAAACATTATTTATTGTAACATAAAAAAGTAACATCAAGTGCAAATATCGCAATTTTCGCCGATATATTTCATCATTGTGACAAATAAAATTGAAAAAAAATGATTTTTTCCTAAATATTCAGTAATTTTGTGGCTCAAAATGAATTTTCATCAAAAAAAGATAGACAAAAAGAAGAAAATGGCAACAGAATTGAAAGACCTGACCAAGCGGTCAGAAGATTATTCCAAATGGTATAATGAACTGGTGGTGAAGGCTGAATTAGCAGAACAGGCTGACGTGAGAGGGTGTATGGTGATCCGCCCATACGGATATGCCATTTGGGAGAAGATGCAGCGTGTGCTCGATGACATGTTCAAGGAGACTGGTGTGCAAAATGCTTATTTCCCCCTGCTGATTCCGAAGAGTTTCTTGAGCAAGGAAGCTGAACACGTAGAAGGCTTTGCCAAAGAATGCGCTGTGGTGACTCATTATCGCTTGAAGACCAATGACACCCACGATGGTGTGGTGGTTGACCCTGCTGCAAAACTGGAAGAGGAACTTATCATTCGCCCCACTTCGGAAACTATCATCTGGAACACTTATAAGAATTGGATTAAGTCCTATCGCGACCTGCCTATTTTATGCAATCAATGGTGCAACGTGATGCGCTGGGAGATGCGTACCCGTCTATTTCTCCGCACATCAGAGTTCCTTTGGCAAGAGGGTCACACGGCTCATGCCACTCGTGAAGAGGCTGAGGAGCGTGCCAAACAAATGCTGAAAGTGTACGCCAAATTTGCAGAAGAATATATGGCTGTGCCAGTCATTCAAGGTGTGAAGAGCGAGACAGAGCGTTTTGCTGGCGCACTCGACACCTACACTATCGAAGCAATGATGCAGGATGGCAAGGCGCTGCAAAGTGGAACGAGCCACTTCTTGGGTCAGAACTTCGGAAAGGCATTTGACGTGCAGTTCCTCAATAAAGACAACAAGGTGGAATATGCGTGGGCAACTTCTTGGGGTGTTTCCACCCGTCTGATGGGTGCGCTTATCATGACTCACTCCGATGACAACGGACTGGTGCTGCCTCCGAAGTTGGCTCCACTGCAAGTAGTGATCATCCCTATCGGAAAGGGTGACCAGATGGCAATGCTCGACGAGAAGGCTGAGGCTATCTTAAAGAATCTGAAGGCGATGGGCATCAGCGTGAAATATGACAATGCTGACAACAAGCGTCCAGGCTTCAAGTTTGCAGACTACGAACTGAAGGGTGTACCTGTACGCGTTGTGTTAGGCGCCCGAGACCTGGAGAAAGGACTTGTGGAAGTGATGCGCCGTGACACTCTGGAAAAAGAAAATGTGGCGATTGAAGGCATTGAGGATTACATCAAGAACCTGCTCAACGACATCCAGCAGAACATCTACCAGAAGGCCATCAAGTTCCGCGATGCCCACATCTACGAGTGCGACAACTACGACGAGTTCAAGGAGCGCATCAAGGAAGGCGGCTTCTTCCTCTGCCACTGGGACGGCACCGAAGAGACCGAGGCCAAGATTAAGGAAGACACGCAGGCCACCATCCGCTGTGTGCCCTTCATGTTTGAACAGACCGAAGGCACCGACATGGTGAGCGGCAAGCCTGCCAAGGCACGTGTGCTCATTGCACGGGCCTACTAACAAAGACCGCATATCCTAAAGAGAAGTCGTTCATAAGTTTGGAATAATTATTCATATGGTACAAACAATTATTCATAACTTATGAACAACACCTCCCGGACTGAGACAATATCAGGTACGTTCACGATGAATAAGAAAAGATTAGCACTCCTTGGGGTTGCCGCACTGATGGCTTTAGGGCTTGCGGCACAAAATGACTCAACCCTCTTCATGCGGCAATTGTGCGCTTTGGAGGGCATAAGCGATGTGAAGCCATTGGAGACTTCCACTTTCAAGGAGAAATATGTACTGAAGATGGAGCAGCAGGTGGATTGGAAGACTTTATCGAAAGGCACTCTGAAAGAACGTATCATTATTGGAATGAAAGGTTTGAACAAGCCCACCATCATTGTTACTGAAGGTTATTTTGCTAACTACGGCATAAGTCCCGATTATGAAGAGGAGCTGAGCCGTCTGTTCGATGCCAACGTCATCTTGTGCGAGTACCGCTACTTCGCCGAGAGCGTACCCCAACCCACCAACTGGGACTACATGACAGTCGATAACTCATTGGCAGATTACCACCATGTGCGACAAACGATGGGACAACTTTTCACGGGCAAGTGGATTAGCACAGGCATCAGCAAAGGCGGACAAACCACCATGTTCTATCGTGCCACTTACCCTGACGATGTTGATGTCAGCGTGAGTTATGTGGCACCACTCAATCGAGCAATCGAGGATGGACGGCATGAGAAATTCCTGGCCAAGCAGGTAGGTACGAAAGCAGAGAGAAAGGTCGTCAAGCAAGCCATGCAGGAATTCATGAAACGCAAGAAAGACTTGATGCCGCTTTTCCATGAGTATTGCACCAAGCACGACTATCACTTCTATCTTCCAGAAGAAGACATCTACGACTATTGTGTGCTCGAGTATCCCTTCGCCCTATGGCAATGGGGCACTCCAGTCAGCACCATTCCATCGCTGGACGATGACGACAATACATGGTTCAGCAACCTCATGAATGTGGCAGAACCAGATTACTTCCGCTATCCCAACAAATATATGCCGTTCGATGTGCAAGCCATCAAGGAACTGGGCTATTACGGATATTCGCTCAAGCCCATTAAGAAATGGACTTCGCTGAAGAGCACCAAAGGATATCTGAAAAAAATCATGCTACCCGACAGTTTAAGACACTATGATTTTGACGCTACACTCTATAAACGAACAGTGAAGTTCCTCAAGAAAGAAGACCCTACACATATATTTATATACGGAGAGATTGACCCTTGGAGTGCCAGCGGAGTATGCACATGGCTCAATTGCAAGAAAAAAAAGAATATGCGTGTCTATGTGCAACCGAGAGGCAGTCATGGCAGTCGCATCAGTAACATGCCCGAAGACATGAAGGCAGAAATCATTGAGAGACTGACAAAATGGCTACAATGACATTCTTCGGCACCTGTTTTGTTGAAAGTGTTGTTTGTATATTCACCAAACGATTACATCCAATAGATGAACTACAAATATTCTGAAAGAATCACACGTATCCTCGGATACAGCAAAGAGGAAGCATTAAGACTCAACAATGACTACATTGGCCCTGAGCATCTGATGTTGGGGATGATTCGTGACGGCGAAAGTCGCGCCATAGACTTGTTGCGAAAAAAGTTCTATGTCAACATCCCTTCCATCAAGGAGGTGCTGGAACGTGCCGTGAGAGACAATGGTCAAGCCCTGATTTCCACCGACATTGCTCTCAACAAGCAATCGACAACCATCATGCGGTTGGCTGTGCTTGAAGCACGTTTGTTGAAAAGCGAGGAGAGTGATGCTGAGCATATGCTGCTTGCCATTCTTAAACAACACGACAACACGGTGGCACGCGTACTGAATGACTGCGATGTGACATACAAGGAGTTTTACGATTCGTTAAGCACACAAAAAGCCCCCACACAACCACAAAACGACATTGACTTTGACGAAGAAGATGAGGATGAGGAAGGAACCCCACCACCATCAAGCGGGGAACCTGCACCAGCCTTAAACAATACAACAACTTCGAAGACCACAAAGAAAGGTAATTCTGACACGCCTGCCATCGACAAGTTTGGCTTCGACCTCACCAAAGCGGCAGCCGAGGGAAAACTTGACCCTGTGGTAGGACGCGAAATTGAAATAGAGCGCCTGGCACAGATCCTTTCACGTCGAAAGAAGAACAACCCCGTGCTGATTGGTGAACCAGGAGTGGGCAAAAGCGCGATTGTGGAAGGATTGGCTGCACGCATCAACGAACGAAAAGTGGCACGTGTACTTTTTGATAAGCGCATCGTCAGCCTTGACATGTCGAGCGTTGTAGCTGGTACAAAATATCGCGGACAATTCGAAGAGCGCATGCGCAACATCATCAACGAACTACGTTCCAACCCTGACATCATCGTCTTTATCGACGAGATTCACACGCTTGTCGGTGCAGGTAACCAAGCCGGGCAGATGGATGCCGCCAATATGATGAAACCAGCCTTGGCACGTGGCGAGTTACAGTGCATCGGAGCCACCACACTCGATGAATACAGAAAGAGCATTGAGAAGGACGGCGCCCTCGAACGCCGTTTCCAAAAGGTGATTGTAGAACAAACCACCCCAGAAGAGACACTGACTATTCTCAATAACATCAAAGACCGCTACGAGGAACATCACAATGTCTGTTACACAGACGAGGCATTGAAGGCATGCGTCAAACTGACAGAACGCTATGTCACTGACCGTAGTTTCCCCGACAAAGCAATTGACGTATTGGACGAAGTCGGGTCGCGCGTACGCATCAAAAACATTTGTGTACCCAAAGAGATTGAAGACAAGGAAGCAGAACTTGCTGACCTCAACCGGCTGAAAGAAAATGCTGTCAGAGATGAAAACTATGCGCTTGCAGGAACTTATCGCGACCGTGCAAAACTCGCCAGTGATGAACTGGAACAAATGAAGAAGCGCTGGGAAGACACACTGGAAGACAAACGGCAAAAAGTAACCGAAGAACAAGTGGCGCAAACCGTTTCCATGATGACAGGTATTCCTGTGAGCAAGATGGCCAATGCTGAGGGCATCCGTATAAAAGGTATGCGTGAAGAATTGAAAAACAGCGTCATAGCACAGGATGCTGCCGTTGACAAATTAGTCAATGCCATCCAACGCAGCCGCGTGGGATTGAAAGACCCCAACCGTCCCATCGGCACGTTCATGTTCCTCGGACCTACAGGTGTTGGAAAAACCTTCTTGGCAAAGAAATTGGCTGAACATATGTTTGGTTCCACCGATGCCCTCATCCGTATCGACATGAGCGAATACATGGAGAAATTCACCGTCAGCCGACTGGTAGGTGCCCCTCCGGGATATGTGGGCTACGAAGAAGGCGGTATGCTGACCGAAAAAGTACGTCGCAGACCCTACTCCATTGTGTTGTTAGACGAAATAGAGAAGGCACACCCCGACGTGTTCAACCTGCTTCTGCAAGTGATGGACGATGGTCGTCTGACCGACACGCAGGGGCGCACCATAGACTTCCGCAATACAGTCATCATCATGACCAGCAATGTGGGTACCCGCCAACTGAAAGAGTTTGGCAGAGGTGTCGGTTTTGCAGCCATGGCCGACAAGGATGACAAGGAAGTTTCTCGCTCCGTCATTCAGAAGGCCCTCAACAAGCAGTTCTCTCCTGAGTTCCTCAACCGCATTGACGAAATCATCACTTTCGACCAACTGGAACTCGATGCCATCCTCCAAATCATCGACATAGAACTCCGAGGCCTGTACAAGCGCATCGAAGACCTCGGCATGCACCTCGAAATTACAGAGGAAGCCCGGAGGTTCATTGCCGAGAAAGGTTACGACAAACAGTTTGGTGCCCGTCCATTGCGCCGCGCCATTCAGCAGCATCTGGAAGACGGCATCAGCGAGCGCATTGTCGAGGAGCAAGTACACGAAGGCGACACAATTCTGGCAGAATTGAAAGATGACAGGATTGTCATTAAAAAGAAATAGACAATGATAGCACCGACAAAATGTCAGTCATGGAAATGGCTGGCATTTTTTTTGCCTCTTCTCCCATAACGAAAATAAAATATAAATAGTAAATTGTCAAATTGTAAATAGCATTATGGCTCAACAAGGTAACATCGGGGTTACAACCGAGAACATCTTCCCCGTCATCAAAAAGTTTCTCTATAGTGACCATGACATTTTCATTCGTGAGATTGTGAGCAACGCCGTGGATGCCACGCAGAAGTTGAAGACGCTGGCTAGCAAGGGTGAGTTGAAGGAGGAGGCTGGCGACCTGACTGTGCGTGTAAGCATCGACAAGGACAAGGGCACACTGACCGTGAGCGACCGTGGTATCGGCATGACCGAAGAGGAGATTGACAGGTACATCAACCAGATTGCCTTCTCGGGTGCCAACGACTTCCTCGACAAATACAAGGAGGATGCCAACGCTATCATCGGCCACTTCGGCTTGGGCTTCTACTCTTCGTTCATGGTGAGCAAGAAGGTGGAAATCATCACGAAGAGTTGGCAGGAAGGCTCGAAGGCTGTGAAGTGGAGTTGCGACGGAAGTCCTTCGTTCACCATCGAGGATGCGGAGAAGACTGACCGTGGCACCGACATCGTGATGTATATCGACGATGACTGCAAGGACTTCCTGGAGAAGTACAAAATCAGCGAGTTGCTGAACAAGTACTGCCGCTTCCTCCCCGTGCCTGTAGCCTTTGGCAAGAAGACGAAGTGGGACGACAAGGAGAAGAAGAGTGTGGAGACCGACGAGGACGATGTCATCAATGACACCACCCCACTCTGGACTCGCAAACCTTCTGAATTGAAGGATGAGGACTATAAGGAGTTCTACAAGAAACTCTACCCCATGAGCGATGAGCCTCTGTTCTGGATTCACTTGAACGTCGATTATCCTTTCAACCTGACGGGTATTCTTTACTTCCCGAAGGTGAAGACCAACCTCGACATTCAGAAGAATAAGATTAACCTCTACTGCAATCAGGTGTTTGTGACCGACAACGTGGAGGGAATTGTGCCTGACTTCATGACCCTGTTGCATGGTGTGATTGACTCGCCCGACATTCCGCTGAACGTAAGCCGTAGTTACTTGCAGAGCGATTCGAACGTGAAGAAAATCTCCACCTACATTTCAAAGAAAGTGAGCGACCGTCTGGCGTCTATCTTCAAGAACGACCGCAAGCAGTTTGAGGAGAAGTGGGACGACATCAAGATTTTCATCAACTACGGCATGCTCTCAGAGAGCGACTTCTACGACAAGGCCAAGGCTTTCGCCCTGCTGAAGGACACCGAGGGGAAGATGTACACTTTCGAGGAGTATCAGACCCTCATCAAGGGTGAACAAACCGACAAGGACGGCAACCTCATCTACTTGTATGCCAACAACAAAGATGACCAGTACAGTTACATCGATGCCGCCAATGCCAAGGGCTACAATGTGCTGCTGATGGACGGTCAACTCGACCCAGCCATGTGCAACCTCTATGAGGAGAAGTTTGAGAAGAGCAGATTCACCCGTGTCGATTCTGATGTGGTCGATAAACTCATCGTGAAGAATGATGAAAAGAAGGAAGAACTGCCAGAGGATGACAAGAAGTCACTCACCGAAACCTTCAAGAACGCTCTGCCGAAGATTGACAAAATCGAGTTCAACGTGGAGCCACAGGCACTGGGCGAGACTGCAGCACCCGTGGTGATGACGCAGAGTGAGTATATGCGACGCATGAAGGACATGTCGCGCCTGCAGCCGGGCATGGCGTTCTATGGAGAAATGCCGACAATGCTCAACCTGGTGCTCAACACCGACCATCCGCTCATCAAGCAGAGCATCAAAGAAGCCAAACCAGAAGTAGTTAGCCAACTCATTGACTTGGCGCTCTTACAGAATGGCTTGCTGAGAGGCGAAGCACTCAACAAGTTCGTGAAACGCAGCATCGATCTTATATGAAGATAACCAACAGACAATAAAAAAAGGGAGGCAATCACTTGACTGCCTCCCTTTTTTTATCTGTCTCTTAATTGGAGTGAAAGGAGTTGAGAGTTGACAGTTGAGGGCAACTTTTCATTCCTTCATTCTTTATTTATTCATTTTTCTTAGGAGCGTTTTTTGTATAACGCTTGTTCAAGGCTTTCACTACCTCGTCTGTCACATCGTATGCCTCGTTAGCATAGAGCACATTGTCAATACCAGATGATTTACAAAGGATAAAATCATAACCTTTCTCCTTGGCGTATGACTTGGTGAAGTTTTGAATCGTATCGGTCAAAGCCTGAAACTCTTTCTGGTACTCTTCCTGAAGAGAATTGCTCAAACGTGCCTCCAAATCCTGCAAATCCTGCTGCAACTTGGCAAGACGCGCCTGTTCTGCCTCAAACTGTTGCTGAGTGAACTGATTGCTCTGGTACTTACGATTAAATTCTTGCATCTGCGCCGTGAAGTTCTTGCCTTTCGCATTGATTGTTGACTCGGCATTGGCACGCTTCTTTGTGAATTCCTCCTCCAGGTCCTTACACTTCTGATACTGAGATGTGAGTGTGTCTATCAACACATACGCAATTTTGTAGTTAGGGGCCTCTTTGGAGGATGCCTTCGCAGGAGTTGCCTCTGAAGCATTTTCATTGTTAACATTGTTACATGAAGTGATAGTTGCAACAACGGCACCCATCATCAGTCCTCGAAGGACAAGTGTTGTGATTTTTTTCATATCTTTTGATTACTGTTGTTTCTCACTCTTTGATGGCATATGGCGATTTGTGGCGCATGGCAAATTCTTGACTCTGTACACAGGTGACACCTCTGTCGCGCATTGCTTTCGACTGACTGACATGTGTCTTCACAAAGCGCCCATTCTTCTTCAAAAGAATACGAACACTCATCAAAAGCACCGCAATGCCAATAATTATGACACAAAAAATAAATATTTTCAACATTATTTTGCTACCTTTGCGTTCAAAATTATTGCAAAGATAGGAGTTAAAAAGTTTGCCGCTATAGAATGAGCATATTTTTTAACCTTATTTATGATAAAAAGCAGGTTTTGGCAAATAAACACATTCTTTTATGAATGAAAAGAAACAAACGAATTATCCAAAGGGGCATTTTCCCGTAAGTATCAGCGTAGAGGATAAAAACACATACGGCAATGCCTCCATACTGCTCGAAAAGTTCATCCAACAAGCAGAAGAGAAGTATCCATTAGTCATTGTGAAACAATCTCAAGGAGATGCCTCCCATGCCAAAGCAGTGGTATCCGTTCCATTTCCTGATCGCGAACACATCCGAATTGACTTCAACATTTTTGCCAGCGAAGCAGAAAACGAGTACGGACAAGGGCTCTATTTTCACATGGAAAGTGCTTTCTGAAAAAAGGAGGAAAATGAAAAATAGAAAGCGGAAACGGAAAAAGTAAAAATCAAAGATGAAAAAACTCCCGTTTTCCGCCCTATAAATTCCGAATTATTCGTACCTTTGCACAGAAATAACCTATCAACGTTCTAAACAGTTAGAAAAAACATGAGTGAAGCAAGACCTTTTAAGGTATTTTCCGGTACAAAAACAAGATATTTAGCAGAGCGCATCTGCCAAAGTTTGGGCTGTCCACTTGGCAATATGGTGATTTCACATTTTGCAGATGGTGAGTTTGCAGTGTCTTTTGAGGAGTCCATCCGTGGAAACGATGTTTTCCTTGTTCAATCGACATTTCCCAACAGCGACAACCTGATGGAACTGCTGCTGATGATTGATGCGGCCAAACGTGCCAGTGCCCGTAGTATCGTGGCTGTCATCCCCTATTTCGGATGGGCACGTCAGGACAGAAAAGACAAACCCCGTGTAAGCATCGGAGCCAAACTTGTGGCAGATTTACTTAGCGTGGCAGGCATAGACCGCCTCATCACCATGGACCTTCATGCCGACCAGATTCAGGGCTTTTTCGATGTGCCAGTTGACCACCTCTATGGTTCACTCGTGGAAGTTCCTTACGTGGAGAATCTTCACTTGTCAGATTTGGTCATTGCCACACCTGATGTTGGTGGTGCCAAACGTGCGCGTCTGTTTGCAAAAAAACTGAACGCCCCATTGGTGCTCTGCAACAAGGTGCGCTTACAAGCAAACGTGGTTGACTCCATCCAAATCATCGGTGACGTGAAAGGCAAGGACGTTGTGATTGTTGACGACATGGTGGATACAGCAGGAACCATTACACGTGCTGCCGATGAGATGATGAAGGCTGGAGCCAAAAGTGTACGCGCTGTTGCCAGCCACTGCGTGATGAGTGATCCTGCCAGTGACCGTGTACAGCAGTCAGCACTGGAAGAAATGGTGTTCACAGACTCTATCCCCTACGCACAAAAATGTCCCAAGGTGGTGCAACTCTCCATTGCAGAGATGTTTGCCCGTGCCATTCGTGCCGTTTCGGAGCAGAAGAGCGTGAGCGAGGAATTCAATTTCTAATGTATGTATAATTGGCTGTCGTGGAATTTCCTGCCCGAATAGCCAATTATCAATTGCCTATTACATGAAGTTTGCTATTCTTGCAGCAGGAGAGGGAACACGGATGGCACAAGAGGGAGTGGAACTGCCTAAGCCTTTGGTCAAAGTGAATGGTGAAGCGATGATAGACCGTCTCATCCGCATCTTTAATGATTGTGAAGCCGAAGACATTTACATCATCACCAACAATTTGACGACACTCATACAGGAGCATCTCCGCCAACTACAAGAAGAGAATCCAAAGATACACCTAATTGTCAAAACCACCCCTTCATCCATGCACAGTTTCTACGAATTGCGTCAGGTGATGGGAGATGGGAAATTCTGTCTTACCACGGTTGACACTATCTTCCACGAAAACGAATTCAAACAATATATCCAAGCATGGGAGGCATCTTGTCATGATGGTTTGATGGCAGTGACGGATTACATCGATGATGAAAAACCGCTCTACATTGCGACAGACAAACAACTTAATATCACAGCCTTTCTCGATAACGAACCGCAGTCATATATATCAGGTGGCATTTACGGACTGAGCGAAAAGAGTTTTCCTGTCATCGACAAATGCATCCAGGAAGGACAATCGAGGATGAGAAATTTCCAACGACAGTTAGTGAAGGAGGGGTTTCAACTGAAAGCCTACCCCTTCAGCAAGATTCTCGATGTTGACCATGCTGACGACATCAAGAAGGCAGAAGTATTCCTTACCGGGCACAAATAATCATCACACACAAATAAACATTACCCTTTATGAACAACAAATTCTTATTAACCACAACGCTTTACATCCTGTTGGCGATGCCCTCATTCGCCAGCAACACGACACAGGCTTCATCAGAGAATCCAGACGAGATGGTGGCATACCTGTTCACCTATTTCAACAGTAACGACCCGAAGGACGAGCAGATTTGCTATGCCATCAGCGACGACGGCTATAACTTCACACCTCTCAATGATGGTTATCCCGTCATCTCATCTGACACCATCGCCTTCACACAATGTGTACGTGACCCACACATTCTTCGTGGTGAAGACGGAAAAACTTTCTATATGGTGGCAACAGACATGAAGTCAAGCCTGGGATGGTCAAGCAATCGCGGCATGGTGCTGCTAAAATCAACAGACCTCATCAACTGGCAACATTCTGTAATCAATTTCCCTACTCGATATACAAAGAAATGGAAGAATGTCATTCGTGTTTGGGCACCAGAAACCATCTATGACCATCAAGTGGGGAAATACATGGTGTTTTATTCCCTTCGCACCAGTGACCCAGGTTCGTTCGACAAGATATATTACCAATATGCCAACGAGGATTTCACAGATCTTGAAGGAGAGCCACAATGGCTCTTCGATGCAGGCAACGCTACCATCGATGGAGACATCGTTTACAATGAGGCAGACCAACTCTACCACCTCTTCTACAAGCAGGAGTCTGGGCGCGGCATCTATCAAGCAGTGGCCAAAAACCTGACCGACAAGTGGCAAATGATCGAGGGGCATGTAGAGCAGACCCAGGAAGCCGTGGAAGGTGTTGGCGTGTGCAAGAGCCTCGATGGTAAATCGTGGATTATCATGTATGACTGCTATGGCAACGGTCACTACCAATTCTGCAAATCTCATGATCTCAAGACTTTCGAATTCGTGCAAAATACGGCAACAAAGGGAAAGTTCACCCCACGCCACGGCACCATCATGCCCATCACACGGACTGAGAAAGAACGGCTTCTGAAAGTCTTTAGCAATCATAATCAACCCATCCTTTCCGGTTTCCATGCCGACCCCGAAATTCTTTATTCCAATTTGACAAAAAAGTACTACATTTATAGTACAACTGATGGAACACCTGGTTGGGGAGGTCACGATTTCAGTGTATTTTCCTCCTCCGACCTCGCCAATTGGAAAGATGAAGGGAAAATGCTTGACGTGAAGGGTGATCAAGTGAAATGGGCAACAGGCAACGCATGGGCTCCATGCATCATTGAGCGCAAACAGAAAGATGGTTCCTACAAATATTATTTCTATTTCTCTGCACACAATCCCAAGAGTAACCGCAAGGAAATCGGCGTGGCTATCAGCAACACTCCGACAGGACCTTTTGTGGATTCGGGCACACCCATCATCACTGACGCAGATCGTCCCAATGGAGTCCGTGGTGGACAAGCCATAGACGTGGATGTGTTCCAAGACCCAAAATCTGGGAAATACTACCTCTACTGGGGCAACGGATTTATGGCTGGTGCCGAACTGACAGACGACATGCTTTCAATAAAGAAACAAACGACCAAGAACCTCACTCCCAAAGGAGGGAACCTTCAGACATGGGCCTATCGCGAGGCACCATACGTTTTTTATCGTAAGGGGATTTATTACTTCCTTTGGTCAGTTGATGATACAGGATCACCCAACTACCATGTATGCTACGGAACCAGCACATCCCCTCTAGGCGATATTCAGATTGACGAACAGCACTACCGCGTTATCGAGCAACTGCCAGAAGAGGAAATATACGGCACTGCACATAACTCTGTATTGCAGTTGAAGGGTAAGGATGATTGGTACATCTGCTACCACCGTATCAACAAGAACTTCATTGACCATGATCCTGGCATCCATCGAGAAGTATGCATCGACAAGATGACTTTCGACAAGAAGGGAAACATCATCCCTGTCAAACCAACATTGAATGGTCCTACTCCATTGAAAAAATAACACAGAAAAACCATGTTTTTCCCAGCAGAATGGCATCAGCAAGCATTTGTGCAACTCACGTGGCCTCACAAGGATACGGATTGGGCACCTGTGCTGACTGATGCCATTGATTGTTTTTGTGAGATTGTACGAGAGATAAGCAAGTATGAACCAGTTCTCATTGTTGCTCAATATCCCGACATGACAAGAGCCGACCTCATCCAACGAGGTGTCAATATGGCAGGCATCACGTTTGTTCCATGCCCCACCAACGACACATGGGCGCGTGACCACGCTTTTATCACCTGCATTGATTCCGCACAGAAACGAGTACTCCTCAACGATTTCCAGTTCAACGGTTGGGGGCTGAAGTTTGCAGCCAACCATGACAACCAAATCAACAAGGTAATTCTACCTTATCTGACGGCCCAATACTGTGCTATTGGCACAAAGGCTGAATATAGAAACCACCTTGACTTCGTTTTTGAAGGTGGCAGTATAGAAAGCGATGGTGAAGGTACACTGATGGTCACATCAAGTTGTCTGCTTGCGGAAAACAGAAACAACACACTCTCTCAGCAAGAGATTGAAGAGAAACTAAAAAGTTACTTTCAGGCGAAACGAGTTCTATGGATTCATCACTCATGGTTAGCTGGTGATGACACAGACGGACACATCGACACTATTGCCCGCTTCTGTTCACCAACCTCCATCGCTTATGTCAAATGCTATAACCCACAAGACGAGCACTATGAGGAACTGCAAGCCATGGAACAAGAGCTGCTGTCCCTTCGTACAGTGGAAGATAAACCCTATACTCTCTTTCCGCTACCACTTCCCGACCCTTGCTTTGATGAGGACGGCAACAAACTTCCCGCCACACATGCAAACTTCCTCATCATCAATCGTGCCGTACTTGTTCCTACTTATCATCAACCAGACAAGGATTGCGAAGCCCTTGCCCAACTGAAAATCGCATTTCCCAATCGAGAAGTCATCGGCATCGATTGTCGAGTGCTCATCCTTCAGCATGGTTCTCTGCATTGTTCCACCATGCAATATCCACAAATCGTAGGATAAAAAAAAAGAATCATCACTTTGAAATAAGAAAAATTCCGTTTCATATTTGTATATGAAAAATAATCACTATATTTGCAGACAAATAACATGCTCGGGGTGCTGATACTGAATAAGTAAAGGCTGAGATTACACCCATAGAACCTGATACGGGTAATGCCGGCGCAGGGAAAAGTGACATCAGATTTGCCACATGGCAAGAACAAGCAGCCCCGAGTAGTCAACGACAGTGTATGTCCGACTATTCGGGGTTGCTTCATTTATACATTATTTATATATATGGACATTAACATTAACAGCAAGAAGACAAGCATCACCTCTACCAATCTGCAAGAATTGGCGCAGGAAATGAGTCTGCCAGAAAAAGGAGTGGCTGTGGCCATCAACAACCAGATGATTCCGCGCACGGAATGGGCAAACACACCTATAGCAGAAGGCGCAGACGTGATCATCATCAAAGCCGCTTGTGGAGGATAAGGCATGCTGCAATTCATCTCTCACTACACGGAACGCTACTCCTATCTCGATTCCATCCGCTTGGCACTTGAAGGTGGATGCCGTTGGATTCAGCTGCGCATGAAGGACACACCCGATGAGGAAGTGCGCCCTGTTGCCATCGAAGCACTACAAATGTGCAGAGATGTCGGTGCTACCTTCATCATAGACGACCGCGTGGAACTGGTCAAAGAACTCGGTGCCGACGGAGTGCATCTGGGAAAGAACGATATGCCTATCAGTGAGGCAAGAAAAGTGTTGGGAAGTGCATTCATCATTGGTGGAACAGCCAATACTTTTGAGGATGTAAAGGCTCACTATGAGGCTTCCGCCAACTACATCGGTTGTGGCCCCTTCCGATTCACCACGACCAAGAAAAACCTTTCGCCAGTATTGGGTCTTGAGGGCTATCGTCACATTGTGGAGCAGATGGAGGAAGCCAACATCCACTTGCCCATTGTCGCCATTGGCGGTATTACGGCGGAGGATATTCCTGCCATCATGCAGACAGGAGTTACGGGCATTGCGCTCAGCGGCACCATTCTCCATGCGGAGAAACCGATTGACGAAATGAAAAAAATCATCAATATCACAAAACCATGAGTAAATTAGTCATTGCAGGACGGGAGTTTGGCTCTCGCCTTTTTCTCGGAACGGGAAAGTTTAACAACAACGACCTGATGGCACGTGCCATCGAGGCTTCGCAGACAGAGATGGTCACTGTGGCCATGAAGCGTATTGAACTGAACGACAAGCAGGATGACCTGCTCACCCATATCACACGGAACAAGAACATCCAGCTGTTGCCCAACACTTCGGGTGTGCGCAATGCCGAAGAAGCAGTGTTTGCTGCGCAGATGGCTCGCGAGGCCTTCGGAACGAACTGGCTGAAACTGGAAATTCACCCCGACCCACGCTATCTGTTGCCTGACTCGGTTGAAACGCTCAAAGCAACGGAGCAACTGGTCAAGTTAGGCTTCGTCGTGCTTCCCTATTGCCAGGCAGACCCCACTCTCTGCAAGCATCTGGAAGAGGCAGGTGCTGCCACCGTCATGCCTTTGGCTGCCCCTATCGGCACAAATAAGGGCTTACGTATGAAGGACTTCCTGCAGATTATCATTGAACAGGCTACTGTGCCGGTTGTGGTGGATGCGGGTATTGGTGCCCCCAGCCATGCAGCCGAGGCGATGGAAATGGGAGCCGACTGTTGTCTGGTCAACACCGCCATTGCCGTAGCAGGTGACCCCGTTGCTATGGCAGATGCCTTCCGCCAGGCAGTTATTGCCGGCCGTCAGGCATATGAGGCAGGTCTTGGAGCCATTGTCGATTGTGCCGAAGCATCCAGTCCTTTAACCGCATTCTTAAACTAAAAAACTATGCCACAAGATAATAAAGCCTACGCCAAGCGCGAGAAAGCCTACATGCAGGGAAAACTTTTCCCAAACATCCGTGTGGGCATGACAAAGGTAAACCTGACTCCGACCGTGACCAAGGATGAAAGAGGTATTCCACACACGGAACCTAATGCTCCTGTCTATATTTACGACACCAGCGGTCCTTTCTCCGACCCGAACATTGAGGTCGATCTTAAAAAAGGATTGCCCCGTATGCGTGAATCATGGATTCTTGACCGCAACGACACGGAACAACTGAAAGAAGTCACGTCCGACTACGGCAAACAAAGGTTGGCTGACCACTCTTTGAACCAGTTACGTTTCGAGCATATACAGTTGCCCCGTCGTGCCATGAAGGGGAAAGCCATCACTCAGATGGCATACGCCAAAGCCGGCATCATCACTCCCGAGATGGAATATGTCGCCATTCGCGAAAACATGAACTGCGAGGAATTGGGCATCAAGAGCCACATCACCCCAGAGTTTGTGCGCGACGAGATTGCCCGTGGGCGTGCCGTGCTGCCAGCCAACATCAACCACCCCGAGAGCGAACCGATGATTATAGGCCGTAATTTTGCCGTAAAAATCAACACGAACATTGGCAACTCTGCCACCACCTCTTCCATTGAGGAGGAAGTGGATAAGGCAGTATGGTCCTGCAAATGGGGAGGTGACACGCTGATGGACCTCTCGACTGGTGCCAACATTCACGAGACCCGTGAATGGATTATCCGCAACTGCCCCGTCCCAGTAGGCACTGTGCCAATCTATCAGGCACTGGAAAAAGTGGACGGTCGTGTGGAAGACCTCACGTGGGAAATCTATAAAGACACGCTGATAGAGCAGTGCGAGCAGGGAGTGGACTACTTCACCATCCATGCTGGCATTCGTCGGCAAAACGTGCACTTAGCCGACAGCCGCCTTTGTGGCATCGTCAGCCGAGGTGGCAGCATCATGAGTAAATGGTGTCTGATTCATGATAAGGAAAGTTTCCTCTACGAACACTTCGATGAAATCTGCGACATTGTGGCACAATACGATGTGGCCCTTTCGTTGGGCGATGGCCTTCGTCCAGGTTGCACTGCCGATGCCAACGATGCAGCGCAATTTGCCGAGTTGGATACGATGGGCGAACTTGTCACTCGTGCATGGGACAAGAACGTGCAGGCATTCATCGAAGGCCCTGGCCATGTGCCCATGCACAAAATCAAGGAGAACATGGAACGTCAGCTCGACCACTGCCACGAAGCACCTTTCTACACTTTAGGTCCCATCGTGACGGACATTGCTCCCGGCTACGACCACATCACCAGCGCCATCGGAGGTGCACAGATTGCATGGTTGGGTACGGCGATGCTCTGCTATGTCACCCCCAAGGAGCATCTGGCACTCCCCAACAGAGAAGATGTGCGTGTGGGCGTGGTCACCTACAAGATTGCCGCCCACGCAGCCGACTTGGCCAAAGGCCATCCGGGTGCAACCATCCGCGACAATGCCCTTTCAAAGGCACGTTTCGATTTCCGTTGGAGAGACCAGTTCCACCTGTCGCTCGACCCTGAGCGTTCGCTTCAATACTTCGAAGAAGCAGGGCACACCGACGGAGAGTATTGCACCATGTGCGGTCCCAACTTTTGTGCCGCCAAGCTGACACACGATCTCAGAAAACTGAAATAGTAATGGAACTGACCCCCACACAGAAACGGCGCTACAATCGCCACCTCATTTTGGACGGCTTCGGCAAGGAAGGGCAACAGCGCCTCTTGCAGTCCAAGGTGCTCATAGTGGGAGCAGGAGGATTAGGCTCCCCCGTCTCTCTCTATCTGGCAGCAGCAGGAGTGGGCACCATCGGACTGGTGGATGGCGACCAAGTGAGTTTGACCAATCTGCAACGGCAAGTCATCCACACCACCCCCGATGTGGGGAGGCCCAAAGTAGATTCGGCAGAAGAGAAACTAAAAGCCATCAACCCCGATCTCAACATCGCCAAGCATGAGATTTATCTCAGCGAAGACAATGCGCTGGAACTCATTCGTCCATACGACTTTGTGATTGACGGGACAGACAACTTTGCCACCAAATATTTGGTCAACGATGCCTGTGTGATGCTCGGAAAGTCTTTCTGCATGGGGGGCATCAGCCGATATGCCGGCCAGGTGATGACACACTGTCCCGGCACCGCTTGCTACCGCTGCCTGTTCCCCGAGCCTCCAGCCATTTCCGATGTGGAGACATGTGCCACAGTGGGTGTGCTGGGCAGTATCGCCGGCATGCTCGGAACGGTGCAAGCCACCGAGGCCATCAAGTGTCTGGCTGGTGTGGGTGAACCGCTTTACAATGCCCTGCTCACATTCGATGCTCTCACAATGAAATGGCAAAGATTTGATTTCCCCAAGAACGAAGGATGCCCCCTCTGCGGCCAGCATCCCACTATCACAAGCCTGAAAGAGTATGCTTTTCAGCCTTGCAGCAAAAAGAAATAGAAGATTATGTTTTCAGAAGAATTAAAGAAAATCAGTTGGGACGAGACAACCGAACGGATTGCCTCCATGACTGACACCGATGTGCGACGTGCTTTAACCAAAGAACATTGCGACGTGAACGACTTCATGGCCCTGCTCTCACCTGCCGCAGAGCCTTATCTCGAAACAATGGCACGTTTGTCGCGCAAATACACAGAGGAGCGATTTGGCAAGACGATGTCGATGTTCATACCTCTCTACATCACCAACTCCTGCTCCAATTCCTGCGTCTATTGCGGCTTTCACAGAGAAAACCCGATGGCACGCACCATCCTCACGCCCGAACAGATTGAAGACGAGTATAAGGCCATCAAGCAGTTGGCTCCTTTCGAGAACATCCTGCTCGTGACAGGTGAGAATCCAGCCAAGGCTGGGGTGCCTTATCTCGCCAAGGCCATCGACATCGCCAAAAAATACTTTTCCAACATCAAGATAGAGGTGATGCCCCTCTCGGCCGAAGACTACAAGGAACTGACCCGCCACGGCTTGAATGGAGTCATTTGTTTCCAGGAGACTTACAACCGCGACCACTACAACCTTTACCACCCACGGGGCATGAAGAGCAAGTTCGAGTGGCGTTGCGACGGCTTCGACCGCATGGGACAGGCAGGAGTGCACTCCATCGGCATGGGTGTGCTCATCGGCTTGGAGAAAGAATGGCGCACCGATGTGACCATGATGGCCCACCATCTGCGCTACCTGCAGAAGCACTACTGGAAGACCAAATACTCGGTGAATTTCCCACGCATGCGTCCTGCACAAAACGAAGGTTTTCACCCCAACTGCTACATGACCGACCGCGAACTGGCACAAGCCACTTTCGCCATGCGCATCTTCGACCACGACGTTGACATCTCTTATTCTACACGCGAGCCCGCCTTCATCCGCGACCACATGTGCACGCTGGGAGTCACCACCATGTCGGCCGAAAGCAAAGTGAACCCCGGAGGCTACCACACCTATCCGCAAGCCTTGGAGCAGTTCACCGTCAGCGACGAACGCACGGCAAAAGTCATCAATCAACGCCTCAAAGAATTAGGACGCGAACCCGTCTGGAAAGACTGGGATGCCTCCTTCGACCTGTTCGGACACACCGCATGACCATCGTTATCACACTCCCTCATTTCTTCGACGGAGAAGCTGAACGCATTGTTCAGTTGCTCCGCCGAGGAGATATAGACCTCATCCATCTGCGCAAACCACAGGCCACACGGCAGGAACTGGAAGCACTCATCCGTGCCATTCCTGCAGAATTGCATCAGCGGCTCGTCTTGCACGACCACCACACACTCGCCCTCACTTATCCGTTGAGAGGCATCCACCTGAACAGCCGCAACCCTCTTCCTCCTGAAGGATGGAAAGGACAACTCAGCATCTCGTGCCACTCCATCGAAGAGTTGGCTGAAAAGAAATGCCATCCCTTCACCTACCTCAGCCTTAGCCCTATCTTCGACAGCATTTCAAAGCAAGGCTATCACTCCGCCTTCACAGCCGAAGACATTGCAAGGGCACACGAGGAGGGCATCATCGACCATCGGGTGATGGCACTTGGCGGCATCACATTCGACAAACTTCCACTCATCAAACAAATGGGCTTCGGAGGAGCCATGATCCTCGGCGACGCATGGAAATAGTATTAAGCATAGCTGGCAGCGACCCCTCAGCTGGGGCTGGCATTCAACAAGACCTGAAGACCATCACGGCCATGGGTTGCTATGGTGCAACCGTCATCACAGCACTCACTTCGCAAAACACGATGGGAGTACAGGACGTGATGCCTGTACCCTCCAAGGTAATCAGTTCACAACTTCAAGCGATTCTTGATGATTTTGACGTTAAATCCATCAAAATTGGACAGATACCAAACGCTGAATCTGCAACAATTATTGTTGATACATTACATGATTGGGGGCAAAAAAACGGAATGAACACCCCCATTGTGTATGACCCCGTCATGATTTCCACCAGCGGTCATCGCCTGATGTCTTCCGATTGCATCCAATACATCAAAAAACACCTCTTTCCTCTCTGCCACCTCATCACGCCCAACATTCCCGAAGCCGAGCAACTGTTGGTACACTCCCTCGCCACTCCATTTGACTACTTGCAGGCAGGTCAAACCCTCACACAGCAATACGATACCAATGTTCTTCTCAAAGGAGGCCACGCCAAAGGGGAAATCATGACCGACCGCTTGTTCCTCACTGATGGAAGTGTACATGAATACCAGAACGAAAAGATCGGCAGCACTAACCTCCACGGAACTGGCTGCACCCTTTCTTCCGCCATCGCCTGCGCATTGGCTCTTGGCAACCCACTGGAGACCGCTGTTGGAATGGCAAAGAAGTTTGTATCCAAAGCCATTCGTGGAGGGAAAGACCTGCACATCGGACACGGCAACGGCCCCATCTGGAATTTTTAAACAAAAAACAACGTACCCCTCGACTACACCACACCTAAAAGTTCACCCCACTAAACGTTCCGCATAAAGAACCGTAATCGCCTACAAAATCACTTTTTCAAGAACAAAAACCTTTTCTAAAAAAATATTTTCAAAGAAAAACTTTTTTTTGCAAAGTCAAGTTTGCATTTTAAGGAAAAAAGTCGTACTTTTGCACAAATTTTCGTCACAAAGGCTTTTTGTGCTCGAAGTGACATTCGCGAATGACATTCTAAAAACAAGAAAATCATGGAATCCTTTTTCCGCACACATGCTTATTTGGTAGAGCATCTAAAGGCTCCCGTGCGTCGTGACCTGATGGACGAGATCAATTGGAAAGACCGAATGATTGGCATCAAAGGTGCTCGTGGCGTAGGTAAAACGACCTTCTTGCTACAGTATGCCAAAGAGCATTTCTCACCGTACGACCATTCATGTTTGTACATTAACACTAACAACTTTTACGTCCAAAATGTCGGCATCACAGAGTTTGCTGGTGAGTTTTATCATTCAGGGGGCAAAGTGTTGCTCATTGACCAAGTGTTTAAGCAGCCCGACTGGAGCGCACAATTGCGCGAATGTTATGACCGCTACCCGGGCTTGAAAATAGTTTTCACAGGTTCGCCTGTAATGCGTCTGAAAGAAGAAAATCCCGAATTGAACGGCATTGTAAAATCTTACAATCTACGTGGTTTTTCTTTCCGCGAATTCTTGAACCTCACCACTGGGCTACAACTGCCTTCTTATACGCTGGACAAGATCATCTCCAACCATAAACAAATTGCCACCGAAATTTTCGCAAAGGTTAATCCCCGCGAGTATTTTCAAGCATATCTCCACCATGGTTTCTACCCGTTCTTCCTTGACAAGGCCAACTACAGTGAGAACCTGTTGAAGAACATGAACATGATGATAGAAGTGGACATTCTGCTTGTCAAGCAGATTGAACTCAAGTATTTGGCGAAAATCAAACAACTTTTCTATATGCTCACCACAAGCGGCAGTAGCGTTCCTAATGTCAGTCAATTGGCACAGGAACTTGGAATGAGCCGTGCTACGGTGATGCACTACATCAAGTATCTGGAAGAAGCACGTCTAGTAAACATGATTTACGGAAAAGGCGACGAGTTCCCCAAGAAACCAGCGCGTGTACTGCTTCACAATTCCAATCTGATGTACAGTTTTTATCCTCGTTGCTTTGACGAGCATGATGTGTTGGAAACCTTCTTCTGCAACACACTCTGGAAAGACCACAAGGTAAACAAGCACGGCAACCTTTGTTCCTTCCTCGTTGACGAGCAGGTAGAGTTCAAGATTGCAGAGCACAGCACCAAGTTGAAAAGCAAGGCCAAAGCCCTTTACGCTGTGAATCAGTGCGACATTGGCGAGGGCAACCAAATTCCCCTCTGGCTTTTCGGATTTCTCTATTAAGCAAGGATTTTTTCACAAAACAAATAAAAGGGTGCTGTATCATCTTATGCTATAGCACTTCAAACGAATTGTAATATACATCATATAATTAACTAAAATTATGGGTAAAGAAAAGAAATTTATCACTTGTGATGGTAACACCGCTGCGGCTCACGTAGCCTACATGTTCTCAGAGGTGGCTGCCATCTACCCCATCACTCCATCGTCTCCAATGGCTGAGCACGTGGATGAGTGGGCTGTCGCAGGTCGCAAGAATCTCTTCGGCGACACAGTTCTCGTACAGGAAATGCAGTCGGAGGCAGGTGCTGCCGGTGCTGTGCACGGTTCTCTTCAGGCTGGTGCACTCACTACCACCTTCACCGCTTCTCAGGGTCTTCTTCTGATGATTCCTAACATGTACAAGATTGCCGGTGAGTTGCTTCCTTCGGTGTTCCACGTGTCTGCACGTACCGTTGCCAGCCACTCACTCTGTATCTTCGGTGACCACGGCGACGTGATGGCTTGCCGTCAGACTGGTTTCGCTATGCTTTGCGAAGGTTCTGTACAGGAAGTGATGGACCTCTCTGCTGTTGCTCACTTGGCAGCATTGGAGACTCGCGTTCCATTCATCAACTTCTTCGACGGTTTCCGCACTTCCCACGAGTATCACAAGATTGAGGAGATGGATATGGAAGACATCCGTCCTCTCGTTCCGATGGACAAGGTGGCTGAGTTCCGCGCTCGCGCACTCTCTCCAGAGCATCCAGAGGCTAAGGGTATGGCCGAGAACCCTGAGACATTCTTCGCACACCGCGAGTCTTGCAACCCATTCTACGAGGAGGTTCCTGCCGCTGTTGAGAAGTACATGGAGGCTATCTCTAAGATTACTGGTCGTGAGTACAAGCCATTCACATACTACGGTGCTGAGGACGCTACTGACGTGATCATCCTCATGGGTTCTGCCACTGAGGCTGCTCGCGAGGCTATCGACTACGCTAACGCTAACGGCAAGAAGTACGGTATGGTGTCTGTTCACCTTTATCGTCCATTCTCTGTAGAGCGTCTGCTCGCTGCTGTGCCAAAGAGCGTGAAGCGCATCGCTGTGCTCGACCGCACGAAGGAGCCAGGTGCTAACGGCGAACCTCTCTACCTCGACGTGAAGGATGCCTTCTACGGTCAGGAGAACGCTCCTCTCATCGTGGGTGGCCGCTATGGCCTCGGTTCTGCCGACGTAACTCCAACGATGATTCTCACCGTTTATAAGAACCTCGAACTTCCAGAGCCAAAGAATCACTTCACACTCGGTATCGTCGATGACGTCACCTTCCGTTCTCTCCCCATCGAAGAGGAGATGGCACTCGGTGGTGAAGGCATCTTCGAGGCTAAGTTCTTCGGTCTCGGTGCCGACGGTACTGTAGGTGCCAACAAGAACTCAGTGAAGATTATCGGTGACAACACCAACAAGTATTGCCAGGCTTACTTCTCTTACGACTCGAAGAAGTCAGGTGGTTTCACTTGCTCACACCTCCGTTTCGGCGACACGCCCATCCGTTCTACCTATCAGATTAAGACTCCTAACTTCGTGGCATGCCACGTGCAGGCTTACCTCCGCATGTACGACGTGCTCCGTGGTCTTCGTCAGAACGGCCAGTTCCTCCTCAACACCATCTTCGAGGGTGAGGAACTCGTGAACTTCTTGCCCAACAATGTGAAGAAGTACTTCGCTGAGAAGAACATCACCGTTTATTATATCAACGCAACTAAGATTGCACAGGAGATTGGCCTGGGCAACCGCACCAACACCATCCTTCAGTCAGCATTCTTCCGCATCACAGAGGTGATTCCTGTGGAACTCGCTGTGGAGCAGATGAAGAAGGCCATCGTGAAGTCTTACGGTAAGAAGGGTGAGGATGTCGTGAACATGAACTACGCTGCCGTTGACCGTGGTGGCGAGTACAAGAAACTCGACGTTGACCCAGCATGGAAGAACCTTCCCGCTGACCCAGTGGAGGCTAACGACGACCCAGAGTTCATCAACAAACTCGTGCGTCCTATCAACGCACAGAACGGCGACCTCCTTCCCGTTTCTGCCTACAAGGGCTACGAGGACGGTATGTGGGAGCAGGGCACAGCTGCTTACGAAAAGCGCGGTGTGTCTGCCTTCGTTCCAACTTGGGACAGCGAGAACTGTATCCAGTGTAACAAGTGTGCCTTCGTTTGTCCTCACGCTGCCATCCGCCCATTCGTTATGGACGAGAAGGAAGCCGCAGGCATCGACGCTGCTAAGCTCGACATGCTGGCTCCAGCACAACTCAAGGGCATGAAGTTCCGCATGCAGGTGAGCGTAATGGACTGTCTCGGTTGCGGCAACTGTGTGGATGTATGTCCAGGCAAGAAGGGCAACAAGGCACTCAAGATGGTTCCTCTGCAGGGCGAGCTCGGCGAGGCAAAGAACTGGGACTACTGCGTGAAGAACGTAGCCAGCAAGCAAGACCTCATCGACTACAAGGCCAACCCACGTGTGAGCCAGTTCGCTACCCCACTCTTCGAGTTCTCAGGCGCATGCTCGGGTTGCGGTGAAACTCCTTACGTGAAGTTGATTTCTCAGCTCTTCGGTGAGCGTCAGATGGTGGCTAACGCTACAGGTTGCTCATCTATCTACTCAGGTTCTATCCCATCTACTCCATACACCAAGAACGCTAAGGGTCAGGGTCCTGCATGGTCTAACTCTTTGTTCGAGGACTTCTGCGAATACGGTCTTGGTATGGCTATCGCCAACAAGAAGATGCGTGCTCGCATCGTGGCCATGCTCAACGAACTTCTTGCTAAGGATGACACTCCTGCAGAGTTCAAGGCAGCCGCTGAAGAGTGGATTGCCGGCAAGGACAACGCTGACGCATCTAAGGCAGCAGCAGCCAAACTCGCTCCAGCCATCGAGGCAGGTCGCAACAACGGCTGTCCTATCTGCAAGCAACTCTCTGAACTCTCTCACTACCTCGTGAAGCGCAGCCAGTGGATTATCGGTGGTGACGGTGCTTCTTACGACATCGGCTACGGTGGTCTTGACCACGCACTTGCATCTGGCGAGGACATCAACATCTTTGTTATCGACACTGAGGTTTACTCTAACACGGGTGGTCAGTCTTCAAAGGCTACCCCTATCGGTGCCATCGCTCAGTTCGCAGCAGGCGGCAAGCGCATCACCAAGAAAGACCTCGGTCTCATGCAGTCAACTTACGGCTATGTATATGTGGCTCAGGTGGCAATGGGTGCCGACAACGCACAGTGCCTCAAGGCTCTCCGCGAGGCAGAGGCTTATCCTGGCCCATCACTCGTCATCGCCTACGCTCCATGTATCAACCACGGCCTCAAGGCCAAGGGCGGCATGGGCAAGTCACAGGCAGAAGAGGCTAAGGCTGTTGAGTGCGGTTACTGGCACCTCTGGCGTTTCGACCCACGTCTCGCTGAGGAAGGCAAGAACCCATTCCAGCTCGACTCCAAGGCTCCAAACTGGGATAACTTCCAGGCATTCCTCGACGGCGAGGTTCGTTACCTCTCTCTCAAGAAGGTATGTCCAAACGAGGCTCAGGAGCTCTTCGACGCAGCCAAAAAGGCAGCACAGCACCGCTACGCTACCTATGTGCGCATGAGCAAGATTGACTACTCTGCAGAGTAATAAACCTACATAACATCAATCCAAAAGGATGCCGTTCCATCATGGTTCGGCATCCATTTTTAAACCTCGATGCCTATACAGAGAAAGATTTTGGTCTCATTGATTGGAATCATTGTGCTGATACCCTTAGGACTCTATTCCAGACATCTCAAGTGGATTCCCGAAGAAACAGGTGATGCACTCTGGGCGATGATGGTCTTTTGTCTCTGGCGTATCATCTTGGTTAAGCAATCTCTGCGACTGGTGGCAATCATCAGCCTGATGCACTCCTTCCTCGTGGAGTTTTCGCAAATTCTTCGCTGGTCATGGTTAGTGTCCTTCCGCAGCACATTCATCGGCCACATGATGCTCGGGCAGGGTTTCCTGTGGACAGACCTCCTTGCCTACTTGATTGGCATTCTCCTCATCTTCTGCTTGTTCCGAGGCATGGAACGAAATTCTGTATAGAACAGCATATATGAAAACAATAAGAGCCTGTGCGATTGCACGGGCTCTTGTGATGTATAATGATTGTGAAAATGAAATCAACAATCAATATTCTCCGTCTTCTTATTGCAGTTATGATGGTTCTGCAACCAACATCGATTCGGACTCAAAGTCTGTCCTATACGAATAGCATGATGCCTGAATCATGTCTTCGCCCAATTTTTTGATGTGGTTCATTATGTCTTGTTCACGTTCCTTGGAAGGTTTTTTGAATCCATTGATGTAATTCCGAAGCAATGTCGGGTTCATGTCCATGGAACGGGCAAACTCCGCAACGTTTATTTCCTTGTGTGTCAGAAAGAATCGCTGCATGGCACTTGGCTCAGTGTCCTCGTACTCAAAACTCTCGAAGCTGATGTCCTCGTCCAGATTCCGCCAATGAATGCCATCAAAGCCGAAAGTATATTGGCTTCGCTGTTCTGCAGATGCAGCTCGCAACTTTGGATACCAAAGAAGTGACTGCTTATATTCCTTTCCTGCTTCGTCTCTGCCCCAAATGTGGTTGGCATCAAACCAGATTTCCTTGATTTTCATAGACACTCCTCCATTTAATTTTCAAAATAATCCTTCCAGCGCTTCATGATTATATCGGCATTATCATCTATCACTCTTTTTATCTTCTTGAAGTCATTTGCCTTGATTCCTTGCTTCTCATTCAGCTCAAACTCTGTTCCGTTCCATGTAAACTTAGCCATTCCGCCATTGCCCTCAACATGTACATGCACAGGCTCATGCTCTCTGCTGAAAAAGAAGAACGAGAAACCCAAAAATCTAAAGACCTCTGGCATAAAACTATTCTTTTAATTGTTATTACGCCGCAAAATTAGGTATTATTTTCGATACCTCCAAATATTTTATTGTTTTATTGCAGAACTTATCCAATAAAATAAGAGTCTGTGCGACTGAACAGGCTCCTAACTGGGATAACTTCCAGACATTGACTTCGTCTTCTTCCGTCACGACTCGGCAATGCTCAAATGAATTCAGCATGCACTCGCTGCTCCGTCAATTCCTTGACGGTGAGGTTCGCTACCTCTCTCTCAAGAAGGTATGTCCAGCCGAGGCTCAGGAGCTCTTCGACGCAGCCAAGAAGGCAGCACAGCACCGCTACGCTACCTATGTGCGCATGAGCAAGATTGACTACTCAGCAGAGTAATAAACTTACTTACATATCATCATCCCAAAGGATGCCGTTCCATGATGATTCGGCATCCTTTTTACGCAAGAAAACGCACTGAAAAAATGCAACTTTTATTCAGAATTGCATTTTTTCAGTGCGTTTTCTTGTGCATCATTCCTCTTGTCATCATTCTTCACCCTTTTCCCATCAATTTTTACCACACAAGCGTTTATGTGTTGCAGCGTTGCAGTGTTGCAGTTCCAAAATGATTCAAGGAAGTCAACGGCAAATTAAAGTAATAGATTATATATTTATATATAACTATATATAATATAATAATATATATAATATATAAATAGTATTCATCAGATTTTTCATCGAGTGGAAGAGCATTTGGAGAACTGCAACACTGCAACACTGCAACACAGATGCCGCCAACGGACATATCCCAAGGCACACACCCGTCTCCCCCCCACAACTGACACACCCACAGACGTAATTACGACATACCCATTGCCGTAATTACGATAACGGGGGTATCGTAAGTACGATAGCGGAGGCAACACTCATACAGAGAAAGAAAAGCCATCACCCCTCACTTTTTTTTCGTTTTCTTCGTTTATTACAATTCTTTTCCGTAATTTTGCCACCGCATTCTGCAAAAGAGTGTAAAGACATAATGCTCTATAGCTTCACAATCACCACCTTGAACCAAAGAGCAACAACTATTATAGGAGCTGCCCCATAATGGGCGCAGATTTCCCGTATATAGTTGTGGTTTGTGGTGAACCGTGAAGCGTATGGCGAAAGTCTGCGCCTCTTACGTTCAGAGAAATTGAAGTAAAACTAAACAGCAAACAATGAGAAAGGTTGCATTTATCATCATTGCCTGTCTAATGGGAATTCTTGCACAGGCACAAGAGCCGAAAGAGCACTTGAAGTTTATGGGAATCGAATTGAACGGCAGCATTTCCGATTTCCAAACTAAGTTGCAAGCAAAAGGGTTGACCGTTTCGCCACAATCTAAGCTACAACCTACAGGAGTACGAGTATTTGATGGAACATTTTCTGGTGAAGATGCGCAGATTGTGGTCTGGTACAATCCGAGAACAAGAAAAGTCTATCGTGCAAAGGCTGTCATCAGCCGATACGGGAAAGATTTGGTGGAGCAACTACAGCACAGCATGGAAAGAAAGCTTGATGCTAAATATGGCACAGAGTACAAGCAGTCGGATGAGGTGGAAGATGACTATTTGCAGAATTTCATGCAACATTCCTATTTGGTTGACAATGGAACTATTGACCTCTTTATTGTTTCCACGGGCTATTCAGCACAAAACAACTTCTTTCTCCATGTCGATTACAAGGACATGGTGAACTTCAAGGAGAATACACAAGATGAAATGGATGACCTTTAAATTGCAATAGCTATGAAGATATTTATTTTGATGATGTTATCTTTCCTTTCGTACAGTGCTAATATCATTGCGCAAGAAGCAGAAACAGCAAAACCACTTACGGATACAGAAGTTGTGCGACGTGTTGCCCTCTTAGATTTGGAGGGTAAATATTACTATGATGTTGTTATGACATTCAAATCTACTACCCCAGATTATTATATAACGGACAAGTATAAGGTTAAGGTTACCGTAAAAGATTCTGATGGGAAAACTGTATGGAAGAAAACCTTAAAGAATGTCTTTCTATATGTCTTTTCTGGAGGGCAAGTCCAAGTTGGTAAAAGAAACTTCAACCAGATTGTTGTCCAAAAAAGCAATGACAGTGATTATTTCATTGGAATCATACGTGAAAAAGAAGGAATATATTAGTAGTATATGATAAGTGTCGACGATTTCAACGAAGTTAAGGACTGCGTTTACAAGGACGAGCACTATTCGGTTCGAGACAATGGTGCAGTCATGCGTCATCCACGCGAAGGAAAACGCATCCGCAAGGATGATAATGTTTGGACGTTCGGAAAGCCAAACGAGAAGACTGGCTACATGGAAATTGCGGGGCAAAGAGTCCATAGGATTGTGGCCTTTGCCTTTCATGGAAATCCACCTACAGAGCAGCACGTTGTTGACCACATCGACACGAACCGACGCAATAACCGCCCCGAGAATCTACGATGGTTGACACGATTGGAAAATGCTTTGAACAATCCCATTACCCGTGCAAGGATAGAGAACATTTGCGGTAGCATTGAAGTTTTTCTTGCTGACCCGTCCATCTTGCAAGGACACGAAAAGACAGACCCAAATTTCAATTGGATGCGGGCTGTTTCTCCAGAAGAAGCGCGTACTTCATTAGAGCGACTGACCAACTGGGCAAAAGAGCATCCCAAGCCACAGGGTGGGAGTCTTGGCGAGTGGATATTTCAAGATCGGAAGTCTACATTCCTATCTTATTCTCCAATGTCCCCCAAACAAAAGCATATAACGCCAGAGCCTGTCACAAACTCCAATAAAACGCAATCCCTCACTCCCAATGCGGTACAAATCGGTTGGCGCACACCATCTGAATTTCCATGTTGTCCCAAAGAACTGACAGACAATCCCCTCAAAATGTATCAATCGAATTTAGAGATTAATACTGTATTCTGCAGAAACAACCTATATAATTCACTTGTTGTGGACTCCGCCATTGTCGAGGAAGGCACATCGCTTTGGGTGATGACACGGAATGGTGAGGAACACTCCATGAAACCTTGGGCACTATCGCGCGTAACCTATAAAGATGGGATTTTTTTTCATGAAAGCAAAGGAACATTTTTTGAAGAAAAAGGAGCCCTAAAATATTTCACATTAGCCCAAGGAAAAGAATGGACTGGTGGCGAGGTCTTCGATGATTTTTGCTAATATTGATTTATACAAGTGATTATAACATTCACTAAATCATCGGTTTAATGCCAAGACGTTAATATACGTTTATTCCACCTATCAAGCCACCATCATTTCCAATGATCAAATGGTGTTTGGTTTTCATCCTCCGAAGCCCCCAGACATCACTTTTAGGCGAATAACACCAAATTGGCTCAATTATCAAAAGAAATCGGCTCAAACGCTTGCATGTTTGAGCCGATTCTTGTACTTTTGTGAACTGTTTTTTCAATCAGTCCCGTTTTGCCGTTGAAACTTATTTCTAACACATCATGTTTCGTGCCATCCAATATATAGGGAATCAAGAACTTCTGAAGAGAAAGAAGACTTTGTTTGTGTGTTCGAAGCGAGCACCATGGGGAACGTATGAGAGGATTTTTGGATGGGTGGAATCGCTGACAGAGAAAGATGTGGTTGTGTGTTGCAATACGTCGGAACTGGAGGTGGAGGTGATGAAGTCGCTGGTGGTGAATCAAGTGCCTACAATATTGGTGGTGATGAATCGGTTTCGGGAGGAGAATAACGTGCAGATACAGAAAGCCTTGAAAGAGGGACGGATGCTGGTTGTGGTAATGAAACAAATGGACAGAAGGCGGTGGTCACCAAGAGATAGAAATGAGTATCTTATCAGTAAGGTGGCAGACCGTATCGTGGGTGGATATATTGACAAATATGGGAGTCTGTTCCCGTTGTTATCTGGCAAGACCAACTTTGAGGCTCTTACGGATAATATTACGTCAAACATTGCGGCAGAGCCGGATAACAGTTATCAGCGATGGACAGTTGGAGAAGACAAGATTCTGTTGAGGATGTTCTATGAAGACTACAGTATTCACGAAATCAAGAAACGACTGAACCGAACATATCTTGCTGTAAGAGAACGCATCCGTGCCATTACCATGCCTGAGGATGTGCTGAAAGGACGTGAATTTGAGGAGTTTGTACTGGAGTTGTTGGATATAAAGAACGATAAGTATGTGCTGAAGGAATGGAGAGGTGACAAGACAATGGGTGATGTGTTTCCCAAGAACAATAGTTACCCCGATTTTCTGATTGAAGAAGTGGAAACAAAGCACAATGTCGCCATTGAATGTAAGTGGAGGAAGTTCCTCAATCATTCCGCGATGATGGATTTGTTCTCGCCTGAACAACTCACTGCTTATCAAGAATTTTCCGAAGAAAGAGACTTGCCCGTGTTCATCTTTCTCGGCATTGGTGGAGAACCATGCGAACCAGAAGACATCTATATCATTCCTTTGGAAAAAGCCACTTTCGTAATGACACCCAGCAAAACGAACCCGAACGCTCTTGTGTATGAACCTTCACAACTCAAGCTTTTCAAACGAACGAACATCAATGCCCCACTCTGCTTTGACGAGTTTTCATCATAATACAAAACCATCCAAGGTGTCATATCTAAAGATGATACCCCCAACTATATCGTAGAAACCCGAAAAGAACACCCTAATGCCTACAAACCTTGGACTCAGTCAGAAGAAGAAACCCTCATCCAACTGTTCAAAGCAGGCAAAAACACCGAAGAACTTTGCGAACTCTTTGCCCGAAAACCTGGTGCCATCCGTTCAAGATTAAGGAAATTAGGACTTATCTAACCTCTCTAATGCCGCCAAGAAGGCTGCACAGCACCGCTACGCTACCTCATGCGCATGAGCAAAATGAATTGCTTGGCTGAGTAAAAACACGCGTTGCAAGATGAAAGGGGATGCCTCTACACCTTCAGCGACTCGTACATTGCTGATGATGTAGTAAGTGAATTGCAGACTTTGAAAAATCCAGGCAGGGACGCTCTCAAAAAGAATGTAGATGACGCTTCACGTCTTCGCGTGTCAGCACGAAATCGCGACTGAAGGCATCTTGCCACCAGTCGATGGAGGCATTGCTGTGGGAGGGGCTGCCGAAGGCTTCGGAGGAGGGGTTGGCAGTACGACCGTAGTCGTACCAAGGCATGAAGAAAAGCCATTTGGCACCAGCTTTCCACTGGGCGGAGATGGGGGCAACGGAACCGCATTCTGTCAGGGCAGCCATCTTGAGGGGCTTCTGTTCTTGGAGGAATTGGAAGTCGAGTTGGTAGCAGTCGGCGGCTGAAGGTTGGTTATAGACGTCCATGCCAACAATGTCCACATATTCGTCGCCTGGATACCAGTCGAAGCCTTTGCTGTAGGGTTCTTTCCAGGCTGCTGCGGGGGTGAAAGCCCAAATGAGGTTGTTGATGCCAGCATCGGCAAATCGTCGATACATCACCTTCCACAACTGCTTGCATGCCTCGGCATCCATGCCCCACCAAAACCAACGACCACCTGCCTCATGGAGAGGTCGCCAGATGACAGGGATTCCCTTTTCTGCCAGTTTTTTCAGATAGATGCCGACTTGGTCGATATCTTTGATCATCCGAGCGTATTCTTCTGAATCCTCATCAAAAATCTTGCGCACATCGAAGAGGGTCTTTTCGTCTTCCTTGCCATAATAGAAAGCATAACCACGACTGTTGTTGGCAGGGACATTCCAATGCCACATGAGTGCCACGATGCCGCCTGCTTCATGCCAATCCTCCACCACTTTCGTGTTTGAATAATCAATCCACCCATCTGATTGTGAAAAAGGCAAGTGGATGAAGTCGAAGCAGTTGAGTGCGGGCCATTTGCCCGTATGATGATGCACCCATTCCGCCTCGTTGATGTTCCAGTTCACGTTGGCGCATGTGCCAGAGAGAGTTTTCGAGCCATAGATGCTGTGCAGGTAGTTCAGCAATCGGGTGGTCTCTGGAGAGCGTTGAACGTCACAAATCGTTTCAGTTGTTTCCTCCTCCCTGATTGTCTTGTTTCCGAACACTGGAAGCATGGATGTCAGCATCAGCAAGGTTAATAGCCATTTATACATATTCATCATGATTTTTCCACGAAAATAATGACAAAAGTAGTCAGAATCCCGCTCGCGGACAAATAAACCTCAAAGAATTGTGGAAAAATGAAACTTTTTTAGGGTTTCTTCCAAAGAAAAGCGTAACTTTGCCCAACGAAACAACAACTAATTATTTTAACAACATGAGATTAACACTATTTTTACTAACTTTGGTCACCTGTCTTTGTGGCCATGCACAAACCAAGTCCTGGACAGCAGACAACGGCAACGGGACATTTACGAATCCACTTTTCTATGATGAATTTAGCGACCCCGACATCTTGCGTGTGGGCGATGATTTCTATCTGGCTGGCACGACGATGCATACTGTGCCAGGATTGGTGATTCTGCACTCAAAAGACTTGGTGAACTGGGAGAACATCTCGTACTGCTTCGACCGCTTTGACTTCGACGACGAGGCTTTCTCGCTGAAGAATCACAAGGAGATTTACGGTCAGGGCATCTGGGCACCTTGCATTCGTTATGCCAACGGGCAGTTCTACGTGTTCTCCAACATCAACGGAAAAGGCTTGCAATGCTACACAGCAAAGGACATCAAGGGACCTTGGACACACCACAACATGAAGGGTGACATCTACGACCTTGGCGTGCTTTTTGACGATGACGGGAAAATCTATGCCATTCATGGATATGGCACAGTGAAGTGCACAGAACTGAAACCTGACATGAGTGGTCCCATCGAAGGGACTGAAAGGGTCATCATTCCCGAAGGGAACGGTGTGGGCGAAGGGCATCACATGTATAAGATTGATGGGATGTACTACCTGATCAGCACCGACTATAGGCCCAATGGCCGCACACTATGCTCTCGCTCCAAGAGCATCTGGGGACCTTACGAGACGCGTGTCATCACAGCAGATGAGACCTATGGCTACCATGCCGCATCGCTCACACAGGTGCCACATGGCGTGAAATACCGCATCGGCGAAGATGACACAAAATTCGGTCTTGGTCCTGTGGATAAGGACGCTACGGCTTGCACTAATGCCCATCAGGGGGGTATCGTGCAATACAAGGACGGCTCATGGTGGGCACTCTTCATGATGGACTTTCACTCCATTGGCCGCACCGTGTGCTTGATGCCGATGACATGGAAAGATGGCTGGCCCATGGTAGGATTGAAGGGAAATCTTGGGAGGGCTCCACGCACATGGTTTAAGCCGGGCACGGCAGAAGGTTACTATGGTATCGGAGACACCCCCGTTGCACCACATGCACCCTACGTTCGCAACGAGAACTTCGACGGGAAACAGTTGGGGCGTGTGTGGCAGTGGAACCACAACCCTGATGACAAGATGTGGAGCCTGAGGGGGGGCAGACTTCGTCTCAACTCCATGCCGGCCGAACAGCTGATGTGGGCACGCAATTCGCTCACTCAACGTGTGATAGGCCCTCAGAGTATTGCCACCGTGGAACTTTCGGTGAAAGGGCTGAAAGATGGGGATGTGGCAGGATTGGGCAATATCAATGTCCCTTGCTCCTGGATAGGTATTATGAGAGATGACCACACCCGAACTTTCCTCCTCCGCTTTTGGGATCAAGGCAAAAACAAGCCGCAACTACCGCCCGTGGTTTTTCCCGTCAGCTTACCAAGGGGAAAAATTTGGCTTCGCTGTATTGGTGACTACGACAACGATAAAATGCAGTATGCCTACTCAACCGATGGCGTAACGTTTCAAACGATTGGCTACGAGATTCCCTTGAGCTATCAACTCATCACCTTCCAGGGATCACGCCATGCGCTCTTTGCCTTCAACGTGAAGGGCAAGAACGGAGGCTATGCGGAGTTTGACAACTTCACGGTGGAGGAACCTAAGGCTGACCGCTCAAAGAACATCCCTTACGGAAAGACTTTCCGCATCATCAACAAGGCGACAGGTCGTCCTGCCGTTTGCGACCCTCACGGCATCCTCTACGACACCCACTCTGGCGACAAGAGTCAGCGCACACAGTTCCAGCTCATCGACAAGGGCAACGGAAAAGTGGCACTGAAGTGTGTGGATGGCCGCTACATCAAGGTGTATGGCGAAGGATTGGCTGGCGATGTGCGTTTCACAACCAACGAACAGGAAGCCGAGGTGTTCCTCTGGCAAGACTATCTTGATCACGACTTCATGCTCTACTCGCTGAAGAACCACCGATACGTCGGCAAGTCACCCACCACGGGTAGCCCCTACTCTATGGACTTTGCAGGTCCCGACCCAGCACGACGAAACGGGGCTGTGCTCCTATGGGAAGATTGCTCTGCAGAGTAACGCTTTTCATGTGTTTTTGAGGCAAACCGAACTCTTTCATACAAAAAAACTTAAAAAGACAAGCCATTTTTCCATGGTTTGCCTTTTTTTGTCACATTTTTGATTAACTTTGCAAGTTGAAAGCAGCCGGACGGTCTGTCGCTGGAGTTGTCCCTCAGGATGACTAAAGAGGAAAGTCCGGGCAGCGCAGGGCATCCCACTTCCTAATGTAGAAGCAGTCCGTAAGGGTTGAGTAATGCAGAAGAAAACAACAACTGCCTTCGGGCAGAAATGGTGAGAAGGTGAGGTAAGAGCTCACCAGCGGCATGGCGACATGTCGGCTGTGCATCTTGGGAGCTGCAAGTTCATGTAAACCACCCGAGAGAGGGTTGCCCGCCCGAGTTGACGAAGGTCTGAGCAGCAATGCGACAGGACCGGGGCTCATGCGGTGGAGGGTAGAACGCTAGAGCCATGAGGTGACTCATGGAGTAGATAAATGACAGACACGCTCTTCGGAGTGTACAGAACCCGGCTTACAGCCCGACTGCTTTCCTTTTTTATTATAAAGTATGTTAAAGTATCATCAATAATATTAAACTTTTCAAGTTTAACGGGTTCTTTAAACTCGGCAACTAACAGACAAACAATGAACAAGAAACATTTACTGGCCACGCTATCAATTCTGTTGACAGGCACTGCGGCTTGGGGGCAAAAAATCTGGACACTGCAAGAATGTCTCGATTATGCCATCGCCAACAATATTCAGTTGCAACAGAAGCGAATAACAGTGGCCTCTGATCACGAGGATGTCTTGCAGAGTCAATCTGCCCTATTTCCTTCAGTGTCATTCAGCACAAACCAAAACATGTCGTGGCGACCTTTCGCCGAATCGACCATCAACCTCACAAACGGCTCGATGACCACCAGCAGAAACACCGTTTCTTATAACGGTTCCTATGGCATCAACGCCAACTGGACGGTGTGGAACGGTAATCGCAACACAAACACCATCAAGCAGAACAAACTGACTGAGAAAATAGCCGAATTGGGCATCGAGCAGCAGGCAAACACCATTCAAGAGCAAATTGCCCAACTGTACGTGCAGATTCTGTATGAAACAGAAGCAGTCAGAGTGTGCGAGGAAATCATCAAGTCAAGCGAAATGCAGCGCGACCGTGCAAAGACGATGGTCGAGGTGGGCAGCCTTGCCCGAGTTGACCTTGTGCAATTGGAGGCACAGGTGAGCCAAGACCAATATTCACTGGTGCAAGCACAGTCGCAACTCGCCAACTACAAATTACAACTGAAGCAACTGCTTGAGATACATGATGCCGAGTCCTTCGATATCGCAGTGCCCGAGGTGAGCGATACACAGGTGCTTTCCATCATTCCCAACGAACAATCAGTCTATAATGCCGCCCTTGAGAACCGCCCTGAGATTCAGTCGAGCAAACTGAACATTGAATCGTCGGAAGTGGCGATTTCCTCTGCTCGCGCTGGATACAAACCCACCCTCTCCATGACGGCAGGCATCGGCTCCAGCAACTCATCAGGTCAGCACACCGAGTTTTTCAAGCAAGTGAAGAACAACATGAGCAACTCTTTAGGTTTGACAGTATCCATGCCGCTGTTCGATAATCATCAGGCTCGCACCAACATTCGCAAGGCAAAATATGCGCTTCAAACCAGCGAACTGAACTTGCAAGAACAGCAAAAGCAACTCTACTCAACCATTGAGAACTATTGGCTGAACGCTACCACCTCGCAACAGCAATACATCTATGCCAAGGCGAATGTGAGAAGCATGCAGGAAAGTTATGACCTCGTCAGCGAACAGTTCAACCTTGGTCTTAAGAACATTGTGGAACTGACAACAGGAAAGAACAACCTGCTGCAAGCCGAACAGCAACTGCTACAAACCAAATACACAGCATTGCTCAACAGCGCCATGCTCAGATTCTATGCAGGAGAGAGGCTTAAACTATAAAATAATCGTCTAAATTCTCCGAACCACTCCAATTACTTCGAAAACTACAAACCATAAAAAGAAAACTGACAATGAAGACAAACAACATATTCGCAGCACTCATCATCGCAACCACCTTTGTTGCATGTAGCGAAACTCCCAAGGTTACCTATTCCACCGCTCCTGTAGAGAAGCAGAACATTACCACCAGTATCACTGCCACAGGTACGATTGAGCCTGTGACAGAGGTGGAAGTCGGTACGCAGGTGTCTGGTATCATCGACCGCATCTATGTGGACTACAATTCAGAGGTGCATCGCGGTCAAGTCATTGCCGAACTCGACAAGACCAACCTCCTTTCCAAATTGGCATCCGCGCAGAGCAACCTCTCTAACGCACAATCCTCACTCAATTATCAATCAGCGAATTATAAGCGATATAAAACACTCTACGACAAAGGTCTTGTTTCTGCTAATGACTATGAAAATGCCAAGCTGAACTACGAGCAGGCAGTGCAGCAGGTACGTGTACAGCAACAGAATGTGTCTGAAGCCCAGACGAACCTTGGCTATGCCACCATCACATCACCTATCGATGGTGTGGTCCTTTCCAAGGAAGTAGAAGAAGGACAGACGGTGGCTTCAGCCATGACCACCCCTACCCTCTTCATCATTGCACAGGACTTGACAGACATGCGTGTGATTGCAGACATTGACGAGGCCGACATCGGCGGTGTGAAAGAAGGACAGCGTGTCACCTTTACAGTGGACGCATTCCCAGATGACGTATTCGAAGGTGCAGTCACTCAAGTGCGCCAGCAAGCAACGACTGAAAGCAATGTGGTCACTTACGAGGTGGTCATTTCCGCTCCCAACGACCAACTGAAATTGAAGCCAGGACTCACAGCCAACGTAACCATCTACACGATGGAGAAGAATGATGTGCTGGCTGTTCCTGCCCGTGCTTTGCGCTTTACTCCTAACGAAGCACTCCTACAGGAAGGCGAAACGGTGGAAGATGTACAATCTCCCTTTAAGGTTTGGACAAAAGAAGGTAATGTCTTCAAGGCACATAAAGTGGAAGTCGGCATCAGTAATGGCATGCTCACAGAGATTTTGTCAGGTGTGAAGGCGGGTACAGAAGTGCTCACAGACTTCGAAATCATCGGCGGCAAGGAAGAGTCTGAAGGACCAGCAACATCCAACCCATTCATGCCACGTCCAGGCGGTAACAGAAACCGTGGCGGCGCTAATGGCGCCGGTGGCGCACAAGGTGGTGCAGGTGCTCCTGGTGCAGGTGGTGGCAGACCCAATGGCGGCAATTTCCAAAGATGATCAACAAACAGAAAGATTGAAGATGAACGAACAAAAAGACAATCGTAAAGTTGTCATCGAACTCGACAACGTGAAACGCTACTTTCAGGTCGGCTCAGAAACAGTGAAAGCCTTGCGTGGTGTCAGTTTTAAGATTTACGAAGGCGAGTTCGTGACCATACAGGGAACATCAGGCTCAGGCAAATCGACCCTGCTCAATCAATTGGGATGCCTCGACACGCCCACTTCTGGCGAATACTATCTCGACGGCACTCCCGTCCGCAAAATGTCCAAGAACCAACGCGCCAAACTGCGCAACCGCAAGATTGGCTTCGTGTTCCAGAATTATAACCTATTGGCAAAAACCACAGCAGTGGAGAATGTTGAATTGCCACTGATGTACAACAACAAATACTCAGCCAAGCAACGTCGGGAGGCTGCCATCAAAGCCCTGCAGGAAGTGGGATTGGGTGACCGACTCGACCACAAGAGCAATCAGATGTCAGGTGGTCAGATGCAACGTGTTGCCATCGCCCGTGCATTAGTCAACAACCCCGCTGTGCTTCTTGCAGACGAAGCGACAGGTAATCTTGACACACGCACTTCTTTTGAGATGCTTGTGCTATTTCAGAAACTGCATCAGGAGGGACACACCATCATCTTCGTGACCCATAACCCCGAAATTGCCGAATACGCCTCACGCAACATCAATCTGCGCGACGGTAAGATTCGTGAGGACACAATCAACCCTAACATCAAGTCGGCAGCCGAAGCACTTGCTGCCCTGCCCAAACCACAAGACGACTAAATTATGAATATATTAAATTTGTTCAAAGTCAGCATCAATGCTGTAGCGAACAACAAAATGCGTTCGTTCCTCTCCATGCTCGGCATCATCATCGGTGTAGCGGCGGTCATCATCATGATGTCTATCGGACAGGGTTCGAAAGAGAGCATACGCCAAGAACTTTCCACCATGGGTACCAACCTGCTCACAATTCGTCCAGGAGCCGACAGGCGTGGTGGTGTGCGTCAAGACCCTTCTGCCATGCAAACTCTTAAGATGGCAGACTACCAACGCATCATTGATGAAAAGAAGTTCGTCAGTTATGTATCTCCAGAAGTTACATCTGGTGGTCAAGTCATTTATGGCAATAACAACACGAACAGCACTGTTTATGGTGAATCGACCGAATACCTTGATATTAAGCAGTGGGAACTGGAGGAAGGAACCAACTTCACAGAGGAAGATATACGTAAAGCCTCCAAGGTTTGTGTAGTTGGTACGACCATCGTCAAGGAACTTTTTGGCGAAGGCAAGGAAACGGAAGCCATCGGCAAGAACATTCGCTTCAAGTCCATCCCCCTACGTATCATCGGTGTGTTGGAAAGCAAGGGCTATAATTCATGGGGTATGGATCAAGACAATGTCATCATTGCACCCTATACCTGTGTCATGAAGCGCATTGCAGCACAAACCTACTTCTCCTCCATCGTCTGCTCAGCCCTCACTGAGGAACTTTCCGATGCAGCCATTGAGGAACTCACTCAGATACTGCGCAGCAACCACAAACTGAAAGCAGAAGCCGTTGATGACTTCACCATCCGTTCACAGGCTGAGATGATGGAAACCATGTCCTCCACAATGGACACCGTCACCATCATCCTTGTTGTGGCAGCTGCCTTTTCTCTGCTCGTGGCTGGTATTGGCATCATGAACATCATGCTCGTATCTGTCACCGAACGCACCAAGGAAATCGGTCTGCGTATGGCAGTGGGAGCAACTGGTATGGTCATTTCCCTCCAATTCCTCATCGAGTCTGTGCTCATTTCCCTCACAGGCGGACTATTGGGAATACTGTTAGGAGGACTTGTCAGCAACTTTGTCGTACCGCTCATGGGTATGCCATCCAGCATCCCTGCATGGTCCATCTATGTATCTTTCGCCGTTTGTACTTTCATCGGCATCATCTTCGGATACATTCCAGCCCGGAAAGCAGCCAATATGGATCCCATCGAAGCCATCCGACATGAATAGTTTAGAGATTAGGGTTTAGAGTTTAGAGATAATAAAAAAGATGAAAAAGATTTCAATCGTTCTGTGTATTCTGTGTTTTCTGTGTGAAATAACCCACGCCCAGTCACTTAAGGATCTCTTCCTCAAGATGCCACAAGAGGTGTGTCCCGTCTTGTCCGAATACAATCGTTTGGAGATTGTTGACAACCAGAAAAACGGCAAGACTATGCAGACACGCAACCTCTTCCGCACCTTTTCCAAGATGGAGGAACTGACAGATGACTATGCACACCTTGTCATTTCCAAGAACTCAGAGAAAGAGATGAAAATGCTCACGAAGAACGACGGCACGCGCATCATTATGGTCATTAGCACCATTTTCTGTGATGAAACGCCCGACTCTTCTGTTGCTTTTTACTCAACCGACTGGAAGCCTCTCCCCACACACGACTACTACACCCTACCCCCTATCGACAATTTTCGCAGAGTGACCATCGACAAAAACACCGGCCAATTGATTGTTAGCACCACCAATGCTCCCCTAATGCTCAACATCGATGGCAGCAACCAACCCAAGGAGCCTTATACCTTGACCAACACCTTCCATTGGTCAACCGAAGAAAATCGATTCATCCTCGACAATTAAAGACACAATCCCATCAATAGAAAAGGCCTTCTACCGATATAATAGCGGGGAAGGTCTTTTTACTATTTAATATATCTTAATATATCACAATGAAACTATTGTTAATTAAGTCCCTTTTCTCAAATTCAATAACATAAAAAAAGAATTCATACTCATTTTACTATTTTATCATAACATTATTTGTAGCAAAAGAAAAAAAGCATTACATTTGTACCCAGTTTGGGGGAGAAATCCCCAATTGATGCATAAGCTATTATTTCGCACTTAACTAAAGAAGTCTGGAAAACTCATATTTGGAATAGTTCGATTTAATTAGCGGAGGGAGATTCATTGGAAACATTCCTCTTCAACACCTATATAGCTATGCTTACGCTTTGGCGTGGCAAAATTCCTATATGGTGTAGGGGTTCCGTTTCCAGACTCGCCCCTCAGGTTAAGTGCATAAGGATGGTCACGCCATTTTTGTGCTCTACAATAATTAGGCCAATTACATCAACAATATAAAGCAATGTTACATCAACAGAATGGACTCTGTATGCCCCCACAATGCATAGAACTGCTGATAATAAAAAAAGCAGATGAAAAAATCATCTGCCAGGAATCTGTTTCATGCATGGAACAGATAGTTAGTAATTAAAGATTAGTAAACATCATCAGTTTGTCTCTGAAGATGTTTGTACCCTGCACACGTCGTGAGATGAGTGCAGGGTATTTTTTATCGAATGAACAGAAGTTCCCTATATTTCGGAAGTGGCCAAGCCTCATCATCAACAATGGTTTCAAGTTTATCAACATGGTAACGTATTTCTTCGATGAGCGGTGCCACAGTGTCATGGTAAGCAATAGCCTTTTCACGCTCAGACTCAATACGATTTGCCACCTTGCGTGCCTCCACCATTTTCTCCACATTCTCAACGATGAAAGACTCATGGTCTGAAATCAGTTCAATGAGATGAAGGTTCTCCTTGGAAATCTTCTGCGTCTTGTCAGCAGGGAAGATGTCTCTCACCTTGTGTACATTATCAATCAGTACAGATTGGTAACGTGTCACAACTGGAATGATATGATTGAGACACAGGTCGCCAAAGATGCGTGACTCTATTTGAATCTTCTTCGTATAGGTCTCCCACTTGATTTCATTACGTGCCTCCAGTTCAAAACGAGTCATCACATGTGTCTTCTCAAACATCTTGACAGAACTTTCCTTCAGATAATTATCGAAAACGATGGGGGCTGAGGTTTCACAATCAAGTCCACGTTTGGCAGCCTCGGCTTTCCATTCATCACTATATCCGTTGCCATTAAAAACAATGGGCTTCACATGCTTAATGTCTTCACGCACCACTTTGAGAATTGCTGCTTCTTTTGCTTCCCCTTTCTCTATGAGAGCATCAACACGAATCTTAAAATCCATGAGAGCCTCTGCCATTGCGGCATTGAGCATCAACATGGCGGAAGCGCAGTTCGCCTCACTGCCGACAGCACGGAACTCAAAACGATTTCCTGTGAAGGCAAAAGGTGATGTGCGGTTACGATCCGTATTGTCAATCAGCAATTCAGGAATAGACGGGAGGTCAAGTTTGAAAGCCTTCTTTCCTGCCATCGAAAGGTTGTCATCATCAGCCTTTTCCACGTGCTCCAGCAAATCCGTAACAGTCTTGCCGAGGAAAGAAGAGATGATAGCAGGAGGTGCTTCGTTGGCACCCAGACGATGAGCATTGGTAGCACTCATGATAGAGGCCTTGAGCAATCCGTTATGGTCGTAAACAGCCTTAAGAGTTTCCACGATGAAAGTGACAAAACGCAGGTTATCCATCGTGGTCTTACCTGGGGCATGAAGCAAGATGCCCGTGTCTGTAGCAAGTGACCAGTTCTCATGTTTTCCAGAACCGTTCACCCCTTTGAAGGGCTTTTCGTGCAAAAGGCAACGGAAACCATGCTTACGCGCCACACGCTTCATGATTGCCATCATCAGCATATTATGGTCAACTGCAAGATTAGTCTCTTCAAAGATTGGAGCCAACTCAAATTGGTTGGGTGCAACCTCATTATGGCGTGTTTTGCAAGGAATACCAAGTTCGAGAGCCTGAATCTCGATATCTTTCATAAACTCCTCCACACGTGCAGGGATGGAGCCAAAGTAGTGGTCATCCATCTGTTGGTTCTTGGCAGAGTCGTGTCCCATCAACGTACGCCCCGTCATCACAAGGTCTGGTCGTGCAGCAAAGAGCGACTCATCCACAAGGAAGTATTCCTGTTCCCAACCCAGATTGGAAATGACCTTCTTCACGTCTGGATAGAAATATTGAGCCACAGCCGTTGCTGCCTTATCAACCGCATGAAGAGACTTCTTCAATGGCACTTTGTAGTCGAGAGCCTCACCCGTATAAGAGATGAAAATGGTGGGAATCATCAATGTATCGCCAATGATGAATACTGGCGATGTAGGATCCCATGCAGAATAGCCTCGTGCCTCGAAAGTAGAGCGGATTCCTCCCGATGGAAAAGAACTGGCGTCTGGTTCTTGCTGTACGAGAAGTTTCCCTTCAAACTCTTCCACCATTCCACCCTTTCCATCATGTTCCACAAAACCATCATGTTTTTGAGCCGTACCTTCGGTAAGAGGCTGAAACCAATGGGTGTAGTGAGTCACACCATTCTCTATGGCCCAAGTTTTGATGCCTTGTGCCACTTCGTCAGCAATGGTACGGTCAAAAGGTGCCCCATTGTCTATCACATCGCACATTTTCTCATACACCTGCGATGGCAGATATTTACACATCTTCTGCCTATCGAAGACGTATTTGCCGAAATATTCACTGGGGCGTTCCTGAGGTTGCTCCACATACACAGGAGCACGCTTGAATGCCTCGTCCACCACCTTAAATCTTAGTCGTGCAGCCATAATTCATTCTCGTTTGTTTACTTTTTACGCTGCAAAGGTAGGAATTTTTCATTAGGAATTGAGGATTCGGAATAAGGAATTGTCACTTTCACGAAAAAAAACGCTCCGAATGGCAAATAATTCTTAAATCCTGATTCTCGATTCCTAATTATTTTCTATCTTTGCCACATAAATACCTTTACATGGAAAATCAGAAAGACCACATATTCACAGAAGAGGAAATCAAAGATGACCTTCGATACTTGCAACTCTTGGCACAAAGTTACCCCAATGTGGCGGAAGCAAGTTGTGAGATCATCAATTTGGAGGCGATTCTGAACCTGCCCAAGCCGACAGAACACTTCATCAGTGACCCGCACGGCGAGAGCGAGGCATTCAACCATGTGCTGCGGAATGCTTCTGGATATGTGAAACGAAAGGTGGAGGAAATTTTCGGCCCCACCCTTCGTCTGTCTGAAAAGCAAGAACTATGCACATTGATTTATTATCCTGAGGCAAAGTTGCAACGCATCAAGGCAGAAGAAACCAACATGGAAGATTTCTATGTTATCACGCTCAATCAACTGATCAAGGTTCTACGTGAAGTCAGTTCAAAATACACACGCAGCAAAATCCGCAAGGAACTACCCGCGGAATTTGGTTACATCATCGAGGAACTGCTGCATGAGAGCCACAGCGGTGTGGGCGAAAAACGCCATCAATACTACAATGTGATTGTGCAGACCATCATCGACACCCAACGGGCCGACCACTTCATCGTGTCCATTTGTAACTTGATTCAGCGATTGGCCATTGACCGTCTGCATCTATTGGGCGACATCTTCGACCGTGGTCCTGGAGCGCACCTCATCATGGAGACCCTGATGAATTATCACCACTTTGACATTGTGTGGGGAAATCATGACATCGAATGGTTCGGAGCAGCAGCAGGCAACAGGGCTTGCATCGCCAATGTGCTACGCCTTTCAATGCGATATGGTAATCTGACCACACTCGAAGATGGCTACGGAATCAACCTCCTCCCCCTTGCAACTTTTGCAATGGAGACCTACAAAGATGACCCATGCAAACAGTTTGGAACAACTGAACTGACTAAAGAGAGCCAGCACGACAAGAAGACCACCAGGCTCATTGCCCAAATGCACAAAGCCATCACCATCATTCAGTTCAAAGAGGAGGCAAAGATTATTGACCGCCATCCAGAATTCAACATGGCTGGACGCAAAATGTTGGAACACATCTATTTCGACAACGGTACCTGTTTCATCGATGGCAAAGAATATGAAATGTTAGACACTTTCCTGCCCACTGTCAGCAAGGAAAATCCCAATGCGCTGTCGGAAGAGGAAGAACTACTCATGGCAAAGTTGGAACATTCATTCCGCACCAGCGATAAACTACAACGCCACATCCAATGCCTGTTGGCACATGGAGGCATGTATTCCATTTCAAACAGCAATCTCATGTATCATGCCACCGTACCGCTTAATGCCGACGGCACCCTGAAGGAAGTGGAAATCAACGGAAAGAAATACAAGGGTATGGCACTGATGAAGAAGACCGGGCACATCGTCCGTGAAGCCTTCAACAACGACACCCCACGGGAACGGAAAACCTATGCTAAGGACTACATCTGGTATCTGTGGTGTGGAAAAGATTCTCCTCTTTTCGACAAAGATAAGATGACGACTTTTGAGCGATACTTCATCAAAGACAAAGCAACTCACACTGAAACCAAGGGCTTTTACTACCAATTCAACAACGATGAGAAGACCGTCGATATGATTCTTGACGACTTCGGAGTGGAGGGACAGCATCGCCACATCATCAACGGACACACCCCCGTAAAAGTGTTGAAAGGCGAGACTCCCATCAAGGCCAACGGCAAACTCCTCGTCATCGACGGAGGCTTCTCCCGTGCCTATCAGCCCGAAACAGGCATAGCGGGCTACACGCTCACCTTCCACAGCCGAGGACTTGAACTGGTTCAGCATCAGCCCTTCCGCTCGGCTGAAGATGCCATTCAGAACGGTGACGACATCAAGAGTTCCACCCAAATCGTGGAGTTGAGTTCACAGCGCATGTATGTGAAGGACACCGACAAGGGCAAGGTGCTTCTTGCTAAGGTTGAGAACTTAAAGAAACTTCTGTTTGCTTACCGCAACGGCTTCATCAAAGAGATAAAATAACCAACCCAAAGAAAATATATTGTTACACATTTTATTATTAAGCGTATGAAGAAACTATTACTCATGGCTGCTTTTGCAATCGGTTGCATCAGCGCATCGGCTCAGAAAACTCTGACACTGAGCACTTACAAAGGTACAGACCTCGCAAAGTATGATGGTCAAACCATGAATGTATCTGTTAGCCGTTACCTCTTCACAGGATGGAACACCATTTCACTTCCATTCTCCATGACTGAAGAGCAAGTGAATGAGGTGTTCGGCAGTGACTGCAAACTCGAAAAGCTTGTAGGTGTAGAGAACGATGGCATCGATGTAAAACTTAACTTCCAAGACTGCAAGTCGGAAGGCATTAAGCCTAACACACCTTACATTCTCTATTATACAGGCGAAAATGGTAGCAAACAGTTTACGGCAGAGAATGTTGTGATTATGAACGGCATTGCCTCTGTAGCCTTCACCGCGGAGGGAACTGGCGAAATCGTTACAATGGCTGCCGCACAACAGCAGACTGAGCCACAGGGTCTCTATGGCATTTTAGCTAAAGATAACAATGAAGCATCATTCGTAAATGTCGATACCACTACCAACGGTTTCTATGCCACTCGTTGCTATGTGAAGATGTCCAATGGTAACTCAACCCAACTGAAGACCAACCACATTGCAGCAGGTGATTTGACTAACATCAAATCCGTTGCCAAGGCTGGCGAGAAGGTCGAAGTATTCAACCTTTCTGGTGTAAAGGTTGCTGACAGCATTGACGGTTTACAAAAAGGCATTTATGTTGTCAATGGCAAAACTGTGATGGTGAAATAAACATGAAACATTTCCTGACAATTATCCTTTTGTGCCTGTGCACCATCTGTGGTGCACAGGCACAAAATCGTAAAGACTACCACTTCGAGACCACACTTGGTCAACCCACCGATGATGGATGTTTCGGCAGTGTCATCGTAAAAGGTTATGTAGGCTCAAGCAACACCCTTTCTTTCGAACAGGAGCACGAGTTGGTCGGACTGACAGAAGGAGAACTCATCAGGGACACCCAAAGGGTGAACGACAAGGAGGACATCAATTTTGATGGTATCCCAGACCTACAGATTTTCCTCGGCTATTACACCAACGGGCGTGTGGAGGCTGTCTATGCCGCCTATGTGTGGAACAGAAAGAGCAAGCGTTTCGAACGGGTGGAAGGTTTCGAAGACATTGTCAACCCTGAGGTCGATGCCAAAGCCAAGACCATTACCAGCACCGCCCGTTACAGTTTCAACGATTTGCTGGTCCAGACCTATGCTTGGAAGAAGGGCAAACTGACACTCATCAAGGAAGAACACCAAAATCTATTCGAAGATGAAGATGAATAAATTCTTATGTGGCGTTCTGATGCTTTGCTGCATGACGACTGCTCATGCACAGACAAACACGTCGCCACAAATTCAAGCCATCCGCGATGCCTACACCAAGGCAAAACAGATGATAGAGCAAAAGAAGCAGGGTGAAGCCCCTTTGCGGAGCATGACACTCACATTCAACGAAGTGTTGTCCGAAGAACATAACATGACCCGCACGACAGAGGTGACATTCCATTATGACCTTATCGAGGTGGAAGAAGATGTAGATGCAGACATGGGACCATATCGTCTCTACTTCGTCACAGAACATGTGAAGGATGACCAATCGGAAGTCTTTCGCGAGATACTATACGATGATGTTGACAGCAAACATGTCTTCACGTATGCCCGCTACGAGTTGGAATCTGGCAACGTCTATGAAACCCGTTTCTACTGGGATAACGATGACAATATCATTCTCCAGAAAGGTGAAGATGCTGGCGATGACAATTATGAGCACCTGTTAGCCGCCAAGTATCGAGTGGTCTTCAACACAATGGTCAATTCAAATATATAACTATCTCGCTTATCATTGAGGGCTTACAGAATCATTTCTGGAACTATTTGAAAGGAGAAAGGAAAAAAATCATACTCCATGTGATTTTTTTCCTTTTTTATTTGTCTATTTGAAACTTTTTCCATTACTTTGCACTCGAAATTGAGTGTCACGCTGTAGTGGACACGATTCAGAAACAATAAAGAGAAATGACTCAGAACTTTAACGCATATTGGTGGTGGCGCTGCTTGGGATTCAAAGAATCGTAAGTCAAATGGTCATGCCCCTATGCAAAGCAAAAATAAAGCATAGCACAAGAAAGAGCCTGTCGTACTTACGATAGGCTCTTTTTTTGCGAAACAACTCAACCACAAGTAAAACAAATAATAAATCCTAAATGAATATGGTGACTTATCAAGTAGATGAGAACGGCTTCTACGGACAGTTCGGCGGAGCCTATATCCCAGAGATTCTCTACAAGACGGTGGAGGATCTGAAGAAAGCCTACCTCCCCATCCTGGAGAGCGAGGAGTTCAAACGCGAGTACCACGCCTTGCTGAAGGACTATGTGGGCCGCCCTTCCCCACTCTACTTTGCCAAGCGCATGAGCGAGAAGTATGGCTGCCAACTCTATCTGAAGCGCGAAGACCTCAACCACACGGGTGCCCACAAAATCAACAATGCGCTGGGTCAGATTCTCCTCGCTAAGAAGATGGGCAAGAAGCGCATCATCGCCGAAACTGGAGCCGGGCAGCACGGTGTGGCAACCGCCACCGCCTGTGCACTCATGGACATGCCCTGCACGGTGTATCAGGGTGCGCTCGACGTGCAGCGTCAACACGTCAACGTGGAGCGCATGAAGATGTTGGGCGCAACCGTTGTACCTGTGGAGAGTGGCAACAAGACCTTGAAAGATGCCACCAACGAAGCCATTCGCGACTGGTGCTGTCACCCTGCCGACACATTCTATATTATAGGCTCGACCGTCGGTCCGCATCCTTACCCAGACATGGTGGCACGGCTCCAGTCTGTCATCTCGGAGGAAATCAAATGGCAACTCGAAGAGAAGATTGGCCGCGACTATCCCGACGTGCTGATGGCCTGTGTGGGTGGAGGCTCCAACGCCGCCGGCACCATCTATCACTACATCGACGATGAGCGCGTGAAGATTATCCTCGGCGAAGCTGGTGGCCTGGGCATCGACAGCGGCCAGACCGCAGCCAGTATGCAGGTGGGCACCATCGGCATCTTGCACGGCAGCCGCATCAAGTTGATGCAGACGGAGGATGGCCAAATCATCGAACCCTACTCCATCTCGGCAGGACTCGACTATCCCGGCACAGGCCCCATCCACTGCAACCTCTACGAAACAGGCCGCGCACAGGTGCTCCCTGCCAACGACGACGAGGCACTCTGTGCTGCCTTTGAACTGACACGCATGGAGGGCATCATCCCCGCCCTCGAGAGTGCTCATGCTTTGGCTTTGCTGCCCAAGGTGAAGGACCAGTTCACCAAAGACACCGTTGTGGTGCTCACCGTGAGCGGCAGAGGTGACAAGGACTTAGACACGTATCTGAAACACGCAGACATTATTAAATAAACAATATCAACCTAAAAATCAGGCAATAGCCACAACACAACCATGTACAACTATCACACCGCCTCCAAGAAGATTCTGGGCGACCTCAACACACCCGTGAGCGTTTATCTGCGAGTGCGCGATGCCTATCCGCAAAGCGCGCTGATGGAATGCTCCGACTATCACGACAGCAAAAACTCCCGTTCTTTCATCTGCCTCCACCCCATCGGCAGCGTGTCGGTGGCTCACGGTGTGGGCGTGATGCAATTCCCCAATGGCGAGGAGCAGAGATGTTCCATCAGCAATGGCAATGACACCGCACGGCTCATCAACCAGTTCCTCCAGAGTTTCCACATCGAGGGAGCCGACAAGGCCGACTGCGGACTCTATGGCTACACCACCTTCAACTCCGTGCGCTACTTCGAGCACATCGACGTGAAGGACGAGACGCAGACCGAAAACGATGCCTCCGACTTGCTCTACATCCTCTACAAGGACTACATCATCTTCGACCATTTCAAAAATGAAGTCACCCTCATCGAACTCTTGCAGGACGGCGAAGAGGACGACCTCGACCAACTGGAACACGATGTGAACAGCCGCCCCTATCAGCAATACGGTTTCCGTCCCGTGGGCGACTGCACCTCCACGCTGACCGACGACGAACACCGCGAAAACATCCGCCGAGGCATCCAGCATTGTCTTCGTGGCGACGTGTTCCAAATCGTGCTTTCACGTCGCTTCAAGCAGCAATTCGAGGGCGATGACTTCAAACTCTATCGTGCCCTCCGCAGCATCAACCCTTCCCCCTATCTCTTCTACCTCGACTTCGGCGGTTTCCGCATCTTCGGCTCCTCACCCGAAACCCACTGCCGCATCGAGCCAGCGTCCAGCGGTTCACCCGCTGACTCCGCACCCCTTGCGTCCAGCGGTTCACCCGCTGGAGTCCCCACCCTCCGTGCCTACATCGACCCCATTGCCGGCACCACCAAGCGCACCGGCAACCCCGAGCAGGACCGCCAGAATGCCCTCTATCTGAAGAACGACCCCAAGGAGAATGCCGAACACGTCATGCTGGTTGACCTAGCCCGCAACGACCTCTCCCGCAACTGCCATGATGTGAAGGTTGATTTCTACAAAGACATGCAGTTCTACAGTCATGTCATCCACCTCGTCTCTCGCGTGAGCGGCACACTCGATGAGGGAGCCGACCCCATCAAGACCTTCATCGACACCTTCCCTGCAGGCACCCTCTCTGGCGCACCCAAGGTTCGTGCCATGCAACTCATCTCCGCATACGAGCCGCACAACCGTGGTGCCTACGGAGGCTGTGTGGGCAGCATTGGCTTCGACGGCAGCCTCAACCAAGCCATCACCATCCGCACCTTTGTCTCGCGCAACAGCGAACTGTGGTTCCAAGCCGGTGGCGGCATCGTGGCGAAGAGCGATGTGGAGTATGAACTGCAAGAAGTGAACAACAAACTCGGTGCTTTAAGAAAAGCGATTGAAATAGCAGAAAAGTTATGAAAGTAGCAATTATAGACAACTACGACTCGTTCACCTACAATCTGAGTCATCTCGTCAAAGAATTGGGAGCCGACGTGACGGTCTTTCGCAACGACCAGTTCCAGATGGAGCAACTCGAAGCCTTCGACAAAATCATCCTCTCCCCAGGCCCGGGCATTCCCAGCGAGGCAGGGCTTCTGCTCGATGTCATCAAAGCATACGCTGGCAAGAAACCCATCCTCGGTGTGTGCCTCGGTCATCAGGCCATCGGCGAAAGTTTCGGCGGCACACTGACCAATCTGAGCGAAGTATATCACGGTGTGGCAACTCCTGCCACCATCACCACGGACGACTATCTCTTCGAAGGCCTACCTCAACGCATTGAGGTGGGACGCTACCACTCATGGGTGGTTGCGTCAAGCGGTTTACCCGCTTGTCTCGAAGTGACGAGTGTGAGCGACGAAGGCTACATCATGTCGCTCCGCCACAAGGAGTTCGACATCCGTGGCATCCAGTACCACCCAGAGAGTGTACTGACAAAAGACGGCAAAACAATCATCAACAACTGGTTAAAACACTAAACACAATGAAACAATATCTCTTGAAACTCATCGATGGTAACACCCTCACACAGGAGGAAACCCATCAGATTATGCTCAACATCGTGAAGGAGCAATACAACGTGCAGCAGATTGCCGCGCTGCTCATGGCCATGCAGACACGCGGCGTGACCGTAGATGAACTCCTCGGCTTCCGCCAGGGACTGCTCGAGACGGGCAAGTATCTGGATTTCTCGGAGTACAACACCCTCGACATCGTGGGCACAGGCGGCGATGGCAAGAACACGTTCAACATCTCCACCTGCTCAGCCTTCGTCATTGCCGGAGCAGGCTACAAAGTGACCAAACACGGCAACGGTGGTTCTTCCTCTGTCAGCGGTGCCAGCAACGTGCTGCAAGGTCACGGCGTGAAGTTCACCGACGACATCGACCACTTGAAACGCTCTTTGGAAGAGACGGGCATCTGCTACTTCCACGCTCCCCTCTTCGCCTACGGCATGAAGTTCGTCGGCCCCACTCGCAAGGCCCTCACCATCCCCACCTGCTTCAATCTACTCGGTCCTCTCGTCAATCCTTGCCACCCCAAGAACTCGCTGCACGGTGCCGCCAACCAGTCGCAACTGCGCCTCTACACCAATCTGCACCAGCGCATCGGCGACAACTTCGGTGTCATCACCTCCTACGACGGCTACGACGAGATTTCGCTGACCAGCGGCTTCAAGATTTGCACCAACAACTTCGAGAAGGTGCTCACGCCCGTCGATTTGGGTTTGAAGTACATCGAACAGAGCGACATCTACGGTGGCGAAACTCCCGAAGATGCGATGAAAATCTTCGATGCCGTGCTGGAAGGCACCTCGACCGAAGCCCAGAAGAATGTGGTCATCGCCAATGCCGCCTGTGGCATCAGCATCATGGACCGCAACATATCGATGGCTGACTCTGTAGCCATGGCCCGCGAATCGCTCGATAGCGGCAAAGCCCTCCAAGTGTTCAAGAAATTTGTAGAAGTCAACTCATGATGAATTTTTCATTATGAATTATGAATTGTGAATTAAGAAATACCCCATGGACATTCTCGAAGAAATCGTAGCCCACAAGCGCATCGAACTGGCCAAGCAGAAGGAGATTGTGGCGCCGGCTACACTATACAGCAATGTGGAAAGTCTGCTGTCAGACTGTCCACCGCCTCATCGCTCCATGCGCGACAGCCTTGCCAGCAGCGCATCAGGCATCATTGCGGAGTTCAAACGCAAAAGCCCCTCGAAAGGCTGGATTAAGGAAGAAGGGAAACCCGATGTGGTTCCAGCCTCCTACTGTCAGAACGGTGCCAGCGCCATCTCCATTCTCACCGATGAGAAATACTTTGGCGGCACCCTGCGCTTCATCCGCATCGCCCGACCGACGGTCACCTGCCCCATCTTGCGCAAAGACTTCATCGTGGATGAATATCAACTCTATCAGGCTAAAGCCGCTGATGCCGATGCCGTGCTGCTCATCGCTGCCGACCTGACGAAGGAAGAGTGCAAGACCCTCGCCAAGAAAGCCCACGAACTACAACTGGAGACCCTGCTCGAAGTGCATTCTGAGTCTGAACTGGAATATGTGGGCGAGTGCATCGACATGGTGGGTGTGAACAACCGCAACCTCGGCACCTTCCACACCGACGTGGCAAACTCCTACCGCCTCGCCTCCCTCCTTCCCAAGGACTATCTTCTCGTCAGTGAAAGCGGCATCAGCAACCCGCAAACCGTGCGCGAACTCCGTCAGGCAGGCTTCCGTGGCTTCCTCATTGGCGAAACCTTCATGAAGACCCCCGACCCAGGTAAAGCATTAAGAACATTCATTGAGGAGGTGACCAAATGATAGTGAAAGTGTGTGGCATGAGAGATGCCGAAAACATCCGACAGGTGGATGAATTGAGGCATGTGGATTGGATGGGATTCATCTTCTTTCCACGCTCACCACGTCATGTGAGTGAAGTACCCACCTATCTGCCACAACACAGCAAGCGAGTCGGCGTGTTCGTCAATGCCCCCGTGGAAGACATCGCAAGTCGTGTGCAGACATTCGGTTTTCAACTCGTGCAACTGCACGGGCATGAGACACCCGAATTCATCCTTTCCCTTCGAACAGCCATCAGCAACGAGGTGAAAATCATCAAGATGATTCAGATTTCCTCACAGGAAGACCTCCAAAAGACGCAGCAATATGAAGGGTCGGCAGATTACTTCCTCTTCGAAACCAAGTGCGACACTTACGGTGGCTGCGGCAAACAGTTCGATTGGAGCATTCTGCAAAACTATCACGGCACCACCCCCTTCCTCATCACAGGCGGCATCAAGCCTTCCGATGCAGAAAAAGTCAAGGCTTTTCACCACCCACGGTTCATCGGCATCGACCTCAACTCAGGCTTCGAGACAGCCCCTGCCCTCAAAGATGTAGAACGTATCAAAGACTTCCTCCAGACTCTCAACTCTAAACCCTAAACCCTCAACTCTCAACTCTTAAAAACAATGAACAGAATCAACCACCTCTTCGCCACCAAGCGCGAAAACATCCTCTCCATCTACTTCTGTGCTGGTCACCCCACCCTCGACAGCACAGCTGACACCATCCGCACCCTCGAACAGAAAGGCGTGGATATGATTGAAGTGGGCATCCCCTTCTCCGACCCGATGGCCGACGGCCCCGTCATCCAAGACGCTGCCACCAAAGCCCTCCGCAACGGCATGACACTGAAGAAACTCTTCTCACAACTCGAAGGTATCCGAGGAAACCTGTCAACTGTCAACTGTCAACTGCCAACTAACGGAGTACAGATTCCCCTCATCCTCATGGGCTACCTCAACCCCATCATGCAGTTCGGCTTTGAGCAGTTCTGCCAACGCTGCGTGGAAGTGGGCATCGACGGAGTCATCATCCCCGACCTCCCCTTCAAGGACTATCTGGAAGAATACAAGCCCGTGGCCGACCGCTACGACATCCGCATCATCATGCTCATCACCCCCGAAACCAGCGACGAGCGCATCCGCTTCATCGACGAGCACACAGACGGTTTCATCTACATGGTTTCCTCTGCATCCACCACCGGTGCCCAGCAATCCTTCGGCGACCAGAAGCAAGCCTACTTCTCGCGCATCCAAGCCATGCACCTCAAACACCCCTGCATGATTGGTTTCGGCATCAGCAACAAACAAACCCTCGAAGCCGCCCAATCCCATGCCGCCGGAGCCATCATCGGCAGCAAGTTCGTCAACCTGCTCGAAGAGACAGGCGATGCAGCCAGTGCCATGGACAAACTCCTCAATGCCCTCAAGTGCTGAACAATCGAGAAGTGAAGAGTGAAATTCTCAATTGTCCATGATGCAGGTTTTACTTTCTTGTAGCCCATTCTTATAGCGCACCACCTTGATGTAAATACCATTCTGCGGTTTAAGAGTCCTTATCCCGCTGATGGTGTAATAGTTGACGCTCTCGATTTCTACAGACTGGCTCAGAGAAATGATAGAATCTTGAACATTATTTACTGCGGAGTCATAAGTGGTCCGCAAGTTGCAGGTCCCTATCGTAGGATGGTAGAACGTCAAACAGTTGCATCCCCCGTCAGGGTATCTGCCCACTGTTTCTTTCGACGAATGTGAGTGGTAGTGCATAGAATCTTTCCACCTTCCGTCTGCTGACTGCAGAACCAAGACACCGTCATCAGTGTTCTTCAGTTTGAAAGGCAAGTGCAGTTGGGTTAATGACGGCTTTCCGTCACACCATATAAGCAGATGTCCGTTTGGCTGTATGATGGTGCTTGCTTCGCCTGAATTGTCGATTTGATATTTTGTCGGATTGTTCTCTTCGTCACTAAAGAACCACTGAGCTACATCAATAGGTTCTGGCCCTCGGTTATACAGTTCAATCCAGTCGGCACGCTTTCCGTAGTCGTTCACATAAATGTCATTTGTCGCACAGACTTCATTGATACAGATAGCTGACAGGTGTTCATCGGTTGTTTTTTCGTATACAGCTGTATATGTGCCGTCACTTGTTATCTGACATTCTTTTTCGTGGCTCAACCATCTACTATGCTGGTCGCGCCACCCGATGAAACGATAGCCGTCGGCTGCGTCTGTGCGCACGGTCATTCCTCCGAACAGTACGCCCGAGAATTTGCTGAAAGGCACGTCCATACCGTCAATCTGAATCTTTGCGTAAGCGCAATTAGTAGATAAGTTCACATTGAGACTGTCGGAGAGTCCATATGAGTTCATCAGAGATTTGATGCGAGCTTCCCTATGACTTTTCTCCCACATTGTTTCCTGTAACTTGCGGTATGTACCTGTTGTATAGCGATTGTCAAGTGCCAAGGCGTTCTTCACTAATGCACATATACTGTCAGCAATATGTTGGCATCTCTCCTGTGTATATATGCTGCCATGCAGAATGCAGTATGCCGCCACAAACTGTTTGCGGAAAGCCTTGCTCTGCTTCAGATTGCGGTATAGATAAATGATGTCATTGGCATCCAGTTCTTCCACGTTATTGGTATTTTCCCATGTCAAGTCCATGTCGAAGAACATGAAGTGGAATTTCCCGTCATCCTGAGAACGGTAACCCTTTACGTTGTTGTCCGTCAGCACCCAATCGCTAGTGCCTGCATAGCAGACCGTTGCCATATATCGGGCAAATTCATCGGTATCTAAAAGATTCCGAACTTGTTCATACCCTTCATCGGTCTCGGCATTATACGAAAGTTGTATCATGCGGTCAAACGCTTCGCGTGTGCCGCTCTTTTGATGGTAGAGATGACTGCTATATTCAAAAGAGTCCATCTCGTCATCGTCGTAGCCGTAGTTGGCCGCACCGTGGAAACGGTTGCTTGGCTCACGTACATTCATCATAGCCAAATACTTGCCGTTGATGAATACATGGACAGGCTGATACTCCTGTGCATCCACATAGAAGCCGCTTGTCGTTAGCACCTGTTGGGTGATGACATCCTTTATACGAGATCCGCCATCCATTCTGTTGTTGTTCCCTCCGTTGCGAATCATCAGTTGCTGATACTCACAGTATGGCTTGGCGGCAAAAGGGGATTGGGGAAAATGGCCGTTACCGTCATACAGTTTCTTGGCTGTAAGTTTGAACGATGCAGGCTTAAAGTGACGACTCCAACCGCCTGCCACTTCAAAGCTCGTTTCCTGATTGATGACCATATTGCCGTCTGCCGTCAGATATTCAAAGTTGACGGGACGCACCCAGTCCATGTTAAGGTTTGACTTTCCCATTGAGCCACGTCCCTGTACACCGTTCTTGCCATCTACATAGCAGCCAATCATGTTGTCGTAGAGATTGCGTGGGTCTGTGGTGACTGCGACTATAGGCAGATAATAGTTTCTGTCCTTGTATATATATGTGCGTGTGACCACACCACTTGGGAGTTTGTCATCAGAAAACAATCTCAGGCGCAAAACTGTGGTTTGCGAAACTGGGAAATGTCCGTCGGTGCTTGTCTTGCCGTTCGCGAGTGTCGGAGTGCTACCGTCTGTTGTGTAGCGGAGAGTCGTTCCTGAAGGTATTTGTACATGCACATCAAATCCAGATGTGAAGAGCCTTGAATCGCAATCAATCTCTGGAACTGGCAAACACTCCTGAGCATAATGACCTGCATTAGGCGCACCTGGAGTTGGCAAACCACAATACTGCCATTCGTCAGCTTCCAAACTTACCCTTGCATAGCTGCAACGCGGTACGGAGGCAGGATAAGATAAAGACAAATCCACATCCGTACCATTCCTTGACAAATACAGCGTGCCACCTTTTCTGTCTAATTTGAATCTGACTTGCTTTGTCGCATCGGTACCATATTCACCATCGGCAGCGTTATGATCAAAGAAAACGCACTGATAACATCCGGACTTCAGCATACCATAGCCTAACAGACGATGTTTTGTCAGTATTTCTGAATCATCGCTTATATACCACCCATCCAACGATACACTCGTAGCGGTCGGATTGTATAACTCAACCCAACCGCCATAGTTATTCGAGTAATCAATCGTTTGGTCGATGTTTGCGACACAAACTTCAGTGAATAGCAGAGTGTTTTGTGCATTCAAGCCCAAATTCAATGCGAAGAGTGAGGCAACGCATAATACTCTTTTCGTAAATTTATTGTGCATAGACTTTCTGTCCATCCCGTATATAAAATCCTTTGGCTGGTTGTGACAATAATCTTCGACCTTGTAAATCATAGATACATCCTGTTGATTGAAGTGTTGTACCGACACTCCTAATGCCTGTAGTGTACTCGTTGTCGTCAATATGTATAACATATTTGCCGCTCGCAGGTGTTGGGAGTTCATTGAAAGTAATAACATCTCTTCTTAGTACAGAGTTCCCTAAGTCAATATGTGGCTCCAATTCCCAACTATAAACTTTGTAGATGTCATCTCCTGTGCGATAATAGCATTTATAATCGCGATGCTCATACCACCATTGGACATCCTCGATAATCAACTGTCCGTTATTATATGTGCATACAGTGTACGGCATGACAGAAGCCTCGAAGGCTCTCAACCATCCAGAGTCATGACCGAATATCGGGCCAGTACAGATTTCCCGCGCAAGATACTCACCCATAGCGTATTCCATCCAAAGCGTTTGTGAACATTCCACATTCTCCATACTGCTAATCATGAAAAGATTAGTGAATGAACCGAAGTCTTCTAACCATTTGTCCGTGAGTTTGCCATCAAGTGTCCTTGCTGTCAATAGTCTTTTTGAGACACTTTCTCCCTTGCCACAAAAAGAGATATTTACAAGCGTATCTTTGGCACTTTCTATCTCCCATTCCAGACCGTTGAATGTCGTAAAATGATCGCCTTTAGACAGATTGAAATCAAAAGCAAGAGTTTCTTTTTGCTTATTAAAATCATAAATGAACATCTGTTTGTCTGTCCATCTGTAACCATACTGTAGCTTGACGGGATTATAAGCTTCACCTCTGATACGATAGCTATCATCAAAGATACGATGATACACGATTCCATTCTCAGCTGTTTCTTGGGCACTATGGTACTCCACAACAGTTGGAATGTCTTGTCCCTTCTCAACAAATGCCATAGCCCAATTATGTTGAGCGCATAGTTCTGACGAAGTCGCAGAAAGCAGAGTGACTGCTAAAATTTGAAATAGTCTTTTCATCTTATGATTGTTTTTGAGTTTGACGGAGTAAATACCATGCTGATGTAGTATAGAAGTTGCAAAGATATGGAATGTTGGCAAAGAAAGTCCACTGGCGGCGAGGATTTATGTGGAACTTCTGCTTGTAGTGTGGGTTGATGAGCCAAAGGGTGCGCTTGCAAATGGTATAACCGACCTCGGGAACCAGTCGTTCAAATTGCCGCCCTCGCCACAACCTATTTCCAGCACGCGGGTGTCTGGCGTTAGCTTGAGGTATGTATTCAGATATTCCATGTAGAATGTCCGGGCTGTGTTTGCCAATTCGCAGAAGTATTGTTTGCGGTTCAAATGTCGCTGCTGCATTGTCTTTTCTTGTTTTGCTTCTCTATAGGGATAGATACCACAAAGCAAGAAAAGACTGCACGATTTCGGAAGAGAAATTACCATGTGATGCGGATTCCTATTGGCAAGGAGAACGTGAATGGGTGTTCTGTGCGGTAGGTCTCGATGTTGCTGCCCGTCGGGATGTAGTATTGCAGACTTGGCTCTGCAAAGAATCCAATGTTAGGTGTGAGGTTGTACTGCAAGCCGAGACCTGTACCTACAGACCATTGCAGCGGAGCGTGGAGTGTGGACTTCTCTTCCAGTTCCTTCATTCCGTTCACGAAATAGCCTGTGCTGAGCGGTGCATAGACTGGTATCTCCAACTTCGCGCCAAGACTTCCGTAGAGACTCCATCGCCTTACATTATATATATTATAGGAACCTTTCAGCGGTATTCCGAGGTAGTGGATAGTCTGCTGCTCGCGGATGGCGTTCCCGTCTGTGCCTATCTCGAACTCAGACCTGAGACGGCTGTAGCTCAGGCCTGTCTCTAAACCAAAGCGGTTATTCAGTTTGTACTTCAGAGCCAAGGAGAAGGTGACGGGCATGTAATGGTGAGTCTTACGCTCAATCTTATCCGTGCCAGGCTGAGCGGCATTGTTTTGGGCTATCTTCAGCAAGATTTGGTACGTCTTATAGTCAATGTCAAGGGTTCCGCTCTGTAATGCCTCGGCATAATCGCTCCATTTGTCGAAGGTGCGGATTGGCGGAACTTCGCTTATTATATCCGTCATCTCCTTTTCTGTGAAAATAAACGGACGATTAGCATCCTGTTCACCCATACTACCTGTGTATGCCAAATCTACAGACCACTTCTGCCTGTCCTTAATCTCTGTGGACTTTTCTGGGGCAAAATCGGCAATATGTGTATCTTTGTCTGGACGCAAGTCGGGCAGTGGCTTGTTGTCGTGTAAGATGGTTGTCGTGTCGGTGCGCTCTATATCTTCGTCAGTATGATGGAGCGTGTCAGCAGGAGCAAGACTATCTACTGGTACATCTTTGATAGGAACAATGGCTATTTGCTGTGTAGCAATTATTGGAATGGCAGGAGTTCCTTGCCCTATCGTCGGAGTTCCTTCATCATCATGCTTTGTATCAGGCGTAGTCTGTTCTTGTTTTGTTACTATTGGTTGCGGCACGTCAGTGGTCTTTCCCGTTTTATAAAGATATATGGCCAAAGGCAACAGAAGTGGCATGAGCCACAACAGCCAATACTGTGCAAGTGACTTCTGCAACATTTTCTTTGCCCGTGACAGTTGTGACGATGAAGAATGGGCTGCAATTCCAAGGATTTCGGCAATTTCCTTATGCGACATTTCTTGGATGACCGCCAACTTGAACACCTGTCCATAGCCTTTGGGCAGCGCATCTACAGCCGTCATCAGTTCTTCCATAGTTGGTAACGGCTTGTCTTCTGTTGGAATAGGTTCCCCAGGAAGTTCTTCTTCTGAGAGAGTGGAAAGCGAAAGCATTGCGGGATCATGATGCCGCTGCATATAGCGTCGGGCAACATTGGTTGTAATACTTGTCAGCCATGTCTCAAAACGTTGTGGATTATGCAGTTGGCCCATCTTGGCAAAAGCCAGTAGGAATGCATCATGTGCCAATTCCTCTGCCACTTGGCGATTGTCTACGATGCGTTGGCATATCATCGTCATTTGTCGGTGATATGCCCTATATAGGCTCCCCAAAGCAGTCTCATCGCCCTGTCGCCCTCGCTCTATGAGTTCTTCTATGTCCATCGGAAACACACTGCCTCTATTGACATAGATACCACTTTTCCAAAAAGACTGCACGGAAATCACATTTTTTTCAAACAAAGGTCACTTTAGGTCACTTATATTGACCACTTGACAACCATATCGCCTATGCCCTCGGACAACCACCCCAAGGCTTGGGATGATTGCTCACCCTGTACCTACGGGTTTTGAGGTTTGACCTTACAACCTTATAACCTAACAACCTTATAACCTAACAAGTTGAGTACTTGCGAACCTTTTGTTCGACGAAGTCAAACTTGTATTGCTAATTTGTTTCTTAATATCCATCGCCGAGGGCGATTCGCTGAATAGTTACTTTTTGCACTCCCTTCGGATTGCGATGGCAAAAATACATGAAAAATTTTGAATATAGACTTGTTTCGTCCATTTTTCTTGCAAAATATGTTTTCTTTTTTAATCCCAATCGCTCATTTGGAATGCCTTCCATCAACTCCCTTCCGCATCTTTCTCCACCGCCCTTCCATGTCTTCACGCTTCTGGCAGTCGTTTCTTCTCGATTCTGGCAGACATCTCATTAAGGGATAACACGAGTGTCAGACGGAGGTTGATACGAGTGCGAGGCTGGGGTTGATGCGGGTGCGAGGTTGGGGTTGGGGTTGATGCGGGTGCGAGAGGGAGGATGATACAGGTGCGAGAGGGAGGTTGATACGGGTGAGAGGCTGGGGTTGATGCGGGTGCGAGGGGGAGGAAGATACAGGTAAGAGATGGAGGTGATGACGAGTGGACGATGGTGGTGGACACGGGTGTGAGATGGCGGTGGATGCAGGTGTGCGTTCGCTGAAGAAGTGAGAAGGAGGGAGGTTAAAGTGAAGAGTGAAGAGTGAAAAGTGAAGAATGAAAAATCTAAGAATCTTTTGCTGATGAGTTACCAACAAGCCGAATGGCAGGTAACTTAGATTTTTCACTTTTCACTCTTCACTTTTCACTTAATTTTCACTTCTCAATTCTCAATTCATGATGGCAGACCCCTCGATAGCCTTGAACACCTTTGCCAGCATCATGTTCAGGTTCTCGTCCTCTTCGCAGTGCTTGCACACATTCTGGAAGAGTTGGGAGGGAAGGATGAAGAAACCCTTCTCCGCCACCATCATGTCGCGCGCCTCTTCTGCCTCCTCGTCGCTCATGGCAGCATAGTCAAAGCCCTCCACACCTGCCTCTGCCTGCAACTTGTTTTGCGTTTTTTCGAGTGTAGGCAACTTGGAGCATCGTTCAGTTGAGTGAAAGAACGAGAAAAAACAGTTTGAATTCGGGGAAAAAAGAAATCAAGGAAAACAGACCCCCTAAACCGACGTGCCCCACGTCGCCTTGCCGACGTGCCCCACATCGGTCGACCGACGTGGGGCACGTCGGTTTTGGGGGTGTTACAAAAGAGGAAGTTCCTCACAGACGAATGCAAGGATTTCATTTCTCAACTTCCGAAAGTTAAATTATTGGATTTTTTTGGCAGTACCCTTTTCTTGCCGTAACTTTGCACTCGAAATAAAAAACAGGATGGATATGAAAAGATTGATTTGGATTGGGATAATCGCCTTCTTCTGCTTGCAGGGAATGGCACAGACAACAAATAAGACGGTGGTGGTCAAGAAGCCTACGACGACAAAGCAGACGGTGAAAAAGCCCGTTGCAACCAAAACGACGACAACTTCGAAGACCGCAACAGCAAAGCCAACAACGACAAAACCCACAACGGCACAAACAGCGGGGAACGGCAAGACAGACAAGACGGCATTCAATGAGAAGACTGCTGCGAGCAATCAGGCACAGAAGGAAAATGCAGCCATACAACAGACGACAGGATACCTGTATAACGTACCTCTCCCCTACCTGCCACAGAAACTGGATGTGCTGTTCATCGGCAATTCGTTCTCTATCGACACCAGTGCGGCACTGCCTTCCATTCTGAGTTCGCTGGGCATCAACAACGTGAATGTGTATGTGCTTTACAAGGGTGGCTGTTCGATGAAGCAGCACTACGAGTTTTACAAAAGCAATGAGAAGGTGTATGAACTGTATCGCTATAACAGTCAAGGGGAGGTGCAGTTGGAGAAGGCGACCAGCATAAAAGAGGCGATGCAACGATTCCCCTATGATGTGGTGGTGTGGCAGCAGTATTCGTTGGAATCAGGTGATTATACGACTTATGAACCTTATCTGTCAAAACTGATTCAGGCATACAACATCACGAAACTGGCGGCTCGCACTACGTTTGCTTTCAACGAGACCTGGGCGTATGCTTCCAATGCCAAGAACCTGTCGAAATTTAAGAATCAGAAGAACATGTGGAAGAGTATCTGCACGTCAGTAAGGAAGATGAAGGCTGCATCAGGCATTGACATTATCATTCCATGTGGAACGGCTGTGCAGAATGCCAGAGAAGTGGAGGCATTGAAAGTTGACAACGAACTGACACGCGACGGGACACACATCAACTACTTTGCCGGGCGATACCTATTAGCATGCACATTCTTCGAGAGCATCATTGCCCCCTGCCTGAACCGCAATCTGCGCGACGACACAACTATCTACGGAAAGGAATCCGACACAGGACAGGTGAACAACACTAACCGAAGGCTCTTGCAGAATTGTGCACGACTGGCTGTCGCCAACAACTATGAAATCAGTGAATTTGCGGGACAATAAGTGTTAAACATCATTAAGAAACAAACATTTACGGCTTTTTCTGCCCATTTTTTCGTTGATAAAGAGTAACTTTGCAACATCTTATTGATAAAGTAATTAATAACAATATGAAAAAAATCATTCTCTCTCTGCTTGTGCTGATGGCATCGGTGGCAAGCATTCAGGCACAAGACCTCTTTAAGACGGTACGTGACAATGCTACTAAAGTGGTGAACAACCCTTCTTCATCTGACGAAGAAATTCAAATCAACCAGTTCAAGGTGACTGCCCTGAACTATCTGGCCATGATGGTGCAGAAGCGTGGTTTGAAGAAGGATACCTACTTCTACGATAGCCAGGCTGTCAACATGACATCATTCATCACTGACTTTCAGGTGAATTTGGAAAAGGCTCGTGCCATCTCTCCTGCCAAGCGTATGGAAATCATGAAGATCTATACAGATGCCAGCAAGTTCAATCCTATGTTTAAGGACACTGACAAAGAAAAAGTGAACTGCTACGTGGACGATAAGACCACCATGACTCCCTTCTGCCTCGACACTGACTGGGAGAAGGCTTACGACCAAGCCACCACATTGACCAAAGCAGCCTTGAAGTAGGCAAAATAGACATGAAGATTATCAAAATCAACCCTGCCGACAATGTGGCTGTCGCTATCGAACCACTTCAGGCAGGCGAAATCATTGACATAGACGGACAGCGCATCACCTTGAACAACGATGTGCCTGCTGGCCACAAGATTCTCCTCTCCGACCTCGTCGAAGGGGAGAATGTCATCAAATACGGTTACCCTATTGGACATCTGAAACAGAGCCACAAAAAGGGGGACTGGATTTGCCATGACCATATCAAGACCAACCTTGCAGGCTTGCTCGACTATGAATATAAGCCCGTCAGCAAGGCCGATTTGACCAACCCCGCATATACTGAGTGGTTCCCCCAGGAGCAACTCACTTTCCAAGGCTACCGACGCAAGAACGGCGAAGTGGGCATCCGCAACGAGGTGTGGATTGTGCCCACAGTGGGCTGTGTGAATGGCATCGTCAATCAGTTGGCAGAAAAACTCAAGCAGGAAGTCAACGCTCAACCCTCAACTGTCAACCCTCTCCGCATCGTTGCTTATCCCCACAACTACGGCTGTTCGCAACTCTCCGACGACCACGAGAACACCCGCAAGGTGCTGCGCGACCTCGTGTTGCACCCCAATGCCGGTGCCGTGCTTGTGGTGGGACTGGGATGCGAGAACAACCAGCCCGACAAGTTTGAGGAACTGCTCGGCGACTACGACAAGGAGCGCATCCGCTTCATGGTGAGCCAGAAAGTGGAGGGTGACGAAGTGGAGGAAGGCATGAAGATTCTGCGTGAACTCTATGCCATCGCTTCCAAAGACCAACGCGAGGCAATTCCCCTCTCCGAACTCCGCGTGGGACTGAAATGCGGCGGTTCCGACGGATTCTCTGGCATCACAGCCAATCCGCTCTTGGGCGTGTTCAGCGACTTCATCGTCAGCCAAGGCGGCACCACCGTTCTGACCGAGGTGCCTGAGATGTTTGGTGCCGAAACCATCCTGATGAACCGTTGCGAGACTCCTGAACTGTTCCAGCAGACCGTCGGCCTCGTCAACGACTTCAAGCAATACTTCCTCTCTCATGGCGAGCCTGTGGGCGAAAACCCATCGCCAGGCAACAAGGCTGGCGGCATCTCCACCCTCGAAGAGAAGGCTCTCGGCTGCACTCAGAAGTGTGGCAAGAGCGCTGTGAAGGGCGTGCTCTCCTATGGCGAACGCCTCTCGGTGAAGGGACTCAACCTGCTCTCTGCCCCCGGCAACGACCTTGTGGCATCTACGGCTTTGGCTTCCTCGGGCTGTCATATCGTGCTCTTCACCACGGGTCGCGGCACTCCATTCGGCACCTTCGTCCCCACCATGAAGGTGAGCACCAACTCGACACTGGCCAAGAACAAACCCACTTGGATTGACTTCAATGCCGGCACCATCGTGGAAGGTGAACCTATGGTCGAAGTATTCCATCGTTTCATGCAGAAAGTCATAGCGATAGCAAGTGGAGAACAGACATGGAACGAAAAGAAGAACTATCAAGAAATCGCCATCTTCAAGAATGGTGTAACACTATAGCATGAAAGCATTAAGTCCACTCATTGTATTCCTTGTCCTCTATCTGGTCACCAGCATCATTGCACAGGATTTCTACAAGGTGCCCATCGCTGTGGCATTCTTGGTGAGTGCCATCTATGCGCTGTTGACCGTGAAAGGCACAATGAACGAACGCATCAAGATTTTTGCCAAGGGAGCAGGAAACTCAACGATGGTGCTGATGCTTGCCATCTTCATCCTCGCAGGTGCTTTTGCCGCTTCTGCCAAGACGATGGGTGCAGTGGATGCGACGGTGAATCTCGCCTTGAAATACTTGCCTGAACAAGCCATCTTGCCAAGCATCTTCTTGGCTTCATGCTTCATCTCATTGAGCATCGGTACCAGTTGCGGCACCATTGCCGCACTCGCCCCCTTGACTGTGGGCATCGCTCAACAATCGGGCATCTCCAGTCCCTTGATGATTGGTCTGGTGGTAGGTGGCACTTACTTTGGCGACAACCTCTCCTTCATCAGCGACACCACCATCGTGGCAACCCAGACACAGGGTTGCAGCATGAAGGACAAATTCCGTGTGAACATCCGCATTGTGGCACCCGTCGCCCTGCTCATGCTCATCGTCTATTTCTTCATGGGCGAAAGTGTCAGCACCCCTGCTGAAGTGGGTGAGGCGAATTTCTGGTTGGTTCTCCCCTATCTGGCTGTCGTCATCCTTGCCATCTGTGGCGTGAACGTCTTGCTGAGTTTGGGCATCGGCATTCTCCTCACAGGCATCATCGGCATGGTGATGGGCACGTATGACGTGTTTGGTTGGTTTGCCGCCATGAACGAGGGCATGATGGGTATGTCTGAACTCATCATCGTCACGATTCTTGCTGGCGGCATGCTCGAAATCATTCGCCACAACGGGGGGATTGACCTCATCATCAAGGCCATGACACGCAACATCCAGAGCAAACGGGCTGGCGAAATGAGCATTGCGGCACTCACCTGCCTTGTCAATGTATGTACCGCCAACAATACGGTAGCCATCATCACGACTGGTCCTATTGCAAAAGACATCGCCCAACGATTCCACATTGACTCCCGCAAGTCTGCTTCCATCCTTGACACTGCATCCTGCTTCACACAGGGAATCCTCCCCTATGGAGCGCAAGTGCTGATTGCAGCAGGATTGTCAGAAGTGACCCCCATCGCCATCATTCCATACCTCTACTACCCTATGCTTATCGGCGTGGCACTCCTCTTGGCGATTCTCTTCCGCTACCCGAAGAAGTATTCGTAATGCGCTATGCTAAAAAGAAATGACAAATGATAAATGAGAAATGAGGAAAAGATTGAACATATTTATAGCGTTTGCCTTGACCCTTTTGGTCATCACCTCGTGTGAGCAGGGAACTGCATATAGAACTTACGAAAACGGACGACTCCCATACATTCTTGACGTGCCTGACACATGGGAAATGGATGAATCAAGCCCCCTCTTTATCAAGTTTTTCAATGCCGGCCACACCCTCTCCATCAGTTGTGAGATTGGCGAATACACGCTTATCCCCGAAAAGCACTTCGACGCCTTTTACGAATTTCTCTACAAAGAGCACGAAGACTCTATCTACAACAAAGCCATCATCCAAAAGACCGACAGCCTTTATGTCCTCAACTGGAAAGGGGATGAAGACACCTACGTGTTTGACGGCTCCAAACCCATGAACGGCTATTTGTGTGGCATCCAAGTGACCACCACTGCTGAAACCCTACAAGAAGGACAAGCCATCTTCCAGCATGTATTCGAAAGCATACGCCCCAATCCCAACTTCGTTGCACCCATCCAGCAGGATGACGAGGATGATTTGATGAATCTCTACGAAGACTGAAAAGAGCAATCTTGAGACATCGAAGCATGTTTTTCCACATTTGAGAAAGATAATGTGGCATGCTCCTCCTTATTTTCCAAAATTTTTTCGTACCTTTGTACGATTTTTCGAGAAGTTGGAAAAGAACTCAACAAAATAAATGATATATGGAAAATAGGAGCATTGTTTCGATTGCTGACTATGGGAAAGAGAAGATTCAATATTTGCTGGACATGGCAACTGAATTTGAGGCCCATCCCAACCGTCAGTTGCTGAAGGGCAAGGTCGTTGCCACCCTTTTCTTTGAGCCCAGCACTCGCACGAGATTGTCATTTGAGACAGCCGCCAACCGTCTGGGTGCCCGTGTGATTGGTTTCACCGACCCGAAAGTGACCAGTTCGTCGAAAGGCGAAACGCTGAAGGACACCATTAAGATGGTGAGCAACTATGCTGACGTGATTGTGATGCGCCACAAGTTGGAGGGTGCGGCACTCTATGCCAGCGAGGTAACCAACGTGCCTATCATCAATGCAGGAGACGGTTCAAACTTGCACCCCTCGCAGACAATGCTCGACCTTTATTCCATCTACAAGACACAGGGCACGCTGGAGAATTTGAACATCTACATGGTGGGTGACCTGAAGTATGGCCGCACGGTACATTCATTGCTCATGTCGATGCGTAAGTACAATCCCACATTTCACTTCATTGCACCGAAAGAATTGGAAATGCCTGAGGAATACAAACTCTATTGCCAGCAGAATGGCATCAAGTACATCGAACAGCGCGACTTCACAGAAGACACGATTGCCGATGCCGACATCTTGTACATGACTCGTGTGCAGCGTGAACGCTTCACCGACTTGATGGAGTATGAGCGTGTGAAGGATGCCTACATCTTGAAGGCTGACATGTTGGGTAAGTGTAAGGAGAACATGAAGATTTTGCATCCACTGCCCCGTGTGAATGAGATTGAGTATGATGTGGATGAAAGCAAGCACGCCTACTACTTCGAACAGGCACAGAACGGTTTGTATGCCCGTGAGGCTCTGATTTGCGATGTGCTGGGCATTACGTTGGAGGACGTGAAAAAGGACGAGACAATCATTTAGTGAAAAACGAAAAGTGAAAAGTGAAAGATTCAACTTACTTTTGCAAATGAGTTGCCAGCACCCTGAATGGTTGGAAATTTAGATTTTTCACTTTTAACTCTTCACTTCTAACTTTCATCAATATGGAACAGAACAAAGAAAACATGATGGTGGCAGCATTGGAGAACGGCTCCGTCATCGACCACATACCAACGGACAAACTATTCACGGTGGCACAGTTGCTTCAACTGAGCGAATGCAAGGAGGAAGTGGTGATTGCCAACAACCTGAAGAGTAACGTGATGAACAAAAAGGGACTGATTAAGATTTCGGGCAAGTTCTTCTCGGAATCGGAAATCAGCAAACTGGCTGTGCTCTGCCCGAACATCCGCCTCACGGTCATCAGAAATTATGAAGTGGCGGAGAAGCGTGAAGTGACACTTCCCGAATCGCTGACCAACATCGTGAAATGTGCCAACCCTGTGTGCATCACCAACAACGAACCGATGAAGACGGTCTTCTACCGCAAGGACATGCAGACACTGAAGTGCAGATATTGCGGAAAGGAACAGAATTTGAAAGATATAAAACTTAAATAATGTACCATTTAACAATTTACAATGTACAATTTATTGGACAATTGGATTATTCATCAATTTGCCATGCGGTCAGGAAGAATTGTCAAATAAATTGTACATTGTAAATTGTAAAATTGTAAACAATAAGATGAAATTTACAGAACGAGCAAAACTGAACCTCGCCGACGTGAACAAGGAGGTTCTGGAGCAGTGGAATGCAGAAGATATGTTCCACAAGAGCATTGAGGAGCGCGAAGGCTGTCCTCAATTCATCTTTTTTGAAGGTCCCCCATCAGCCAACGGACACCCAGGCATTCACCACGTGATGGGACGCACGATAAAGGACACATTCCTCCGCTATAAGACGATGCAGGGTTTCCAAGTGAAGCGCAAGGCTGGTTGGGACACGCACGGACTGCCTGTGGAACTGAGCGTGGAGAAGTCGCTCGGCATCACGAAGGAAGACATCGGCAAGAAAATCAGTGTGGACGACTACAATGATGCTTGCCGCAAGAACGTGATGATGTACACCAGCGAGTGGACAGAACTCTCTGAGAAGATGGGCTACTGGGTGGATCTTGAACATCCCTACATCACCTACGACAACAAGTATATCGAAAGCCTCTGGTATTTGCTGAAGCAACTCTACAACAAGGGGTTGCTCTATAAGGGCTACACCATCCAGCCCTACTCTCCTGCTGCCGGAACGGGACTTTCCAGCCACGAACTGAACCAGCCCGGTTGCTACCGCGATGTGAAGGACACAACGGTGACTGCACAGTTCCACCTCAAGAGCACCTCCGAGCTTGCCAGATTCGGTTTCCCCGAATCCTCCCTCCCCACCTACATCCTCGCATGGACAACCACCCCGTGGACACTCCCATCTAACACCGCTCTCTGCGTAGGTCCCAAGATTGACTACGTGGCGGTGAAGGGCAAGAACCCTTATAGCGGTGAAGAGGCTATCTACATTTTGGCAGAAAGCCGTCTGTCCGCCTACTTCCAGGCTGAAAAGGACGAGGAAGGCAATGAGAAGCCACTCGAAATCCTCTGGCGCGGCAAGGGAACTGACCTCGTGGGTCTGCACTACCAGCAGCTGATGCCTTGGGTGAAGCCTTGTGCGCTGGAAGACAACAAGGTGGTGGTGAAGGAAGCAGAGGCATTCCGTGTCATCCCCGGCGACTATGTGACGACTGAGGATGGTACGGGCATCGTACACATCGCTCCTACATTTGGTGCCGACGACGCTAAGGTGGCAAAGGATGCAGGCATCCCCTCACTCTTCGTCATCGACAAGGCCGGCGACACCCGTCCTATGGTGGACTTCACGGGTAAGTATTTCGTGAAGGACGACATGAACGAAGAGTTCGTGAGTCTCTGTGTCAATGAAAGTTATTGGAAACATAGTGGCGACTTCGTCAAGAACGCTTACGACCCCAAATACAATCAGGGGGGTAAGTATGACGAGAAGGCTGCCAACAAGGATATGGATCTCAATGTGGTGCTGTGCCTGGAGATGAAAGAAGAAGGCACCGCCTTCAAGATTGAGAAGCACGTACACAACTACCCTCATTGCTGGCGCACCGACAAACCTGTGCTCTACTACCCGCTCGACTCTTGGTTCATCAAATCGACGGCAAAGAAAGACCGCATGTTTGAACTGAACAAGACAATCCAGTGGAAGCCTGAAAGTACGGGTACGGGACGTTTCGGCAAGTGGCTCGAGAACCTCAACGACTGGAACCTCTCTCGTTCTCGCTACTGGGGCACTCCACTGCCTATCTGGCGCAACCGCGACACTCGCGAGGAAGTGTGCATCGGCAGCGTGGAGGAACTCTACAACGAGATTGAGAAGGCTGTGGCTGCTGGCGTGATGACATCGAACCCATTGAAGGAGAAAGGTTTCGTGCCTGGCGACATGAGTCAGGAGAACTACGATAAGATAGACCTGCACCGTCCTTATGTAGATGACATCAAACTGGTGTCGGACAAGGGCAATGTGCTCACTCGCGAACTCGACCTCATCGATGTGTGGTTTGATTCCGGTGCCATGCCATACGCACAGGTTCACTACCCGTTTGAAAACAAGGAACTGATTGACAAGGGCATCGCCTACCCTGCCGACTTCATTGCCGAAGGTGTTGACCAGACACGTGGCTGGTTCTTCACGCTCCATGCCATTGCCACGATGGTGTTCGATTCGGTGGCTTACAAGGCTGTGATTTCCAATGGTCTTGTGCTCGACAAGAACGGCATCAAGATGTCGAAGCGTCTGGGCAATGTCATCAACCCCTTCGACTGCATCGGCACTTTCGGCGCAGATGCCGTGCGTTGGTACATGATTACCAACTCCTCGCCGTGGGACAACCTTTCGTTCGACCCCGAAGGCGTGAAGGAAGTGACGAGCCAGTTCTTCATCAAACTGCAACAGGCTTATTCGTTCTTCACGATGTATGCCAACGTGGATGGCTTCGACTACAAGGAAGCAGACATCCCTTACGCAGAACGTCCCGACTTCGACCGTTGGTTGCTCTCAGAGTTGAACACGCTGGTGAAGAATGTGCAGACTTATCTTGACGACTACGACCCAACACCTGCCGGCCGTCTGATTCAGTCATTCGTCATCGACAACCTTTCCAACTGGTACATCCGTCTGAACAAGCCTCGTTTCTGGGGCGGCGAAATGACAGCCGACAAACTCTCTGCTTATCAGACACTCTACACTTGTCTCGACACGCTGAGCCGACTGATAGCTCCGATTGCACCCTTCTATGCCGACCAACTCTTCCGCGACCTCAACAGCGCCACTGGCAAGGATCAATCGAAGAGTGTGCATCTCGCTAAATTCCCAACCTTCAACGAGGCATACATCGACACCGAACTGGAAGTGGCGATGGAAGATGCCATGAAGGTGACTTCGATGGGCTTGTCTATCCGTAAGAAGGTGAGGATTCCTGTGATTCAGGCACTTCAAGCCATCGCCATCCCCGACACTGATGCCGTGTTCAGTGCCCACATCGAGCGCATGAAAGACATCATCACCAAGGAGGTGAACGTGAAGGAACTCCAGCTGATGGACGGCAAGATGCTGGTGAAGAACGTGAAGTGCAACTTCCGCGTGATGGGCAAGAAATTCGGTAAGATGATGAAAGCCGTGAGCAATGCAGTGACCGAGATGTCGCAGGCACAGATTGCCGAACTCGAAGCCAACGGACAGGTGACACTGCAAGCCGACGGCCAGGATGCCGTAATTGAGTTGGCTGACGTTGACATCATGTCGCAGGACATCCCGGGATGGAGTGTGGCAAACGAAGGCACCACCACCGTGGCACTCGACATCACCATCACCCCAGCCTTGAAGAACGAAGGCAATGCCCGCAAGGTCATCAAGCAGATTCAGGGTCTCCGCAAGTCACAAGGTTTCGAGATCACTGACCGCATCCGCGTGGTCATCACCGAAACGCCTGAGACAAAAGCAGTTCTCGACTCCTTCAAGGACAACATCGCATCGCAGGTGTTGGCAAACTCCATCGAGTTGGGCACTCCTGCCGGCGAGGCGATTGACTTCGACGATTTCAAGGCTGTCATCACCGTAGAAAAAGACTAACACATGATGTCGAGAAAGAACAAATATATCCTTTCCATCATCCTTTTCATGACCGTTCTTGTCATTGACCAAATCATCAAGGTCAATGTCAAGACGGGCATGTATCTGGGTGAACGCATCGAGATCACATCATGGTTCAGCCTCGTCTTTGTGGAGAACAACGGCATGGCATTCGGTTGGGAACTGTGGGGTGGAAAACTCTTCCTCACTCTCTTCCGCGTGGTGGCTGTCGTGCTCATCGGCTGGTTTATCTACAGCGAGATCAAACACCGAAGACCCACTGGATACATCGTCTGCCTCACCCTTATTGCTGCCGGAGCGGCTGGCAACATCATCGACTGCCTTTTCTACGGACTCATCTTCAACAATCCTCCCCACCCCCAAGTGGCAGAGTTCCAACCTTGGGGATATGGCTATGGCGAGTTCCTCTATGGGAAAGTGGTCGATATGTTTTATTTTCCTCTCGTAGAATGGGACATGCCTACATGGATGCCCTTCTATCCTGGACAGCATTGCGTGTTCTTCTCCCCCATCTTCAACTTTGCAGACGCTGCCATCTCATGTGGTATCGTAGCATTGCTGTTGTTTTACCACAAATTGGTTAGCCAATACCAACTCAAGAAAAATTAGCATCTGATTGCATCATGAGATTCCGTTTCGTCATACCAGTTACCATTCTCTTCATGCTTCTTATGACGGCATGTGACGACCGTCCCGAGGACGTGCTGTCACGTGGAAAAATGGAGGATGTGCTGTATGACTACCACCTCATGCAAGGAATCATCGATGAACTTCCCGCTGACGAACGGGAAGAAAAGGCACAAGACTACATCAATGCCGTCTTTGAGAAGTATGGCATCACTGAGGCACAGTTCGAGTCGTCCATTGCCTATTACAATCGTCACACCAAGGAACTTCATAAGATTTACAACAATCTGAAAGACCGCTACACTGCCGTGAATGAAGAGATTCAGTTGGTGAATGGAAACAACGACATGATGGCGATTTTTGCAACAGGAGGTGACACGACCAACCTCTGGAATTCAGCTAAACTCCTTACCCTACGCAACAAGGAATTGCTCAACAAAGAGAGTTTCACCATTCATGCCGATACCAGTTTTCGCCGACAAGACCAATTCATTCTAACCCTGGTTCCCCTATTCATCAAAGAAAGCAGGAATGACTATGACGTTAGCCTTTACGTAGGTTTGAGCGTGCTTTACACCAATGGCAAACACATCGGTACCACACGCAATATCAATAGCAACGGACTTCAGCAACTGACTTTGCAGACGAGCAAAGACGAGGACATCAAGAGCATTACAGGATTCTTCTATTATAAAGGAAAGAAGAGCACCCGAAATTTCTGTCTCATCGACAATATTTCCTTGATTCGTATGCATGAGAAAGAGACAGAGAAGGTGGAGGAAGTAGTTGATAGTGTGAAAACTGACTCCGTGACAACTGACACACTGCCAAAACCCGTTGAGCGACGTCTCTCTCCCGAAGAGATTCGCCAACAAAACAAATCTGGCGAACACATCAACATACAAGCCGCACCATCAGTTCGTACCCCCAACAAGATAGGACCACGAAGAAGAAAGTAAGCAGAGAAAGCCCCCTCCTACTCCCCTGTTTAGGAGAAATCTGTTAAGGTTAAGGTTAAAGTCAAGGTTAAAACACATGAGAAGAGTTGCTGCATCAAGAGTTTATGTCAACGAAAAAGAGTTCCACAACAATCATGTTGTCGAACTCTTTGAGCATTTAGTGGTCAATCACTATCCACTTGAAGGCGAACTCCCCATGACTGAATGGCTGGGAGGCACCATCATCATCCGTGGTAGAGAAGCCTATCACACAAGGCAAGTTCTATCTCCTTCGGAACTCGGCGCATACAATGGCTGTAGCAATGGCAACATTCAGCGACTCTGACGTTTCCCTACCCACTGGATAGTTCGGAATATAAAGGCGTTCCGTTACGAATGCCTCCACCTCCTTCGACACCCCTTTCCCCTCGTTTCCCATCACAATCACACCCCGATTCTCCAACTCCTTCTGATACATATTATCTCCATCCAAAAAGGTGCCATACACAGGAATATCTTCCACCAACCCGTGCAACATTTGAGGCAAATCCACATAGTGCACTTTCACCCTCGCCATTGCCCCCATCGTTGCCTGCACTGTCTTAGGATTGTAGATGTCGGCACATCCTTTTGAACAGAAGATATGCTCGATGCCGAACCAATCAGCCAATCGCACAATCGTGCCCAAATTGCCAGGATTCTGCACATCATCCAATGCCAGACATAATTGTCGCGACACCACCTCGTTCACGTCCACCTCATAATTGGGTTGCCGGAACACCGCCAGCACCTGCTGTGGTGCCTCCTGAAAACTCACCCTCCGAAGTTCCTCCTCCGTCACCTCATCCACTTCCACACGATTCTTCCTCTGCTCAATCCATGCTTCATGTACAGACAGCCATTCACTGGTGGCGGCCAGGTATTTACATTCAAATACACCCAGCAAATCACCCACCAGTTTGTGACCTTCTGCCACAAACACACCCTCCGCCTTCCGATACTTCTTCATCTCCAGCGAACGCACATACTTAATTCTGTTCTTGCTAATCATTCCACATATTTTGTACAAAGGTACGAAAAAACTCCTAACTCCTAACTCCTAACTCCTAACTTTTTCCTACCTTTGCAAAGATTTTTCAAAATTCACTCGTGAAACTCCATTATACTTATATATATGTCATCATCATCTTGTTGAGCATGCTCATCGGAGCATGTTCTGTAGAAAAGTACATCCCTGAAGGAGAACATATGCTGACAGGAGTGGCTGTGACTTGCGATGACGAAGAGGTGATGAAGACCTATAGATTAGGAGATTATGTTACCCAACAAACCAACTCCAAATGGTTTGGAGCAAGGGTGCCCTTGAAAATCTATATGCTGTCGGGCACGGACACAACAAAACGATCATGCCGATTCTGGCGCAAACTGGGTGAAGCACCTGTGCTGTATGACAGCGTAAAATCAGAACGAACCAAGAACGACATCGAACAGGTTCTGAACAATGCGGGATATATGAAAGCGGAAGTAGAAGAATTCAAGATGGTGAAAGGGAAAAAAATGAATGTGCTCTATAATGTACATCCCAAAGAACGATACACCATCCGGAATATACACCGCATCGTGGAAGACCGAGGACTCCGACATTTCATCATGGTGGAAGACACCACAAACTCCTTGTTGAAGACAGGGCTACCTTTTGAGGTGACAGCCTTGAACGGGGAAAGGAACCGTATTGCCGCTCATCTAAGAAACAATGGCTACTACAAGTTCACGAAAGATGATATCCGTTTCAGTGCTGACACGGCACGAAACTCGACCGAGGTGGATGTGCAGATGCGAGTGAAACTTCAACAAGACAACGGACGGACTGAAGCGACAGAACACAAGCAATACACGATTGGAACCGTAAAATTCTTGACAGACGTGACCAATCCCAATGAACCGACAGACAGCATACATTATAAGGGGTACGACTTTTTGTATCAAGAGAACTTGCACTTCCGCAAGCGACTGCTCATCAGTCACTCTTTGGTGCGTCCCGACGAACTATACAACGATAACCACTATCGCCGTACCTACACCAACTACGCCCGCCTTGGTGCCATTTCATTCTCCAACATCAACTTAACAGAACGTCCCGGTAGTGACACGCTCGATTGCAACATCATCGTGAATCATGCAAGACCCCACTCATTCGGCTTTGATGTGGAGGCGACCAATTCGGCAGGCGACCTCGGTGCGGCTCTCTCCACCTCTTATCAGAACAAGAATCTCTTCCGAGGCTCTGAATCGTTCACGTTCAAGATCCGCGGTGCCTACGAAGCCATAACGGGACTGGAAGGATACGACGGAAACAACTACGTGGAACTGGGTGCAGAGTCCACTTTGGGATTTCCTATGCTCCTCTTTCCCTATGTGAAACGTGAATGGGGAACAGAGCACAATGCTTCATCTGAAATTGCCTTACAGTATAACCTGCAAAACCGTCCTGAGTTTCAACGCCGCGTGCTCACTGCCGCATGGCGCTATAGATGGAACAACACCAACCAACGGGTGCAACATCGCTTCGACCTGCTGGAAGTAAACTACGTCTATATGCCTTGGATTTCGAAAACTTTCAAGGAGCAGTACCTCGACTCTTTGGGCAGGACAAATGCCATTCTGAAATATAACTACGAGAACCTGCTCATCACCAAGATGGGCTACACCTATTCATACAATTCGCTCGGAGCACGTGAACAGACTTACGGAAAGAATGCCTACACGGTACGTTTTAACATCGAGACATCTGGAAATGTGCTGAATGCCATTACCCGTTTGGCGAATGGCAAACGGAATAGTGCAGGCCAGTACACCTTCTGCGAAACTGCCTTTGCACAATATGTACGCGGTGACTTTGACTATTCCAAGAGTATCCGCATAGACAAAAATAACTCCGTTGCCTTTCATGGTGCTATAGGTATTGCTTATCCCTATGGCAACTCCGACCAGTTGCCTTTTGAGAAACGCTATTTTGCCGGTGGAGCCAACAGTGTGCGTGGTTGGTCTGTGCGTTCACTTGGTCCCGGCACCTATAACGGTAAAGACAAGGGCATCAACTTCCTCAATCAATCAGGTGACATCAAACTTGACCTCAGCCTCGAATATCGAGCCCAACTGTTTTGGAAATTCAGCGGAGCCGCCTTTGTCGATGCTGGCAACATCTGGACCATCCGAGAATATAAAGACCAACCTGGTGGCGAGTTCCGTTTCGGCACATTCTGGAAAGAAATAGCCCTCAGTTACGGCATTGGTCTCCGCATGGATGCCAACTTCTTCATCGTCCGCTTCGATGCCGGCATGAAAGCCATCGACCCTGCCTACACCGGACGAAAACACTACCCCATCCTTCATCACGACTTCGACCGTGACTTTGCCTTCCATTTCGCTGTGGGACTACCATTCTAATGAGAAGTTTTGGGCACGGTGTGCTTCACATTTCACGCACCCAACGCATCATATTACGGGCATTCAGCACATATCATTTCGGGCTGAGTGCCCGTTTTTGATGGTCATTGAAAGAAATAGTTTGTTGTTCTCACCTACCAAGTTACAGATTATTTTCACAACATTGTGCCCTTTAATTGTTTTTTTTCAGTTTCCTCTCCTATCTTATCATTTAACTCAAAAATAATCGTTAACTTTGCAAAAGAAATAAAATAACACATATATAATATGTATAGAACACATACCAACGGAGAGTTGAGACTTTCCGATGCAGGCAAGCAGGTGACGCTTGCTGGATGGGTGCAGCGCACAAGAAAGATGGGTGCGCTGACTTTTGTTGATTTGCGCGACCGTTACGGCATCACGCAACTGGTGTTTAACGAGGAGACAAATGCTCCGCTGTGCGAACAGGCAAACAAACTGGGACGCGAGTTCGTGATTCAGGTGACAGGCACGGTGGCAGAGCGTTACAGCAAAAACAAGAACATCCCGACGGGCGACATCGAGATTGAGGTGAGCGAACTGACAGTGCTGAACGAATCCATCACCCCTCCGTTCACGATTGAAGACAATTCTGACGGTGGCGATGACTTGCGCATGAAATACCGTTATCTGGACTTACGCCGCAACGCTGTCAGAAAGAATCTGGAGTTGAGGCACAAGTTCTGCATCGCGGTGCGCAATTACTTAAGCAACCTCGGTTTCCTCGAAGTGGAGACTCCAATGCTGATTGGTTCCACTCCCGAAGGTGCGCGTGACTTCATCGTGCCATCACGCATGAATCCAGGACAGTTCTATGCCCTGCCCCAATCGCCTCAGACACTGAAGCAACTACTCATGGTGGCTGGCTTTGACCGCTACTTCCAAATCGTGAAGTGCTTCCGCGATGAAGACCTCCGTGCCGACCGCCAGCCAGAGTTCACACAGATTGACTGCGAGATGTCGTTCGTTACTCAGGAAGACATCATCCAGACCTTCGAAGGCATGGCTAAGCATCTGTTCAAGGAGTTGAGAGGAGTGGAGATTGAAGGCGACTTCCTCCGTCTGCCGTGGATTGAATGTATGAAGCGTTTCGGTTCCGACAAGCCTGACATGCGTTTCGGCATGGAGTTTGTAGAACTGGACGATGTACTGAAGAAGGGCACATTCGCCGTGTTTGACAATGCTGCCTACATCGGCGGTATCTGTGCATCAGGTTGTGCCTCTTACACAAGAAAGGACATCGACAAACTGACCGAATGGGTGAAGCGTCCGCAGATTGGTGCCAAGGGCATGGTTTATGCCCGCGTGCAGGAAGACGGAACGGTGAAGTCATCGGTTGACAAGTTCTATACTCAGGAAGACCTGCAAGCCTTGAAGGAGAAGATGCAGGCCAACCCAGGCGACCTCATCCTGATTCTTTCTGGCGATGATGCCATGAAGACCCGCAAGCAGTTGTGCGAGTTGCGTCTGGAAATGGGCGAACGTCTCGGTTTGAGAGACAAGAACAAGTTTGCCCTTTTGTGGGTGACTGAGTTCCCGATGTTTGAGTGGAGTGACGAAGAGCAGCGCCTCATGGCGATGCACCATCCGTTCACACACCCGATGGATGAGGACATTCACCTGCTCGACACCGATCCTGCAGCCGTACGTGCCGATGCCTACGACATGGTGTGCAATGGCATCGAAGTGGGTGGCGGTTCCATCCGTATCCACGACCCGAAACTTCAAGCCAAAATGTTTGAAATTCTCGGCTTCACACCTGAGAAGGCACAGGAGCAGTTTGGTTTCCTGATGAATGCCTTCAAATATGGCGCACCTCCACACGGTGGTTTGGCATACGGGCTCGACCGTTGGGTGAGCATCTTTGCTGGTCTCGACTCCATCCGCGACTGCATCGCCTTCCCCAAGAACAACAGCGGACGCGATGTGATGCTGGATGCTCCATCATTTGTGGATCAGAAACAATTAGACGAAGATTTCATTGCACTTAATTTGCCTAAAGAACAATAGACAATGCAACTGACCTTTTTCAGCCTCGGAAGCGGCAGTTGCGGCAATTGTTACTATCTGGCGACAGATACTGATGCCATCATCATCGATTGTGGCATCAGCATCCGTCGTTTCAAGAAGAACATGTTGGAATACGGGATGAAAATCGGCAAGGTGAAGGGCATGCTCATCACCCACGACCACGCTGACCACATCAAGGCAACTGGCAAACTCAGCAAGGAATATGGCATCCCAGTCTATACCACATCCCTCATCCATGAAGGAATGGATCGCAATTGGCAGAATTCCGTGAAGATTCCCGTGGAAAACCGCCACCACATCGACAAGGAAGAACCATTTGAAATTGGCAAGTTCCGCATCACCGCCTTTTCCCTTCCCCACGACGCATCTGAAAATGTCGGCTACTTCATCGAAGTGGGTGACTACCGTTTCACGGTCATGACCGATGTTGGCGATGTGACTGAAAACGTGAAGCTGTATATCTTAAAAAGTACGCATCTCATTCTCGAAGCCAACTATGACGAAGAGATGTTGCGCCAAGGACGTTATCCCGAGATGCTAAAAGAACGTATTGTCAGCGGACACGGACACTTGTCGAACAAGAAAGCGGCTTCAGCGCTTGCTGAAAATTTCCATACCGACCTCAAAAACGTGTGGCTCTGCCATCTGAGCGAGGAGAACAATCACCCAGAACTGGCACGAAAGACGGTGGAAACAATTCTTCGCAGTTATGGAATCATTGCAGGTGTGGACTTCACGCTTGACGTGTTACGCCGCAAGATTCCTACCGGTCCTTTCCAACTCGGTGAAGTGACAAACCACCAATACAGCCTTCCATTTGAGGCCTAAAATTATTAATTAAAACAAAAAAACGCCCATATCTCCAGAAAAATTTGTACCTTTGCATAACTTTCCGTATTCTATCGGGAAGAACTATTAAGCATGGAAGCAAAGAAAGTACTATTTATCACAACAGAGATTGAACCTTTCGTCCCAGAGAATGAACATTCCCTGAAAGGTCGCATTCTTCCTCAATCCATCCAAGAACTCGGACATGAAATCAGAACATTCTCTCCGAAATGGGGTAACATCAATGAGCGCCGCAACCAGTTGCACGAAGTCATCCGCCTGTCGGGTATGAACCTCATCATCGACGACACCGACCACCCGCTCATCATCAAGGTTGCCACCCTTTCGGCATCGAAAATGCAAATCTATTTCATCGACAATGACGATTATTTCATGAAACGAGGCATCTTGACAGATAAAGAAGGAAAAGAATATGCTGACAATGGAGAACGTGCCATTTTCTATGCACGTGGTGTATTGGAGACTGTCAAGAAATTAGGCTGGCGTCCCGACATCATCCATTGTTACGGATGGGTTGCTGCATTGGCACCATTCTACATCAAGCAGGCATACAGCGACGAACCGTCATTCCGCGACACAAAAGTTGTGATGGAGGTATCAGCCAAAGAGTTTGAGAGAGACCTCGGAGCAGACAAAGCCAAGTTTGTGGAGTACAAGGATGCACACTACGACGACATCAAAGATATTTGTGGGGAGGTGTATGGACACACGGAATTGGAGAAGATTGGCGTGAAATTTGCAGACGGCGTCATCTTAGAGAACAAGAAAGTCAATCCTTCTATCGTGGAATATGCCAAGTCATTAGGACTTCCCATCCTCAAGCCCGTTAAGGCTGAGAAACTTAAGGAAGCATACGATCAGTTCTACGAATCACTATTCAAGTAGCCAACGAGATGAAGATGAATCTCAAATACTTATTAGCAGGGAGTGTCGCACTGATGATGTTTGTATCGTGCGACGACAACACGGCGACTCTTGGAGTTGATATGATGCCAGCATCCGACCTCGTAGCCAAGAACTACCAAGTTTATGACGTCACCACTGAATCCTACGCCGTAGGGGACTCTGTGCTGGCACGCACCAACATGTCCTACCTCGGACGGTTCACAGACCCCGAAACCAACACCACTATCAAAAGTGACTTCCTCGCACAATTTCACTGCGAAGAAGGTTTTTCTATCCCCGATGCCGTTCTAAACGACTCATGCACACGTTTTGATCTTCGTCTCTTCATCAACGACTTCATTGGCGACTCCCTTCAGTCATTCAAGTTGAGCATCTACGAACTCAATCAGCAACTTGATCCCAATGCTGACTACTATACCGACCTCAACCCCGAAGAGTATTACGACACAAACGCTCAGCCCATTGCCACCAAGTGGTTCACCATCAGCGACCGGACTATCACAGACTCCGAACGATGGGCAAAAACCTATAACAATAACATACGCATCAGCCTACCTAACGAACTGGGCACAAAAATCATCCGGGACTACAAAGTTCACCCCGTACATTTCAACAACACTTCCACATGGCTGAAAAGCGGGAATCCATGCAGCAAGGGACTCTACTTCAAACTTGAGCATGGCGATGGCGCAATGGCATACATCAACCTCGTGCAACTCAACATTTTCTTCCGCTACCACGATGACTACATCGACCGCGACACCATCAGCATGGCATCTTTTGCCGCTACCGACGCTGTCGTGCAAGCCACTCATTTCGAAAACACTAACATTGACAAACTCCTCGCTGACAAAAGCGCGACCTATCTGAAAAGCCCTGCGGGCATCTTTACCCTCGCCACCTTGCCAGCCGAGCAAATCAATGTACAAGACACCATCAACTCAGCAAAACTCACGTTCACAAGATACAACGACATAGTGGAAGGAGCCTTCAAATTAAACATTCCCAAGACCGTTCTGCTTGTGCGCCTTGACGATTACCTCAATGGATTCTTTGAAAACTACCAAATCAATGACAGCAAAGAATCCTATCTTGCCACATTCAACAGCAGCACCAACACCTACCAGTTCAGCAACATCGCTCGTCTCATCACGCGAATGGCAAAAGAGAAAAAAGAAGGAAAAGCCACTACAAACTGGAACAAAGTGCTGATTATTCCAGTTGAAACCACCAAAGACTCCAACGGCAACATCGTCAAACTCAACCACGATTTTAGCATGAACAGTGCACGTCTGGTCGGAGGCTCTGACAACAAAGTCAAACTCGAAGTGATTTACACAAACTTCCAATAAAAAAATGAGGGGACTCCCCCTCATTTTTTCATTTTCTCATTCTTTCATTCTTAATCTTTCCACCAACGGCAGCACTACCTTCTTAATCACTTTTTCCGTCAGTTGATGTTCCCCATCAAAGCGGATGACGTGGTCAGCCAGATAGTTCTTCTTGAAAAGTGCTTCGGCATTTGTCACCGTTGTGTCGCGCAGTCCCACCAAACACCAGCATAGTTGCTTCTCATCCTCCGTGATGTTCTTAAACTGCTGACGTTCCATCTGGTTGAAATGTTGAATGATGTCGCGCGTAATACGGAAAGTCTTCGCACCATCATACCTGCCATTGAAGAAGTGATACTCCCCAGTCTTCAACACCTTAGAATTGGTGGACATCGTGAAAGCCGGATTGACGAGAATACGCAGGAAACCACGCATCTGCTGAGCATACATCCCTCCCATACTCGTACCAACAATGATGTCGGGCTGTTCCTTCTCACACAGTTCCTTCAGATAAGGCAAAGCCTCTGCTGGGTCAACAGGAATGTCTGGTGCCACCACCTCGTCATTCGGTAGTTCCCTTCGTAGGGCCTCTACGGTTCCGCTCGCATGCGAGGAACCAAATCCATGAAAATAAATGACTTTCATACAACTTACATTATCTCAATTTTTCTTCAAAAATATCTCATGGTCTATATTCTCAGGATACTCCTCACGATAGTGCGTCACCATGATCATCGTCTTGTTCTTTCGCTGACAAAACACTTCAATGATATCCTTCACCAACCGCCTGTTTTTCAAGTCCAGCCCATGAAGCGGCTCATCGAGAATCAGCAACGACGGGTCTTTCACAAACGCACGAGCCAACAACACCAACCGTTGTTCTCCACTGCTCAGTTTTAGGAAAGTCGTGTCGGCATAACGTTTGATGCCAAACACATCCATCCAAAACTCACATACAGCCCGCTGCTCGGGTTTCGGCTTCTTGTATAAGCCCGACACATCGCTCAATCCACTCGCCACAATGTCAATGGACAGTATGTCTCTCATGTAGGCACGATGCATCTCAGGAGAAATGTACCCAATGTGCTTCTTGATGTCCCAGATACTCTCACCCTTTCCACGCTGATGACCGAACAATACAATGTCATTCGCATAACTCTGCGGATTGTCAGCACATACGATGCTGAGCAACGTTGATTTCCCCGCCCCATTCTCACCGCTCAACGCCCAATGTTCACCATTCATCACCGTGAAACTCAAATCCTTCAAGATTGTGCGTTCACCATAACGAATATTCACCTTGCGAAAGTCTATCACCTGTTCCGTTCCTGGAGTCGCCTGCGTGTCAGCCCCAGCATCGTATGGCAATGCCAAGATAGCCTTCTCCTTCTCTTCCGACAACATCCGTGCAGGCACAGGCTGCATACTGTCCCTATATTCCTGCAACGCCATCTTCCCCTCCACCTTCATGTCCTTCACTGGCACCACGTGAGTGATAAAGTCAGGAATGTCATCCGTTTTCGACAACACCAGCACCAGCGACACATTCGTTTCTTTCGTCAGTAAGGTCAAGAACTCCGCCAACTGTCCGCGTGCTGTCACATCCAATCCAATGAAAGGGTTATCCATGATGAGCACCCTCGGATTCGTCATCAGCGTCTTCGTCAACTGAAACTTTCTCAGTTCGCCACTACTCAACAAGATAACATGCTTATCCAATAACTGCTCCAAATGGAAAATATCAAACAGATGCTTTCTTACCTTTTCCAGTTCCTTGTGCATCAGCATTTTGTCCTCTTCTTCCTGACGTAATCGTTCAGCCTCCTGCTCTGGCGTTTCATCTCTCACAACAAACCTGTCAAACACCGTCTTTCTTGTCAGTCCCTCCTCCGCTATGCGGAACGACTCTGCCAATAAATCCTTCACCAGCGGTGTTTCATCAATGTCATTCTGGTTCCATCGCTGCTGATAGTAATACACCCCCTCATTCGTTCCATAAGAATCTCTAAATGACAGATATTTGATGTTGTCGCTCACCATTTTCGCCTTGCTCGGAGTGAAATCATACTTCACCCCCTGCATCGGCATCAGCGCACACTTTCCCATCAGCACATCCACCAGCCTCGTCTTGCCACTGCCGTTGTCACCAACTATCGCCAACTGCTCGCCAGCCAGCAACTCAAAGTCGATTGGTGCCCCCATCCTCATCTGCGGATGACGCACCACTCCATTCTTTATCTCAATAATCTTTTGCATATCCATTTCTGTTTCTGTGTGCAAAGTTACGAAATTTTCAGAGATTCACATAAGTATCAAGCCCAGAAGAAGAAAAAGAAATGAAAAAGATTCATTCATGCATCATTCTTTCTTGCCCACAAACGAGTTGTAACCTTAGCAAAAGTACAAGGCTTGGCAACAATGTTTGCAAAAGTACAAGGATTTCATTTTTCCTTACATTTTTTTGGCAGTCCTTTTTTCTTGCCGTAACTTTGCAACGTAAAATGGAAGGCAAATGAAACAAATATTTTTGAGTATCGTAAGTTTTGTGTGGGGCATCGCCGGGTATGCCGCAGTGGTGAGTCAGTCGGGCAATGCCGTGACCATCTGCCCTGACAGGGGTGAGGCGCGTGTGATACGTCTGCAGGTGGTGGATGACGGCATCATCCGTGTTCGTGCCACCAGCGAGGATGCGCTTCCGGAGAAGGAACAGAGCCTCATCGTGCTGAAGGAGATGAGGGAGAGGGGAATGAAGCGAGGAGGTCAGCTGCCCTGGTGTGAAGTGAAAGTGGGTAAGGAAGATGTGACGGTGAGAACGAAGAAGATAAGTGCCGTGGTGGCAAAGAGCGACGGAAGAATCGTCTTCTACGATGCAGGTGGGCAAGTGCTGCTGAGGGAGGCGGTGGACGGAAAGACGTTCAAGGAGTTTCAAGTGCCAGAGCGGGAACTGGGCAGCGGACAACTGACCGAGGAACAGCAGCGCGGGTTGAGTTGGCGACTGCTGTTCGACAGCCCTGCTGACGAGGCTTTCTACGGATTGGGACAGCACCAGTCAGAGGAACTGAACATGAAGGGAAAGAACGAGGATTTGTTTCAGTATAACACGAAGGTGGCTGTGCCGTTTGTGGTGTCGAACAAGAACTATGGTGTGCTGTGGGACAGCTATTCGTACTGCCGATTCGGCAATCCTGAGGACTACATGCAACTGAACCGCGCGTTCCGCCTCTACGACAAGGAGAGGAAGGAAGGTCACCTGACGGGCACCTACACGGACAGAGGGGGCAGGCAGCTGGTGCGCGAGGAGGACTCGCTGTATTTTGAGTATGCCCTACCCGACCACTCCGAGATTGGCAAGACGGACAAGGGCGGCATTCAGAACTTGCCAAAGGGGTTCCGATTGGAAGGTGCAAAGGTGGTGTATGAGGGCAGCATCGAGGCTCCCGAGACGAGCAACTACCAGTTCATCCTCTACTATGCAGGCTACATCAAAGTGTTTGTAGGCGGCAAGGAAGTAGTGGCTGAGCGCTGGCGCACTGCATGGAATCCGAACGCATATAAGTTTGCCGTGCCTCTGAAGCAGGGTGAGAAGACGGCGCTGCGCATTGAGTGGCAACCCGACGGCAGTGTGAGCTACTGCGGATTGCGTGTGGCTGCGCCTCGCACAACGGAGGAACAGGGACAGCTGAGCATCTGGAGCGAGATGAGCCGTGACATGGATTACTATGTGATTGCGGGCAAAAATATGGATGAGGTCATCAGTGGCTACCGTACCCTGACGGGCAAGGCGCCTGTGTATCCGAAATGGGTGATGGGGTTCTGGCAGAGCCGCGAACGCTACAAGACGGCTGACGAGTTGACGGGCACGTTGGAAGAGTTCCGCAAACGCCACATCCCCATCGACAACATCGTGCAGGACTGGAACTACTGGAAGGAGGACGAATGGGGCAGCCACGATTTTGAGACAGCGCGTTTCCCCGACCCGCAGGGCATGCTGGACAAGGTGCATCAGCTGCATGGAAGGTACATGATCAGCGTGTGGCCGAAGTTCTACTGCAACACCGACCACTACAAGGAACTGGACAGCAAGGGATGGATGTACCAACAGGCGGTGAAGGACGACATCCGCGACTGGGTGGGTCCCGGTTATGTGGGTTCGTTCTACGATGCCTATGCGGAGGGGGCGAGGAAACTGTTCTGGCAACAGATGGACGAGCATCTCTATTCGAAATACAACTACGGCATCGATGCGTGGTGGATGGATGCCTCGGAACCGAACGTGAGAGACTGCACCCCGATGTGGTATCGCAAGGCATTGTGCGGTTCGACGGCTTTGGGCACCTCGACGGAATATTTCAACGCCTACAGCATCGTGAATGCCGATGCCATCTACAACGGACAACGGAGCACATGGAAAGCATTGGCAGGGAAGAAAGGGGCTGAACCCCGTGTGTTCCTGCTCACACGCAGCGGCTTTGCTGGAGAGCAACGCTACTCCACAGCCACATGGAGCGGCGACATCGGCACACGTTGGGAGGACATGCGGGCACAGATGACGGCAGGCATGAATTACAGCCTCTCAGGTCTTCCCTTCTGGGGAATGGATCAGGGCGGTTTCTGTGTGGAGAACCGCTATGTGAGGGCACAGCAGGTTTACGACCAGACACACCAGGAGAATGATGACCTGAAGGAATGGCGGGAACTGCAGGCGAGATGGAACCAATTTGGCTGTTTCATCCCCATCTACAGGGCACATGGTCAGTGGCCCTTGCGTGAGGTGTGGAACATTGCCCCCGAGGGGCATCCTGCCTATGAGAGCATCGTATGGTATCACCGTCTGCGCTATCGGATGATGTCCTACCTCTACTCGATGGCTGGATGGGTGCATCTGCACGACTACACAATGATGCGCGCACTGGTGATGGATTTCAATGGCGACAAGAATGTGCAGGACATCAAAGACCAATGGATGTTCGGTCCTTCACTGATGGCTTGTCCTGTGAGCACATATCAGGCAAGAAGCAGAGAGGTGTATTTTCCGAAGGAATGCGGCTGGTATGACCTTTACACGGGCAAGAAGGTCATCGACCGTGCCAACGGCTCTCAACCCTCAACGCTCAACCCTCAACCGTCCAACCGTAGTTTGGTCATCGATGCTCCTTATGAGCGTATCCCTGTGTTTGTGCCTGAAGGTGCCATCCTGCCCATCGGTCCCGACATGGAATGGAGCGATGAGAAGCCTGCGGAACTCATCGACCTGTACATCTATGCCGGACGTGACGGACAGTTTGAACTCTACGAGGATGAGGGCACCAACTACAACTATGAGCAGGGCGCATTCAGCACCATCAACATCCAGTATGACAATGCCCGTAAGGTGGTGACCATCGGAGAGCGGAAAGGCAAGTTTGAGGGGATGCTGAAACAACGACGTTTCAACATCGTCCTGGTCACACCCAACAATGCACAACCATTGGCATCGGGAAAAGCAAACGGCACCCTTGTGAACTATACAGGGAAAGCCCTGAGCGTGAATTTGGGTCATGCAAACTAAATGCAAACTCCTGTTTTTCTCATATTATGGAGAAAAGCTATAACTTTGTAGCCAAAATCATTTACAAAGAGAGAGAAAAAGCATGAAAAAATTTCTTCTGCTATTGACGGCAAGCATATTGCTGGCAGGTTGCAGCATGAGGGAAAAACGCCCACCCTTCTCGCTAAAGGGCGTATGGGTAATGACGCAGGTGACAGTTCCTGAGGGTTACACCTATCAGTATCCTGCCGACGAAGGAACGTGGATGCGACTCTACGAAGGCGACAGCATGATGTATGAGTGCAGGCTGACACAAACAGAACAGGCACTGGTGGTGAAACCCAAAGATAAGTGTGGCGTGACGTTGATTGACAAAGGTAACAATGAGCATCTCTATTTGGAGGAAGAAGACCCCCGACCATTAGTAGTAGTGAATGACTCTACTATCACCATTCAACGCATGGGCAGGGTTTCCACTTGGCAACGAGCCAAGGACATCGAACGAGAATGGGGCACAGAGATACGCGCCACTGTTGAGCATGATTGGGTGAACGGAGCCACCTCTGACGACGTGCACAACTATGTGTTCTCAGCCAAGGAGCGTGAGCAAGCAGACATCATCCACAAGCTCATTTATGCCATCATCGGTGTTTTCGCGCTGGTTATATTCATTGCACAGATAGCCTTAGCCAACCGCAAAGCGAAACGCCGCCTACAGTTGCAGTTGCAACAGATTCACGAAGAACATGACGAACGTCCACAACCAGTGCGTCAAGCCATCGAATCGGTGGAATCAACCTATTTTTCTTCAGACGAATATCACACGCTACAAAAGCGAATCGCCACTGGTATGCGACTGAAGGATGAGGAATGGAACGAGATGGAGACGCAACTGAAGAAGATTTATCCCGGCTTCACCAGTCAACTGCGCAACCTTTATCCTATGTCAGAACTCGAATACCAAACGTGCCTGCTCATCAAACTGCGCATTGCACCAAGGGACATCGCCGCTGTGATGAGCCGCGACATGAGCACCATCAGCACGGTGCGCAGCCGCCTCTACCAAAAGGTGTTCGGGAAGAAAGGAGGTTCCAAAGAATGGGATGGTTTTGTGCTGAGCATCGGGACTTAGTGAATGAACGAGGAGTTTGCAAACAGTTTGCATCGAAAAAGCAAAGAAGATGCAAATCCAAAAGTTTGGTGACGGCGTAGAAAGCCCGTACCTTTGCATCGTTCAATTCACCTTATTACAAACCTTTTAAAACTTAAAGTGTATGAAGAAAACAATGATTATGATGGCAGTTGCACTCATGAGCGCACTCCATGTATGTGCCCAAAACACCAAAGTGGCAGACAAAGAGCTCATCGGTGTATGGATGATGGAATCCATGCAATGGGACGGCGAAAAGAAAACCATCTGTGGTAAAGAATCCGGCTACACCCAATTTAAATATTATGGTGCGGACGGGGAATATGCTTGTGCCGAGATTGCACTCTCGAAGGATGGCAAAGTCGTACTAATGCCACATGAGTATGGAACATACACGTTCAAAAACGGGAAATACAGTGAAATGGGGCGCCCTGTTGTGAAGCCCGAAGAAATGCAAATGATTGACAAGACCACTTTCAAAGGGCGTTGGATGACCCGTAACGATGTATGGAAGAAAGTAAGCCTTCCTCAGAACGTTGTCCGCTACATGGTTGATGCCTGCAAGTCGAAGAACACACCCGCCAATATTCAGCAGAGCATCAAGCAGGTGATGTTCAAGTAAAGCACGTGTTAGTAATTAATTATATTAGTTAAACATTCAGTGTACACTCCCTCATGTTGCCAGTGATGGTAGCGTGAGGGTTTCTTGTCAAAAGTTGATGACTAAAAAGTTTTTTTTTAGTTTTTGGAGAAATAAAGCGAGGGAGTATGCTTGGATTCAGGTATTTTTCCGTATTTTTGCAACTTGAAGGCTCCCTGAGGAGCAGAATTATGCCTATACACACATAACAAGGAAAAATAACAATGAAGAAAACCACTATCTTCGCGGTGCTGATGGCAATGACTGCAATGACAGCACAAGCACAAACCTATCTTGACCCTAACGCTCCACTGGAGGAGCGAGTGAAGGATGCGCTGAGCCGCATGACCACACATGAGAAAGTACAAATCCTACATGCACAGAGCAAGTTCACAAGTGCGGGCGTGCCAAGGTTGGGAATCCGTCAGTTGAACATGGACGATGGTCCTCATGGTGTGCGCGAGGAACTGGAATGGAACACTTGGAGTCCAGCCAAATGGACAAACGACTATATCGTGGCGTTCCCATCGCTGACATGTCTGGCTGCAACATGGAACAGAGACATGTCAACGGCATACGGCAATGCGGTGAGCGAGGAGTTTGCTTTCCGTGGCAAGGACATCATGTTAGGTCCCGGTGTGAACATCCAACGCACTCCACTGAACGGACGTGCGTTTGAGTATATGGGTGAAGACCCTTTCTTGGCAGGTGAAATCGTGGTGCCTTACATCAAGGCGGCACAAGCAAACGGTATTGCCTGCTGCCTGAAGCATTTTGTCCTGAACGATCAGGAGACTGACCGATTTGGAGTGAATGTGAATGTGTCAGACCGCGCCATGCGGGAGATTTATCTGCGTCCTTTCCAAAAGGCCGTGGAGCAAGCACATGTCTATACCATCATGGGCTCGTACAACAAATGGAAGGGTGTCCATTGTTGCCACAACGATGAACTTTTGAATGGCATTCTAAAGAAGGAATGGAACTGGGATGGTGCTCTCGTCAGTGACTGGGGAGGTGCCACTAATACAATGGAGGCAGCATTAGGTGGACTCGATATTGAAATGGGCACATATACTGATGGCAAATTGAAAGAAAGTGAATTTGGTTATGAGAATTATTATCTTGCCAATCCTTTCGAAAAACTGATAGAAGATGGAACAGTGCCCATGTCGGTATTGGACGAGAAGGCAAGCCGAGTGCTTCGCACCATCTTCCGTACTGCAATGAACCCCAAGAAAGTGATTGGCAACCAGTGCTCGGAAGCACATTACGATGTGTGCCGTCAGATTGGCGAGGAAGGTATCGTCTTGTTGAAGAATGAGAAGAATATCCTACCACTTGACCCTTCGAAATGGACAAAATACCATAATGTGCTGGTGGTTGGCGAGAATGCCACACGTTCGCTGACGCAAGGTGGCGGTTCATCAGAACTGAAGACCCTGCGCGACATCAGTCCTCTGGATGCACTCAAGAAGCAGTATGAGCAGATGGTGGATTATGCACAGGGCTACTATTCAGGCAGGGCAATGTATGACCACGTGGACAGGATTGACCCCACTAAGCAGGCAGAACTGAAGGCACAAGCGCTGGAAGCGGCAAAAGGAGCCGACCTCATCATCTTCATCGGCGGTCTGAACAAGAACACACACCAAGACTGTGAGAATGGTGACCGCGAAGGCTATGATCTACCCTACGGACAGAACGAACTGATTTCGGAATTGGCAAAGATTCAAAAGAACATTGTGGTGGTGACTTTCGGTGGCAACCCATACGCCATGCCTTGGCTCAAAGAGGTGGCAGCCGTGGTGCACTGCTGGTATTTGGGCAGCGAATCAGGCACAGCACTCGCCAATGTGTTGAGCGGAAAGGTATGCCCCAGTGGAAAACTACCCGTGACCTTTGCCGAGAAGTATGAGGATTATCCATACGTGCAGTATGGCAAGGAGGCATATCCAGGTGTGAACAAGGAGGTGTACTACAAGGAGGGCATCTTTGTGGGCTATCGCCATTTCACCACGAATAATGTAAAACCGCTTTTCCCATTCGGATTCGGGTTGAGTTACACGACTTTTGCCTACGGAAAGCCTTCTGGCCATGCAACGGGCAACGACATTGTCATCAGCGTGGATGTTACCAACACAGGCAAAGTGGCCGGCAAAGAGATTGTGCAAATATACTCATCGGTTCAGCAGAGCAATGTTCCACGCCCCGCCAAAGAACTGAAGGGATTTGCAAAAACCAAGCTACTACAGCCAGGTGAAAGCGAAACGCTTCACATTGCCATCCCCAAGGAGGAGCTCAATTACTACGACGAGAGTCAACACGGATGGAAGTTGGCGTCAGGCACTTACACTTTCCACGTTGGCACCAATGTAAATGACATCAAGGGAAGGTTGAATGTTAAGATTGACTGACGTTTCGGATGTTTTTTCAACAACGAATTTGACTAAATTCACTAATTTTTCCATGCGGCAAGAAGAAGCATTGCACGAAGCACCTTCGGTGCGACGAATGACACGAATGAGACTCATCCGTTTAATGATTATCCTGAGCATCTCCCTTTGGGGCATCAGATGTCACGCACAGGAGAACATCTGCTTTTCGCCACGCATCAAGACGTTGCAGGTGAAAGTGGATGACGTGTGGGGCACACCCTCCGTGATGCTGCTGGGTGGAGGGCATCAGGTGGAGGTGAGTTTTGACGACTTACAGGCAAATCATCAGCGATACTCCTACACCATCACCCACTGTAATGCAGATTGGACACCCAGCGACTTACTCACGAGTGAGTACATGACAGGATTCAGCGACCAGCGCATAGAGGACTACGAACCTGCCATGGGCACGGAGATGGGCTACTGCCACTATTGGCTGACGCTACCCAACGAGAACACGAGGCTGCTCGTGTCGGGCAATTACAGAGTGAACATCTTCGAAGACGAAGAGGAAGAGCCCGTGGCACAGGCATGCTTCTCGGTGGTGGAGCCGAGGGTGGGTGTAGAAATAGAGGTGACTGCAAATACCGACATTGACACGTATGAGCATCACCAACAGGTGAATTTTGCCGTGAATTACAGAGGCTATCAGATGAGCAACCCCGTGAATGAACTGAAGTATGTAGTGAAGCAGAATCGTCGATGGGACAATCATGTGGAGGATCTGCACCCCACGCTGATGCAGGTGAATCGCCTCGTCTTCAACCACAACCGCTCACTGATATTTCCTGCGGGCAATGAGTACCGGCGTTTCGAGATTCTGAGCGAGTATGTGCCGACCATGCGGGTGGACCGCATGGAGTATGACGACACATACTACCATGCCCTGCTCTACGCAGACGAGCAGCGCACCATGTACGTGTACGATGAAGACCAGAACGGCCGCTACTATGTGCGTAATGGAGAGAACGTGACGAACGACACGGAGAGTGACTACTTCTTCACACATTTCACCTTGCAGATGCCTCAGGTGGCAGGAGGGGATGTGTATCTGTTTGGCGACCTGACCAACAACCGCATGGAGGAGGCGTACCGGATGGAATACAACCTGATAGACCACCAGTATGAACTGGTGACCCCACTGAAACAAGGCTCTTACAACTACCTCTACATGTACAAACCCGACGGAGAGGAAACGGGACAGACACGTCCCTGCGAAGGAGACTTCCATCAGACCGAAAACGAATACGAGGTGTTCGTCTATCACAGACCTTTTGGCGAACGGTATGACAAATTGATTGGGTTTCAAAAAATCAACACAAGGGAATGAGAACAATACTATTCATCCTGTTGCTGGCACTACCCTGCTACGGGAACTCACAGAGCCTGCAAAGCCGACTGACGACATGGGCTGAGAACTACACCCGATACGATGCAAACATCAAGCCATCCACGGTCGTATCGTGCGACATCGACAGCCAGGAGGAACGCATACGCATCGTGTTGGGAGGCGGTTTTCAGGAGCAGCACTTCACCGCAGAGGTGGTGGAACGCATCTACAAAGAGATCAGCACCTTCTTGCCCCCTTCGCAAAAAGAGTATCAAGTGACAGTGGAGACCGACGGTCGCCCCATCGAAGACCTTGTGCCCAACTTCTTCAGAAAAGGGAAAAAAGATCCCGCCCGACTCTTGAACGAAACTTACAAAGGGGAGCCTTGGGTGAAGAACATCTCCCGCCCCTACACAGCCGAGAAAGGACTGGAAGGGAATCACATCGCCTTGTGGCAGAGTCACGGACGCTACTACCGCACCGAGAAGAACGATTGGTATTGGCAACGTCCGCGCCTCTTCTGTACGACCGAGGATCTGTTCTCGCAGACATTTGTTGTGCCTTTCATCATCCCGATGCTGCAAAATGCAGGCGCTGTCGTTTTTACCCCTCGCGAACGCGACTACCAAACCCACGAAGTCATTGTCGATAACGACCATCCGCACCGCAACGGAACCTACATCGAATCCTTCCGTCGCAAACAAAAGAACATCAAATGGAACACCACTGAAAGACCCGGGTTTGCACAAATCAAAGACATCTACGAAGCATGCGACTCCCCCTTCACCGACGGGACGGCACGCTACGTCCCGACTGTCACCTCCGCAAAGGACGAGGGACTGGCACAATGGGTTCCCAACATACCCGAAGAAGGAAAATATGCCGTGTATGTCACCTATCAGTCATATGAAAATTCAACCGACGAAGCCACCTACACCGTTCACCACAAGGGAGGTGTCACCCAATTTAAGGTGAATCAGCAAATCGGAGGAGGCACATGGGTGTATCTCGGCACATTCGAATTCGACCAAGGCGAACACGACTACGGCATGGTGGCTCTCTCCAGCCACAGCCACCACAAAGGCATCATCACCGCCGATGCCGTACGCTTCGGCGGAGGCATGGGAAACATCGTGCCAGAAGGCCGCAACTATTCCGTACGCCCATCCGGACTTCCCCGATGGGCAGAAGCAGCCAAATACAGCGTGCAGTGGTACGGATTCCCCTACAAGATACACACAGAGCCCTTTGCCGACAATGACTACAACAACGACATCAATGCCCGTTCGGCAGCCATCAACCACTTGTCGGGAGGCTCCATCTACAATCCCCAACGAGAGGACGGGCTCGGCGTTCCGCTCGACATCTCCGTAGCCTTCCACACCGATGCCGGTGTAAGGACCGACGACACATTCGTCGGTTCGTTAGGAGTCTATATGACCGATTACAATGAAGGCAAGACGGGAGCAGGCATGGACCGATATGTGTCGAGAGACCTCATCAGCATGTTCCTCACCAACTTCACCACCGACCTAAAGAAATATAACTGGCAAGTGAGACAACTCTGGAACCGAAACTATGGCGAGGCACGTGCCCCGATGCCACCAGCCTGCATTCTCGAAATGCTCTCCCACCAGAACTTTGCCGACATGCGTCTTGCCTACGATCCACACTTTAAGTTCGACCTTTCCCGTTCGGTTTATAAAACTATCGTCAAATATATCGCCACCCTCTACAAACGTGACTATGTGATTCAGCCCTTGCCTGTCGAGGATTTTGCCATCACGCTGGATGAACAAAGAAACACAGCCACCCTTTCGTGGTCGCCTGTAGATGACCCGCTTGAACCAACGGCAAAAGCCAAGGAATACATCCTCTATACACGCCGTGGACATCAAGGTTTTGACAATGGCATCCTCGTAAAAAGCACAAGCCATACGATTGAACTGAACCCCGACGAAGTTTATTCCTTTAAAGTCACAGCCCTCAATGACGGTGGAGAAAGTTTCCCCTCTGAAGTGCTTTCATGTGGCATCTCCTCCAAAAACAAGGGTACCGTCCTCATTGTGAATGCCTTCACAAGACTCGAAGGACCACAAGTCATCAATACTGCCACAACTTGTGGCTTTGACCTCAATGCTGACCCTGGAGTACCCTATGGAGCCTATACAGGATTCTGTGGATACCAACGCAGTTTCGACCGTTCCAAGGCGGGTAGCGAAGCCTCCGACGGACTTGGCATGAGTGGCGATGAATTAGAAGGAAAAATCATGATGGGCAACACCTTCGATTATCCCGTCATCCACGGACGCGCCATCCTACTCAGCGGTAACCACTCCTTTACCTCATGTAGCGAAAAGGCACTCACGAAGGGAAAAGTGACACTATCCTCCTACCCTATCATCGACCTTATTTATGGCACTCAAAGACAGTTTGACAGCCGTATGAACTCTCTGATAGAGCAGTTCTACAACCAAGGTGGTAAAGTGCTGATGAGTGCAGCCAATGCAGGGTGTCCTTCCATCGGAGGAAATACGGTCGCCACTCTTCCCAACAAATCATTCAAGACCCTTTCGGGTTGTGGACTCACTTTCGACATTTACCGCGATATGAACCCTCAGAGTTACAGTGTTCCATCTCCGTCTGTACTGGCTCCATCTGGACAAGCCATTGCCATTCTCACTTATTCCAATGGTAATTGTGCAGGTATTGCCCAACAACAGCGGTTCGTCCGTCTCGGTTTCCCCCTCGAATCCATTACCGAACAGAAAAAACTCAATGCACTCATGAAGGCCTTTCTGGCATTCTTAGAATAATTGGTGATACAAATCTACAAAAAACATGTCTTTCCTTCCCACTACCAAAAAAGAAATCGATCGCCTCGGCTGGGATCATCTTGATGTCATCCTCTTTTCAGCCGATGCTTACGTTGACCACCCTTCCTTTGCAGCGGCGGTCATCGGTCGCATTCTTGAGGCGGAAGGACTGAACGTGGCAATTGTCCCTCAGCCCGACTGGCATGGCGACCTCCGTGACTTCAAGAAACTCGGTCGTCCACGCCTCTTTTTCGGCATCGCCCCCGGCGCCATGGATTCGATGGTGAACAAATACACCGCCAACAAACGTCTCCGCTCAGAGGACGCCTATTCGCCCGACGGTCGTCACGACCTCCGCCCCGAATACCCCACCATCGTCTACACACGCATTCTGAAAGAACTCTATCCCGACACACCCGTAGTCATTGGCGGAATCGAAGCAAGCCTCCGTCGTCTCACCCATTACGACTATTGGCAAGACCGCCTCATGCCTACCATCCTGCATCCATCTGGGGCAGACCTTCTCATCTATGGCATGGGCGAAAAACCGATGGTGTCGTTAGCCCGACTGCTGGTGGAACAGGACTGCGAGATTGACATCAAGAAGTTCCGCAACCTCATGGCACGTTTCCCGCAAAGGCAAACGGCTTCCCTCCTAAACAAAACCGACATACCCGGCGGCATCCGTCCTGATGACATCGTATTGCATAGCCACGAGGAGTGTTTGCGCAACAAACGTGCCCAAGCCGAAAATTTCCGTCACATTGAGGAGGAATCGAACAAGTATGCTGCACAACGCATCATTCAAGAGGTGGATGGCAGATATGTAGTCGTCAATCCCCCTTATCAACCCCTCACTCAAGATGAACTCGACCGCTCGTTTGACCTCCCTTACACCCGTTTGCCACATCCGAAATACAAAGGCAAACGCATCCCGGCCTACGAGATGATCAAATTCTCCGTATGCCTTCATCGTGGATGCTTTGGTGGCTGTGCTTTCTGCACCATCTCCGCTCATCAGGGAAAATTCATCACTTCACGCAGCAAAGAGAGCATCCTCCGCGAAGTCAAAGCCATCACCCAACTGCCTGATTTCAAGGGCTATCTCAGCGACCTCGGTGGACCCTCCGCCAACATGTATGCCATGCATGGCAAAAACCTCGATCTTTGCCACCAGTGCAAACGTCCCTCTTGCATCCATCCGCAGATTTGCAAGAACCTCAACACCGACCACTCCCAACTGCTCGACATCTATCATGCCGTCGATGCCATGCCCGGCATCAAGAAGAGTTTCATCGGTTCAGGCGTCCGCTATGACCTCCTGCTTCACGATACAGGTGACGAACGCATTAATCGCATCAATAGATTATACACAGAGGAACTCATCACTAAGCACGTCAGCGGGCGCCTCAAAGTGGCACCAGAACACACCTCTGACCGTGTGCTCTCACTCATGCGCAAACCGTCCTTCAAACTATTTTATGACTTTAAGCGCATCTTCGATGAACTCAACCGTCGCAAGAACCTGCGCCAACAAATCATTCCCTATTTCATTAGCAGCCATCCAGGATGCACTGCTGAAGACATGGCTGAATTGGCAGCATTAACCAAAGATCTCAATTTCCAACTGGAGCAAGTGCAAGACTTTACTCCCACACCAATGACCGTCTCTACCGAAGCCTGGTACACAGGTCTTCATCCTTACACCCTTCAACCCATCTGGTCAGCCAAGACACAAAAAGAAAAACTTGCCCAACGTCAATTCTTTTTCTGGTACAAGCCATCCGAGCGACAAAACATCACCCGTCTGCTCCGCCAAATGGGACGCATCGACCTCATTCAGAAACTCTTCGGAAAGAGATAAGATTTACATCTTATACCACACTGCATAATTTATTCTTTTGGAGAAGTCCTCACTCGCCACAACTGCCACGAATTCACTAAATTATGCCATAATGAATAAAATCCACCAGCCAATGCTGTGACGGGATTGAGGAAAGTGTAACCCATCCATATCGCAAACACCGTGTTCTTCTGACCAAGGCTTTGAGTTCCAGCCACAGGCTCCCCGTGTCTCCGTCCTATCAACCGTCCAATTCCAAACTGCGCTACACAACATATAAGCGATACAACAGCAATGCCGATCATCGTTCCCAAGCCTTCAGTACTGTGCACCAGGGCCTTTACCGATACCCCTATAGCCAATGCCAGCGAAACAGCCCACAGATTAAATGCCAAATTTGTCTGCCGCAAGATATAGGCATGAAACTTCGGGAAAAGATGCCTCACAAACCAAGCCACAACTAACGGCATAATCAGCAAGGGAAAAACTTTTGCAAGAATCAAAAGAAAAGAAATCTCGAAAGTCAAGCCTGGCATGTTACTCTCATGCATAAACGGCACCATCATAGGCACAAACAACGAAACTGCCATATTGATAAGACAGGTGTAACTCACCACCACATTCGCATTACCATGTAGTCTTGTCGTCACCACAGCGGCAGCCGTTGCCGTCGGACATATCATGCAAATCATTGCACTCTCAATGACCACACGTCCTGCCACATTAGGCATCCAAACAATCAACAGTCCCATCATGACAAAACTCACCACCTGAATCGCCAGCAGTTCCAACATCCACGCACGCGGTTTCAATTCCCTGATACTCATACGGCAGAAACTCACGAACAGCATACAAAACAGCAATGCTGGCTGCACATAACCAATTGCCCTATTCACAACTGCATGTGTCCCGTCCAATGCAGGAATGTTCACATATACATAATAAGATGCCACACCAATCGCCATTGCAATCGGCAACATCCAATTCTTCACAAATCTGATGATATTCATACTAACAACCTTTTGAGAATTGCCCTATTTGAGTACCGTCACAAGCAATCTCATTCAAACAGGCTACAAAGGTAGGCATTTAATGGCAAATCAACACAATATGAGAGGCGAAGAATCGTTTTAAATGAACAAACAAAATACAATACATGCGGCATTCAAGACTTTACATGGCACTATTGTGCTGGATTGTATTCACCACAATCCATGCCCAACTGAGTGATCCACGAGAGAAACTCAGTATCTCTGCTACTATAGATGGGGCTACAAACACCGACTATTACTGGAACTCCAATAATGAAAGGCATATTGAAAATGGACGTCTAAAACACGGCATCAACGCAAAAGTCAGGGCAAACTTGAAACTGCTGGGCTATCAAAAGTTTTCCCTTTCCATTTCTCCTTTTTACAATTTCAGCAATCGGGAACTATGCCCCGATACTCCCACTCCGCTCTTCAATGTGCCTACCAAGCATCACCACTATGGAGGTAGTTTGACGGGAAACTATAACACCATGTGTTTCGGGAAACCACTCTCCTTCATGGCTATTGCATCAGGGAACTTCTCTCAATATGGATTTGAAGACGCTTCTGCCATGCTCGGTGGTTTCTTCTCCATCACACGCAATCAAAAGACCTTCTTTGCTCTTGGTGCCATCTGCCTGTTCGGCACATCTGTTTCATGGCCACTCTATCCTTTGATTATCTACACGCATAAATTTGATGAACGCTGGAGCATAAACTGCTTTGAGACAAACAATTATCTCTACTACCAAGCATCACCCATCTTGAAGTATGCACTGGGCATGGAAATTGAATCCGACAAAATCTATTTACGCCCCAAAATCCTTAACTTGCCAGAAAAGGCAGAAATCAGCCAAGTGTCAGAACGCTTCGGATTCTTCACCGACATTCAGGCAACCAAAGAAGTGTCTTATACTGAAATAGGTTGACACATTTAAGAACT